>NZ_JASISZ010000020.1:0-100820 GCF_030063355.1 Streptomyces sp. PH10-H1
TTCTGCCCAGGAGCCCAGGCCGGCCCACCGATCAGGAAATCCGCGCCGTCCAGCAAGCATGGGCCACAGCCAGCCTCGACACCGCCGCATAGGAGCCGACGACCCGTCAGAACGACGAAAGTCGAGCGTCTCAATCGGAACCAGGTCATCCCCAGGCCGGCGGCCACTGCCGCAGGCAGGAGACTGACCGCCCAACGCGGGGCGTCCGCTGCCCACCGGTCGTCATCAGGAGCGTGGCCACACCACACCACCGGCCAGCTCCTGGCCTGCTGGACCGCGGCGGGTGGGACGCCCTGCGGGACTGACCGCCAGCACCGGCCTGTTCTCGTGGCCACGGAGCAGGCAGTCGGACGAACCCCAGACCATCTGTCCCATCGGCGGGCAGGAGCGCCGGCCCCTACTCGGGCCTGGCCGCGCTCTCTGCCGGCGGGCCGCGGCACCAAGCGGGAAGTGCGAGCGCACTGCTGGCGGCCGTGACGCGGGCGGGGGTCCGGATCACGCTGCCCGTCGACGGATCGGCGGGTAGCCGGTGCGGCGGGGCGGTCGGCGGAGACACATCGGGGCCGACGGAGGGAATCCGTCGGCCCCGGAGGGACGGCAACTGGTTCGAGCTGGACAGGCGATGGGAGATGTGACACTGATCGCTGATGGTTACGTCTTGGTATATCCGACCAGTGGACGAACCTGCGGACAACAGGATCTGCAGATCGCGGAGCAGCCGCCGCCTCCGCGCACCCCTTTCAGCTTTCGGCGGGGGCGCGCCCGGGCTGCGACGCCGACGCTGCAGGGTCCCACCGCGTGAGACTCCCCTGCGGGTCGACGTCGAGCTGCAACCTGGCGGGGACGCTTAGGGTCTGTTTCTCGGATCATGTGCGGAGCCAGATGGCGAGGGCTGCGAGGGTGACGGTGCCGAGGTAGATGTAGGCCCGTTTCTCATAGCGGGTCGCGACGGCGCGGAAGCCCTTGAGCCGGTTGATGGCGCGTTCGACCGTGTTGCGTTTCTTGTAGCGCTCGGCGTCGAAGCCGGTGGGCCGGCCGCCTCGCGAACCGCGGTTGTGCCGGTGTTGTTGTTGGTCCAGGCGTTCGGGGATGGTGTGCCGGATGCCGCGTCGTCGCAGGTAACGGCGGTTCTCGCGGGAGGTGTAGGCCTTGTCCGCCAGGACGTGGTCGGGCCGGGTGCGCGGCCGTCCCCGTCCGGTGCGGGGCACGGACAGCTCCTCGAGTACGCGCTGGAACTGCGGGCCGTCACCGTAGTGCCCGGGCGTCAGGACGAGAGCGAGGAGCCGGCACCGTCCGTCGACCACGAGATGGATCTTGGTAGTGAACCCACCACGGGAGCGTCCCAGGCACTCGCCGAGCGGACCACCTCCTCCAACCGGGCGACCAAACGCCGCAGCACCGGATCGACCCGATTCGTCCCGCGCACGGCCCCCCTTTGAACCACCGCGGCCGGCGCCGCCCTCCGCGCGCCGGCGGCATGCTGATGAGCCCGCACGGTCGTCGAGTCCACCGACACATCCCAGTCGATCCCGCCCACCGCATCCTCGGCAGCCTGGATACGCGACAGCAGCATCTGCCACGTCCCATCCGCTGACCACCGGCGATGACGCTTATAGACCGTCAACCACGGCCCGAACCGCTCCGGCAGGTCACGCCACTGCACGCCCGTCCGCACCCGGTACAACACCCCGTTGATCACCCGACGGTGATCACTCCACCGGCCACCCCGCATGCCACCACGCGGCAAGAACGGCTCCAACCGCTCCCACTCCGCATTCGATAAATCCCCACGACCCATGCACCCATCCTGGCCCCAACACCCCACAGCTGTCGCGAGATCCGAGAAACAGACCCTAGGCCGAGGGCGTGCCGCATGAATGTCTCCCACTCGTGGTCGTTCAATGCCGAGCCCATGAATCCAACCTCCTCGCGTCGCGACTTCAGCGGCAAGCCCGTCAGCTCTGCCGGCTCTTCTTGCCGGCCTTCGCCGCGGCGACCGCCTTCTTGGCGTAGTAGCTGTCCGCCGGCAGCAGCTGGTAGGCACGCCCGGTCGCCGTGTCCACGCCATCGGCGCGGTCGGTCCTCTTGGCGATGAAGCGCCAGGGCCTGCCCTGTTCATCGTGGCCGTTGGGTGCGGGGCCGGCGGCCTTCTCCTCCTCGCGCCTGGCGAGGACCTTGTCGTACGCCTCCAGTTGCTCCGTGTAGAGGTAGGTTCTCGACAGCTCGTCCTGGTGGGGGGTCGGGAACTCTGGATCGCGGTTCATCCAGGCGCTGAGCGTGCCTTCGGGAATGCCGTACTCGTCCGCGATGTGCGGCTTGTACCACCGCTTTCGCGGCTTGCCGTTCTCGTCCGGCACCGGGTCGATGGTCGGGGCCACCGGCGACCAGCGACCCTTGGGCTTGTCCTGGATCTCCGGGATCAACTCGCCGGCCGCATCGAGGTACCCGACGGCCTTCCCGAATGCCTCGACCACCGTGCGCGGCACCAGTGCCGCGGCCTGGTCCTCTGCGGTGAGGTTCACACCCAGATCGGCAGCGACACGGACGAACGCCGGCGTCTTGCGCGGTGCGTCGGGGGCCGCGGCCTGCGCCTGGCCGATTCGCCACTTCCCGACAGCGCTCTTCGCCACACCGAACCAATCGGCGATCGCTTGATCGTTGAGCTTCGACGAGGTCGGCGCGTCCTTCCCTGCCATGTCACTTCCCATCTCTTAAGTCCTGCGCTTTGAAGGAGGGTACGTCATACATTAGGTTCTGCACTTCGTGGTCTCGTGGATCCGGCCGGCTCGTCGACCCCAACGGGTCCGGCGGGTGACGCCGGCGCCGCCGGAGGCGGGGCTCGGGATAGTGTCCCGGGCCGGCACCAGGCCGCGTTCCTGGCGCCCGTTGGAGCCGGTAACGGGCCGGTCTTACGCGAAAATCAGCACCAGGTCCTCGCAGTCGCAGTAGGCGGCGCACGGCAGGCGGTTCCCCGCGACGAGCTGGCGGGCGTGGGCCATGGCCGGATGGCCACAGGTGCAGCGGGCCTCCAGTCCCGTGCCGCCGCTGGCTCGGCGGTCGATGAGACGCTGCTTGACCTCGTTCTGCGCCAGCAGGTGGGCGTACTCCAGACGCGCGTCGAGGACGCCGACCTCCAGAGCGGTGCCGTCCAGTGGCCCCTTGAGGTCGGTGGTGTCGATGGAAGCCAGCGCCTGCGCGAGCTCCGGGGTGTCCGCAGCGAGCGCGCGCAGTGTCTCCCACGCCCTGATCGCGGCGTAGGCCTGGGCGGCGCCCTGCTCGTCCGGCAGGGTCTCGACGTTGATGCTCATCGGCGTCTCTCCAGCAGGTGGGGCCGGCGGGTGCTGCGCCAGCGAGGGGTGGCGGCGCTCGAGGTCGAGGCCGATGAAAGGAGGTACGAGGCCAGCGTGCGGGCAAGGGCCTGACGATAGATTTTTCCGGCCGCTCGGCTCAGCGCCAGGCGTATCGGTACGCGCGGCGTGGCGGCCGCGCGCTCGGGGAAGCGAATGGGGTGCGGCCGACGAGCTGCGGGCCGCCCAGGCGGCGGCCACGGGATGAGGTGCCTGGTGCGAACCAGCGGGTCCATGGGCGTCCTTCGGGCCGGGGCGGTCCGCATACACGGTGCCCTTAAGACGCTAACATGCACCTATGACATAAGCAAGATTTAAGGGTTTTGGTTGAGTGAACCCTTGCAGGGCATCACAGGTGACCTGCGTGCCGAGCACGCACCCGGCCGAAGGATGAGACTCCACCCCTGCGGCACTGCCCGGCCGGCCGCCAGACGTCGTTCCGGAGAGGGGCGCCCCGACTCGCGCCGGCGACGCACGCCCTGGTGGGGCTGGCTCCCCTCGCCGCCCGTTCGCGCGGGGAAGGAAGGGGGCCTGCAGCCGCATCAGCTGGTGAAGGACGCTGATGAGTGCCGGTCCATCGGCTCGCGCTGCGCCGAGGCCCTTGCGGATCTGGTCGCTCTGCCGCATGACGAACGCCTGCCGTGGCCCAACACCGGGACTCCGTGCCGGGCGAGCTCGGCGTCGACCAACGCGTCGAAGGAGTCGCGGCCGCTCGCATCGGGCGCGCACTACAGCACCAGGCCGGTCAGAAAGGGACCCTTGTCAGCCCGCCGTGCAGCCACATCACTGCGGACGGCGGGGAAAGGTCGATGGCGTGACGGTGGAAATCACCGGCACGGACCGTGGTGCTCCTGGTCGACGCGGGAAGGGCTCGCTCGCTACCGCGACGTGGTCGTCGGCCAGAGGAGAGAGCGACATCGCGGGCGAGCCTGCCGACCGACCTCGCGCTGTGCCATGACTCCTCCACGGTCGCCAGGGGCGCAGCAGTACGATCTTCGGCATGGCGAAACGGAAGGTGCTACGGCGTGCGCGGCAGATCCTGGGCGAAGAACCCGTAGCCCTGGTCTGGTGTGAGCTCCGCAAGCCCATACCCACACCGCCCAAGGACGTTCACCGTGCCGCGGGGAAGGGGCGCCTGAAATCGCGCCACCATTGGTTGTGGTACGCCGCAGCCGTCGTGTTCTGCTTCGTGGTCCTCCCCATGATCTTCATCGACAGTCTCAGCCGCAGGCTGGACCAGCTGCTGGAGCGACGGGGCCACGCTGGTCAGCGCGGGGGTCCTGAGACCCCGCCCGACGCTCCGCACTCCGGCCGTGGCCGCGCCCCGGAGAGTGATCGCGGGCAGGATCCGGCCCACGGTGTCTTCGACGGGGACTGGAACCTGACCGCCGGCCAGCTGCTGCTGCGCTGGTACGGCCACTCGCCCAACCCCAAGCGCCTGGTTCTGCTGGCCCGTGACCGCATCTGCGTGGCCGCCTCCCCGCGTCGCCGGTGGTCACCAACCAAGGCCGATGACTTCCGCACCGTCACGGAGTTCGCCCTCGACAAGGCCCGCATCGAGGGTGAGGCAGGCCAGCCACGCGGGTATGCCACCTTCCGGCTGTGCTTTATCGACAGTTCCTGGCTGGAGCTAGGCCACCTGGGCGAGCAGGACGACGCCGACCACTTTCTGCGTACGGTCAGCCGCTGACCGGGATGCGAGGTACACCTCACCACCCGGCCATATAGGGACCTGCAGACCTGCGCGCTGCCCTGGACGCCGCCAGGCGACGTCGATCAGCGGCAATGTTCTTCCAGACTGCTCGGGCTGGCGTACTCGTGACCTCCAGGGTGGACGTTCACCCGACACGATGCCGGATTCACCGGCGCACGAGTACCGTTTCGTACAGGGTGAGTGTCAGCGAAACGGAGCTGGTCGAGTATGCCGCAGTGGAGTGAATACAGCACAGGTCAACGCCTCAAGATCCTGCGCGGGAAGAGGTATCGGCAGGCCGACGTGGCTACCGGAACGGGGCTGTCCATCGTGACTGTCCAAAAGGCTGAGCAGGACAAGGCCCTGTCTCTTCCTACATTGCTGACGCTCGCCGCGTTCCTGGGCGTGGACACGGCGGTCATCCTTGGACAGCAGGCCCCGCGGCGTGCGATGGAACACGACGACCGCATGATGATCCGGGCCCTGTCCTGCGCGGTTCACGACATCTCGGCCGGCATGGTCCCTGAAACGGAGGAGCCGTCCACGTTGGAGGAACTGCGTCAGATCACCGACCACGCGTGGGCGCTGTACTGGAAGGGCCACTACAGCGAGGCCGGTGCGATCATTGCACCGTTCCTCGGTGAGGCAGCAGCCACGCTGCACACCGCCCCCGAGGACCAGCGCTGCGCCGCTTGGGGCGTTCTGGCTGACGCCTACCGCATCGGCGCGTACGTTGCGAATCTGATGGGCTCGCGTGACCTTGCATACGCCGCCATTGGGCACGCGAGGGAGGCCGCGAGCCATGCGGCCGATCCGCTGCGCGAAGCGCTGGTCCTGTCTGGGAGGGCATGGGTATATTTGCGCGACGCGCGGCTGGAGGATTCCTTCGCCCTTGCCGAGCGCGCTGCCGTGGACATCGAGCCGCGGTTCTCGAAGGCGACGCCCGAGCAGTTGGTGGTGTTCGGCTCTCACGTCAACTTCGCTGCTGTGGTCGCTTCCAGGATGGGCGACAAGGAGCGCGCGGGTGATCTGCTGTCGCAATCACACGGGATCGGGGCCCGCATGGGCGCGGAGAAGTTCTATCACGGGACGTTGTTCGGGCCGGTGAGTGCCGCGACGCAGGCGGTGGGTGTCAATGTGGCCCTGGGGTTGACGGGGAAGGCATTGTCTCTGGTGAGCTCTATCCGGGACACCTCGCCGTTGACGTTGGCAGCCAGGAACCGGTATGCGATGGACAAGGCCCTTGCGCAGGCTGATGCCAAGCAGTGGGACTCCTCACTCGACACGCTGGAGAAAGTACTGACGGAATCGCCGAAGTGGGCCAGGCATCAGGCTCTGCCATCAGTGATCGTCGACAAGGTCGGCAGCGGATCTACAGCACAACTACGCCGCGTTGCAGCGTTGCTGGATGCTGCTCCTCGCGCGACCGGATTCGCGCCGGCAAACCGCCGGACGGCGCTGTAAGGGCAGAAGTGGTACGCGGCGGACGACTCTTGATAGTTGACGATGAGACGGTCGTCCAGGGCGGACGACTTGGTGTCTGACGGATATTCAGAGTCGTCCGTCTGCTGTCTTCACTCCTCGTGACATGGCGATCACGATGGACCGTATGACGAGGACCCCGCACGATGCCGCCCGGCGGGCAGGCATCGCCGACGCATCATCCGGCTACTTCGCGCCGGTGAACGTCGCTCTCTATGCCAACATCCCGCCTGACGTAGCCGTCGATCCCGAAGCTACCCTTCGCGACCTGTTCAACTACGCGCGGGCACGCGATTGGAACGTGGTCGCGAGGCACGTCGACCGACTTCCGCGCGGCGATGACTTCGCAGAACATCCCGGTTGGGCAGCGACGAGAGCCGCGATCGAGAACGGTCACGCGCAGGGCATCGTGTGCTCCCTGCCTGGCATGATCCCTCCGCCCTTGAGTGACCGGGACCTCCTCGCGAACTGGCTCGGCTCCAATGATGCCTTCGCGGTCTACTCGCAGGACGGTGACCCCACGGGCGCCCACATCCCCGACCGCTCCAGGACAGCAGAGTCCAAAGGGGCAGGCTGGGAATGCCCGAACCCACCAGACCACGAGCCGACGACACCCCGCTCGGCTTCGAACTGACCGTCGACGCAGTGGCTCGCGATGGTGCCAGCTAGCTCCGGACTACAGGCCGGATCCGCGACGTCAGCTCGAGGGCCGTGGCCGACGAGTCGAGGTGTGGCCCTCCGTCCACTCACCACCGTCAGTGTTCAACGATGCTCCCATTCTCTAGGCGAAGGGCCGTTCCATGGCCACGACTGCGACTGATCCCCAGCAGACCGGCCGGTGCGGCACGCCCATGCCTCGTCCGTTGCCGGAGGGACTCACCGCCTCGTTCCCTCCGGAGCCTGTGCGGGTCGGGCAGATCCGCCGGCTGGCCACCGAGCAGCTCGCGTTCTGGAACATCGAACGTTGCGCTGGTGTGGTGGCGCTGGTCGCGTCCGAGATGGTAACCAACGCGCTGCACCACGGCGGGGGTCACGACATCGTGTTCGCGCTCTGGTACTTCAGGGAATCCGGCGAGGTCAGGATCGACGTTGCCGATGGCAGTTCAGAACGCCCCGTTGTCCTGTCCCCAGATGGTGAGCGTGAGAGCGGACGGGGCATGGTCCTCGTCGACGCTCTGACCGATCGGTGGAGCATCAGCCCGGATGGAACAAACATGCAGGCCACTGTCGCAGTCGAGAGCTGTGCCGCATGAGTACGCGCGGTGTGAGGCGAAGAGCCCAGCTCACTGTTTGCGGCCGGATGTCGCCGCCAGATAGCTCCCGCGCCCCCGCGACGCCGGCCCCCTGGCGAAGCCGAGCCCCCCGACATGATTCTGCTGAAGCGGGCTGCATGACGCACACACCGACGGACCAGGCTCCCCCACCACTGGAACCGCGTTTCCCCCGTAGTGGGCCCCTTGAGCTGCCGCGCCCTTCGAGCGGTGCAACTCCTCCCGCCCATGGGGCATCCCTCCACTTCCGCTGTCTGGCTTCACCCCACCCCGAAGCAGCGGATCGCACGCGCATTGAGCGCCTCATCTCCGCACACCGAGGACTTCCGATGCATCCACTCGTCTTGCGCCAACTTCTGCACTGGGCAGCCTTGATGTCCATCTACCGGCGATCGAGGTCGTCACCTCTGCTGATGGGCGCCCTGCTCAAGCTCGAGGACGCGCTCTTCGCCGAGCGGGTCGCCTTCGCGACCTTCGCCAATTCGCTACGCGTTTCCCGGCAGGTTAAGGCGGCGCGCCCATGACTGCTTCCGTCGCGCCCCAAGGCAGCGGCCATCCCCCGTCTGGGCGAACCAGCGAAGCGGCGGTCGAGCCGTTAGGTGAATCTGGCCTGTTCAAGCGGCTTGCTCCCGCCGGAGCGCGCGTCCTGGATGTGGGCTGCGGGCAGGGTCAGCTGGCCATGCGCTTGCACGCACAGGGATGCATTGTCACCGGCGTGGATACCTCACACGATGCCCTCCGCGCAGCGCGTGCGTACCGGCGGGGCGCGACCGCGGTGTCTCCGCGCTTCTTCGACCTGAACGCGGACACCCCGGCGCTGATGGGCCTGAGCGGTGACCCGTTCGACCTGATCGTTTGCCGGATGGTGTACCCGCTGTTGTCCGACCCGGCCGCGTTCTTCAGCCGGGTCCAGGTGCTCCTGGCCCCCGGCGGAGCCCTCGTCGTGATCGACCGGTTGGTGGGCGCCGCAGCCGAGCAGCTGGCTCAGCCAGGTCCCGGCTTGACGGCCACCGCAGTGGCCGCGCTGACGGGCAGCACCGGATGGACAAGCGTGCAGTGCCATCACTTGGACGAGGGGCTGACGGCGTTCGTCCTGCGGACACATGTTTCCTCTTCGACGACCAGCGCCGTAGGCAGGGTGTGATGGCTGGCCCGAAACACGACATCGCGCCGTGGTTACAGGCGCGGGCCTTGACCGTCACCACGGTAGACAGACAGCGCACCACAACGGGGTGCCGCAAGCATGTCTCCTGCGGCCGTCACGTCCGCCCGTCTGCACTGTGGTGGCCGGAGCATCCGCAGGACGATAGCGAACAATCCCCCCACCCGCCCGACGAGGACGGCGACAGCGTAGAGCAAGCAGTGACGGACGCGGGCTGTTGCCGACTGCCATTCCCTGCTGACCGGCCCCGGGCGCCCCGGCGGACCGTCGCGTTTGCTCCGGCCGGCGACGGCGCCGACTTCCGTGGCAAGCCGTGCGATCAGCGTCGGATCACGACCGCAAGGCCTGCCCCTAGACGCCGGTCTCGTCCGGCACCTCAATTCGCTCCCCCGCGGAAGAGGGAATCCGAGCTGGGCGAGACCGGTACCCACCCGTTGTCACTTGCGGACCCGAGCTACCGCGACGGGCGGTGACAACGAAGAGGGCGACGCCCAGCGCCACCCCTCACTGGGCGTCGTCCTTCCTCGCCTGCGGAGCCGACCTGTCCACGCCGCCTCGCGGCCGTGTCGCGCATTCGCTGCGTGGACACCTCTGCATGCCAGCGACGGGCGCAGACCTCACCGAGCAACCGTTACCGCTCCATCGCCGCGCCGTCCCCCAGACGCGATGGGCACGACGATAGGAATTGCATGTACGCCCGCACAGCCCGAGTGACTACCCGCTTCCAGATCAGTTGCCGGCCCCACGTAGATATGGACATGTCATGACCCGTACAGGTCGTGATGGGCTGGGTGACTACCAACCGGGCCTGCACCCCGCCGGATTCGACGCCGCGCTGCACACCGCCGTGCAAGAAGTTCAAACCGGGCGATGGATGAGCATGCGGGACCTCTTAGCCGCTACCGGCGCGAACTGGGCGTTGCGTACCGCTCGATCGCAGGTACTGGCCTCCGCCGCGGTGCGCTCACATGCCGTCCGCGAATGGATCAAGGAGGAGCCCCGCAGCGTCGATGCCTCGATGATGCGAGCCCGCGTGGGCACCGAGGCGGTGCTCCGCGCGCAGCGGGCAGGTAAGGACGCGCGCGTCATCGAAGGGGCCGCTCTGCAGGCGCGTGATGCTGCACTGGCCGCTGCGCGGGCATACCCGCAGGATCCGGTTCCCTGGGTGTGCCTGCTCGCCCAGGCCCACGTTGATCTGCGTCAGGCCCGTGCGGAAAACCGCCGGCCGGCGCCTGATCCCATGCTCGCACCCGGTCCGTGGGATGCGATGCGTCAGGCATGCGAGCGTGACCCGTTCAATCGAGAGGCCCACCATCGGATGCTGACCTTCCTCCTGCACGCGCGGTCCGGTGGCGCGGGGGAGGGGGTGAACTTCGCCTACTGGGTGAGGCAGCGAGTGCACATCAACGACCACACCCCCCTCTCCGTCCTGCCGCTGTATGCCTACGCCGAGTACTTCGAGCGCCATCGATCCCAACGCACACGCTCCATAGGCCACCTCCAGTGGAGCACCGAGCCCGCAATCACGGACACCGAACGGGCCCTGCACTGGTTCCACAAGTGTGACCAGACCTACGCCTCGCCTCTGGACCTCAATCACCTCGCCCACGCACTGTGGGCCGGCTGCCGGTATGCCGAAGGCGGCGAAGTTTTCAAGGCATTGGGCCCCCACATGACGCCAAAGCCGTGGACGCTCGTCGCCCTGCGCACGCATGAGCCCCTCGACGCCCTCGAGGAGTTCCGCAAGGCCCGCCAGACGTGTCTGAGCTACGCCGACAGCGCCCAGCAAGCACGCGCCGGTCCGCCGCCGCAGCACCCCTGACCCGCACTTCCGCCGCGCCCGCGTCCCGCAGCGCCGGCTCCTGCACCTGGTGCCGCCGGTCACCCCCTGGAACAACCGCCCAATTTGGAGGCTTCACCGTGTCCCACACCACCCGTCCGCCCTCCGGCGCGGACTTGGACGACAACCAAACTCTCATTGATCTGGGCATCACACCCGTGCTGAACAGGCGCATGACACCGTTCGGGAACTTCGCCATCAGCTTCAGCGTCATCTCGGTGCTGTCCGGGTGCATGACGCTGTACGGGTTCGGCATGAACACCGGGGGACCGGCGGTCATGCTGTGGGGCTGGACCCTGGTCGGAGCCATGGTGCTGTTCGTCGGCGCCGGCCTGGCCGAAGTCACCTCCGCCTACCCCACCAGCGGTGCGCTCTTCGATATGGCTCAACGCCTCGGCGGCCCCCGCTGGGGCTGGTACACCGGCTTCTTGAACCTGCTGGGCCTGCTCGGTGCGATAGCAGGGATCGACTTCGGGGCCGCGCTATTCTGCGGCGCCTTCGCGAACCTGCAGTGGGGATTCGCCCCCACACCGGGCAAGACCATGCTGATCTACCTGGGGATCCTGCTGCTGCACGCCGCCTTGAACCTCTTCGGTGTCCGCTTGGTGAGCCTGCTGAACACCGTGTCGGTGTGGTGGCACGTGGGCGGAGTGGCCCTCATCGTTGGCGCGCTGACAGTGGTCCCGGCCCACCACCAGAGCACCCACTTCGTCTTCACCCACTTCGCCAACGGAACCGGCTGGTCCTCGCACTGGTACGTGGTCGCGCTGGGGCTGCTGCTGGCGCAGTACACCTTCTGCGGCTACGACGCGTCGGCGCACCTGTCGGAGGAGACCGAGAAGGCACAGACCAGCGCACCCAAGGGGATCATCCAGGCCATCCTGTGGTCCTGGGTCGCGGGATTCGTACTCCTGGCGGGCCTGACCTACGCGATCCATGACTATGCCGGCACCCTGAGCACGCCCACGGGGGTGCCCCCGGCACAGATCTTCCTCGACGCCCTCGGATCGTCCGGCGCCAGGCTTCTGATGCTGGTGGTGATCGTCGCGCAACTGTTCTGCGGGAACGCCGCCGTCGCGGCCTGCAGCCGCATGGTCTTCGCGTTCTCCCGCAGCGGGGCGCTGCCCTACTCCCACCACTGGCGCCAGGTCTCACGACGCAACGGCACACCCAACCGCGCGGTGTGGCTGTCGGTTGCCGTCGCCGCGCTCCTGGCGCTGCCGGCGCTGTACAGCACCGTCGCCTACGGGGCGGTGACCGCGATCAACGTCATCGGGATCACCCCCGCCTACGCCATCCCGATCTACCTGCGGCTGCGCGCCGGCGACCATTTCGCGCGCGGCCCGTGGCACCTGGGCCGAGCGAGCAGGTTGGTCGGCTGGATCGCGGTGGGGTGGGTGCTCATCGTGACCGGGCTGTTCTGCCTGCCGCAGACCCGGCCGGAGACCGGATGGGTGTCGGTCGCCACGTTCAACTACGCTCCTGCGGCCCTGGCCGCGGTCCTGATCCTGGCCCGGATCTGCTGGTGGATGCGCCACCGCGACGGATCCGACACCTTCACCGGCGCCTCCGAAACCGACATGTCCGAGTACACCGAGGAGATGGTGTGACCTCCCACCACAACCTGCCGACCGGCCGACTGTCGCTGGACGAAGTGGTCACCCTCCTGGCTGCGGAGAACAACATTCCCAGACCGATGGTGCTGGTAGCGACACCGGACATGCAGGGCCGGCTCCAAGGCAAACGCGTGTCCCTTTCCTCCTTCGCGGAGAACGTGGTGGAGCACGGGATGGAAATGTGCGCCTACGTGCTCGCCACTGACACCGACATGCGCACCCTGGACGGCTACGCGCTCACGTCGTGGGCCGACGGGTACGCAGACCTGCGGGTACGACCCGATATCACCACCCTGCGGAACCTGGCCGGGTCCTGCCCGGAAATCCTGGTCTTCGCCGACCCGCAGGGCAGCGCCGCGCACGTCGCCCCACGCACCTTGCTGCGCCGAGAGCTCGACCTGCTCGAAGGACATGGTCTGCGGGTGGCGGTCGGCTTGGAGTCGGAATTCGTCCTCTACCACGGGACGCCGGAGACGGCGGTATCCACCTTGCTGCCTGCCGCTTCCCACAACCTCGACTACAGCCTCGACCACCCACCGGCGATCCGGGCGTTCCTGCGCGCACTCGAGCCGGCACTGACCGCGTCGGACCTGCCCCTGGAAGCCACCAAGACGGAAGGCGGGCGCGGCCAGGTCGAAGTGACCTTCCGATACGGAGACGCGTTGGAGGCGGCCGACCAACATCTGATCTTCAAACGCCTCGTCCGGCATGCCGGGGAACAGACGGGACTTGCACCCACCTTCATGTCCACCCCGCAAACCGGGCTGGGCAGCGGACTACACGTCCACATCAGCCTGTGGAACGGAGACCAGGCGACCATCACCAACGATGACCGCGGCCTGCTGCCCACAGGGCTTCACGCAGTGGCTGGCCTCCTTGAGGCGTTACCCCAGCTGATGCCGCTGATGCTGCCGACCTCCAACTCCTACAAGCGCCTGCGTCGACATTCCTTCGCACCCACCACGAGCACCTGGGGGTGGGACAACCGCACCTGCGCAGTGCGAGTGGTCGGTCGCGGCCGCGCCGGGCACTTGGAGGTGCGGGTGCCGGGTGCTGACGCGAACCCCTACCTGGCCCTGACCGCCATCGCGGCTGCCTGCCGCTACGGGCTGGAGAACGAACTTCAGCCACCGAAGCACACCCGGGGCAGCGCCTACGACACCACCGACAGCGCGACAGCCCTGCCGCGCACGCTCGACGCCGCTTTGGCAGCCTTCACCGCCAGCGACCTGGCCTCTGATCTCCTCGGACGGGCCGTGGTCACCCACTACGCCACCGCGACTCGCCACGAGCTCGACGCACTGCAGGACGTCGTCACCGACGCCGAACGCAACCGCGGGTTCTCCCGTACCTAATCACCCCCAGCCGACCTGAGCGGCCGTGGCGCCCCCGACACCAACACCACACCACACCACACCACCGGGAAGGTCCGATCTACCCATGCCAAACCCTCACACCTGCCAGCAGCTCGGGGCCCCGCCTCCCATAACGCCACCGTGCGATCGCAGCTGCCGACCGTCCGTGGACCACGTATCTGCCAGCGAGAGCCAAGCACTGGCGTCCATCCTTCTGTTCACCACGCCAGGCTCCCTGCGGGTAGGACCGCGATTCGAGGTGGTCCTTGTGCCCGACCACCACGCGCGCCAAGCCATCAACCTGCTCCGCGACCACGCTCTCGATCCGGTGGGGGGCGTCTTCAGCGTGGAGGACCGGTGGGGGTTCTTCGTCCCCAGCCGGTCCCAGGAACCTCCCTGGCCGGCTGCCACCACCTACTTGACCGAAGGCTCCTTCGTGACCGTCCCGCCCGCGCACTGGCAGTACACCGACGACCCGAACCGCCCCGGCTGGGTACGCCAACGCCCCGACGGCGGCCTGCTCACCGCGCCCCTGCTACTGCACCCCATCGTGGCCGCCATCAGCGACGAACGCCTGCAACCCTCCGCGTGAAAAGACGGCCACCCGCATCGGGTGGCCCCACAACCATCAGGACAACCATGGGCAACAACCAAAACCCGATGTCACCGGCCCCCGTCGATGCTGTGGTCGGAGCCTTCCGCAAGCTCCTGCGTGACTGCGGCCTCAGCGACAGAGTGATGCCCCCGTACAGCAGCCACATGGAAGCACTGCAGACGGCGAAGACCGCCCGGAAGCAACCAGCACATAACCTGGACGGTGAGGTGTGACGCCACTCGGCCTCCAATCCGTCGCGCCAGCAATCGCAGATCAACCAGCCGCCAGCCCTCCACACGCCCGCGCACGGATGCGCGGGCCGTGGGGTGTCACCGATCTGGACGCGGCAACCGACGCCGCGGCCCAGTCCGCCCGCCGCCTGAGTGCGCTCCTAGCTCCCGCGATTCCATACCGGATGTCTTGGGAGCGCTATGACGACGCACTGGACCTGCTGGCCGCCGCCATCGCCGGGCGAGGCCCGGTCGCGTGTGTCGTCGCCGTGCCCGGCGCCAGCGACGCCGCCCAGGCGCTCGCCGCTCGCCTGACAGTTCCTTCCCACCCGTGGGCGGCCGGCGACGAGCTGCGTGACAAGCAGGACCAACCGCCCCTCGCGCTAACGGGCCGAGTGTTGCTGTTCGCATCCATCATCCGCGCTCACGTCCTCGAAACCGCAGCCGCCGATCTGAGAGCCGCGCTCGGCCCCAGGTCCCGCGTCGAGACGGCCACCTTGGTTTTGCGCAGCCGGCTCGGACCAGCGCCGAATTGGTGGGCATGGACGATTACCGGGTCTCCCGTCTACTTCCCGGCGCACCCAATTCCCCCAGGCATGGAGATCCGCAACTTCCCTTACCTCCCGGGAGTCCACGCATCAAGTACCTTCGCAGGCGCATTCGCCAGCACCGGATGCGTACTCGAGGCGGCCCCGCCAGCCGTGTTCCATGAGGCCGCCGATGCAACGTCGCCTACATGAGGAGCCCCGGAAGCGGCCGCCCACGGACCCGCTACGCAGCACGCTCCGCGACGTTCTGGGCTGCCTTGGTGTTATCGCGGTGGCTGTCCTGGTCTCGCTCCTCATCGTCTACTTGGCGGGCGCTCCTTCGCGCGCCACATCGGGGTGACGGTCGGGTGCCATCTCCCCACCAAGGGGTATGTGCTGTGACGGCTCGTGATGCCACCCCGGCCGCCTCCCAGAGCCTCCAGAGATCGTCGCGGTGCGAGACCGGCACCAACTGCTGCCTTTGTAGCGCTCCCTGGGGCCGGCTCGAAGCGCGCATCGTTCCGGCAGGCAGCTCGACGCGCCCCCTACTGTGGCCGTTGCCTTCAGGTTCTGCTGAACGGCTACGCAGCAGTTCCGTCCGGGTGGATCGGGGCCGGCAGGGTACGCAAGCGCTCGGTGAGTTCGGCGGCCCGGCTCGTAGAACTGTCGAGCAGGCGTCCGAGCCGGGCCAGGCGATGCCGCGAGGTGGCTCGCAGCCGCGGTGGTGGGATGAGGTCGAGGACGCTGAGCGCGCGGTCGGCCGCCTGCTCGGGGGTGTCTCGGGCTTCGGCGAGAGCGAGTACCAAGGTGGCGGCCACCCATCCTGGGGTCTCGGCTGGTGCGCAGGCGATGGACTGGCGGGCGACGTCGGCGGCGAGGTCCCAGCGCTCGAGCGTCAGGTACGCCTCGGCCACGTGGAGGCGGTGCTCGGCGCGGTCGTATCCGAAGCGACCGGGCAGTTCCATGCCGGATGCCATGATTGCGTCGCTCTCCGCGATGACGTCGTCGGCCTCCGCTGCCTGGTGAAGGGCGGCGAGAGTGGGGAGCAGCGCCCAGCCCAGAAGTTGGGCGCGGCGCAGACCGGCGGGCGCGTGCTGCAATCCGTAGTCCGCGTGTTCGCGTGCGTGCTCCCAGTCCTGCCGGGCTGCGGCGACCATGGAGAGCGCTCCGCTCGCCCAGGCGGTCAGCGCCGACTCACCGGTGGATTCGCCGAACGTGCAGGCGAGGGTGAGGTGCGCACGGGCACCCGTGCGGTCGTCCAGGTGGTGGCACAGGTTCCCGAGGAGGGCGGAGAGCCAACCGACTTGGCGGCGGAGGCTCCGAGAGATGGCAGGTTCAGCGGCTGCGATGGCGTTGGACAGCAGGTTTCGGGTTGCCCGGACCTCGGCGAAAAGGACGGCCGGGGGGTGTTTGCTGTAGTTGAGGGCGTAGTGCTCCACCGCCGCCTCGGCCAGGGCGACGAGGGCAGGGGAGCCGCCAGGCGTGTCCTGGACGGCCCATTGGACGGATTCGCGGATGGCGGGCAGCCCGCTGGCGGTCGTCATGGTTCCCTTTCGGCCGGTGAACGTCTCCTCGCGCTGTTGACCGTAGTGGAGGGAGGGCGGGGACGCGCAGGTGTGGCACCACAGGCAGCGTGTCTCCAGGCCGAGCTGATCGGGGCGGGCCCCATACGCTCGGGAGATCATCAGCCGGTACTCGTCACCGGGCTCTTCCCGCCCGTGCTCGTAGCGGCAAAGCATGGCCGGCGTCAGGCCCGGCGGCCGGAGTCCGTCCGCCCGGTAGGCGGCGGCTACCTCGCGAATCGCCTGGGGCCGCGACCAACCCAACGCGAGACGCCACGCTTCCAGAGCCGTGAGCTCGCAGAGCGCCATTCGCAGGGTGGAAACGATCCGCTCTTGAGGGTGCCCCTCGCGCTGGCACTGTGCACGGATCCGGGAAGCCTCGCGCTGGATCGCCGCGCGACGGCTACGGGTAACGACGTCCACTGCCAACCTCCCGCCGCTCAGCCGGGTCCCTGGGACACACCGTTCCACGGCAGCGGCAGGACGGGCATTGCGCGGCCCAGTCAATGTTCCTACAGAAGCGCGGCAATGACGCCGAGTCGGCCGCGCAGGCATGGTGAGAGACAGCGCCTGCCGGCCCAGAACTTCCAGAAGGTTCGTCGGGCCGCGCGCGTCGTGGACCGCGCGGGATCAGCCATCTACCGCTCCCTACGTGTCTCTCTCCAGTGGGTGAAGCGGCCCCGTCCTCAACATTCCTAGGGAGAACGATCAAATGACCAAGGCAGCTTCGAATCACGCGATGATCGTCGCCTCCGGGGGCATGGACAGCACAGTGACCGCGTATGAACTGCGCGCCAGGGGAAGCGAGGTCTCCCTGCTTTCGTTCGACTACGGTCAGCGTCATCGCGTGGAGCTGCAGCACGTGGCAAAGATCGCGGAGTTGCTCAGCGTTCAGCACGAGACCGTCGACCTATCGGGCTTCGGCCGCCTCCTCACGGGATCCGCCCTAACCGACCCGTCCATCGACGTGCCCGACGGCCACTACAGCGACCGGAGCATGCGCAGTACCGTCGTGCCGAATCGCAACATGATCATGTTGGCGATCGCCGCCGGAGTTGCGGTCGCGCGCGGCGCCAGCATCGTTGCCTTCGGCGCGCACGCAGGGGATCACCCCATTTACCCGGACTGCCGGCCAGCGTTCTTCGAACAGCTCGGCAAGGCCATCCACGTCGCCAATGAGGGCTTCCTCACTCCCGGGTTCCGGCTCGAAGCCCCATTCCTGCACCTGACGAAGACCGACATCGCACGCCGCGGATACGAGCTGAGCGTCCCCTTCGAGCTGACCTGGTCCTGCTACAAGGGCGGAAATGTGCACTGCGGTGCCTGCGGCACGTGCGTCGAGCGCAAGGAAGCTTTCACGCTCGCCGGCATCGCCGACCCGACTGAGTACGCGGACCGCGCGGAGCCGGAGGCCTCCCGGTGAGCGGGCTGTGGCGAATCGGCAAGCTCTTCCGCTTCGAGGCGACCCGTGAGCTGGACGGCCAGGACGACGGGCACTCCTTCACCGTCGAAGCGGTGCTCTCCACGGATGCGCTGGACGACGTGGGCTTCGTGGTGGACTTCGGCCGCCTGGCGCCGCTGAAGGAACACATCGGCGCCGCCCTTGACCATCAGTTCCTCAACAACCGTGTCCCCGATGCCAGCGATGCCGGTCTGGCCGCCTACCTGGCCGAATGGGCGCGCGCGAACCTCGCGGCTGACATCGGGGCCGCTCTGACAGAGGTGCGCACACGCACCGGCCGGCCTGCGGTGCCGACCGACGGGTTCGCCGTCAGGTTCGAGGCCACCCACCAGCTCGACGGGCTGCCCGCCGGGCATCAGTGCGGGCGGCGACACGGCCACTCCTACCTCGTGACGGCGTCCGGCGCTGACGGCGGGCCCGCCGTGGTCCCGAAGGAACTGCGTCGGTACATCGAGGACTTCCTGGACGGCACGGTCCTCAACAAGACGGTGCCGTTCAACCCGACCTCCGAGCTCCTGTCGGCGTACCTCCTGGAGCAGTACGCGGATGGGCCGGCCGCGATCCGGGTCTCGGAGACGGAGACCAGCTGGGCGGAGTACACGAGGTGGGCGGCGTGACCAGTCTTCAGATCGCCGGCACTGTTCCGAAGGACCGGCTCCCGGTACAGGAGATCTTCGGGCCCGTCCCCCAGGGCGAGGGGCCGTACACGGGCAGATTCGCGTGCTTCATCCGCCTTGGCCAGTGCAACCTGCACTGTCCGCCCTGTGACTCGAAGCGGACGTGGGACACCAGCCGGTACGACCTGGCGCAGACGTGCCCGCCGCGCTCCGCCGAGGACGTCGTCGAGACCGCCGGTGAGCGCGGAGCCGGATCGGGGCTGACGGTGGTCTCCGGCGGTGAGCCGCTGCTGTGGCAGCGCACCGCGGCGTGGCACCAGATGCTCACGGCGCTGCCCGGGGACGTGCACATCGAGACCAACGGCACGATCTCCCCGAACGACTTCACCGCCGGTCGTGTCACCCACTTCAGCGTGTCCCCGAAGATCGGCCGCATGGGTGCGGCTGATCCCGCCAAGCGACGTATCCACCCCGCCGTCCTGGCCGACTTCGCCGATCTGGCGCGGCAGGGGAAGGCGGCTTTCAAGTTCGTGGCCGCCGACGACGGCGAGGTCGAGGAGGCAGCTCAGCTCGTCCGGGAGAGCCAGATCCCCCACGGCCGTGTGTGGATCATGCCGCTGGGCGATGACGACGCCGCCTGGACCGCTGCCGGCCGGAGCATCGTCGAGCGGGTCATGGACCACGGCTTCAACTTCTCCGGCCGTCTGCACCTGACCTTGGGGGTCCGATGACCGCGCCCACGGATAGCCGCCCCACCACCGGGAGGGCCACTGCGTCGCCGTGCGGTCTCGTAGTGGTCGGCTGCTCCCGGCGGAAACTCCCCGGCACGGAGCGAGTGCCTGCCCTCGAGCTCTACCAGGGCTGGTGCTTCCCTCAGCTGCGCGAGCGCGTCGCCGACCGCCCTGAATGCCGGGCCAGGACCCTGGTCTTGTCGGCCCGCCACGGCCTGCTCGGCTCTGACGATTCGATCGCGCCGTACTACCAAGTGCTCACGCCTGAGAGGGCCTTGAGCCAGCGCGATCTCGTGAGCGCCGCGCTGGCCGAGCACCTGGAGCGGCACCCCGCCCGGGAGGCTCTGTTGCTCCTGGAGCCGCTGTACTTCCAGATGCTCGGGCTGCCGCCGCTGCCGGTCGTGCACGTGGTGAGCGATCCGATGGCGCACTGGCCGCAAGTCGAGCGCGTTCTGGACGGGTGGGGGTGGGCGGCGTGACGCCCGCACACGGCGCCCGTGTTTTCGAGGGCGAGCGGATCTGGGCCATGAGCCAGGATGCCTTCCTCGCCGCAGCAGCGCTCATCGCGGCGCACGAGGCGAGCTTCGTTCCCGAACTCGTCGTCGGCCTCGCCCGCGGCGGGGTTCCCCTTGCCCAGGAGATCGGCCGCATCCTCGGCATCCCCGCCGTCGAGATCCGGGCCCGGCACAACGTCTCCGACCTGGTCGGCATTCAGGCAACCGGCGAGGTCGAGGTGGACGAGGCGACTTTGCTGACCGCCGTCGCCGGGGCCGGGCGCGTTCTGGTCATTGACGACATCTGCGGCTCTGGCGCCACCCTGCAGACCGTCGCCGCACTGCTGACCGGCGCCGGTGTCGCGGCGCGCACCGCCGTGCTGTGCCGCAATGACGGTGCCGACTTCCCCCTGGACATCTGGGTGTGGTCGGTCGCCGACTGGGTCGCCTTCCCCTGGGAGGACCCGCCCCCGCCCGACAGCACCCCTCTGCCCCACCCCCAAAAGGTCCAGACCGCCCAGGAGACCCGGTGACCAGCACCAGCATGCCCCGTACGATCGCCTTCGTCCTGTTCTCGTACGCGCCCGGCGAGCCGGCCGGGTACGAACGCGCCGTCGGCGCGCTCGCCGAGGGATGCCGCCAGCTCGGCATCATCCCGCTGGTCATCACCTCCGGACCGTCCCAGCCCGGGGATGCCGACCACCCGGACATGGTCCGCCTGTCCTCCCTGACCCTGCCCCGCCCGATCCTCAAACCCGACATCCTCGCCGCGCTCAAGAACCCCGAGCCGGTGCGCGCCGAGCTCCGGCAACTGCTCGCTGATCACCGGGCCGACGTCGTCGTCTGGGTGGACGCCCTGTACGGGCTGGGCTACCTCAACGCGGCACCCAACGGCGTGCCGACGATCTTGCAGGTCCACAAGGTCCGCGGCGACGACTACTTCGACCAGGCGATCGCCGCGGCCACGACCGTGTGCCCGATCAGCCCGTTCATGGAGAGCGAGGCCCGTGAGCAGGGCTACGACACTTCCGTCTGGACGATAGTGCCCAACGCCCTGTTCGCGCCTGCCGTGCCCGCCGAGCGGGAGGAGCGCGAGCGGTTCCGCACCGAAGGCCCTGTGCGGATCGTCTCCCGGGCCGAGCCGTACAAGGGGCTCGCCGAACTGCTGGAGGCGCTGCCGGCTGACTGGACCCGCAAGGTCGAACTCGTCCTGGCAGCAGCCGGGTTCGAGTACTGGCCGGGGATGCAGGACGAGGTCTTCGCCGCAGTCCACGCCGCCGCGGCCAAACGCCCCGACGTCGTCACCGTCCGCCAGGCACTGCCGTGGCAGGACGTCCAGCCGTTCTTCGCCCGCGCGGCGGCCACGATCATCGCCTCCTACGAGCCGGAGACGTTCTGCAACGCGGCAGCCGAGGCCATGTCCACCGGCGCCCCGGTCGTGGGCATCGGCATCGGCAACCTGCCCCACCTCGTCGGCCAGGGCGGAGTCATGGTGAGCGCCGAACAGGGCGCGAACGGGATCTGGCCGGCCCTGTCCGAACTGCTGGAAGACACCGACCGGTACCACGAAGCCTCCCGCAACGCCGTCCTGCGCACCGCCTTCCACGCCCCCTCCGAAGTCGTCCGGCAGTTGCTCGCCACCGTCAACGCCCGTCCCCACTGAACCCAAGCGTCACCCCGTGCAGCCGCCCCTACCGGGCGGCCCCGTTCCGCTCCCACGGCAAGAGGAGAACAGATGGTCCTCGGACTGCCCCCCGGCGACAGCGTGCTCGTCGTCTCCCCGCATCTCGACGACGACGCCCTCGGCGCCGGCGGCACAATCGCCCGGCTCACAGCCGACGGCATCGACGTCCACGTCCTCACCGTCGTCTGCCGCACCCACCCCGGCAGCGACCCCAAAATCCGCATGGCCGAGTTCGACGAGGCGTGCACCGTGCTCGGCGTCACCTCGCACCACACTGCCTGGGTCGACACCGGCGGCGCCACCAACCCCGGCGCTCGCATGGCAGAGTTGGTCCACCTCATCGAGGCCGGCCCCCGACTCAGCCTGCGCCAGCTGCGCCCGACCGGCCTGCTCATCCCGGCCGCCGGCTCCTTCCACCAGGATCACCAGGCCGTCCACACCGCCGCGATCGCCGCAGCCCGCCCCTCCGCGTACGCTCCCCGGATCGTGCTGGGCTACGTCGGCCCCGAGGACACCGCCTGGGCGCAGCACGGGTCACCCGCCCGGCGGCCAGTCGCCGTGGACATCTCCGGCGTATGGGAGACGAAGGCCAAAGCACTCACCTGCTACAGCAGCCAGCTGCGCGAGGCGCCGCACCCCCGCTCACTGGCCACCATCCGGGCGATGGACACCGCGGCCGGCTCCTCCGTCGGAACCGCGATGGCCGAACTCCTCACCGTCTACCGGTTGGTGGCGTGATGGGCCGTGTCCTGGTCGCCCACCAGCCCGCCTACTGGCCGTGGTGCGGATACTTCTCCCGTCTCCTGGACGTCGAGGAGCTCGTCCTGCTCGATCACGTTCAGTTCGCGGAGCGCGGCTGGCAGCACCGCAACTCCGTCGCCGGCCGGGACGGACGTCCGGTACGACTGATCGTCCCGGTGCGCCGCGCCTTCGGCCAGCGCCTGGTGGACGTGGAGATCGCGGAGCCGGACTTCGCCCGCCGCCACTGGCGCACCCTGAGCGACTCCTACCGGCGCGCCCCGCACTTCGCGCGCTACGCCGACCAGTTGGAGGAACTGTACGTCCGCCGCTGGACGCGCCTGGTCGACTTGAACGAGGCCGTCACCCGCGTGATCCTGGCCACTCTCGGCCTCGACGTGACCGTCACGCGCACGAGCATCACGCCGCCAGCCGGCACGAAGACCGGCGCGCTGGTGGATCTGTGCCGCCGGCACGGCGCCGACGTGCTGCGGGTCGGTACCGGAGCAACCGTCTACCTCGACGCGGATCTGCTGAGCGAGGCTGGCATCCGGGTCGAGGTCGCGACCTACGCCCACGCCCCCTACGGGTGCGCCCGGAACCGGCCCGCCAGGCTGTCCGTGCTGGACCTGCTGATGTACGAGGGCCCCCGCGCCCGCGCGGTCCTGACGGCCGGCGCCCGTACCTCCTCCTTCGTCTTCCATCCCGAGCGGCACGAGGTGAACGCATGACGATCGAGCTGACCTCCGGGCCGACGGCCGTACCTGTCCCCTCGGGGCGCATCGACCAGAGGCGGGTGGCGGACCTGTACCGACAGTTGCTGACGGAACTGGGCGAGGACCCCGACCGCAACGGGTTGAAGGACACCCCGCAACGGGTGGCCCGCTGGTGGGCAGAGTTCCTCGAGCACGACCCAGGCCGCACGGACACGACCTTCGAGCACGACGCGATCCGCGCCGACGGCGACGAGCTCGTCATCGTGTCCGGCATCGTCGTGCACTCGTTGTGCGAACACCACCTCCAGGGCATGGAGCTCACCGTCACCGCGGGATACCGCCCGCACGGGCGGGTCCTGGGCCTGTCCAAGATCGCCCGTATCGCCCAGTCGCACGGTCACCGGCTGCAACTGCAGGAACGCATCATGAACGGCATCGCCGAGGACCTGATGAAGACCAGCGGCTCCCCGGACGTCGCGGTGGCCGCCACCGGCACCCACTCGTGCATGAGCGCCCGCGGCGTCCGCGCGACCGGCGCGGCGACGACCACGACCAGTACCCACGGCGCCTTCGCCCCCGGAGGCACACTCGGGAGCCTGTTCCTGGACCTCGCGGTGAAGGGAGCCGCCCGATGACCGCGCCGCGCCCGGCACCGCTGTGGGTGACGCTTGAAGGCGCCAACGGAGTCGGCAAGACCCGCCTCGCCGCGCGGCTGCGCGAGCAGGTCGACGGAGCAGTGGTGCTCGACGAGCTGCCCGACGCGGCGCCGGAACGGCTTCCTGGAAAGGTGATCGCAGCGCTCGCCGAGGGAGGCGACCCCTTCCTGCGCACGGGGCACCCGCTGACCGAGACGCTCGCGCTGCTCGGCCTCGCCGTGCGCCGCCGTGAGGAAGCGCCCGCAGCGGCAGTGGTCATCGAGGACCGCGGGTGCGACAGCGTCGCCGTCTACCAGTCCCTCACCCTTGCCGAGCGCGACGGCAGCGACCCCTACCCCATCGCTCGTCGCCTGCTCGCCATGGCCGACCGCTGGCGCCCGCGCAGCGACCTCACCGTGCTCCTCACGAATGACGAGACCACCCGCCGAGCCCAGTGGGCCGCACGGCTTGGCCGGCCCCTGACCCGCGACGAACACCACCGCGCGGTCGCGGTCGCCCAGTTGCACGCACGCATCGCCGGTGAGGAACCGGACCGTTACCTGGTCCTCGACATCGCCGAACTGACCACCGCACAGGCCCTATCCGTCCTGACGGGCGCCGTCGCGGCGCTCACATCCCCGGCAGGAGCCTCCACATGAACCCTGACCGACCGATCACCCTGCTGTGGTCGCTGCGCAGCCTGTGCGATCTGGCCTGCCCGAGCTGCTACTTCGGCGACCCGCTGATCCACCAGATCAAGCCTCCGACGAAGGTCGGGCAGCTGTCTCACATCTCCCCCAACGACCTCAAGCGCCGCGAGGTCCTCGCCTTCGTCCGCACGCTCAAGGACTCCGCGGTCGGCAGGATCTTCGTCGCCGGCGGCGAGCCGCTGAACTGGCCCGGCATCCTTGAAACCCTCAAGATCATCAGAGAGGCCGGGATCGAGGTCATCGTCTGCACCAACGGCATCCCCCTGACCCGCCCGGTCATGCTCCAGTCACTGCTCGAGGTCGGCATCGACTCCGCATCGGTCTCCCTGGACTCCACCGACCCGGCGTTCAACGACTGGATGCGACCGGACCCGAAGGGCGAGCACGGCTGGCAGGACGTCGTGGACGGCATCCGTGCCCTCCTCGCCGCCCGCGCCGTCGATGGGCCCCGGGTCGGCATCTACACGGTGATCACCCGCCTCAATATCGACCAGGTCCCCGCGATGGGCCGGTTCGCCGCCGAACTCGGCGTCGACTACTACGTCCCGCAACCCATCGCCCTGGAAGACGACCACATCCACCACGAGCAACTGTCGCTGCGCCCCGAGGACACCGGCGCCCTCCGTGATGCCTTCGCCGAGCTGTACGCGGCGAACCTTCCCCTGACGCTCCCGGTCGGCACCTACCCCGGCCAGGTCACCGCCGGGGTCCCTCGGACGACCTCCACGGTGAAGGGCTGCTTCGGTGGGCGCACGCTCCACTTCGTCCAGCCCGACGGCACGATCTGGGACTGCGTCTCCTCCCTGCGGATCAACGCCACCCCCGCCTCGGCCCACCGCACCATCCGCGGACAGAGCGCCGCGAAACTGTTCCCCGCCCCGACCGGCTGCGCGAGCGATTGCCCGCTGGCCTCCTACGAGTGCGTCAACATGTGGCCGCTCATGGACTTTGACCGCATCCTCACCCCGGCCTCCAGGAGCGCCGCATGACCCTCATCCCCGCCGCCCCGTCCGCGGCCACCACGCGTACCACCGCGCTGGGCCGCATGGCCGAGATGCTGGACCGCGGCCCCGATCCCGCAGGCGACGAGCACGCCCGCGCGCTCGAGGCCGAACTCGCCGAGCGCTTCGGCACGGCCCACGCCGTCGCCGTCGCCAGCGGCACCGCAGCACTGCACACCTCCCTCGCCGCATACGGCATCGGTCAGGGGGACGAGGTCCTGGTGCCGGGCGCGAGCGTGGTGATGACCATCGTCGCGATCCGGCTCACCGGCGCCGTGCCGGTCCTGGTGGACTCCGTGGGAGGCGACCTGGACTTCGACGACCTCATCGCCAAGACGACTCCACGGACCAAGGCGGTCCTGCCCGTGCACCTGGCCGGCCGGTGTGCCGACCTGGCTCGCTTGACCGCGTACTGCGCCGACCGCGATCTGCGGCTGATCGAGGACGCCTGCCAGGCCCAGGGCACCCGCTACGACGGCAGGTGGGTGGGCACCTTCGGGAACGCGGGCTGCTTCTCCGGGAAGGACGGCAAGCTGCTGTGGTGCAAGGAGGGCGGCTACATCCTCACCGACGATGAGGCGTTCGCCGCCCGGGCCCGGAGCTTTGTCACCCACGGGTTCCTGCCCGCCCCCGGCCAGCCGGCCGGTAGCCGCACGGGCCACAACTACCGGCTGCCCGAGCCGTGCGCCATCATCGCCCGCGGCAACCTCGCACGGTTCGACGAACTCCTCGCGCTGCGCCGGCGGCAGACCCGGCAGCTGGTCGACGACGGCGCTCACGCTCCCGGCCTCACCCCGATCGAACCGGACGGGCGCCACGAGTGGAACGGCTACGCCCCGCTGTTCCACGTGGCGTTGGAACGGCCCCGCGACTTCTGCGTCCGCCTGACCGAGCGGGGCGTGCCCAACTCGGTGGGCACCTACGGCCTGACGACCGCCGACCGGCTGCCCTCCCTCAAGGACCTGGCCCTGTCCGAGTGCCCCTCTGCCCGGACCGACCTCGACACCACCCTGGCGGTCGTTGTCCACGAAGGAGACAGCGACACGCGCCTCGCCGAGATGGCGCACATCATCACCGAGGAGGCACGCCAGTGGCGTTGACCGACCCTGCACTGCTCGCGACGACGTTCGTAGGCGTCGACTTCGAGACGCTCAACCCGGCCGGCCGCCGGCCGGAGCCGATCGAGGTCGCCGCCATCGCCGGGAAGCTGACCGCCGACGGCACCTGGCAGGAGGACGGCCGGTTCGAACGGCTCATCCGCCCCCCGGACGGTGTGCCCTTCACCTCCTTCGACACCGGACAGACCGGCATCACCGCCGCGATGATCCAACAGGCCGGCAGCGCCGACGCGACTCTCGCAGCGCTGGAGGAATTGCTCGCACACCCCCCGTACGTCCTGGTCGCGCACAACGCCCCCTACGAGGCCGGGCTCATCCACGACCGCGAGCCGTCCTGCCCGCGTCTGGCGCGCCTGCCGCTGCTCGACACGGTGCGCCTGGCCCGGACCGCCTACCCCGACCTTCCCCGCCACCGCCTCGACGACGTGCTGCGCCACCTGGACGTGCCACCCCCAGCCGGCCGGCACCGCGCCATGCCCGACGTAGCCGCCACGTGCCAAACCTTCGCGCGGATCGTGACCGACGGGGCACGGGCCGGCCGCTGGTCGACCCTCGCCGACCTGCACCGCGTGGCCGGCATCCAGCCGAAGGCCGTGCAGGATGACGCCGCGGCCGCCGCCCCCCAGCAGGACTCCCTGTTCTGACCGGAAAGGAGACACCCAGCGTGTACCCCCAACAGACGGGCGGCGAGGACAGCGGCCGCGGTGTGCTGGTGTCGTTCGAGGGCATCAGCGGCACTGGCAAGAGCTATCTCGCCCGCATGGCCGCCCAGCGCCTTGACGCGCCGCTGCTGGTCGAGGAGTTCTCCCGCCGCCGTCAGCGCGGCGACCTCGGCAGCCGGATCGTCGCCGCGCTCGCGGAGGCAGCCGGCGCGGACCGGTTCCTGCGCGGCGGCTTCCCGGCCAGCGAGACGCTGCTCCTCCTCGCCGTCCAGATGCACACCTGGGAGACCGTCCGCGCCCCATTACACGACGGCCGGACCGTGCTCGAAGGGCGCAGTCTGCACTCCGTCGCCGTCTACCAGGCAGCCGCTCTCCACCCCGGCGACGACGCAGCGGCGCTCAAGAGGGCCCGCGCTCTCATGCGGGAAGCCACAGGCTGGAGGCCAGCGCCCGACATCACCGTCCTGCTCACCGATGACCTCACCACCGCACTCGACCGCGCCGAACAACGCGACGGCCGCCCCATCAGCCCCGCCGAGCGCGCCGTGCACGAGCGCTGCGCCCGCCTCTTCCAGGAGCTGGCCCAGGACGACCCCCGCGTACGGGTCGTCGACCGCGTCGCACTGCCTGACCCGGAGGCGGTCGCCGAGCGCATCGCCGACTGGATCACCGCGGCCCTCCCGCTGCCCTGGCCCACCCCTGTTCTCGAAGGAGTTTCGGCATGACCCGCCGCCCGATCCGCTTCGCCCTCGGCTACGACGACGTCCTCCTGGTCCCGCAGCGCACCGCGGTGACCAGCCGCAAGCACACCGACGTGTCCACCATTTTGGGACCCGGCCTTGAGCTGGCCATCCCGGTGCTTTCCGCGAACACCCCGTGGTGCACCGAGAGTTCCATGGCCGCGGCGATGGCTTTGGCGGGTGGCCTGGGCGTCCTACACCGCGCCTGCACACCTGCCCAGCAGGTCGCGCAGCTCGATGCCGTGAAGAACAGCGTCGTCCCAAACGCGGCGCCCAAGGCCAGCATTGACCGCGAAGGCCGGCTGCGTGCGGCGGCCGCTGTGGGAGTCACCGGTGACTGGCGGGAGCGGGCTGCGATGCTCGTCGATCACGGGGTTGACGCGCTCGTTGTGGATGTCGCGCACGGGCATGCGGACTACGTCCTCGACGTGGTGTCTGCGCTGAAGAAGCGGTACCCGAGCGTGGTGGTCATCGGCGGAAACGTCGCCACTGCAGCTGGAACTCGGGACCTGATCGATGCGGGAGCCGACACCGTCAAGGTAGGCATCGGACCGGGCGGTATCTGCACCACCCGGCTGGTAGCTGGCGCCGGTGTGCCTCAGCTGACAGCCGTCATGGACTGCGTGGAGGTTGCTGAGAACGCTCGTGTGAGCGTCATCGCCGATGGCGGAATCAAGAACTCCGGCGATCTTGTCAAGGCACTCGCGGCCGGTGCCGACGCCGGAATGCTCGGCAGCGCCCTGGCTGGTGCGGACGAGAGCCCCGCCCGTCTGGTCGAGGCCGATGGGCAGCGCTACAAGGTCTCCACCGGGTTCGTGACCTACGGGATGCAGCTGAGCTTGAAGAAGGCCCGGGGCGAGCAGGTCACCCAGGCCGAGCTCGACGAGTACCTGCCCGAGGGTGTCGAGGGCACGCACACGGCCACCGGCACCCTGGAGCGCACCCTGCACCCGTTCCTGGCCGGGCTGCGCTCGGGCATGTCGTACTCAGGCGCCTCCACCCTCGAACAGCTGCGGCAGCGGGCCGAGTTCGTGCAGATCAGCCCGGCGGGCGTCGCCGAGAGCCGTCCGCACGCGCTGGGCCGCAGCCAGCAGCTCCCGCTCGACTACCGCGCCAAGGCCGCACGGTGAACCGTGCAGTACAGCCTGCGCGCTTGCGGGCCGTCGGTCAGCGCGCCGCGGCTTCGGCGATCCGTCCGAACAGGTCCTTGGCCTGGATCCGCAGGTCCTCAGCAATGTCGCCCTGCTCGGCGACGTCGGCGGCGGTGAACCAGCGGACCTCGTGGGCCGGCTCCCCGACCGGGGCATCGCCCTCGGCGACGGCGAGGAAGAGGTGGTCGGTGTGGACGTGCGGCTGCCGGGTGTGGTTGTCCGGGTGCACGTCCAGCTCCTGGACCCACCACGGGGCGGGCACCAGGGGGTGCGGCGCCCCGGCGGGCAGCCGGCTGGACGGGCCCGTCACCAGCCGCGCCTGCCAGCCGGTCTCCTCGACGATCTCCCGCACCGCCGCCTCGGCCGCGTTCTCGAAGTTCTCGACGTGGCCGCCGGGCAGCATCCAGCACTCCAGCCGCGGGTGCCAGATCAGCCCGAGCCGCCAGCCGTCCTCCATCAGGCGAAAGACGAACGAGCTGGCCGTGGACTCCTTGATCTTCGTGTCGCTCATGTGCGGGGGCAATCCCATCGCTCGATCCCGTACGGCCACGCCGGCAGCCGTTCATCCGGCCGCCGAGCCTCCCACATCCGCCCCCGGACCAAGACGCATTCACGCCACATTCCCCCGCACGCGCCGACGGCACGGACGCGGCACGACACACGGAGGCATCTGACGATGGACACCGCATGGAGGGACCGCGTGGTCCAGGACTACGAGATCTCCCGTCCGGCAAGCACCCGCCTCGAGTTCGGCCTCTACACCACCTCGCTGATCGCCTGGCCCGCCGTCTGGATGGACGACCCCACGCCCTACGGGGTACTGCGGCGTCCCGGCATCGTCGACATCGACCAGGCCGTCCACGAGGAACTGATGCAGCGACTGGCCGCTCACCTCTCCGACCCCGCCCGGGCGCAGGCGGTCGTGACGCGAGCGGTCGGCCATCGCGAACGCGCGGCCGCCACGCTCGCCCGCGCCGAACGCGCCCTCACCAATGCCCCCACGGCGAAGGCCGGCACCGCGCTGGCTGAGGCAACGGCGGCGTTCTTACCGGTCATGTCGACGCACATCGTGAACTGGCTCCTACCCGAAGCGCAGTGGATGTCCTTCCTCGCCCGGCTGTTCGACGACAAGGACCGGGCGCGGGCGTGCATGCTCGCCCTGTCCACGCCCGCTCAGACCGGGCATCTCCTGGCCGCGCACCAAGATGTCGTTGAGGCCGCTCTGGCCGTGCAGGGCGGAGCGGAATTGGCGAGCACCTCCAGTGGCCTCGCGGCCCGGATCGGCACGCTCTACGGCGCGGGCACACCGGCCGCCCGCGCCATGCCCTACGAAGACCCCGCCCAGATCGCCGCCCTCGTGCTCGCGCTGGCCGACAGTCCCGACCCCGAGGCCGAGTTCCGGCAGATTGCCCTCGCCCGCGAGCGGACCGCCAAGCTGCGGGAGGCGTGGGAAACGGCTGCGCTGCTGGCCGCCGCCGGTGATCCTGGCGCCGTCGCCTGCGTGCGATCCATCGTGACGATCCTGTCCTGGGCCTGCGACAGCGAGGAGCGTCGCAAGGTCCTGCGCCACTCCTACCTCTCGGTGGTCCGTCGCTGGTGTCTGGACGCGGACCGCGACCCGGCCGCGGTGACACTTCCCGACCTTCTGACTGCCGGAGCGGCCTCGTGACCATACTGACCGGCCTCACGGCCTGTGCTCCGTCCCATGCCGGCGCCAAGGCGGCCGTCCTCGGCCGCCTTCAGAGCTCTGGACTGCCGGTGCCGGACAGCGTCGTCATCCCCGTGGGCGTCGCGGACCGCGATCTGCCCGGCGCCGCGGGGCAGGTACTGGCCTGGGCCCAGCACCGCGCCCCGTACGGAGTGATCGCCCGCTCTTCCGCGCCCGGCGAGGACGGCGTCACCTCCTCCTTCGCCGGCCTGTACGACTCGGTGGTCGCCCCCTCCACCGCGGGACAGGTCCTGGCGGCGCTGCGGCAGGTCCGCGCCTCCGCGCGCGCCCCGGGCGTCGCCGAGTTCGCCGCCGCGCGCGGCCTGCGCCCGGACGACGAGCTCGCCGTGCTCGTGCAGCCCGTTCTGCGGCCCGCCGCCGCCGGTGTCCTGGCCGCCCAAGTGGCCGACGGACGCTGTGCGCGCTGGCGGATCGAGGCGGTACGCGGACTGGCCGAGCAGCTGGTCAGCGGCGTACTGACCGGGGAGACCCACTGCGGCCGCGGACCGGTCACCGAATCCGTTGCCCGCTCCGGGCAGCCGTTCATCCATCTGCCCGGCACCTCGCAGGAGCTCGACCTGCCGCCCGGCGAGTGGATCACCGTGCCGGCCGCCGGCACCGCTGCGGCCCGCGCGAAGGTCGCCGGCTCGGCCTCCGGGGTGGTGCACCTGCGCACGCCCGCCGAGTGGGCGGACACACCGGTCCTCGCCGAGCAGCAGCGCGAGGAGCTACTGGACCTCGCCGCCCGCGCGGCCCAGGCCCTCGGCCTGGAACAGATCGACATGGAATGGGCCGTGACCGACGAGGGGCCGGTCGTTGTGCAGGCCCGGCCGCTGACCCAGCCGATCCGTGATGCTGCTCCTCCCGAGCCGCCGGCGGGCGGCTGGGCGGGCCTGGCCGGCGTCGCCGGCATCGCGACCGGCCCAGCCGCCCGCCTCGGGCCCGATCCTGCGCCGGACGGCGCTGTACTGCTGTGCGGCGCCCTCGGCCCCGAAGCTGCGGCCGCTCTCCTACGTGGTCCTGCCGCCGTGGTGTCGAGTACCGGCGGACCGCTGTCGCACACCGCGATCATCGCGCGTGAGCTCGGCATCCCGTGTGTCACCAACGTGCCCGAAGCCGTAACCCGGATCCCGGCAGGCATGGTCATCGAGGTGGACGGAACGGCCGGCACCGTCCGCCCCGCCCCCACGGTCCCATCCCCGCGCTGGGAGAGCGGGCCGGAGTCCTACAGCGACGCCGCCGTCCTGACCAACCGCATTCCCGATACCCGGCCCGTCGACGGGCGGGCCGCCACGCTCGTCCTCCACGACCCGCACTCCGCGGACCTAGGCGTCCTGGTCCGCGCGGTGACCACCGCGTCCCTCTCCGCCGCTCCCCTGGGCATCCTGCTGCCCGACGGCGTGCCGCCCTGCCCGGTGCTGATCACCCGGTATCCCGGCTTCGTGCTCCGCACCGTCCACGGTCTCGCCCTGCTGTGGCCGCAGCCGACCGGAGCCCTGCCCCGCCGTGTAGTGACCCTCGACAGCGACAACAACGTGATCTTCGAACGACCCCTCAACAGGAGCGCCTCGTGACCCGACCCCCCGCCACCGACCCGCAAGCGCCTACCCAGGCCGGCGACCGCTACGCCGCTGTGATCTTCGACTTCGGCGGTGTGCTGACCAAACCGATGGACGACACCGCGCGCTGCTTCGCACGCGAGGTCGGCCTGCCGGACGACGCCTACCGTCAAGCCGTCGCCGTCCATCCCACCGGCCGTCAGCTCTACGCGCAGCTGGAACGCGGCCAGATCTCCCAGGAGGAGTGGAACACCGGCATCGCCGCGCTGCTCGGCATCGACGGCACCAACCTCATGGGCCGGGCTCTGGCGACCCTGCGCCCGGAGGAGAGCGTGGTCGCCGCGGCGGCAGCCATCCGGGCGACAGGTCTGCGTACGGCCATCCTGTCCAACTCCATGGGCCTGGCCCCGCATAACCCGTACACGCCCTGGGCTCTGGAAACCTGTCATGACGTCGTCGTCCTCTCCGAGCAACACCGCCTACGCAAGCCGGAACGGGAGATCTACGAACTGACCCTGGACCTGCTCGGCCTTCCGGGATCGGCGTGCATCTTCGTCGACGACAACTCGGTCAACCTCGTGCCGGCCCGAGAACTCGGAATGACCACCATCCACGCGATCGATCCAGCCAGCACCGTCTCCCAGCTCCGCGAGCTCATCCCCTGCCAGCGGGTGTCGGGCCCCTGATGGTGGACCTCGAGTTCTGCGAGGTGTACGGGGCCGACGTCACGGCCTGGGCCGGATACCCACTCCTCGCCGGCCGCCGACGGCGTTTCGGCCAACACCGGTTCATGCGGGACTGCTTACGGGACAAGGGCCCGTGTTGTGACCGAGGATCGTAGTTGGCGGATCATGCCCGCTTCGATGCAGGTCACGGGCTTGCAGAGGAAGCCAGTTGGCGGATCTTGAGGGTGATAGTTGGCGGATCATGCCACCGCCATCTCCGAGCACGAGGGCATCGCCGCAGGTGAGCGCGTTGGATGTCGATCGCGCATCAAGGTCCGCCATCTACTTTGCTCGTCCGCCATCTATGAATCTCGGTCGCACGTGTATCGCGCACCTTTCAACAACCGCATGGATCCGAGACTTCATCCTCGGCCGAAAGACACGTGTTCGAAATCTCGGCTAGGTCGTTGAACCCGACGATGCCGCCACGACCGCTAGGAAGGAGCGCCGTTGACACGCACCGGACTCCGTCGCGATGTCCCGCACAAGGAGATTCTCGTGTCCCGATCGTCATCGACCGCATCTCTATCTCTGTCGAATGGGAAGGGTCTCGCGGTCCCGGGCGACGGGAGACCGCGACTCGCTGGTTCTCGTACTGGGAGTGGGCGACGCGTCAACTCCTGCTACGTAGCGTCGGACCGTGGGGGGCGCTCATGAGGTGGCCGCGCACCAGTAGGCACTCGGGTCAGCCCTCATCGCCGCCAGAGCAGCTGCTGTTCGGCGGTCGCCTGAAATGGGCGTCGGGGTGGACGAAGCACGAGGGCGCCCGGCTCGATGCCACGTTCTGGAGCATCCTGCGTCAGATCCCACACCTGGTCGCCTATACCATCGCCCTGGCCTGGCGTGCTGACCGAGGCGCCCTCATCACCGTAGCCATCGCCCAAATCGGCCAAGCAGCGGCCGCCACGTTCGGGTTGCTAGCCACCAACCGCGTCCTGATCAGCCTGTTCGCCGCCGGACCCACCGCCGACCGAATCAGCTCCGCCCTGCCCTCCCTACTGTGGGTGGGCGGAGCCAGCGCCGTGGCCGCGACCCTGCGCGCCATCTCCGCCGGGGCCGCCGGCCAGCTCGAGCCCAAAGTCGAGCGAATCGCCGTCCTGACCATGCTGACCCCCGTCATCAGGGTCGAAATGGAGCATCTCGAGCTCGCGGACTTCCACAAGGTCCTGGAATCCGGGCAGCACGGGCAGCTCGCAGCCCGCCGGCTCATCCAGCACAGCCTCGGAATCGCCGAGGCCCTCATGGCGCTGATCGCCGCCAGCGGAGTCCTGCTCATCCTCCATCCCATCCTGCTTCCACTGCTGGTCGCGGTAGTGATCCCGAAGGCATGGGGATCCATCCGCGCCGCCCGCCGCTCCTACGAATCAGTACAGGTGTGGCTCGACCATTTCCGCCAACAGGCCGAACTGCGCAGCCTGCTGATCTCCCAGAGCGCCGGGCCTGAACTCAAAGTCCATGGCGCCGGCCCCTTCCTGCTGGAGAACTTCGACCGCATGGGCGTGGAAGCCTCCACCGAGCAATCCCAGCTCGCCCGCCAGGAGGCCCGAACCGAGCTCCTCACCTCCGCCCTATCCGGTTTTACCTCAGCACTCACCTATGCCGTGCTGGCCTGGCTGCTCACCCACGGACACATGCCGCTTGCCTCCGGTGCCACCGCGGCGCTCGCGCTGACCAGCGGCACCGCGGGGCTGCGACGCCTTGTCACCAGCATCAACCAGCTTTACGAGCAATCGCTGTTCATGACGGACCTGATCAAAGCCGGTGACGAGGCCAGGCGATGGGCCATCCCCTCCGGAGGCATCCCGGTACCCCAACCGCCGCACGAGATCAAGTTCGACAACGTGTCCTTCACGTACTCGGGCCGCGACACCGCGGCGTTGAAATCCGTGTCCCTGACCATTCGACGAGGGCAGATCATTGCCCTCGTCGGACCGAACGGAAGCGGGAAAACCACCCTGAGCAAGCTCCTGGCGGGCCTGTACCTGCCGTCAGAGGGGCAGGTGTCCTGGGACGGTACCGACCTGCGTGAGCTGGACCGCGATGATGTCTTCGACCAGGTCGCGCTCGTCCTGCAGGACTACGAAAGGTGGCCTTTCACCGCCCTCGCTAATGTAGCCATCAGCCGGCCGTCGCACATTCACGACCGCGACCGTCTCGACCAGGCGGCAGACCTCGCCAAGGCGGGGCCCGTCATCAACGAGCTGCCCCGCGGCTGGGGCACGCTCTGCAGCAAGAACTACGAGAACGGGGTAGCCCTGTCCGGCGGACAGTGGCAGCGCATCGCTCTGGCCCGCGCCTACTACCGGCAGGCCGCCATCCTCATCTGCGACGAACCCACATCGAGCATGGACCCGGCGGCGGAGATCGCCGCGTTCCAGCAGATCCGAGACCTCGCACGCGCAGGCCAGACGGTCATCCTGGTCACCCACCGGCTCCACAGCGTCAAGGACGCCGACACCATCTACGTCATGGAAGATGGCCGAATCGTCGAGGCCGGTGACTTCAACTCGCTGATGTCACCCAACCCGGATCAGCCAGGCCACTTCCGGACGTCCTTCATGCTCCAGTCCGAGCAGTACCACCTGGGTGAGCTCGCCATCCCCACCCAGGGCAATCACGGCCTGGCACTGGACGACGCCAAAGAAGTCACGTAGCCGAGAGCTCGGCTCTGCCTGTTTCACCCACCTGTGCCACCCGGAAAGGACGGCCCCCTTCTGCGGCATCATCGGAGCGTCAACACTTCGACGCCCGACCTGGTCGCCCCACGCGGGCGCCTCTGAAAGCTGCCTATGCCCAGGGAAGGCTCGGTGCACCGTCCGGGTCCAGGCCGTACGGCCAGGCCCTTTTCAACAGGCGCTCCAGACCAAACCGCCCGTCCGTCCGGCGATCCTCGCGGGCATCGGCGGCCCGTCGCAAGAGCGCCTCCGCCCCCTCTTCGTCGCCGAATCGCCAGCGTTTCTCGACCAGCAGCGTCAGGCACTCATCGTTGCCGGCTTCGGCCGCTCGCCGCAGCAGCATCTCCGCCCCTTCCAGATCGCCAACGCGCTCCCGAATCCTGGCTAATTGCGTGATGGCGTCGCTGTAGCCGTCGTCGGCGGCTTGCCGCAGCAGACTCTCGGCTGCCTGTAGGTCGCCGGCGCGCTCCCGCATCGTGGCCAACCAGGTGATCGTGTTGTTGTCACCGGCCGTGGCGGCTCGTCGCAGTAGACTCTCCGCCCCCTCCAGGTCACCGGCGCGCTCCCGCAGTTCGGCAAGCCGCCGGAGCGCGCCCACGTCACCGGTCTCGGCGGCCTGTCGGAGGAGGTCTTGTGCTCTCTTCGGGTCGCCTGCTCGCTCTCGCCAGGTGGCCAACCGTGCGAGGGCAATGCTCCGGCCACGGCCGGCGGACCACCGCGTGAGAACCTCTGCCCCTTGGCGGTCACCTGCTCGCTCCCGCAGTTCAGCCAGCCAGACCAAGGCGCTCGTGTCGCCGCCGTCGGCAGCCCGCGCGGCAAGGGTTTCCGCTCCGTCCGGGTCGCCCGCCCTCTCGCGGATCTCGGTCAGCCGCATCAGGATGGGTGCGACGCTGACGTCCGGGCTCCCCCGCAGCAAGGCCTCAGCCCCGGTAGAGTCGCCCGCAGCCTCGCGCATGACAGCCAGGCGGAGCAGAGCGCTCGTGTCGCCGCTCACAATGGCTCGCCCTAACAGGAACTCTGCCGCGTCGAAGTCGCCTGCGCGCTCGCGCAGTTCGGCAAGGCTGATCAGGGCGCCAAGGTGGCTGGAGGACACGGCCCAGCACAGTAAGGCTTCTGCCGCGGCGAGGTCGCCTGCCTGCTCCCGCCGTTGCGCTAACCATCTCAGAGCCCGGTCGTCGCCGGCCGCGGCGCTCCGAAGTTCCAGGGCTTGCGCGGCCTCCTCGTCGCCCGCCGCTTGCTGTCGTTGGGCTAGCTCAAACAAGGCGTCCGTGTTGCCTGCTTCGGCGGCCAGCTGTAGCAGAACGTCCGCCGTCTGGAGGTCGCCTGTCTCCTCCCGGCATTCGGCCAGACGGACCAGGGCCTGGGTATGGCCAGCAGCTGCGGCTCGCAGCGCCAGAATCTCTGCTCCCTCTGGGTCACCCTCCCGTTCCCGCTGTTCAGCCAAGCCGACCAGAACCTTCATGTCCCCGGCGTCGGCGGCCCGCACCAGGAGGGCGTGTGCCGCCACCACGTCGCCGGCCTCTGTCTGCTGCTCGGCCAGACAAACCAGGGCGCCCGGGTCGCCGGCGTCGGCCGCCTTCTGCAAGAGGTGATGGGCCCAGCGCAGACGGTGCTTTGCCTCGGCGACACGGATCAACTCGATAAGGTCGTCGATGCGGGAGATGTGGGTGTGCGCGGCGTGCCAGAAAGACGCGGGCGGGCACTGATGGCGCCGGGTGGTGTGACCGTGCTGTTCGAGAAAATCGGCAAGTTTGAGTTGCGGTACGGCTGGCGTTTGTCCAGATGCATGCACATGCGTCGTGCCGGGGGGCTGGCGCTCGGGGCGCTGCCGGACGGGGCTGAGTGGCGCCTGCTTGCCGGGGACGGGTTCGGCAAGTTCGCGATATGCCCTGGACGCGGCTTGTGTCCAGTCCACGTCGAGCTGTTGGTAGTCGATGTCAGCGAGGTAGTCGACGGCGGCGTCGGTGAGGAACGCTTCGGGGAGATGGAGGCCGACTCCAAGGCGGCGGGCGTCCATGGCCGCTTCCAAGATCGCTTGGGCGACGGGGGTGCCCCCTTCATACCGGCGCAGGAGTTCGGGAGCACCGGCCAAGTCCTGCGTGACACGGCCGTGGGCGTCAGCGCGGGTCAGGGCATCGGAGATCAGGGCGTCCCCGCCAGCCGCCAGTAGCCGCGCGTTCGCCAGCGCGCTCTGGTCAAAGGCTTCCGCTACCGTGAAGCACCGTCCCCGGAGCAAGGTGCGGACTTGGCTGTGCCGCTCGTGGCCACTGAAACCGGGCAGCGCAAAGTAGCTGCTGACGTGATGGGGCCAGATCGTTCCCAAGACCAAGACCGGCGCACGCTCAGGCGTCACCAGCAGGTGGTGAACGGCCGCCGCGATCCGCTCTCCGTGGACCGCATCGCCGAGGTAGTGCTGGGCCTCGTTCAACCACACCACCGTGCGCGGCCCTACGCGGTGCAGATCCTCCAGCGCGGCCTCGGCTCGCGTCGGGTCGAAGGGATGCCACAACCGCCACCCCAGCTCGGCGAGCGGCTGCACCGCCTCCCAACAGGCCCGGGTCTTGCCCGTGGAAGAGGACCCCACCAGCACCACCATCCGACTCAGACCCCCAGTAACCTCCTGCACCGCATCGGCCAGCACTCGATCGTGCTCCCGCAGCACATACCCGGACAGCAACTGGCGCCCACTACGCCCAAGTACGTTGCCAACGGCTGCAACGCCGGCGGGATGCACCTCCAGATCGTGCGGATCCCACGTGGACAGCGGCCGCCCCGGCTCCGCTGAGTCTTCTGCCGCTGCCCGACTCGCGGGTGGGGCGGCCTGACGCCGGAGCTCCAGGAGCTCCTCCGCCGGAAGGTTCAGAGCCATAGCCAATGCCGCCACAGTCTCCAGGGACGGCACCGGGCCATCGGACCGCAGTGCCTCGTAAGCGGTCGTGCGCGCCAGCTTGGCGTTTGCGGCCAACTGCGTCTTGCTCAGACGCGCTGCTGCCAGGCCGTTCTCCAGGCGTCGCCGCAGGTCCGATAGCGCCTGTTGGGACCCCGCCCGCTCCTCGTGCATGGCGATCTTCCGCTCGTCGACGTCCGCATGTGCTCATCATCGTCCGAACGGACCCCGACGTACGTCGAAACTGGGACAACGGTCAGGTCAACGCCCGACCCACCAGGGGAGTCCATCGTGACCGTCACCCTCATCGTCCTGACCTCCGCCCTTGTGGTCGCCCTGGCCCTACTTGCGGCTCTCACGGCCGGAATCCTCGCGCGGACCGACGGCGCCACCGTCCCTAGCACCCTTGCGCGGGCAGCCGCCGTCTTCGCCGCTACCCTTACCCTCGCCAGTGCGATCACCGCTGCCCTGGCTACGGTGCTCCGCTGACCCGCAGCCACCCGGAAACGTCGCTGCGGTGCGTTTGTCCGAGCACCCGAAATCTGGCGGCACCGGCGCCCGTGAGCTGCGGATGACCACCTAAGCCGCCCAGCACGCGGCGAGCAACGCGGACTGGGCCCGCGCACGGCACCGCATCGACTGCCTACGGGGGCAGAAACGAACCCCGGCCGAGTTCGTGGACAGGCATCCTCTGACCAGCGCTACGCCGCGCGCCACGACCGCAGACGATCAGCGATGTCGAAGCTGTCCACCCGCAGAGCCTTCACGTCCTCGATGAGCGCGACCCACTGCTGCTCAGCGGCCAGCACAGTCGCCCCAGAAGCGGCGATGTAAGCGACAGCTACCCCGTATGCGAAGAATTCATTGCGGGCAGGGAGAGGACGCAGCAGCACGATCGTGTGCAGTAGCGCTGCCGCACGCCAGTACGCGTCGGGGTCGTCGACATCCCAGCGGGGCGTATTGACTCGGTGCCTGGCAACTGCCGCTACGAGCGGAGAATAGTCGTGCACCTGCAGGTCCTTGCCGAGCAGCTTCTCCTGCTGGGCAAGCAACCACCGGTGATCGATGTGCAGGTCCAAGATCAAGCCGCCTGATGGCCGCGACGGCCGGATTCCGGGAGCCCGCCGAAGGCGTCATCGAAGGCTGCGGCGAACCCAGGGCGCTGGACGGCCTCGTCGAACGCGGCGCTCGCGTGCGCAAGGAGCTCTTCGTTCTCCGCGTGCCGAGAAAGTTCGTCGAGGTAGGTCGCCAGGCTCATGCCGCGCTTAGCAGCGAGCTGCTTGAGGCGATCTCGTGTGCTTGCGTCCATACGGACGCTGGTGTCAGCCATCCACCCAGTATGCACGGGCGTATGCAAATCCGCATGCAGTCGTTGAACCTCGACCGTCGGCCGGATCGATCAGAGCTCCTCGAACAGCGCCGATTCGACCCGCCTAGTGGGGCGCTGTGCTACCCACCCAGATCCGAAGGCGTCAGCCGCGTACACGGTTCTGACGTGCTCGAAGCCCTGGTGCTGGTAGTACCTGTGCAGGCCGGTGTTGGTCGTCCAGGCGTCGAGTCGAAGCCACCTGGCGCCGCTGCGGGCGCCCCGGTCTCCACACCAGTCGAGGATGCGGGCACCGAGGCCGCCCCGTCGCCCAGGTTGCGCGAGGGTGAGCTTGTGGACGTACAGCGCCGGCTCCAGAACCTCCTCCGGTCGCCATAGGGCGGGGTCGGCCTTGGAGTCCACAGTCACAGTCGCTTCAGGGTCCTGGCTGCTCTCACAAAAAATGAGATAGACGTGCCCCGCCACGATGCTCTTGTGCAGAAGATCCTCTGGGTACGGCGTGGACCACTGGTCGCTACCACGCGCGGTCAACCATGCGGCGGCATCTGTTCGGAACTGCTGAAGCCGCGGGATATCGTCGAGCGAGGCCGTAATGATCTTCACTCGTCAGCCTCTACTGCGGGTACGGGCCGGCGACGCTTGTAGACGACGGTGTTGCGGACCGCAGGGAGCGCGAGCACGGTGACCTGGACGGGGCGGGCGTCCTTGGTGAACCCCGTGGTGACGATTTCGATGGCCTGGATAGAGCCAGCCCCCAGGGCGAGCCGTGCGTTCTCGTCCTCGGTGGTTGGGCGCGGTCGCAGTTCGTCGACGGCCTCTACGATTTCGTGGCCCAGTTCGGCCAGGACCTGATTCGTTCCTCGAGCCACGCTGCCAGGTGCCATCCAGTCGGTGCCGTCGACTAGGCGAAGCGGGACGTACGAGTCGTCGGTGTGTACGGCCACACCGTCCACGATGCTTGTTCGTCGCCGCACAGCGACGTGCTCTCGATCGCGCAGTCCCAGGCGGTGGCGAATGCGCTCGGAAGCTTCCTCTTCGGTGACGCCATCCATCCGAGTCTCACCGCTACGACGGACGGCCTCCACCAAGCGCGTCAGGATGTCCGCATCCTCGCTGGTAGGGGCTTCGAACTCCGTCTGCGGCAGGAAGACCAGAGGAGACCATTCCCGCACGTAAGCACCGCGGTTGCCCGGGCGCGTTTCGACGAGGCCCTCCTGGCGGAGTTTGTCGATCACCCTGTTTGCCGCGTTGCGGCTCAGCTTGTATTGAGTGCCGAGCGTTGCGGCGGGCGGCAGTTGGCCCTGCGAGCCGTCCGCGGGGCTGAACTCGCCGGCCTTGATCCGCTCACGCAGATCGTCGGTGGCGGCATCCACCGTCCACCGGCCATCCGCTCCTCGCGGATTCATCGTCGTCATGGGCGCACCTTACAACCTGACAGGTCAGGTCCCCCCCTGGGAGCGGCGGCGCGACTCTTTCCGGCCGTGGCTCGGAGAGGTGCCAGAGGGAGCCAAGCCGCCTCAAAATGCCCGACCTGACATGTCAGCTCTTGACGAGCTGGGACTAACGGCCTACGGTCGTGATCGACATCAACCTGACATGTCAGGTTGATGCAACGGCAGGACCGACGGCGGAAAGTTGCGAGAGCCCACATGCGCTTTGCATGTGCATTCGTTCGCCAGCTCGTTTCGCTCCTGCTAGTTCCTTCGAAGGCCTCGCTCCACAAAGGGGGCCGCCGTCGTGATTCAACAACTCCACAGAGTGATCTACCGCGTTCTTACGGCCGTGCCCAGACCAGCCGAGGCGAGTGGAGACCAGCCGGCCGAGAAAGGGGTGACTCCTACGACGTATCGCGCAGCCGGCTTCATAGAACGGCGCGGCGACATTACTACTGCAACGACCACCTGGGACTGATCTCCCTGGGCGCGAGCGGTCCGCACCGACTGAGATCAACGCGCGCTGGAAACGCGCACCGGTTACCAGTAACCGCAGTCGTCGACGCTCGCGTCTGCGAGCGCCGACGGCTGCGGCAACTCGTGACAGTCCGACGCGAACCTCGCCACGGCCTGCAACCAGACCGTGCTTCAGAGAGGACCGACCATGGCACTCATCACAGCTTCCCAGCTCTCGGCACTGGGCCCCCGATCGGCTTCCTATCCGTGGCACCACGCCGGTGAACAGTGCTCGAAGACGGACGACTCCCCTTACACGGGAGCTAATTGGACTGCCCCAGGGCCGTAATCCCTGGGGCCGTCAGGGACCTGGGTGGAGGCCCAATGAGCAGCATGACATCCATCGTGCTGAACCCGCGTTCGGGATGGATCTCGGAGGAAGAGGAACGGGACAACCAGCGCGGTTTCGAGCGGGACGAAACTGATATGGCCTTACAGCTGACGGTCCGGTTCGCCGGCAGCAAGCAGCGAGGTGCCTCGACCGGTTCCCGGCCCCGACGGACGCTTCGCACGCTGACGTCCGTTGCGCTGGTGCCGGTCACGAGCGGCACGGGGAGGGGCGCCGACGACTCCGGCCCCATCTGCGTCTTCTGGACGTGTCGTTGCCGTAACTGACGACCTGCATGAGCGCTACATGAGGGCGCACGGGGCCTTCGCGGAGCACTGCAAGCGGTGCGCTACCTGCGGCCCGGATCTCGCAAAGTGCGCCCAAGGCCGCCTGCTGTATGAGTCGTTCTGTCGACTCCAGGATGCCTACCTGGCTCGACAGAGGCAGCAGAGGTAGCGCGAGCCATCCAACGGTGTTTCCCGGGCCGGCTGCCCCAAGAAGGGGCAGCCGGCCGTTTCACGCCCACTGCCGGGGAACGACCCACGGCGCCCTGACCGACGGAGGATTCCCCATGGCATTGACTATCGGCGATAGGCGCGGCTTCGACGGAGACGCCGCCGTGCGGGACCGTCCGGCGTGTGAGAACGAAGACCCTGAACTGTTCTTCCCCATCGGCAACACCGGCCCGGCCCTGTTGCAGATCGAGGAGGCTAAGGCCGTCTGCCGTCGCTGCCGGCTCCGCGAGTCGTGCCTGCAGGAGGCACTGGATTCGGGTATGGCCGGGGTGTGGGGCGGCACGTCGGAGGACGAGCGACGTGCGATGAAGCGGCGCGCCGCACGCGCCCGCTCACGCACCACCACCTGAGGCCGCTCTGTGCTGGCGCGGATATGTCCTCGCCACGACGGTGCCTCGCCCAGCATCCCTCGCCCCGCCCGAAGAGCGCCGACGATCAGGGCTGACTACGCCCTGAGCCCACCCACAGACCACACCGGCAAAGCCCGGCCCCCACACCGTGTCACGCACACGAAGGAGACCGTCACGATGTTGAAGCTGTTCAGCGTCCTTCGTCGCATCCCCATCGGCCCGGACGACCTGGTCGTTCAGGCGTACGACCACTTGGAGAAGGCCAGGGACAACGAAGACATCGCGGCGGTGATGGCCGCGTGGGCGGCAGTGGCCTCCGCAGAGGTTCAGATCGCCGCGTACCTCAAGGAGCACCGCGGCTGAGACGCCGCACGTCAGCCGCTGCGGCCCGGCCGGACGCCTCCGGCCGGCGCGGCGGCTGTCCCATTTCCGCCAGGACCTCATCGTCATCGGCCACGGCGGGTTCGGAAAACCGGACTGGCTGCACACCACGAAAAAGAGGCCCCGTGCGAGGGGCCTCTCCTTGTACTTGCGACCGCTACCAAGGAGCGAACCGCATGGTCAACGCTACCAGCGCAGGTGGTGCCCTGTGAGCGCCACTGCCGTATCCCCGGACCATTCCAAAACGGCTGAGATCGCGGCCGTGCGTCCCCACTCCATGGCGACGGTCGCCACGCTCACCGCGCTGGCCGCCACCGTGCTGGCCTTGCTGGATCTCTTCGCTCACGGTCTCGGACTGGCGGCCCTGCACCTGGCCGTCGGCCTCGCCGTGTTCGGCGCGGTCCGGGTGTGCGTCGGGTGGGCCCTGAACCCCGACCCTCTGCCTAACCCGTACGACAATGCCTCGGAGAGCAGCCCATGAGCGCCCGCGTCGACATCCGCATGACCGACCTGATGCAGCAGGCCGAGGTCGACGCCCCGCGTGCGGGGGCCGTCCCCGACCTCATCGACCGCACGGCGGCGAAGGCCACCCTCACACCGGCTGCCGAGCAGCAACTGGCTGAAGCACCGGCCGACAGCAGCGACCCGCGCGCCATGAAGGCGCTCGCGATCATCGCCATCCTCGGCGGGGTGCTGCTCGCAGGGATCGGCTTCTCCGGCTCGTACAACACCCTGCGGCACCTCGCGCAGACCAAGGGCTTCGGCCTGTTCGCCTACGCGTTCCCCATCGGAATCGACGCGGGCATCCTGGTGCTGCTGGCGCTCGACCTGTACATGATGCGCAAGCGGATGCCGCTACCGATCCTGCGTTGGGCGGCCCACGGGCTGACCGCTGCGACCGTGGCGTTCAACGCGGCCGCCCCGGCAGGGCCGGTGATGAGCGACCCGCTCGCGGCGTCCATGCACGGCATCATCCCGACGCTGTTCATCATCGCCGTGGAAGCCGCCCGACACTACATCGGCCGAATGGCGGCCCTGCTGGCCGGTGACACCCCGCTCGGCTCGGTGCGGCTGGACCGGTGGATCCTCGCTCCGCTGTCCACGCCCCGCCTGGCCCGCCGGATGCGGCTGTACGGCATCACGTACAAGGAAGTCACCGCCCAGCACCAGCAGCTGCGGATCTACCGCGAGAGCTTGCGTCAGAAATACTTCACCGATCCGCGCGGCTGGCGGAAGGCAGCGACAGCGGACGAACTGCTGCCGTTCAAGCTCGGGCCGCTCGGACTCAGCGTGGAGGGTGCGCTGGCCATCCCGCTGGACGAGGAGACCAAGCGGATCGAACGGGAGGTGCGAGCCGCCGTTCAACGCACCGAGGCGGAGATTCAACGCGTCGAAACCGACGTTCAACTTGGCGCCGCCCGCATTCAAGCGGAGGTCAACCGGATCCGAGAAGAAGGCAAGCTGAAGATCGCCCGAGCCGAAGCGGAACGGGAGGCTCAGGCGGAGATTCAACGCGCCGAAGCCGACGCTCAACTGCGCGAGGCCAAACGCCAGTACGCACTCAAGCTCACCGCGGACCAGGCCAAGGCTGAAGCACAGCAGCTCGCCGACGAGACCGAGCGGCGCCGTACGCTCTCCCTCATCGAGCGGGAGAAAGTGCAGGCCAGCTGGGGCCTGCAGAAGCAGCAGATGGCTACGGAGGCCGCCGAGAACGAGCGGCGGATCCAGGCCGACTCCGCTGCCCGCGTACGCCGGGAGGAGGCCGCCCGTGCGGCCGGCTTCGCCGAGCAGGAGCGCCGCCGGGCCGAGGCGGAAGCCGCCCGGCTGAAGGCCCTCGAAGAGGCCGCTGAACGCGAGCGGCGTGCGGCTGAACACCGCGCTGTGGCGATGAGCAAGGACCTGGAGGAACAGCGCGACAGGGAGGAGGCCGCGGCCTCGCTCGCCCGGGAGGCGGCCTCGAAGGAGGAGGCGGCTGAACGTCTGGCACACGCGGCTGAACACGAGGCGCGGGCGGTTGAACAGGCCGCCCTGGCCCGGCTGTCGCAGGTCGAATGGGACGTGCGGCGGGTCGTCGCGATGATCCAGAGCCGCGGTGAGAGCGCGGTCACCGTCAAGTCCATCAGTGACGAGATGGGCATGTCCATCGGATCCGCACAGGACCGCAAGACCCGCGCCGTGGCGTATCTCAAGGACGCTGAGCCGGTGGGGTAAGGCCGGCCACAGCAGGAAACCGGAACCCGTGATCAGGCCTTCGGCCAGCTCCGTGGTGCCCTGCGCGGCGCCCCGTCGGCGCTCGGCCGATAGGGCGGCGCGCGCGGTCGGCTGCAGCTCCACCGGGCCGGTTGCTTCACCCACTCCGTCCGCCATGTCCCGACCTCGTCGAACGACCTGGTGGGCGCCTGCCGCAGCCCCGACCCCGCCATTACAGACCGTTGAAGCCAGGCGAGGCGAAGCGAGGCGAAGCGAAGGACAACGTCCCTGCGAACCCCTCCAAGAGTCCTCTACCGGGGGAAATGGAGGGCACCTGCCTTGGCGTTGCTTCGCCTCGCTTCGCCTTTCCGCTACTCAATGTGAGGAGACACGTCGTGGCAGACACCGCGGCTGCGGAGCCGGAGAGCCCCTCGGACTCCGCTGCACCCCAGTCCGCCGACACCGGCGACCATGCCCTGCAGAACACTCCGCAGCCCGCACCGGACCGGGCCCCGCAGCCACGATCATCGGCCCGTCGCCAGCCCCGGGCCGTACCGCTGCTCATTCACGGCACCAACGCAACCGGAATCGGCGTGGGCCTCGCCTACACCGTTGCCGGGGTTCCCGGGATCGTGGCCGCCGGGGCGGCTGGCGCCGCCATCGCTGCCGCGGCCCTGGCAGGCCGCAAGAAGCGCCCGGTCGCGGCCGCCCGCCGGTCCGCCGGACAGGGCGCAGGCAGCGCAGGCGGCTCGAGCCGAGGGGGCGGCCTCCTGGGAAGCGGCGCCGGGAGCGGGGGCGGTGCCGCCGGTGCAGGCGGTGGACGGCGCAGCGGTTCCCGCTCATCGGGCGCCGGATCCGGCGGTACCGGCGCGAACCGGTCGGGCGGGGGCCGGCACAGTGCTCCGGGCTCCCACAGCGGATCTGGGAACCGTGGTTCCGGGCAGGGCGGGTTGAACGGCCGGACGCCCGGGTTGAATGGCAGAGCGCCCGGATCGAGCGGCCGGGCAGGCCGATTGAACGGCCCGAAGCCGCGGCTGAATGGTGCAGGCGACCGAGTGAACGGTCGCGGAAGCCGGGCCTCTCAAGGCGCCGGCGGGAGTAACTGGACGGGTAAGGCCGGACGAACCCTCAAGGGTTGGGCGGGAAAGCTGCGCCGCGCCCAGGCCGGCACGGACAAGACGACTCCCGACGCCGCGAGCGGGACCCCGGCCAACGAGGCCGCGCCTGGTTCTACCGAAACTGCCGCTTCGCCGGCGACGCGCAAGGGTGGCCTGCGGAACACCCTGAGGGACTGGGCCGGCCGACTACGCCGCACCGCGACGGCGAAAGCCGCGCCGATCGCCGGCCGTATCTACCGGATGCGCCGACAGGCGGCCCGCAACCTCCGCCACGCGGCCCGAATGTCCGCAGCAGGCCTGCTCGCCGCCCTGGCCGGGGCCCTCACGCTGCCTGCCGGCATCGTGTGGGGCCTGTGGCGCACCACCACCGGCCACCGGGATCCGCTCCATGCCTTCGGCTACCCGGTGCGCCTGGTCATCCGGATCTGGCGGACGTTCTACCGCCGGTCCAAGGCCCGCTGCGAGCTCGACGCCCGCGCGGACGAACTCACCCTCACTGTCACCGAACCCCGAAAGGACACCGATCCCGTGAGCGGACCTACGCTTGCCGGCACCCATGTGCTCGACGGCCGCACCGCGAAGTTCGCCCTCGCCATGGGCGAGACGCACGCCGCGTACACCGGCTACAGCCCGCAGAGCATGATGGAGGTCGCCGCGGAGTACGCGGGCCTACCCAACGGGCTCCGCGCGGCAGCCAGCACGGTGCGCGACATGGCCGTCAACTGCGACCAGAAGTGGCCCTGCAGCAAGCGGGCCATCGCCAAGCTGGTCGAGGCGGTCGGCGCCCTGGAGATCGCCGGTGCGCGCTCCGAGGCGATGACCACGCTGTTCCGCACGGTCCACAAGTTCGACATCGCACGGTTCCACAGCCCCCGGACGAACGAGTTCAAGTGGAACGTCACCGCAACCGGCTCGATGGTCTCGGACAGCGCCATGTTCCTGCCGGGGCGGATCGAGGCGGGGTGCGTGCTCATGGCCACCCTGTACCGGACGTACGAGCCGACTCACATGATGGAGGTCGGCAGCGAGTACCTGGGCATGGGCCTGGGGCTGCGGGACCTGGCGGCCGCGCTGCAGGCGCTGCGCGATCGGACCCGCGACGTGTATCCGGTCGACGACCGGGTCGTCGACGAGCTGGGCGCCATCCTCGCTCTGCTCCAGGCAGCTGCTGATCACGCGACGCTCGCCGGCCAGCTGTTCCTGGAGGACCACCACCTGGAGATCAGCCACAACACGCACCCACGCAAGGGACTCAGCAGCGAGGGTATGTGGAACACCCCTCGCCACTGACTCGGCCCGCTCCTCTGCACATCGGTGGCGTCCCGCACCTCGCGGGGCGCCACCGGCCCAGTCCGCCACCCCTGGCCCCCGCTTCCCCGCCTTCGCCCTGATTCGGATGGAGAACCCTCATGCCGCCGCGTCACTGGGACTGGTCGCCGCCCAGCGACCACCCCACCTTCCTCGGGTACGCCAGCGAGACCGCCGCCTCCATGGCGTTGCTCGCACCGCTGACCGGACTTCCCTGGCAGGCCGCAGCCACCGCCCTCACCAGCGCAGCGGCGGCCGGCATCATCTACGACCTGCGCCAGCACACCACGGCCGGCACCATCACCACCCGAGCACTGTCGTGGATCACCGCCGGCGCCTGGACATCGTGGGCGATGACGACCGCGCCGCTGACCGCGACCGGCTGGGCCGCCAGTCTCGGCCTGGCCGCTCTTGGCGTCGCCGTGAACGCCGGCGCCACCCGCAGCGAAGCGACCCGTACCGAGAGCAAGGTCCTGTACAAACTGCGCCGCGAATCGGTCGGCATCCTGCGGGAGTGGGAAGACCGCCTGGCCCGGGTCGCAAGGATCGAGAACTGCCACGGCGTGGACGTGACGCACTGGCCGAAACGGGTCGGCTACACGGTCGAACTGAACCTCCCGGCCGGCGGCACCACCGTCGACGACCTCAACGGCTACGGCGCGAAGTTCGCCGCCGACATGCGCCTGGCCGACGGATGCGGCGTGGAGATCTTCCCCGGCGCGAACCGCGGCACGATCCTGGTGGAGGTCACCCTCCAGGACGTGATCAGCCAGGACATCAACTACCCGGAGGACTTCAGCGAACTCACCCTCACCGAGCGGTTCCCGTTCGGTGTGCACCGCAACGGCTCGGCCGCTCTGGGCAGCCTGTGCAGCGACTGCGGGATCTTGATTGGTGAGACCGACGCCGGCAAAACCAACACCCTGCGGGTCGTCATCGCCCAGCTCGCCCGGATGCCCGACGCACTGATCTGGGCGATCGACATCACCGGCGGCGGCGTCGCCCTCCCCTGGATCACCCCCTGGGCGACCGAGGGCCTGGCCGCGGCCCCCATCGTGGACTGGATCGCCCACACCGCGGACGAAGCCCGCCTCATGGTCTGGATGGCGGGGGAGATCATCGCCGCCCGCAAGGCCGGCTACCAGCAGCTGATGCGGCAGAAGAAGAGCGACAACAAGCTGCCGATCGACCACGAGATCCCCGGCGTCGTCATCATCTGCGATGAGACCGCCTCCCTGCCGCACGACGTCAAGGAGGGCCTGGACAAGGTCGCCGAGGAAGGGCGCGCGATGCGCGTCCGGCAGCTGATCTGCGGCCTGCGCGCGACCCAGGACGTGATCACCGCCATGATGAAAATCCAGGCGAAGTGGCGTTTCGGCATGACCGTGTCCGACCCCGAAGAGCTGGCCTACCTCTTCCCCGGCTACATCAAAGTCGACCCGAAGGACGCGCCCGTCGCTGGCTCCGGCTGGAACATGCACACCCGCCTGGGCCCGAAGAAGCCCACCGCGACGAAGGTCTGGCGGCTCCAGGACGACCTCATGGACAAGATCTGCGCAGCGACGGCAGCCCGCCGACCGACGCTCGACAAGATCGCTCGGTCCGTGGAAAGCGGCACCATCTACAGCCAGCGCTGGGCGCGCACCCTTCCCGACTTGTACAAGGGCCAGCAGCTCACCGCAGCCGCGCAGCACGCCATCGACAGCGCCGGCGCGATCATCGACGCGGCGACCCTGCTCGCCTCGGAGTCCCTCGCGGGCACCGGGTCAACCGCCGTCGCACCCGCCGGTCCGCGCGGGTACGAAGGTTTCGGTGGTGCGGCCGACCTGTTCGAGGCCGCAGCCGTGAAGGTCTCGTCCACCGAGACCCTGGCGCACCCGCCCACAGCAGCACTGGCCGCCCCGATGGCGACGCTTCCTCGCCCCTCCCGGCCGATCGATCCCCGCGAGACCGGGTTCGAGCTTCTGGCAGCGGCCGGCTCCATCGGGTACGAGCCGAAAGCGCTGTACGAGGCGCTCAAGGACATGCTTGGCGAGGCGACGCCTGCGCAGCGCACCGTCGCCGGATGGCTTGTCAACTGGGCCAAGGACGGCCGGGCGACCAGAGACGACTCGGGTCAGTACCCGCGCTACATGGCCCAGGACCAGAACGCACAGGAAGCCACCGGCGCCGAGGCCGGAGCCACGCAGCCCGCCCTGGCGCTTCCGGAGGACCTCGACGTGGACCTGGTTCTCCAGGCGGCCGACCTGGTCGTCTCCTCGCAGTTCGGGTCGACGTCGATGCTGCAGCGCAAACTGCGTGTCCCCTTCCAGACCGCGGTGAAGGTGATGCATCTCCTGGAGTTGGGGGGTGTTGTCGGCCCCGATCAGGGAGGCAAAGGCCGCGAGGTTCAGGTCCCGGCTGACGACTTGGACACGGCCATGATGGAGCTGGGTCACAAGCTGGGCTCTCACGCTGGCGGGTTGGGCGTGAACGCCCTCCTGGCCGCCGCCTCGTCGTCTAAGGAGTAGTGGCCATGCCCTCGGAAACGCCGGCGCAGGAGATCCAGCGTCTGGAGGTCGAAATCCACGGCTACAGCGTGACGTTCGCCAACACCGACAGCACCGACGCCGTCACCCGTGCCCACCTGCAGGCACAGATGGACCAGCGCACCCGTCGAATCCAGGAACTTCAGGGCTACCGGCCTCTGGGCTTCGTCACTCGCTGGAGCCTGCGTGCTGCCGCCGTGGTGGCGGGCTGGAACGCAGTCGGGCTCAGTGCGTGGTGGATGCAGGCCGGCCTCGTTCTGCTGGCCGTGTTCCTGGCCTTCTACAGCCTGGCGTAACACCGCCCGTTCCGCCGCGGCCCGTTCTGCCGCAACCCAGGACCCGCTCGGCCGCCTCACCTGCGGCCGGCGGGTCCTGCGCGTTTCCCCCATTTCGAGACCCCTACAAGGAGCCCTTGTGGACGCGCACGACCTCACCGAACCGAAGCATCATCCGCTGCCCGCCGCTCTGCCCGAAGAGCCGACGGTCGGCGGGCTGCCGTACGAGCACCTGCGGGCGATCTGGGACCTCTTCCCGGACGCTTTCGCCGCAGTGGAACCCTCGGGCGCTCCGGCCTCGCAGCCCAGGGCTGAGCTGGTCCGGCTCCTCAACGACACGTCGTACCGGGCCCGCGTCGACGAGCTACTCCGACGTGACGAATCCGCAGTTGCCTACTACCGAGCTCCCGAGCAGGCTGAGCTCTACCGCACGCTGGCGGGAGCGCACCTACTGCCTGCCTCGCCCGCGGGATCGGGCACCCCCGATCGGCCGGCCGTTCCCTCGTGGGTATGGAAGTACAGCGCCCTCGCCCTGTCCACGGGCGGCGCCATTGCCCTGGGCGGGTACGGAATTGGCGCGGCTGCCCCCGGCCTGGCCCAGCTCCCGGCCATCTTCGCTACCGCCGGGCAGGCGCTGATGAGCCTCGCGGTGGTGGTCGTCCTGGTCGGGGTAGTTCTCGCCAGCCGCGGAGCCCAGCGGAGCACCAGCAAGGGCGGCACGACCGTAAACATCCGCCGAGCGGTCTTTCGGCGCAGCAACTTCCACTCCTGACCGGTCAGCCTGCCTCGCTCCCGAACCCGACATCGGGCACGGGGGCGCGGGCAGGCCGCCCGGCCCGCCCCCACCGAGACCGAGGAGCCGCCGATCATGGCATCCAACGACGCCACTTCCGACGCCACCAGCGATCCACCGAGCCGGCCCGCCTGCTGCACACGCGGGATCAGGGTGGGGGCCGACGCGATCAAGTCCGCCACCTTGGTCGAGCAGGGTGGCCAGCCCACTCCCGTTGCACTGTGCCGCCCCCTGTAACAGCGAATCCACCAAGGACACTCATGTGCTGTTTCCTCTGCCGCGTCATTGCGGCGCTCGCTCTCACCCGCATAGTGCTCCGCTTCATCGGCTGCGCCTTGATCGTTGGCCTCTTCGTTGCGCTGACCGTGCCGGTCAAAGCGGTCCTTCGCGCCAGCCGCGAAGCTGCAGGATCCGTAGGTCTCCTTCCGCTCCTTCTCATCACGGTCGTATCCGCCCTCGCCGCGGCCGCCGTCCGGATCGGCGTGAAGGGATGGAGATGATTGCGAACCTGCAGTCCGGAACGCTCGTCCTGGCCATCGGCGGAGCAGCAGGCTACGGCCGTCCGGCTGCGACCCTGGTCTTCCCCACCGCGCGGGACATCGGCCGCGCCCGCAACGCCCGGTGCACTGCCGGGGCGTGGGTCCCAGGCCCTCGATGAGGGCCTGGACGCGGATGATCGCCAGGCTGCTGCGGGGGCCGCACCGGCGCGCGGCGCCGGCGCCGACACCTCCAGCCTTGTTGCCGACTCTGCCGCCGTCGGCTGCATCACCTCGAACATCGCAGACGACCGCCCCCCGGCCGTTGGACTCGTGGGAGCTCACCACCTGGTCGTGTCCGCAGCTCGCCTGCGGTCTCGCGGCCGCAGCTGGCACACACCACTGGGACGACTGCGGGCCATTCCAACTGCTCAGTCGTCACGCTCTCGTGTGTCCGAACGGCCACCGATGGACGAACTGCACCGACGGCGGATGAGTCGAACTACAGGGCCGGGTCGGCTCACCCTCACTGGAGCCAGGTCGAGGAGGAAGGATGGACTGCATGTCTCAGCACCCCTCGCTCTACTGCGCGTGTCAGAGCCGTGTCCTGGTCAGCGAGCGCATTGAACACCCCGACGGTAGCCGCGAAGTCGCCTCGCTGACGTGCACGTACTGCGCGGCGAGCTGGGAGGCGTACGAGACGCCGGCCCTGCCGGGGCCCGACTACGCCGTCGCCTACATGAGCACGACCGCTGCCGACCTAATGGACCAGGAGCTCGCGCTGCTCCTGCTGTCGGACGACAACGCGAACGTGACTGCCCCCGACTTCGGCAAGCGCAGAGGGGCGCTGCTGCGGGAGGCGGCGCTGCTGGACATCGGCGCCCGGCGGGTGGAACTAGGTTGGTTCTGCTGGCAGGCCGGGTGCACGGGCGATGATGTGGACCACGCGACTGCGACGGCGGATCAGGCGGCCCGCTCGCTCCGAGCGTTCGACCTGCGGTTGGTTCAGGTGTATGTGGCTGGCCCGCTGGCGGCCGACTCCAGAGCCTGGGACGTCGCGGGAGGCCTGCGGTCGTACGTGCGGCAGGAGTATTGCGGCTGGCGCCGAGCTACGGAGCGGACCAACAGCGCGACGACGGATAGACAACGGCCCCTGTAGGTGCCGCGATCGCCGAGGCGCCCGCTGGGGGGTGGTCACAGCGGATTCCAGCCACCGCCCCTCAATTTCTTGCATATGTGCGCTGCCAAATGTCATGTGGTGTCGTTTTATGATCGCATCTATCCCTAGTCTGGTTTTTGCAGGCAGAAACTCTCCCGTTTAAAAACCCCCCACATGTCGTTAAGACTCGATCACTCAGACGCATCCCCCGGCCTCAGACGGTTACGGCTGGGGTGACAGGCAGACGGCAACGGGGGCTAGAGGCAATGAGCACGGCGGTTGACGAAGTACTGATCGCGGGCACGGTAGGTCCGAAACTGTACGACGCCGTCAGATCGGGCACCGCGAGAACGCCTGGCACCGCCGCGCGGGTTCTGGACCTGGATCCCGCTGATGTCGACCGCGCAGGCGCGGAATTGCTCCGGCTCGGTCTGGTCCGGGACGGTAAACGGCCCGGTGAGCTTGCCGCGATCGAGCCGGCCACGGCCATCGGGGGCCTTCTGGCCCGTTCACGGACGGCCCTGCACGCGCGCGACCAGGAGCGGGCAGCGGGCATCTGGGCCTCGGTCCGACTCCTGGACCGCTTGCTCCCGGCCCGCAGAGCGGACGTTGAGGGGGAGCTGACCACCGGAGCCGCCAACATCCAGCAGGCCCTGGCCGATGCTCACGAACGGGCCACTGTCAGCCGGGACTCCATGAGCGCAGGTCCGGTGCCCACGGCCATCGGCGCTGTGCGCGGTCTACGCGCGGATATGGCACTGGGGCAGTGGAAAGTCCGTCTGCGCGCCATCTACGAGCGCAGCGGTGAGCTGTCTGCGCAGCAGCACGCGTACCTGCTGATGCTCCAGGCCCTGGGCGCGCAGGTACGGCTGCTGCATCTCGTCCCGATCGACCTTCTCGTGGTCGACGAGCACACCGTCGTCCTGCCGGTCTATCCCGACCGGCCCGGCGAGGCCCTGGTGACCCTGCGGAACAGCTCCTGGACCCACGCGGCCACCGCGGTCTTCGAGGACTGCTGGGACCAAGCCGTCCCCTATGTTGCTCAACCGCGCCCCACCGTGCACCGCACACACGCCACGCCGCTAAGCCGCCAGCGCTTGAACGCCCTGCGGCACCTGGCCGCGACGGTGGCCCAGGACGAAGCGGCCCAGCAGACCGGTTGCACGGTGCCTGCCGCCTGGCTGGAGGAAGCCTGATGACGACAGCACGACAGCCCGACTGCAAGGAAGCATCTCCAGCGCTGCACGTGGTAGGCAAGGCGCCGCACTGCGCGCGGACCACCGACTCAGACGTCGATCTGGGTGAGCGGCTCTACGCGGCCCTCAGGACCCACGGCCGCGCAGTCCTTGCGGACCTGGTGCCGAAGCTGTCCATGGATCCGGTGGACGCGGCTCGCGGTTGGCAGTACCTGCTGGAAACAGGACTGGTGCAACATGTCCCAGCTTCAAACGATTTCATTCCGGTCGATCCGGAGGCCGTGCGTTCTCGCCTGAACACTGCCGCGGTATCCCACAGCGATGAATTGCGGCGGATCCACGAGGCATCCGAGGTGCTGGCCGCCCGCTTCCAGCCGTTGGTCGAGCGTGAGCTCGACGCAGTCGCGGTGCTGGTCCTGCGCAACCAGGACGAGAAGCGGACCTTCCTTAACCACATCGCTGAGGAGACTCGCTGGCAGATCTGCTCGATGCACCCCGGGCCGCTGCCCGACCCGGAACGGCTGGCTGCCTCAGTCGAGGAAGACGCCGGCATGGTCAAGAGCGGGCTCCGGCTGCGTGCCGTCTACGGGCAGAGCGTGGCCCGCTCACCTCGCCACCGCAAATACCTGCTCGACCTGGCCGCCGTCGGTGTAGAGGTGCGCCTGGCGGACGCGATCGCGTTCGACTTGCTCATCTTCGACGACCGCGCAGCGATGTTGCCAGGTGACCCCGCGAACCCTTCCGAGACGATCCTGGCGATCCGCGGCTCGCACCTGATGCCCAGCTACATCGCCATGTTCGAGGACATGTGGCTCCGGTCCGTGCCCCTGCCCGCCGCAGGGGACGCCAAGGACGAACCCAGCACGGGCGAGGACTACAGCGCGCAGCACCGCACCTTGCTCACGCTCCTGGCCCACGGACACGAGGACCCGCAGATCGCTCGCCGTATGGGGGTTACCCCGCGTTCGGTCCGGCGCTGGCTGCCCGCCTTGATGGAGCAGCTCGGCGCGAAGAGCCGCTTTCAGGCCGGCATGATCGCCGTCGCACGCGGTTTGGTCGATGTCCCCCTGGCTCCTCCCCGCGATCCGGCTGAGTGACCCTGCTGCACGAGCGAGACAACCCGGTGGTGTTTACTCCAGGTCAGCCCGGACTCGCACGACGCACCCGGTCACAAGCAGCAGAACCTGACACGAAACGGTGCGCGCCTTAGGGGCGCGGATGAAGGGGAACTCAGCAGTGGGGGACCGGAGGGCACTGCGCAACCTGCTGGTAACAGCCCGGGCCCGGGTCGACCCCGCCAGCTACCCAGCGCTGCGCGACGGCCTCGAACGCCGTGACTCACGTGGCCGACGAGCCGAAGACGACGGCTTGACACAGCTGCAGATGGACCTGCTGCTCAACCGCGCCGAGGGGACGTACGCCCGCCTGGAACGCTGCGTGCCCGGCACCGCGTTTGAAACGCTCCTTCCGGAAGTCGCCAAGATTCTGCGTCTCAGCGACCAGGAATGGGCCGCCGTGTGGCGCTACGCCCTGACCAAGGAGCCGCCGTACCCGCTGCAGGCCGACCAGGGTCTGACCATCCCCGGCGCCTGGCGGGGGACGCTCGACAGCATCGGCGTCATGGCCTACATCAATGACGCGGGCTGGGGCACCGTCGCCTTCAACAAGGAATTCAGCCTCATGTTCCCTCGCGGGGAGGTCCCGCAGAACACGATGCAGTGGATGCTGACGTGTGCTGAGGCCCGCGACACCCTGGCCCAGTGGGGTACCCAGTGGGCGCCCACACTCATCGCGCAGGTGCGCGCGGCCGTCGCCCTGCATTCGGACAACGAGACGCTGGCCGAGTTGGAATGGCAGATTCTGGCCGACCCGGTGTCCGGCCCGCTGTACCGAGCTGCCGATGAGGAGGCGTACGTGCAGCCGCGGGCGGACGTCGCCCGGCCGTTGCAGCACGCCACGTACGGACTGGGCTGGGTGACCATGTGCGCGTCCAGCATCTTCGGCGCTCCCGGATCACGGCTGATGCTGCTCCCGTTCACCACCGGGCCCCGGCCGCCGGCTCTGGACTCGTTGCGTGCGCGCCCGCTCGGTCCCCACACGGGCTACTTCGCCGCATGAACACTGACAATCCGCCCACACTTGGCCGACCCCCACGCAAACGGCCCCCGGGAACTGTCCCCTACGTCACTCCCGGGCCGAGGCTCACAGAAACCACAATGATCACCATGGAACACCCCCCGATCGAAGTTCCGGCGCTGCACCGTATCGCCGACGACGTGCACGTGTTCACCCCGCCCGGACACGACACCTGGGGGATGGCCAACTGCACGCTCGTCACCTCCCCGGACGCTCCGGCGCTGCTGTTCGACACCCCCTACGACGGTCCCCTGACTCGGCAGCTGCAGCACCTGGCCGCGCCCATCCTCAAGGGCGCCGCGATCGGCACGATCGTCAACAGCCACGCCAACGGTGACCACTCCTACGGCAACGGACTGTTCCCGGGGACAGACATCGTCAGCACTGAGGCGAACCTGGCCCACATCTGCGCCGAGCCGACCCCGCAGGAGCTCACGCAGCTACTGGCCTCCACCCGTAGCGACACTCCGCTCGGCTGGTACATGCGCCACCACTTCGGCCGCTACGACCTGACCGGCCTGAGCACCGTCGAGCCCACCCGCACGTTCACCGGGCAGCTGACGCTGCAGGTCGGCAGCCTCCAGGCCGACCTGTACGAGGTCGGGCCGGCCCACACCGTCGGCGACCTGATCATGCACCTGCCGCAGCGCGACGTCGTCTGCGCCGGCGACATCGTCTTCATCAACGACCACCCCGTGCACTGGGCCGGCACGCTGGAGGAGATCCACCACGCCTGCCAACGCGTCCTGGCCCTGCAGCCGAACACCATCGTGCCCGGCCACGGCCCCGTCGTCGGCCCCGACCGGGTCCGCGAGTACGCGGACTACCTGGAGGCGCTGCGCGAGCGCATCCACCACCTGCACGGCCTGCAGTGGAGCGTCGAAGAGACCACCGCCGACCTGCTGCGCCGCGACGCGCACCCCACCTGGGGCCTGTCCGAGCGGATGGCCATCGCCGCCATGCGGGAGTACCGGCATCTGGACGGCGACACCCAGGCGCCGAACCTGGTCGAACTCGTCGCCGTCGCCGCCGGCTACGCCCATGCTCGCCACGTGGCTGTCCCGCATCCCCGGCTCGGCGCGCCGGCGCCGCGCCCCACCTCGAGATGAGTCCCCGCCCCATGGCCTTCATCCTGCCGACCGCAATGTCCCACCCCCGCTACACGATCACCACTGCGGAGATCTGTGCGGACATTCACCGCGCCAACCGCGACCGCCCGCGCCCGGATCAAACCGACGAGGTTGCGGCCGATGCGGACGTCCAGCGCGCTGACCCCGGCCGTCCGCGCCCGGCCCGCCCCGAGTTGATCGACCGCATCGCGGCCAGTGTGGGGGTGGAGCACCGTTTCTTCTCCGCCCCCCTCGCCGAGATCGCCGAGGCAGGCACCATTTCCGAGCGGCAACGGGCGGCATTCGGGCATCTGCGGGATCGGGGGATCGAGGCCGCTCAGCAGGTGATGGCCCAGCACGGAATCAGTCCGTCGGATATCGACATCCTGGTCACCTCCCACGCCACCGGCGACGCCAAGCCCGGCCTGGACATCGCCCTGGTCAACGCCTTGGGTCTGCCGCGCAAGGTGCGCCGGGTCCAGATGACGGAACTCGCCTGCGGTGGCGGTGCGCAGTCCCTGATACGCGCCGCCGACCTCATCGCCGCGGGCCGCGGCCGCACCGCCCTGGTCGTGGTGGCTGAAACGCTCTCCACCATCTACCACCATTCCGACACCGGGGCCGACGCGCTCGCCTTCAAGTTCCTCTTCGGGGACTCCGGCGGTGCCGCGATCGTCACCAGTACTGCCCCTAGCGGACCCAGCCTGCAGATCCTGGACACTCTCGAACTCGTCATCCCCGACACCGAGCACTACTACCGCCAGCGCCACGAACCCGATGGCATTCATTTCGACAGCACCAGGGCAGCCATCCGGGCCGTCGACACCGTCATGCCGGACCTGTGGGACTGGTTGCGTACCGGATCAGGCAACCCGACATGGGCTGCGGACCACGTCGTCGCCCACCCCGGTGGCCCGGCCGTACTCGAGCGGATCCAGAAGGGCCTTGACGTCAGTGACGAACGGCTGCGCCACTCCTGGGCCAGTCTCGCGGACGGGGGCAACCGGGGCGGGCCGGCGGTGCTGGATATTCTGCGCCGGCTGATGGACGATCCGCCGGCCCACGGATCGGAGGGCCTCCTGCTGGCCTTCGCGCCGGGATTCGCCGCTGCGGCACTGCGGACGAAGTACCTCGCTGGCAGTGCCCGCTGATCAGCGGCCGCCGATGGACAGCCAGTTGAGGTTCCCGACCGCCGGCGAAGAACACGGCGCGAAGTCGGATAACCGTTCCGCGGCTGGGGTAGAACGGGAGCGGACTTCCTGATGTCGAAGTCCACAGGATCCACAGACGAGGACACGGCATGGCCAGCGGCACGGTGAAGTGGTTCAACTCCGAAAAGGGCTTCGGGTTCATCGCTCAGGACGGCGGGGGCGACGACGTCTTCGCCCATTATTCCAACATTTCGGGCAACGGCTATCGCGAGTTGGCGGAGGGCGAGCACGTCACCTTCGACATCGGGCAGGGCCAGAAGGGCCCGCAGGCCGAGAACATCACCCGCGGCTGACCCGCACGTCACACGGCGGGCCCACCACACCTCCCTGGTGTGGTGGGCCCGCCGTGTGACCTGCGGTGCTGGTATATGGACGGCCCGGTCGGCATGCGCGCCGGACCGGATACTGCGTGGACGAGGTGCGGTTCAGTGACCCATCGCCGCGCCGCCGTCGACGGGCAGCACCGCCCCGGTGATGTATCCGGCGTCATCGGAGGCCAGGAACGCCACCGCCGCTGCTACCTCCTGTGCCTGCCCGATACGAGCCAGCGGAACCTGCTGCAGGATCGCAGTGCGCTGGTCGTCGCTGAGCGCCCGGGCCATGTCGGTCTCAGTGAGCCCGGGGGAGACCACATTCACCGTGATGTTCCGTGACCCCAGCTCCCGGGCCAGCGACCGCGCGAATCCGATCAAGCCGGCCTTCGACGCGGTGTAGTTGGACTGACCTGGCGCCCCGTAGAGCGCGGACGCCGACGCGATGAGGATGATCCGGCCCTTGCGGGCGCGCAGCATCGTCCGGGACGCGGCCTTTGCCATGCGGTAGGCGGAGGTCAGGTTGGTGTCGATGACGGTGGTGCAGTCCTCCTCCGTCATCCGCATCAGGAGTGTGTCTCGGGTCATGCCGGCGCTGGAGACGAGCACCTCGACTGGTCCCTGGTGCGCGGTGATCTCCTTGAATGCCTGCTCGACCTGGGCGTTGTCCGTGACGTCGCACTGCACGCCGAACAGTCCCTGGGGCGGCTCGCCGGTGCGGTAGGTGACCGCAACGTGGTCGCCCGCCTCCGCGAACCGCTGGGCTATGGCCAGGCCGATCCCTCGGTTGCCGCCGGTCACGAGAATGGAGCGGGGGCCATCAGGTGGAGCCTTCCTGCAGGAGACGGGCGGGCGGGGCCGCCGGAGCGCGTCAGCTTACCTACGGCTATGTGCCCGGCCGCGGGCCCGGAACGGTCCCGCGGTCCCTTCCTCACCGATTTATCTGCCGAACTCCTCAGAAATCTACAAAGGGGAGTATTCAACTTGAAGAGACGTATACCAGGGCATCCGTTGATGCCTGGCGTCTTGGTTGATTGTCCGGATGCGGCATGTCCAATCTGGACAATCCCCAGGTCGCGCCTGCGGCGTGCTCCTTGAAGGGGTCGCCGAGCGACAGGGGATTGGCATATGTGCTGGTCAAACACCCGCGAGAGGTCCTAGGCGCGCTGAGAGCGATACATGCCGCAATTCGCCTATAGTGCCCAAAAATTCAGAAGACGCAGATCAGATTGGGTGCAAGGATCATGATTGACAGTCACCCGGAGGCAATTGAAGATCGGGGCAACGCTCAGTGATCAACCAAACACCTGGATGATCGACTGGCCTCGGAGAGTCCGTGTGAACGGACCTCGCAGCGGGGGGCGTTGAAGGAAGTCCGGCGGTTCGGGGCTGCGGGGCAATGTTCGGTTCGGGGCGGGCCAGTTGCTCGAATAGAACATGCGTACGAGATGATGATTCAGTTCCGTGCTCGCGGGGATGGATGACGAGGCCGGTGCTGACCGGCGGGGGAGAGCATGATGGGGATCGTTTCCACGCGGAAGCTGCGCAAGCGCCTGGCCGGCCTGCCTCTGCCGGATCCGTTCACGATCGACGGCCTGGTGGCCAATATGGCGGCCATATCGGGCCGACGCATCGAACTCGTTGAGATCACCGACCGGGACACCGACCTGCGCACCGCGTGCGGACTGCGGGCCCGGACTGCCGACACCACCTTCATCCTCCACCGGCAGCGGCCCACCGAGCATCAAACACAGCACACTCAGCTCCACGAGCTCGCGCACGAGTGGTTCTCCCACGGCACCAACCTCAGCGCGGCGGAGCTGCGAGCTCTGGTCCCGGCCCATCTGCGCGACGGCCTCATCCAGCGCCTCGGCCCGGACGCGGTGATCCAAGCGCGGGCCCGGTACGACACCGTCGACGAACGGGACGCCGAGCTGTCGGCCAGTCTCATCGCGCGGGCCGCCCGGCAAGGCGTCTCCGGCGGACAGGACCTCGTCAGCCTGCTGGAGACCAGCCTGTCGCACCCCATCGCCCCCCTCCGCCGCCGGCACTAGGAGCTTCCCCCGTGCATTCCTTCCTCGCCTACGCCGCGGCGGTGGTCATGACCGCCGTGGCCATCTGGAGGTTCCCCGCAGTCCTGCACGGTGACGCGCGTCGCCGCGCCCTGTGGGGCTGCTACGCCGGTTTCGCACTCGCCCTATGGATCAAGTCGCCGGGCATCAAGTCTGCCCTCAACCATTCGGTGGTCACCGATCTGTCGGTGTTGCTCAAGCACTACGTGTCCATCGGGGCGATCCTCGCGATCCTCACTTACGTGGTGGCCTGCTACGGCAAGCCGGGCCGGGACGTCCCGCGTCACGTCGCGGCATCCCGGGCGGCCGAGCGCCTCGCCTATCAGGCTTCGGTCGGCGCCCTGATGGTCATGACCGGGCTGTTTTTTACCGTCGTGCGGCGTGATGCCCCCAGCACCGACTTTGCCGCCGAGCATGCCGGGCAGTGGGGGGCCACGCTCTACCTGAGTGTCTTTTACGTCTACCTGGGCACCGCGGTGGTGATCTGCGGCTACCAGTGGTCCCGTGCGGCCCGTTGGGCTGAAACACGGCTGCTGCGGGCCGGCCTGGTCCTGATGTCGCTCTCGATGGCGATCGGCATCCTCTACACGCTGTGCCGCACCGCGTTCCTCTGGATCGCGATCGCCGTGCCGATCGAGGGCCACCGGGCCGTGACCATCACCCACGCCACGGACTTCCTGCAAACGATGGTGTTCTTCTTGTTCGCCGCCGGGGTCAGCGTGCCCACCGTCGGCGCCGTGACGGCGCGTTGGCAGTCCGCGCGGGCGCTGTGGGAGCTGTACCCGCTGTGGCACGACCTGATGACCGCGGTCCCGGATCTGGGGTTCGCGCGGCCGGCGTCCCGGCTGCGGGAGGTCACCCGCACCTCGCCGCCGCTGGACATCCGGTTGGATCGCTGCCTTCAGGACATCGGCGACGCGGTCGAGCAACTACGGCACTACGCGCCGCCGAAGTTGCTGCTCGCCGCCGAAGAGGCGGCCACCGAGCATGATGACGCGGCCGTTGCCACGGAGGCTCACTGGATCAATGCGGTGCTGGTCGCTGCGGCGGCCGGCGAGCGTCACGCCGCCGCGGCACCGGCCCTGCCCACCAAGCCGATCGCCACCATTGCGGGCGAAGCAGCCTGGCTGCAACAAGTCCAGCACGTGTACGCCACTCTCACCCGCGAGCAGGGCCGGGACCTGCTCGACGCTGTCGCTAAGGAACCCGCACGATGACTGCCCTCGCCCGCACCATCACCAACATCTTCCAGCCGATGAACACCCTGCTCGCGGGGATGACCGGCATCGGCGCCGCGGCGACCGGAACATGGAGCGGTGCCGCGTGGGGTGCCTTCGCCGGCGTCTTCGCCGGCGTGGTCCCTGCGACCTACGTCAACTGGGAGCGCAAGCGCGGCACCTGGGGCGACCGGCACGTGGTCGACCGGGCGCAGCGCCGTCCCATCTTCCTGGTCATACTCAGTTCGATCGCCACCGCCGCGGTGGTGATGCTGCTGGCCGGCGCGCCGCGTGATGTCCTGATCGCGACGATCGCCTTGTGGGTGATGACCGTGGGCCTGCTCACCGTGAACGACGCCAGCCGGTGGAAGATCAGTGTGGACTGCGCGGTGGCGTCCGCAGTGGTGGCGATGCTCTCCGTCGTCGCGACGCCGTGGTGGCTGCTGGCGTACAGCGTGGTGGGTGTCGTGTGCTGGACCCGAACAGCCCTGTCGTACCACACCGTTGCCCAGACAGCCGCTGGCGCTGGCCTGGGGCTGGCGACCGCTGGAGTGTGGTTGCTATGAGCGGCGCGGTGTCACTGCCCCGAAGCCGGCGGCGAGGAGTCACGCTCGGCCTCGATCAGAGCGACCAGCTTGGCGATCATCTCCGGCGCCAGGCCGGCCTGCTCCGCGCCGCGCGCGGCCAGCGCCAGGCCGCCGGACGCCGCAGCGAGCAGCTTGATGCTCTCCACGACCTGCTGCGCCACCTTCTCGCCGGACTGGAAGTACACCGGCGAAACGCCCAGGACCTCCGCCAGGCTCTCGTAGAACGCCGCCTCGTCCGGCGCGCCCGCCAGGACCTGCGCAAGCTGCTGCCGACCGGTGCGCACCGCGGCGAACTGCTGTGCGGTGACGAGCTGCCGGCCGGCCCGGGCGTTGATCTGGTCCGCGAATTCCCTGTCACTGGGCGGCGCCCCGGGATAGGTGTGGTTCAGCAGGTAGGTGACTTTTTCGCTCAGCGTCTGCGGCACCGCCGGAGTGGGGGCGATGTCGCCGAAGGAGACGCTCTGCGCGGCGCGAACTTGCTGTTCGGTGACGTTGTAGGCCTCAGCGACCTTGGTAATCACCCGGGCGTCCAGGGGCTTGTGGCCGAGCTCGGCACCGCTCAGGACCCCCCGTGGGACGCCACTGATCTTGGCGGCGTCGATTTGGGAAAAGCCGGCATCGGTCCGCAAGTCCTTGAGGTCCGCGGGCCCTTTGCGCGGAAACATCTCATCCAGCGGCCGACTGAACGCGGCGGCGATCGTCGCGAGCTTCTCGGCGCTGGCAAAGCGGGTGCCGGCCTCCCACTGCGCGACCATGGCGCGTTCCACGCCCACCGCCCTGGCGACGTCTGCCTGGTGCCATTCACGCGCCCTGCGCTCCTGGCGGAGGAGTTCGCCGTTGAATTGGCGTGCAGGCATCGTGTGGCTCCTGAGGGGGTGACCTGTTGCGCGGGCCGAGGCGAGCTTCGCCACTGGCATGCAGCAGGCTACATGATGCGGCTTTGTGCAGAAAGATCTTGTTTGCTGCTGCATGGCGCGCCGCAGAAAGGCGGTGATCTGCTGCGCGATCGAACGAGCTTCGGCACTGGCTTGATGCAGCAAGCTACATGATGTAGCTTCGTGCCGAAGGATCTTGGTGGTGCTGCATATCTTGCCCCGTGCACACCGCCGAGAACCCTCATCACACCCTATCCGGGGCGCCCTTGGGCACTCCGGGTCCGGAACCGGGCAGCTACTGGCCTGGAAAACCGACTGCCCGGTTCCGGTATCACCCTCGGGAGACATGCATGAGTGTGCCATCAGTCCGTGCTTTGACACAGCCAGGCACCAAAACGCGCGCCACGATCGTCACCACTGCCGTAGCCCTGGCCGCCGTGACGCTCGCCGCACCGTCGGCCGGCGCGGCCGACAAATGGGGACCCGGCTTCCTCATCCCGGACTCCGCCGGCCACGCCGGCGCCTCGCACCTGGGCGCTTACGGCGCCCCTGGTGCACCGCTGCCCGGGATCAACGGCTTGGCCTACTGCGCGGATCCCGAGCTCTCCGGCCCGGACACCGCCGGCCGCTACGGCCCGGCCACCGACTTCACCACCTGGACCTCGCGGGCCACCGGCAAGAAGGCCTCCCCCCAGGACGTCGCGCGCGCCGCGTACCTCCTGTCGCAGTACGGCGAGACCACCCGCGACGCCCAGGCCGCCGCGATCGACGCAGACATCTACACCTTCCTCGAGCCCGGCTCCACCTACGCCCTGCCCGACGGCAAGCGGGCTCTGCAGCGCCTGGCCTACCCCGCGGTTCCCGCCACAACGAAGAACCTGGCGCAGGACTTCCTTGCCGAAGCGGCCACCTTCGCCGGCCCGTACACCCTCAACGTCCACCCAACGGCCGGCCCGTTCACGCCGGGCAAGACCACCCCGGTGACCCTCGACGTGACGTCCGCCTCCGGGCACAAGATGCCCGGCATCAAGCTCGAGCTCGATGTCTCCGGCGCAGCAGCCGGCGCCGGAACCGTGACCACCAACGCCGACGGCATCGCCACGGCCATCATCACCCCGACCGCGGCCGGCACCGTCGACATCAAGGCCCTCGCCAAGTCGCTTCCCGCCACCGCCCTGCGCGCAGTCGCGCCGAGCAACACCAAGGCGCAGCGCATGCTCCTGACCGGCGGGCGCTCCACCGCCCAGGCACAGGCGCAGCTGACAGTCGCCACCCCACACGGCGGCCTCACCCTCACCAAGACCGCAGCCGACACCGGCGCACCACTGCCCGGCGTGGTGTTCGCGGTAAAGGACTCCGCCGGCAAGACGGTAGCCACCGGTGCAACCGACGCCCACGGGGTCTGGACTGCCGCGGACCTGACGCCCGGCGCCTACACCGTGCACGAGGTCGCAGCGGTGGAGGGCTACCAGCTCGCCGCCGACCAGGACGCCACCGTCACCGAAGGCACGACGGCCCGCGTCGCGGTCAAGGACACCAAGATCCCCGCACTGCCGAAGCCGAAGCCGCGCCCCGTCACCATCACCGTCCTGCCGAAGACCGGCGCCTGAGCTCCCTCTTCGACACCTGGTCCTCAGCGGACCTGACGGTGCGGTGGAGGCCGGCCTCGCAACCGGCCTCCACCGCACCGACGGCCCCAAGCCGATTTCACTCGCTGGAAGCACCTATGCCGAACACACCCGATTCCCTCGACCCTTCCCCTGCCGGCGAATCCGCGACCGCCCGACCCGGCACCCACCGACTCGCTCTCGTCGCCGCAGCCGCCACAGCCGGACTCGGGATCGCCGCAGCCCTGTGGACCCAGACCGGCCATCAGCCTGCCGCAGGGCCCAAGGCGGCCCCGCGCCCTCCTGCCACCTCGCAGGTCCCCGACCCGCTGACGACCCCTTCCGCTGCTGCACCCGACGGAGCGGCGGCCGCGGACACCACCGCGGCGTCCCGCACGCAAGCCGTCCGGGCACTCACCGTCTGGGGCGGCACCAACCCGGCCGGAAACGGAATCCACGCCGTGGGAGGCAACAGCGAAACCGGCCCCGGCGGCCCGATCGGCGAAGTCCTGCGCATCCCCGTCCTGGGCGCGTCCTGGGCCCAACCGGTCTACGACGGGGTGTCCGACCGCCAACTGCGCGCCGGCATCGGGCATTTCCCTACCACCGAGCAGCCAGGGCAGATCGGCAACTTCGCCGTAGCCGGCCACCGCTCCGGCGTCACGGACCCGGCTTTCCAGCACATCGACCGCATCCAGCCCGGCGCGGCCATCACCGTGACCACCGCCCACCGCGTCACCTACACCTACACCGTCACCCGGGTCCGCACCGTCGCACCGGATGACGTCGACGTCATCGCCCAGGTCCCTGACCAGCCCACAGCCACCCCGACGACGGCCCTGCTCACTTTGGTGACGTGCTGGCCGGCCACCGGCCACTCCCAGCGCGTCGTCGTCGAGGCACGCCTCGTCGCATCGAAGGGAGGTACCCAGTGACCGCACCCTCCACCCGCCAGGTGGGCGGCACCACACGCACTGTGATGCCGGCCCGCTCCTGGCCGGTCTACGAACTCGGACGCGCCCGCGCGGAGATCGTCGCGATGGACATGCTCCTGCGCGGCGTCTCCCGCACCCGCATCCGCCACAGCACCAAACTGTCGCTGTTCAGCATCGCCCGCCTGGCGGACCTGATCGCCGAAGAGGCCGACCAGCCGCCGATGCCCCGCAACGTGTGCCGCAACCCAATCCGCCACTCCCACGCCACCAGCCGCCAGAAACCGCGGATCCCGACCCCGGTCCAGGACCTCACTGAGCCCCTGCAGATGGCACTCGCCCTGGACTGACCCCCGCGCGACCAGCGCCCACCGTCCCGCTCTGCCAGGCCCGTACCGCCACGGGTCCATTTTCGTGCACCCAAAAACCCCAGGAAGCCCCCATGCCCACGCCCCTCACCCCGCTCGCGCCCCGCGCCCCGGCCACGGGTCGCGCCGTGCCCGGTGCTGCTGTGCGCCTGCCGGCGAGCAGCCAGTGGGCCACCACCACCCCCTCCCGTATCGCCCCCGAGGGCTACTCGTGGCTGCAGGCCGTCCACTGGCACCACGACCACGCCCAGGTCGCCCACGACCGCTCCCACGGCCCGACCCGCCTCAATCGGACCACGCTGCGCCTCGCAGGAATCCTGGCCCGGCTGACGGAGTGCCGGCCCGGCGTGGACCAGCTCGTGATGTGGCTGAAGATCAGTGAGCGCACCGTCCAATACCACCTGAGCCTCCTGCGGGACGCCGGACTGCTCGTGTACCTCTCCAAGGGCACACGTGTCAGCGGAATCGGCGGCCGGGCCAGCGAGTTCCTCCGGACTATCCCTCCGACCTTCGACGAGGCCCTGGGGTTGCGGACCGGTCCGTCCGAGCGGTACATCCGCTCGGTCCGCGGCATGGCCGAAGACCAGGTCCCCGTGATGAAAGCTCTCGCGGCCAAGGCCAAGCGGACACTCTCCAACGCCCGGACAAAGGGGGCCAATCGCCGGGCGCTGAAGGCCACTTCGGCGGCCTCGTCTTGCACCCCAAGGGGGGTAAGTACTTCTAGGCTTTCCTCTGCCGGTATGACTTCGCTTCCCCCTGAGAGCAAGCTCGGAGCCGGGAACCACACGTCACCCACCCCCCAGAAGCCGGCCGCACCGCGCCGGAAGCTGAACCAGACCGGCCGCCGCCACCAGCTCGCCTTCGAGCTCATCCAGCAGGTCGGCTGGCTGAACCGGGCCGACGTTCCCCGGATCGCCTGGATCGTCCGACATGTCGCCGACGCCGGATGGACCGCAGCCGACGTCATGGCCGTCCTGGCGCAGCAATCGCCCGCCCAGCGGGTTCACCGCCCCTCGGGATTCCTCGCCAGCCGCCTGCGCGGCGTCGAGCAGGTCTACGACACCCCAGCCAAGCGGGCCAATCTCGTCACCTGGTGGCGGGACTCGCGCCGTGCCGAGCAGGATCGGCACGACGACTGGGCCGGCGCATGGCAGGCCCCCACCGATCGCAGCCTGGTGCGCCGAGTCGACGCGGTCTTCGCCGACGTGCGCCAGGCCGCAGCCGGCGTCCTCGTGCCGTACGGCGAGATCGCCGCGGACGACGACGCCTCGGCCGACCTGGAACAGCTGACGCCCGAGGAGATCACCTCCCTGCGGGCGGCCGCGCAGCAGGACCCCACGTTCATCCGCATCACCATCGACGCCCGCGGCGAGACCTACGCGAGGCGATTGTTCACCCACCATTTGGTCGACCAGGCCCGCCGGCTCGCGGGCCTCGGCCGCACGACGTTGCACCGACGGAGGTCAGCATGACCACACCCCCGGCCGCCGGTGCGGACCTCGCCCGGATCGCCCTCGTCGCCGCGAAGCAGGCCGCCAAGCAGCGCGGTACCCACGGAGCTGCTCAGCGCAAGCCCAAGCGCCGGTCTACCGGCGCACACCGCGCCGGCCGCGACCCCCTGGCACTCGAGGGAGCGCTTGCCGCCCTCATCGTCGAGCGCGGCTGGGAAACTCCCGCGGCCGCCGGCTCGATCCTCGACCGATGGACCGCCATCGCCACCCCCGAGATCGCCGCGCACCTGCAGGCCGTCGGCTTCGACGAGCGGACCGGCACCCTCGAAATCCTCGCCACCTCGGCCGCCTGGGCCACCCAGGGCCGCCTGCTCAGCATCCAACTCATGCGCCAGGCCAACGACGCAGCCGGCCGCCAGGCCGTCCACCACATCGCCATCAAGGCCCCCGGATCCCGCACACCTCCCAGCCCCGCGCCGGCAGTTACCCCATCAGCCAGCCAGCGGCCGCCGCCCGGCCCCATCCGTACGCGCGCCGATGCCCCAGACGGATACCACCAGGCGCGTTCCGCCGTACAGAGCGGCCCCCGAACCCGCAGCGACGGCCCGCTACGCACCCGCGAGGCAGCCCATCCCGGCTACCACCAGGTCATCCTCGCCATCGTGCAGCCCGGCATCCCGGCTCGCCCATCCCCCGCACCGGATCCGCTCCGCGCCTCCCAGCACAGCACGCCTGGCTATCAAACCGGCCTCGACCTCCTGCGTGCAGCCCCCCCAGCGCCGGCCCCCCGGCCGTCGGCGCTTCACACCCGCGCGGCAGCTTCCGCCGGCTACACCCAGGTGCTGCAGGCGCTGCGGGCCGGAAAGGGCCGCAGCATCCCTCCGTCGGACCACCTCTCGCACCCCGTCGACCACGAGGCCTGACGGAACAACTCCAACCGGACGGAGCGCTGTTCATGGAAACCTTCACCGACCCCGCCGCGCATCATGCAGCAGGCAAAGAACCGCACCACCGCCTCACCGCGTCAACCGTCACCGACCCCGCACTCGAAGACCTCTACGCCGAACGCGACAGGTACCTGCGCCTCTTGGCGGTGGTTCTCATCATGGGAGCTTCTGCATGAGCACGGGATTCGCCCCGCTGCAGGAGCCCGGAATCGACCGATCCGCCACGGCAGCCGCGGAGCCCAGAGCCACGCCCTTCGCACCTGACGCTGGCGTTAACACCTGCGCTGCTCGAAAAAGCACGACCTCCACAGAAAGAGACAGTTTGGGTATATATGCCCCGTGTGGGACGAATTTACCGGCTCCCTCGCAGGCACCAGCTGTCCGATGTTGGACACAACCGGTCTCGAAAAGAAGCAGGAATCAGCAGGTATATGCCTAGATGGATGGTAAAGAGGGCGTGGACTCAGCAGGGCCCCCATGAAATAGCATCTGCTGGACCAGATCTTCCATGGGCAAGGGGCACCGCTATGTCGACCATCACCATGACTTCGACCGCAGTTACGACCGACGGCACATGGATTTGGTTCCCTTTCTAACGCCAAACCGCCTGACGGTGCGCCACGGATTTGGCGTGTCCCCTTCAGGTCAGAACCTGACATTCCGCACTGTTTGATCCTTGACGCGAAATCCGGGAACGCCAAGGCCGAGACGCTGGAAAGCCGTTGCTCATAGCGCCGGCTTCTCTTGCGCTGATGCATGCACCCAAGTCGCGGACGCCTAGGGGTCCAGCGGCCCTACGAACTTCCAACGGGGTCTGGCCGTCTCACAGCGTGTGGTGGCCACACCCTGTCGCGCCGAGGGAAGCCCTTCACGGCCCTCCCCGGGGCGCGCCCCACGTTGGACGATGGCCCGCGACGTTCGCGGAACCGTTGCGCATGACCGCTGGCGGCCAGCTGCTTCGCCGAGGCACTACGGCGAAGCAGCCAGCCGCCAGCCCACAGGGGGCCGCCCTGGCTCGAGCGCATTGCAACCGACCGGGACGCGGTGAGCTGGTCCCGGTCATCGACATCCCCCGTAGCTTTCCGGCTCCCCAACTGGACTCAGGCCAGAACTCGTTACCGGGGGCCGCGATGACGACCGCGCCCCTGCTCCTCGCTCGCTGACCACTTCGACCGCTGGCCCGGTCCGCTCGGCGGAATGTCCGGCGGACCCCACCGCGAGGACCGCGCAACCACGCTCGACGGCCCGCACGACCGGCTGGCGAAGGTCCTTGACGGGCACCCCGAGCGTCTAGCGCCCGGTCGCCGGCCTGCTGGCCGACACAGCCGCAGCCACCGCGCGGGTAAGACGAAGCCGCAGCGCGACGACATCGCTGTCCGGAAGGCGCGGAACCTCAGCGCGGTCGCGGGACCGAGACGGTCGCCTGCCGCGACGTTCCAGCCGGCCGGTGCCTCCGCACTCCGCCGGAAGCGATATGTACCTCTGCCCAGGGCCCTTGCGCGCAGGCCCGCCCACCCGGTGTGGCCGCGGCAACTAAGCAACGGTCAAGAATACATACAAATACATCGTGCATCGAGAGTCGATGTATTCTAGGGTAGGAGCCGACACCACAGCTTCGAAGGACTCTCATGGCGCTTCGACCGATACACCCCGACCAGGTTCTCGCCGTCAACGTCTCCCGGAGGTGGGGCGAGATCCGACGAAGCGAAGCGACCGAAGGCGAGGTAGTGCTCGGTGCGTGGTCTCCGTGGGTCGGCCGGTCCACCACGAAACAGCACTTCGACGCCGATCGCATCGCCGTCGTTCTCGCTTGCAGAGGCGGTAGGACCATGGCCGTCTACGACGTCGAACCGGACAGCAACGGCAAGCGCTGGCATTGGACCCAGAGCACGCCCGCCCGCATCGTGTTCCACGGGCGCCCCTCCGAGCGGTACGCCGCGCAGCTTCACGCGCCGGCGCCGAGCTGGGAGCGGGGTCAAGGTGTGCCGGTCAAGGTGCTCAGCCTCGACTCCCTCGTCGAAGGCGGCGATCTTTCACCTGACGAGGCGCCAGCCCCGCAAGACCACGCGCGCATCGGTCATGCGGTTGTCACTCTCGCCGGGCCGGACCACGTGACCGTGTCCGTCCCTCCCCACTACACCGTCACGGTCACCACCCGCGAGCCCGACAGGAGCAGCTGAGCATGGACGCACAGCAGTACAACGACGGCCTCGCGGAACTGCGCGGTGTCCGCGATGACATCAAGAAGGTCCAGGCCGCGCTCTCCAAGCTGACCGGTCAGCGGGACAAGTACGTCAAGAGCCTGGCCGGCTACGCCAAGGCCAAGGCCGACCGCCTCGCCCCCGCGGCCGGACTGTCCATCCAGGACATCGTCGCGCTCGCCCCGAATCTGGCGCCCGAGCCCGTCGTCACGGCCCCTGCCGGCACGCGGCCGCCCACAGCGCCCGTCACGACCTCCGAGCGCACCGGTGCCGCAGCCCCGGCACTGACCCCGGTTCCCGCCCACGTTGCCCGCACGCAGCCAGTCGGTCCGGACACGGCCCCGGACCCCGCTGCGGAACTCCTCACGCAGGCGACCGCCCCCCCGGAGCCCCCGGCCTCATCTGCCGCGCCCGCACCCGACGGCGCCGACGCCGTACCTCGTGAGCTGCCCTCAATCCCCGAAGGGCCGGCCGGAGACCGGTTCTTCACCGTCGCGCCCAACCTCCGCTCCGAGCGCCCAAACTTCACCCAGACCGTCCGCCCCAGCGCCATCCTCAACACCGACACCGGGGTCCTGGTCTACAAGGACCAGCGCGTGCGTCTCGACCTGGGCGCGGCCAGTGCCGACGAGATCCTCACCGCCGTTTTCGCCTCCGTCCCCGACAGCGTCCAGCGCATCTACGTCACCGGCGCCCCGTGGCATCGCGACGCCGACAGCTACCCCTACCTGCGAGATGCCGTACGCGCCTGGCTGGACGCGCCGATGCCACACGGTTGGACGGTCGAGACGCAGCGCGGCAGGGACGCCATGGCCGGGCACTTCCTCCATGAGCGCACCCCCGTGGGCCGCTGGCAGCGCGGCGCGGACCAGCATGTCGAAATCCGCAACGTCGCCGAGTGGTTCGACCCGCGGGACGCCGACCCGGGTACCATCCGGGCGGCCTTCAATCTGACCTGGGAAGCGCTCAAGCGGGAGTGGCCGGACGTTGTCCTCATGGGTTCCCCCATGCAGACCGGGCGTGACCTGTGGACCCGGACGATCCCCACCAAGCAGGGCGCGCGCTGGGCTGATGGCTATCCGGTGATGTCCGACGAGATCCGCCAGCTGATGCACGCCACTTCAGGTCAGGGCCGCGACGAGCTGATCACACCACCGCGTGTGCCTGCGCAGCTTCCCCGGCTCGCCGAGCTCGACCGCACTCTGGCCTACGGCAAGCACACCTGGGCCTCCGGCGTTGGAGCTCCCCAACGGGTCACGGCCGGCACCTTTGCGTCCTGGTCCGAGAAGGACCAGGCCAACGCCCTCTTCGCGCCCAGCCACTGGCAGGTACGGGTGACCATTCCGGACGACTGGAACCACGTCGGCCTGCTGCCCGCAGCAATCGAAGGCCCTCGCGCCTGGCACTACCCGCACGAGGCCGGGCGGACCTTCACCACCTGGGCCGGTGGCGCCGAGGTCAACGCCGCCCTGCGCAACCCGATCACGCCCTGGAAGATCGAGATCCTCGACGGGCTGCTGTGGGAGAGCGGCACCCCCCTCAAGGACTGGTCGGAAAAGCTCAAGAAGGCATGGGCGAGCCTGGCCGCCAAGGCGCAACTCGCTGGCACCGACGACCTGCGCGAAGCCAACCGGCTCGCCTCCCGGGCCATCCGCAGCATCCTTCTGTACGGCATCGGAGGGTTCGCCCAGCGCCCGACCATCACCACCGGGACCGTGCCGGTCGGTCACGAGAGCCAGATCCCCAAGGGCGCGCGGCCCAAGAGCCTCAGCGACGGCACGATCACGTGGGAACAGAGCCGGATGAGCCGCAACCCCAACGCGCATCCCGAATGGGCCGCCGGAGTGTGGTCCGCTGCCCGCGCCGCGCTCCTGTCCACCCGAGCAAAGACCGCTGACGGCCAGATGACGCACGTCGGAGCACTGCACCTGAAGCCCGGAAGCATCGTCGCCTTCCGCACCGATGCGATCTACACCACGGACACTCCGAGGTGGCCCTACAACGGCGAACCGGGCGACTACCTGCTCAAGGGATTGACGCCCGACCCTGTTGCCGCACCGCTGGACATGGCCGAGTTCTACAACCTCCAGGCCCTCGGCCGCGCCCGCCTCGACGAGGCCCAAGCCCAGTCCTGAAGCCACCGCAGATCCGACTGACCGACCCGATTCCGAAGGAGAACCGGCCCTATGCCTCCGCGCAGGCGCAGCAACCCCAGCAGCACACCGCCGCCCAACGAGGCCGCGCGCCTGACCAACGCCCTGATCGGCGAGGGGTTCAACCGTCGGCAGATCGCCCAGATCCTCGGCCGCAACTCGGCCGTCATTAGCCACTTCTACACCCGCGGCCCAGGTGCCGGAGGCTCCTACGTCGACGCCCTGCTCGCCGTGGTCCAAGAGGTTCAAGGCGGCGGCCCACGCGACCTGGACTCCCTGCAGCGTCTGGCCGGCAACTACGTCAAGCGGCGACGGACGAAGAGCGGCAGACTTGCTCGGGTCCGGGCCAAGGACGCGGTCCAATTTGCCCACGACGAGGAATGGACCTCCGGGATCGCGCGCGCCGGCAGGCAGCACATCGCCTCGGGCGCCTCTCGGCTTGCACCGATCCTTGAGGCCGCAGCGCAAGCCGACGGCGTCGTCGCTTTCACCGTGCGCGCCTCCAAAGGTCGCTTTCTCCTGGATTCCGGTAGCGGTGAGGACAGCCCCGGGGTCCATCGCGGTGTGGTCCAGCGCGCTGACGGCACCGAGGAACGCAGCTACGGCAACAGCACCCTCGGACCAGGCACCGGCACCGCCGGATTCGACGCCGGCTCCTGGCACCAGCGCGTTACGGAGCACCACGGCGACGTCGCGGCGGCCATCACGGACTGGATGGTTGAGACCGGGCGCCTGGCTGAAGGCGCAAGAATCACACACGTGGAACTGCGCGCATGGAAGCCTGAGGACTGAGCGTCGACCCAGCACTGAGGCCCACCCGATCGGTGACCAAGGCGCCGCTGCGACGTGCCAGCCTCCGCCCGGTCGCCCCGAGAAAACTCACGCGCAGCCGGCGCCCGTACCGGACAATCATGTGACATGAACTCCGATCACGGCCGACGCTTCGGGCCGGACTTTGTGGCCGAACAGTTGCGGCGCTACCAGGACAAACCGCCCGAGCGGCGGGCCTTGTCCTACGACATCACCGTCGGGGAGGAGTACGAGCCCTGGCGTGACTGGCTGGACGGGCAGATCGCGATGCTTCCGGACACGGCCGCCGCGACATTCGCCGCCAAGCTGTGGCAGGACCAGCACTTCTGGCCGGGTGTCATCGAGCTCGGAGTCGGCGCGGCGCTGCGGGCTACCGACCACCGGGTGGAGTACGAACAAACGTGGGACGGCCTGACACCCGACTGGACCGTCCTGCGGAAGGACGGGCGGCCTCTCGCCCTGGTGGAAGTCCTCACCGACAGTCCCTCGCAGGCGCTGTACGGGCAGGTGCGGGCCTGGCACAGCCTGGTGGAACGGATCAAGGCGATCCCCGTTCCGGTGGTGCTGGCCCTCGCGGGGAATCCGTCGGGTCCTGCGGTTGCCCCCGATGCCCGTACTGCGAAGAGGATCACTCTGGCTTTGCGTCGCTTCCTGATGTCACCGCTCATCACGGCGGACTTCCGGATCCACGGCTACCACTTCCAGATCCAGGGCGACCCTCGAACCGGCCGGCTTCTGCAACCCCCCGTCTTCGGCGCGATCTTCACGCCGCCGTCCGGTCTCGCCGGTCCCGTCACGGCTACGGCCCTGGTGGAGCGGATCGACGAGAAGGTGAGGAAGTACCGGGTTATTGCTCAGGCCGCGGAACTCCCCCTGCTCATCGCCGCTGGCGCCCATCCGTTTACTGGCGTTGGGCTCCAGCAGTTGGACCACCTCCTCGACGGCCGGCTGACCACGACCCTGCAGTTCAATTTCGGCGACAACTACCTGGGGCCGCCCCAGGACATCAACCCGAGCTTCCCGCGTCGCTGGGCCATGCCGGCCGACCTTGCTGGGGTGCTGTGGATCGACAATGTGTATCCCTTCGGAGCGACCTGGCGTCCGAACGGAGCTGCCGCTCGCCCCGCACCCGAGGCGCTGACCAAGCAGTGGGCGACTCGATAGTGGGCCTGGAGACCGGTGTAGCGAGAGCATCTCGGCATGCCTGGACTCCAGCCCAACTGCCCACCTCGATCTGCGAGGTCGGTGCTGCCAGGTCTGCCGCATTTCATTCGTTGCCCCACCGACATCGGCCGTCTACCGGCGACGCCGATCCTGCGGCACGATGCTTTCTGTAACTCTCGGCGCTGAAAGGGATCACAATGGGTGAACACGGCAAGGACGAGGACCTGAGCAAGGGCGACCCGCCGCCTAATAACTCCGACGGACAGGTCCCGCCTACGCCCCCGCAAGATCCAGGCAAGCACCGGAAATAGGGAACCGCGTTGCCCGACTTCGTAGAGCACCAACACCGCCTGGCGGCTGCCATGGAGCAGGCCGGGGGGTGGCCCGCACGCTCCCCGTGGATCCGCCAGGCGGTCGCGGCGCTGCCGCGGCACGCGTTCGCCCCTGACCGGCTCTGGTCCTGGGACGGCCACGCCTATCAGGCCGTGGACCGCACAACGGAGCCCGAACGCTGGGCCGGTGAGGTCTACGGCAATCCCTACGAGGCTGCCATCACCCAGCTCAGCGACGGCGTGCCCACCTCCAGCCTGTCCGCACAGAACGTGGTCGTCGACATGCTCGACTCCCTGCTCCTGGATGAAGGCCACCACGTCCTCGAGCTCGGAGCCGGGACGGGATGGAACGCGGCCCTGCTTGCCTGGCGCACCGGCACCCAGGTCACCAGCGTCGAGACCGACGAAAGTTTGGCCGTCCCAGCCCGGCAACGGCTCCGCGCGTCCGGTGCGGCGGTCACGGTCGAGGTCGGCGACGGAACCGCCGGCTGGCCCGACGGAACCCGGTACCACCGGACCATCTCGACGTTCGCGGTCGAGCACGTCCCGTGGGCGTGGGTGCAGCAGACCGTGCCCGGCGGGCGGATCGTCACTCCGTGGGGCCGACTGGGGCACGTCGCCCTGACCGTCGCTGACGACGGCCGCTCGGCGACCGGTTGGATGCAAGGCCTGGCGATGTTCATGTCCGCCCGGGGCACTGCCCCGGCCCGCCGGCACCGCGAGGTACGCGACGGTGTCCCGCCTGCTGGGCAGCGACCCTTCCAGCGGGACCTCGCACCACTGCGGGACGACTGGAACCTCAAGTTCGCCCTGCGCGTTGCCGTGCCCGACCTGTACGTGACGACGGCGGTCGACGAGGACGGCCTGAACGCCTGGCTCCACGACAACACCGCCTCTTGGGCGACGATCTCCGCCATCGGCGGCGGCCGGACCATCGTGACCCAAGGCGGCCCGCGGCACCTGGCTGACGAGGTCGAACAGGCATGGGACCAGTGGCTCGCCACAGACACCCCCACCCCGTACGACTACGGCATGACCGTCACTCCCAAAGGCCAATTCATCTGGTGTAAAGACCCGGCAACTGGCCCCCGGTGGACCAGGGGACGCACGAATCTGGTGGCGCAACCGAGCTGACTTCTGCAGAACAAGACCGCCCGGTGATCTCTGTCCATCGATGCAACTGCTGGTTGAGCGCATCATGACCGTGTCCGTGGCATGGGGTAAGAATGGAGTCATGACAGTGCTGGTCAGAGGGAGGCTCATGGGACCGCGGAACCTACCGATTCAAGCGCAGGTACTGGACGGCGTGCAGGGTGACGCCTTTGAGGGGATGACGGTGCCCCTGCGCGTCGCCGCTTCACTCCTGGGGATATCGACGTACACCCTCAACCTGGCCATCGCCGACGGTGTGTTCGTCCCCTCGCAGCACGACGGGTCGCAGTACCGCTTCATTGCGTTGACGCGGGTGCTGGCCGTTCGGCGCCAGATGTTGTTCGGCGCCCCCACCCAGTATGGCGAAGTGGGCGCCACTAACCTCGATCGTTCATGAGTCCTCGTCGGTTCGCTGACGGGGACTCTGTGCTTGTGAGGGCGGAATTGCCCCCGCACCCGGAATCGGCTCGCGTCTTAGGGCCGCGTCGTCGGTTTCCGTCCGGTCCAGGCTCAGGAACATGTCGGCGAGGGCGAGAAGCGTCCCAGGGACGCACCGGACCAGATCGTCGAGGAGCCCGGGCCAGTCACCCAGCTCCAACGCCCGTGACATCAACTGCCTGCCCTGCTCGGCCGGGGCATGGTGCGAGAGCCCGGCTAGTGCGCTGGCGCGCCAGCCGGGCAGCGGTATGCGTTCCGCAGCGGCGAGGGCGGAGCGCAGGTCTCCGGTGAAGGCCGTCGCCCTCGCCAGAAGCGTCAGCGACGTGGACCGGTATCGACTGTCGGCACACGGCAATCGGGCGGCCCGGTGGGCCCACACCGTGAAGCCGGGCTCTCCGAGCCGGGCTGCGGCCTGGACGAGTCCATCGACGGCGAGCGCTCGCCAGAATGAATCGGTGATGCTGCGCGACCGGTCCTCGGCGGCGTCGAAGCGGCGGCTCCAAGCCAGTGCCTCTGCCTCGTAACGCACCATCTCATCGCGGTATTCACTGCCCCCACTCGCCCAGGCCAGTTCCTGTACACACTCGGCCAGCACCGTGGCACGGTGGTGTGCGCCGCCGATGGCCGCCGCGCCTGCGAGCGCGGTGAGCAGCCGTGCCTGATCTTGCCGCTGGTCCCCGGGCGTGCCCGGGAACGCGTCGAGGAGTCGCTCGGCGAGAGCGAACCGTCGATGGGTGATCGCGGCGTGTGCGAGCGACCTGCCGGCCTTGATCTGGTCTTCTCGGTCGCCGAGGCCCCGCACGATCTCCTGTGCCGTGCCGAACTCGCCGCGACCGGCCAGCACCTTCACCAGTTCGACGTACGCCCATTCCCTATGACTCTCGGCGGTGGCCCGGGCCACCGCCTCGGCCTGAGCGATCCTTCCTGTACGGGCCAGGGCGCCCACCAGCGGTACTTGTGCGTCCGCTCTGCGGGAAGGCACGGCGATAGTGGCGGCGAAGGCAGCGAGATCCTCCGTCAGGCGTGTGGCCCGCTCCCGCTCACCGGCGGTGCACGCCGCCTCCACCAGCGCGGTCAGCGCTTCTGCATGGGGGCGGGGCCAGATGTGGTCGCGGCACAGCCGCTCGGCGTCCGCCAGGAGCGCCGCCGCCCGGTCCCGGTCGCCGCGGTCGAGCGACACCTTCGCCAGTTCGACCCACGTCTCGGCACGCTCATAGGCGCCCCGTACCGACGCGGCGACCGTGTGCGCGCGTGTCATGTCTCCCGCCAGAGCGGCCGCCACCGAGGCGGCTCCGAGCACCTGCGCCTGCTCTCCGGGCTCTTGGTCTTCCGCATGCGCACCGTCCGGGCCCGCCGCCGAAGTGCGGAACACGGCTTCGAACAACTCGGAGAGCGCGGCCGCACGCCCAAGGTCAGCGCACATCCTCAAGGTCCTCATCGCAGCCCTCACCAGAGACATGACCGAACTGGAGTCCTGCCAGCACGGATGGCCAGGAACCGTGGCAGCCTCCGCGATCACGTCCGCAAGCCGCGCGGCGCGCGCCTGATCACCCGACGCCACGACGGCCTCACTGAGCGCTCCCGCCACATCGAGCTTCCAAAGGGACGGCTCCGCCCCGTGGCTCAGCTCCGCGGCAGCCTCCAACATCGCCGGGCCATGCTTCCCGGTGCCTGCCGCGGCCTCCGCCAGCACCAGCGACGCTTCGATCCTGGCCCGGCGCCGCGCTGAACGCACCGTGCCCGCCAAGACCCGCAGGTGTCCCAGGACAGCGTTCACACGGTCGGGGTCTGACGACTCAGCCGCCCACCGTACGTCGGTCATCTGCCAGCTGTGCGCGTTGTCGCGCCCCGTCCGCTCAATGGCGTCCGCCAGCTCAACAGCCCGCTTCCGGCTGCCGCCGGCGGCAGCGGCCCGTGCCTGTGAGGCCAGGACATGGGGCTTCCAGCGGCTGGCGGTTCCTTCCAGGATGGCTCCGATCGCGCGTTCGCAGACGAGCGCGCGGTGGTGGTCGCCCGCCGCCCCCGCGGCCTCCGCCATGGCAGCCAGACGGCGTGCCCGCCAGCAGGCGCTGTCGAATCCTTCCGCGAGATTTTCGATGGTGTCGGCCAGGTGCTGCGCGCGTGCGCTGTCGCCCCTGCGACCTGCCTCCACGGCGATCTGCGCCAGCGCCGGGGCCACCGTGTCCGAGTCACCCATTCCGCGTGCCAACGCTTCGGCGCGGTCAGGCTGGCCGAGGGCCGCCCAGAGGGCCGGCAGGCCCTCCGGGTAGTCGTTGCGGTCCTTGAGCCGACTGCGGTGCGCCGCCAGCAGCGCCGCGCGTACGAGGTCGGTCTCCTCGGCCGGCACGAGCAGGGACCACGCATGGTCGATCTCCACGAGTGCGGCGGCGTCTCCGCCAGTGCGTTCACGCTGCCGGTCCTGACGAGCGGCGTCGGTCGCGCAGGCGACGGCACGCGGCAGGTCGCCGAGGGAGCGCAGCAACCTGGCATAGCCGAGCAACAGATAATCCGGAGTCCCCTGTGGCCAGCGCTGCTCCCGGTACGTCATTGCCCAGGAGTGCAGCCGTTCACGGTACGCGGACAGCCTGGCTGGACCGAACATGGTGAGCGCGGTGCTCTGCAACTCCTCGTGTCCCAGGACGTACACGTCGCCGACGTCCGCGTCGGATCCAGGCGGCGGATGCTGATTCGCGCGCGTGGCGAACGTCCTGCCGGTGACCGCACGCAGGTGGCGTTCCGTCTCCCAGTCGGACATGCCGGTCAGTTGCGCCAGGTCCGACACGCTCAGACCGCCGCCCGCGGCGACGACGAAGCCGAGAAGGTCCCGCTCTTCGGACGCACCGTTCAGCAACCGCACCAGTTCACGCTCGCAGTCGGCACGGACCGCCGCGGCGTACGGTGATCCGGCGAGGGTGCGTACGATGCGGGGGTCGTGCAGCGGGTGATGCCCCGGCACGTCGGCCGGCACCGGAGGATGCGGCCTGCCGGCCACGACCACCCGCAACCCCGCCCCCGGCCGCGCCGGCAACAGCGCAGCAATACTGTGCGCGTCCGGACCAATGGTCACCCCACGATCCTCATCCAGGCCATCGACCAACAACACCAGACGCTCACCCCGCCCCCGACACAACTCAGCCGCCTCCCCCAACATGGTGAGGAGGTGCGCGTCGCGGGTCGAGGGCGTGAGGAACGCCGGCGCCGTCCGACCGAGCAGCGCGGCGAGTTGCTCCCCGACCACGTCGATGAACGCCGTCCTGTCACTCTGGGCGGCGAACCGTGCGGTGATGAAGAAGGACACGACTGTGACTCCGGGCGGAGGGTGCAGCGCGAACCACGACAACAGTGCGGTCTTGCCCGCCCACGCGGACGCTCTCCACCACGTGTAGGAGCCGGCGTCCGTTGCGGTGCAGAACGCCGCGAGTTCGCTCAGTTCCGCCTGCCGGCCGATGAGCTCGGGAGGGGCGATACGCGTGATCTGCTGCCGGTAGCCGCTCCGGGCCACCGTCGGACCGTGCACGGCGATGTCGCCGTGCACGATGCCGCTGACCGCGACAGCGCCCGTGGCGGCACGGGCCTCTCCGCTCTCGGCGACGGCGGACGTCGGCCGCCGCTGCCCGCGCGCCTTCACCTGTTCCTCGTACGTCTCACGCACGCGCGCGTCTCCCCGGTGGCCGGCGTGGAGTGTCCGGGCGCAAGCCGAGAAGGCCCGATCACGTGACGCGGATCCCGCTGGTGGCGTCTCCGCCTCCGGTGGCGTCGGCCGGCCCGGTCCGTTCAGCTTGGACCGGACCCACATCGCTACCCGTTCCGCCCGTGGCCACAGCGGTCACTCCGGACACGGCCGTGCCGCCGGCGGCGGCACGGGCCTCTCCCGTGTCCGAGACCCGCAGCCCGCGTGGGCCCGGACCGGGCACAGCCGCCCAGATCGCGACGCCGAGCCCGGCCACCGCGACGAGCGCTGACGCGACGGTGGCCAGTCTGCTGGCCTCGTCCCAGCGCATCAGGAGAAAAGCCACTTCCAGGCCCGCCACCGCGAGGCAGGTCACCGCCAGAACGATCCGTCGTGTGGTCATGCTTCCATCATCGGTGCAACTTGTCTGCTTTGAGGAGTAGTTCGCCGAAACGAGGACAGGTCCGAGGAGCGAGAGCTCCGGAAGGCACGTCTCCGGCGATCACCTCGGCGAGCAGATCTGCCAGTGGCAGTCGAGTCTGTGTCCGAGTCGGCGAGCTGCTCTCACACGTGCGCACGCTGAGGGAGCGCACCCAACTCGCATACCTGCGCATTTTCTGAACGCTGGGAAAGACGTCCCTGTACCTGCCCCGGCGTCCCAGTCGTAGCGGGGATCTGGCATGCCCAGTGAGTGCTGCGTTGAAACTGGACTCTTAATGCTTGCGTTGCATACCTCGCTAACATAAGCTTTAAGGGCTAGGTGGCGCTGTCAGAGCATCCGCGTTTGCCAACCACCCTGCTGATGCTGATTTGCCGACTGTGCTGTGTTGTCACACAACTTCGGTGGCTGGATTCGCGGGAGGCGCGAAATCTATCCACAGGCCAACGGCCATATGGTCCGTCAGGAAGGGAGGACAGATGCTCAGAACCCACCGACGCCCTGGTGCGCCCGGAGCCAGTGCACAGCAGATGGCCGACACCGAACGCTGGATCGAACGAGCGCAGCAACACCGCCGCGCCCGCTGGATCCTGCCCTTGAGCGCTGGGGCCGCCGCGTGCGGCGTGCCTGCCGGAAACCTTCTGGGCCCGCCCGCCGGCATGGCGCTCGCCGCATTGATCCTGGTCACAGCATGCCGGAGAACCTATCGCAGCCGTGGAAGCTCCTGGGCGAAGGGCGCAGCAGGCGAGCGCCGCACAGCTCGGATTCTCGCACCGTTGACGTGGTCCGGGCGCTATGTCGTGCTGCATGACCGGGCGATACCGGGGTCGAAAGCCAATATTGACCACCTCGTCATCGGCAGGACAATCCCGATCTGCGTCGACTCGAAGAACTGGCTATCGGTGAAGTCCACGATCCAGGTCCGCAGGGGAGAACTCTGGTACGGAGGCTTCTCGCAGAGGGACGCCATGAAGACTGTTCGTTGGGAAGCGGACCAGGCGGCTCAGGCTCTCGGCTGGCCAGTTCGGAAGATTTCAAGTCCAGTGAGACGGTCGTGACGCTATGAGGTTTGTGGTGCGGGTTCGTGGCGCTTGGTCGGGTCGTTGATCCAGGCGGTCTGGGGGATCTCGGGTGGTCGGGGGCGGCGGCCGAAGCGTTCGGGATGGCGGGCGTATGCCTCGGCGAGGGTGACGGCCCGCTGGTCGCGGACCTCCTCGGCGGTCCCGAAGTGGACGGATGCCGGGGTGTGCCAGCCGATGCCCGAGTGCCGGTGCTCGTGGTTGTAGTACGCGATGAAGGCGTCGAACCATTCGCGGGCGTGGGCCAGCGAGTCAAAGCGATCGGGGTAGTCGGACATGTACTTCGTGGTCTTGAACTGGGCCTCGCTGTAAGGATTGTCGTTGGAGACCTTCGGCCGCGAGTGCGACCGCGTGACACCCAGGTCGATCAGCAGCTGGGAGACCTTCTTGCTCGTCATCGAGGTGCCGCGGTCCGCGTGCACCGTCTCGGGCACGATGCCGCTGCAGGTGATGGTCTCGCGGATCAGCTCCTCGGCTCGTGCCGCCGATTCGGCCGCTTCGACGGTGTGGCCGACGACGTAGCGGCTGAAGATGTCGATGATCACGTAGGCGTGATACCAGATGCCCTTGGCCGGTCCGGCCACCTTGGTGATGTCCCAGGTGAACACCTGCGAGGGCCCGGTGGCGACCAGCTCGGGGACCGCCTTGGCGGGATAGGCGGCCTGCCGTCGGCGCTCTCCCGACTGGCCTTGCTCGCGCAGGATCCGGTACATCGTCGAGACCGAGCAGTGATAGCGCCCGGCGTCCAGCTCGCGGGCCCAGATCTGCGCAGGCGCAAGCTCGGCGTACTCCTCGCCGTTCATCAACTCCAGTACTGCGGACCGCTCTTCGTCCGTCAGTGCCGACGGCTGCACCTGAGGGGAACGTTCTTTGCGTGGTGGCCGGGGCCGGAGCCGGCGGTAGTGGGTGGCCCTGGACCGGCCGGTCAGCCGGCAGGCGGCCGTGATGCCCAGCTCAGCCTCCACGCCGGTGAACGCCTCGTCCACGACAGGGTCGGTGGCAGGCTTCAGTCCGCGCTCTCGGAGATCATTTCCAAGAGCGCGGAAGCTTTTCCCATGACGTCCAGCGCGGCCTTGTTCCGGGCCAGTTCCCTCTCCAGCTGTTCCACCCGGCGGCGCAGCTTCTCGTTGTCCGTCTCGGCGGCCGACTTCTTCGGCCTTGCCGGGCTGGTGCGCTTGTCGACCAGCTTCTCCAGGGCCCCGGCGTCCCGCGCGGCCCGCCACTCGGTGACATGCGAGTGGTACAGGCGCTCGCGGCGTAGAACCGCGCCCTTCTCGTTCTTGGGCGCGGCGTCGTATTCGGCCACGATCCGCAGCTTGTACTCCGGACTGAAGGAGCGACGCTTCGGCCTGGGAGCCGGGTCGAATTCGGTGGGCTTGGTGCTGGTCATGAGGGGGTGGTTCTCCTTTCGGTGCCCTCTCAGGCTAACCCGTCGAAGCGGGACGTCTCACCCAAGGCTGGCAGAGAGGGAGTTCGCGCAGTAATCGCCGTCCACGGAGCACACGTCCCGGGCGGACACATTCACCTCGACGGTGTCACCGTCATCCCGGCAAGCCAGCTGCGCCGCTATATCCACTCACTTCCCACATCTCCCGGGTGGGATCGCGCGATGGTCCGCGACACCGTGCGCACCGCCCAGGTCCGCCTCCCGCCCGCCGCACAGGCCGGCCCGCGCCGCCGGCCGGGACGAGACCGCCCAATCACTCGACGGAAAGCACAGGCCCCACGGTGAGCATCTTCCGAGTCCCTGCCCCCAGCAATGCCACCGACCGGCGCACCGCCGCCCACGCGGGCCCCCACACGCAGACCCACCGAACCCTGCCGGTCGGCGCGGCCTTGGTCGTGGCAACGACACTGGCACTGACCGGGTGCGCCAGCAGTGACAAGGCATCCGGCAAGCACCCAGCCGCCACGACCATCGCACCGTCGGCTTCGGCCGCTATACCGAGCGCCTCCGCGACGGATGCCGGTGCGCCGAAGTTCGACCTGCCGCCCGACGTTCACGTTGTGATCGACGGCTTCGACAGTAACGACCCCACCAAGAAGGCCGCCCTTCGCGACACCTCGTACGCGATCAACGCGGTCCTTGAGGCCGAGTCGCGCATCATCGTGAAGGAGACACCCAACTTCGCGCGCTATTTCACCGGCCTTCAGGGCGCCCAGTTCGCTGACACGATCATCGAGGAGGCCCGCACCGGGGAGATCATCACCGGCACTTACCGCTACTACCAGTCCACGGTGAAGATCGTCAACGCCGGTGTCACCAACGTCGCCTACTGCGAGGACCAGCGGAAGGGCTTCAGCAAGGTCGCCAAGACCGGACGCGTACTGATGACTACTCCCTCCCTCCAGGACTTCCGCCGGTGGTCGATGACTCTGGTGCAGAACACTGCAGGGGACTGGCAGGTCCTGCGGTACACCTGGACGCTCGGCGCGAAGGAGTGCCAGATCGCCTGACCCGAGTCCCCGAGCGGTTCCTGGAACCACCGACCGAGTCGCAAGGACCGCCAACGGCCCGGGACAGACTCTGACCCGCGGCCGGCCTCGGCGATGTCGCAGCCCGACGGGCTAGTGAGAGAGAGCCGTGTCGGGAGGGTGCCGACGGCGCAGAAATCTATCCACAGGCATTCGCGCATAGCGTGCTCATACGGCCCGGCGACCACAGCGCGCCAGCACCGAACTACCACCACGCATCCGCTGCGGAACCCCCCACCTGCAGAACCAAGGAGCTCCCGATGCGACACGCGCCATCCGCAGAGCCCACAGCCCCCACCCCTCAGGCCCCACCGGCCCGCACCGAAGCCACGGACGAGTCCGATGGCCCAGCCACCGTGAACGCCCCCGTTCCGCGGCCCCCAGCCCCCGAACACTGCACCACCGCCTGCGTGCGCTAACCCCCGACCGCCCTACCGCTCAGGAGCAGACGTCATGTCGCGTGTTCTGCCCGACGCCGACCCCGCCCCGCGCACCGCCGACACCAACACCCCGGTCCCTTCGACAGGAACCTCGGCCAGCGAGACCACAGCCCTGGCCCGACTGCGCCGGATGGGTCAGGCCCTTGCTCTACCCATCGCCGCCATGCCCGCTGCTGGACTTCTCCTGCGCGCAGGGCAGGACGACCTCCTGGGCCGCTTCGGCCCGCTCCACGAGACGGCCATGGTCATGTCCGGGGCGGGCGCGGCCATCCTCGACTACCTGCCCTTGCTGTTCACGCTCGGCATTGGGCTGGGCATGAACCGGACGAAGGACCGGGTAGGGCCCGTGCTCGCCTGCGTCGTCTCCTACTTGGTGCTGGCCCGAGTCGTCCTGGTTCTCAACAGCCCGCTGCCGGCCGGACAACTCGCCACCCCACCGGCCCGGTGGCCGTACGGGGCCCTGGCTGGCATCATCGCCGGCCTCCTGGCCCTGGCTGTATGGAAGGGCGTGGCCGGACGACGGCACATACCGCCCTTCGTTGCCTACGGCCTCGTCATCGTGGCGGCGGCGGCCGCCGGAACACTCCTCGGTCTGGCCTACCCGGCGGTGGACCGGGTGCTGACGGCATCCGCCGGCACCGTCGCCCACCACGCCATTATCGGCGGCGGACTGTTCGGATTCCTCAACCGACTGCTGCTCCCCATCGGTTTGCACACCCCGCTCAACCTCGTCCTCTGGTACCTCACCGGCGACTGCGGAGGCATTAAGGGCGACGTTCCCTGTTTCATCCAGGCCCACGACCCCCACGCCGGCAGCTTCCTAACCGGATTCTTCCCCGTGGCGATGGCCGGCCTGCCGGCAGCAGCCCTCGCCATGTGGCACTGCGCCCACCCAGACCAACGCCGCCGCGTCGCGACACTCCTCCTACCGGCCGCCGCCCTGTCAGCCCTGACCGGCGTCACCGAGCCCATTGAACTGAGTTTCGTGTTCGTCGCGTTCCCGCTCTACCTCGTCCACGCCGTCCTGACCGGACTGAGTCTCGCACTCGTCAACTGGCTCGGAATTCGCAGTGGGTTTGTGTTCTCCGCAGGTGCCCTGGACTACTTCTTCAACTACTCAATCTCCACCAAACCCCTGCTGCTGCTCCCCATCAGCGCTGCATACGGCGCCCTCTACTACGTCGTGTTCCGGTTCCTGATCACGCGCTTCAACCTCCGCACCCCTGGACGCACCCCGGTGGCGGCCGAGGAGACAGAACAGACCTCGGCGCCCTCGCCGACTCACGACCCGCCCCGTACCGCACAGCACCCAACCAGCCCGTCCGAGGCCGCCGACGGCAACCCGCAAAGGAGATGGAACTGATGCTCCGCGATGTTCAGGCCGCGTATTACGGGATCGGAACGCTCTTTCCCGTGATCGTCATAGATCCCACGCCCAACTGGATCCAGAGCCGGCTAGGAGCTCGCCCCGAACGATCGCCTGAAGGCCACGGCATGCTGCTGCTGCGCTGGACCGGTCGCCCGCACGACGAGGCCTCCGCACCTGCCGCGCTGCGGTCCACCGCCCGACGGGCCCCACACGATGCAGGCAACATGGCTGAGCTCCAACAGTTCTGGAGCACACTGCCAACAGGCCTGCACCTCATCGCGCTGTCCAGCCGGTTGCTCCTGGGCCCGTGGGACACGAGGCCCGGCCTGACATCCGGCCAGGACAATCAACGGGCGGCTGCGTGAACCGCCCGTCGATCACCGACCCACCCTCAAATGGCACCGTGACCCAGTCGCCAGGCCCCCTGGTCGCTATAAGCCACCGGCACCAGCCGCTGTCACCCCAGGAGAAGATCGTGGTTCAGCACGACCAGCCCGCCGTCGCCGTCATCACTCCGACCGGCCTGGACCCGCAACGCCTTCCGTTCCTGGAGGAGCTCTACGACAGCCTGCGGGCCCAGGAGGGCATCTCCCTGGAGTGGATCATTGCCCCCAACGGGCCAAGGGCCGACCCCGACCTCATACCGCGGGCGATCACCAAGGACCGCCGGGTCCGAGTGGTCGCACGCCCCGGGCCCGGCCCAGCATCCGCGCGCAATACGGCCATGAACTACGTACGCGCCCCCCGCGTTGCGTTCATCGACGATGACGACCGGATCCCGCCCCAGAGTTTGGCCGTCCGCAATGAGAGGGCCATCGACACCGGTCTCCGCTGGGTCGCAGGGCTCTCGGCCGATTGGTATCCCGAGTCCGGAGGACTGTCGACCTGGATGTGTCCGACGCCGGTGGGGAGGCACGAGGCCGGTGATGTGTGGACCTACTGGCCCGATCCCCAGGCGAGTAAGCCGCCGTTGGGCCACTGCATGCTGCTGACCGACACGCGGCTCGCTCAGGCAGTTGGGCATGGCGGTCTCAATAAGGGCGAGGACTACAGCTTCCTGATCGGCGTATGTGCGCGTGCCGCCGGCGAGCTGCTCTCCGACGTTGTCTATCATCGAAGGGTGCATTCCGGGCAGTGGACTGCTGCGGAAACGTACCGTGACCAGGTCGAATTCGACGCGCGGGTGCACTCGTGGCTCAAGGGGCGGGCGGAGCGCGAGTTGCGGCTTGAAGCGCCGTATGTAGGTTCCGCGTAACTGCGAGCATTCCAGTTGACCATGCGCACCGGATGGGCATTTCCGGCTCATCATGAGAACTGCTTACGGCCGGCAGTCGGGCCGATCTCGTCGGTTCCACCGGCAGGCCGGAAAACCGGTCGACGACCCGGCCGCAGCCGCAGACGCCCGATGTCAGCGGCCTCCCTTACTGTGGCGGTCTTGGCCGTCAGTGATGACCACCCGACGCTGATGCGAACAGCGCTGGGAGTGTGAGGAGCACGAGTGGGTTTTACGGTTGCAGGCAGCCTCATCGCGCAGGTACCGCCGAACGGCCAGGACCTGGCAGCACTGGACGCCGACGGTTGGGACCAGGCGCTCAAAGACGCCGTCGGATCGGCCTCGTACGACGCGGCACTGGCCCGTGACGCCGTTCGTCGCTGTGAAGCAGGAACGCTGACCGTGCGCGACCTGCGGCTGCTGCTGCTCGGCACGGCGGATGCGGCCGGGTGGGCGCCAGCCCGGCGCGCAGCCTTCGACGTCCTGGCCCGAGACCCGGACAAGGCACGGCAGGTTCTCCTCACGCACACACAGACCGAGGTATGGCCACCCTTGCGCTTCGAGGAGGCGCCCCGTTCACCTGGCGCCGTCACCGAGGACGTCACCCTCGCCGCAGTCATCGGGGCCGCAGGCCACCAGGTCACCGGCCCCGCCCGGCGGGCGCGCACGAGCAGGGACGCCAAGAACGAGGCGTCCTTGGCTCTGCTGGCCCGCCTCGCCGGTGTCCCGCTGGCCGGCGAAGATGCGGCCGACGGGTACCCGATGGAGCGTCTGGCCCTACCGGGCATGCTGTCGGAGGTCTTCGAGCAGCGTCTCAGACGCGCCCTGGAAACAGGGCAGAGCCCCGGGACGGAGCTGGAGGAGGAGGCGCTGCGGCGCGCGCGCACCGGGCGGCTACGCCACCGCGACCTGCACCTGCTGATCCTTTCCGCGCCGGGCGAGGCGTGGACTGCGATGCGCAGCGCGGCACTGGAGCGGGCCGCGGTGATGCCCCCGACCCCGGCCACTCTCCTGCACTGGCACGCCGAACAGCACGGCCACGACAACGGCCTGTCCTTCGTCGAGGAGCCGGACCCGACGCAGGGCCGGACCCGCGTGCGGGCCCTGCTGCAGGCCGACCGAGCATGGAGGGGCCCGCTGCGCGCAGCGTCCTCCCGCAAGACCGCCCGGCACTACGCCGCGGTCTCGCTCCTTGCCCAGGTCGCCGAACTTCCCGAGCCCGCCGTACAGATCGACGACGAACCGGCCCCGACGCGACAGATCACCATTCCCGAGCAGGGCCAGGACCCGGTCAAGCACCTCAACAAGCACCATCAGCGGGAGGCCATCACCCGGCCCGAATCGCAAGTACGCCAGGTCGGCGCGCGCGTGGAATGCACCTACTCCTGCCGGCACACCGCCTCAGCCACCCGGGTCACCGCGACCGGCGCCGGCCCGGACAAGGTCACGGCACGCCGCGCCGCGGCGTTGAAACTGCTGCGCAAGCTCCATTCCCTCGACACCGCGCCCCGCACCGCCCCCGCCGCGGCCGCTGCTCCCCGACGGGAGGCGCCCGCCGCCGCGCCGGCACCGCACGGTCCGCAACACCCCCTCCGGCCGCCCCTGGCGGTGGAAGACCGGTCCGTGCAAGGCCTGCTGCTGGCGGCGCTCGCCGCACACTGCCCGGTGGTGTTCGTGCCCGCCGGTCCCGGCCGGCCGGCCGCCTGGTGGGTGCAGGACACCGGAAGGCAGCACCTGCCGATGACGGGCCTGCCTGACCCGCTCACCGCCGGACACAGCCCGGCCGGCGTTCGCGGCTGGTGGGCGCCCTTCCCAGAAGGGCTGCACGTCCTGCGCCGGTCGCACACCGACCCGAACCCCACCGCGGTGTTCTGGCACCGGGCGCTGCACATCGCCCTGCAGCTCATCCACGCCCAACTGCTCTACCCGGCCTTGGGCGACAACGACCAGGCGACCTGGCGCGTCGGGCCGCTGCCTGCGCCCGCCCGCGACGCGCTGGCCGCCCTCGCCGCAGCCGCGCCCCCCGGCGCGGTACCCGCCGGCGTCCCCGCCGAGCTGCTGCTCACCGCGTGCTGCGACGCCCTGGCCGAGACCCTCGTGCGCACCCCGGCTGCCGCCGTGCTCGCCGCCGGCCCTTGGACCACGCCCGCCGCAGGGCCGGTCACCGCCGCGGCGTTGGCCGAGGTGCGCCCGTGGCTGGACCGGGTGGAGGACCTGGCCGACGCCGGGCCGCCACCCCTGCTGATTCTGCGCGTGCAGCACCCCAGCGACGATCAGGCCGCAGCCGGCCAGCTCACCGCCGACCTGCACCTGGCGCCCGCCACCAGCAGCCCCGACACCGATGACGAGGTCCCCGCCGAGCAGGTGTGGTCGGGAGCCTCCCGCCTGGGCGGCGAGGACGCCCGCGCGGTGCGGCCGCGGGTCGGCCGCGTCCTGCGCCGCGTCGGGCGGCGGTACCCGGCGCTGTCCTTGCTGCAGGACCACCCGCACCGCTTCACTCTCGACGCCGAAGCCCTCGAGACGCTGTTGGAACAGGAGAGGGAACTGGCCGAGGCGGGCTTGCGGGTCGTGTGGCCGCAGCAGCTGAGGACCGCGCTGCAGGCGGCCGCGGTCATCGGCACCGACACCGGCCCGGGCGTCCGGACCGGCGCGGGGGAGCGCCCGCGGTTCAGCGTCACCGCACTCCTTGACTTCCGCTGGCAGGTTGCGCTGCAGGGCGAGGAGTTGAGCGAGCAGGAGATGAACGCGCTCGCGGAGGCCGCGCGGCCCCTCGTCCGGGTGCGCGGCCAATGGGTGCTGGCCGACCCCCTTGTGCGGCGCCGCGCCCGACACCGCCTCCTGGGGCAACTGCCGGGGACGCAGGCGCTGACCGCAGCCCTGACCGGCACCCTCACCGTTGCCGACGACATCGTTCCCTGCCGGCCGGCCGGGGCGCTCGCCGAGATGATGGCCGTCCTCACCCACGGCGAGCACCACCCCGATGCGGTGCCCGCCCCCGAAGGACTGGCCGCCACCCTGCGCGGCTACCAGGAACGCGCCTTGACCTGGCTCGCCCACACCACGGCCCTGGGATTCGGAGCCGTCCTCGCCGACGACATGGGCCTGGGCAAGACCCTCACCGCCCTGGCCTTCACCCTGCACCACCAGCAGTACACCACCGGCCCGACGCTGGTGATCTGCCCGGCGTCCCTGGTGACCAACTGGCGCCGCGAGACCCACCGCTTCGCACCCCACCTGCCGGTCGTCGACTACCACGGACCCGCACGCACCCTGAACTCCGTCACCGACACCACGGTGGTGATCACCACCTACGGTGTCCTGCGCCGCGACCAGGCCCTGCTCGCCGGCCGGCACTGGTCGCTGGTCGTCGCGGACGAAGCCCAGCACGCGAAGAACTCCACGTCCGCGACCGCCCGGCAGCTTCGCGCGCTGCCCTCCACCACCCGCCTGGCGTTGACCGGCACCCCGGTGGAGAACAATCTCTCCGAACTGTGGGCCCTGCTGGACTGGGCCAATCCTGACCTCTTCGGCACCCTGCGCGCCTTCCGCGCCCGGTGGGCGAACGCCGCCGAGAAGGACCCCAACGGCGCCCAGGCCGCCGACCTGAACCGCATGATCAGCCCCTTCCTGCTGCGGCGCCGCAAATCCGACCCCGGCATCGCCCCCGAGCTCCCCGCGAAGATCAACCAACGGCGCGTCGTCCAGCTGACGACCGAGCAGACCGCCCTCTACGAGGCCGTCGTCCGCGAAACCCTCCAACAGGTGCAATCCCACACCGGCATCGCCCGCAACGGCCTGGTCTTCAAGCTCCTCACCGCTTTGAAGCAGATCACCAACCACCCCGCCCACTACCTGCGCGAGCAGCCGCCGGCCGCGCCCACCCACGGGGACACCGCACAATTCGTAGCCCGCTCGGCCAAAGCCTCGGCTCTGATCGACCTGCTGGCCACGATCCGGCTCCGCAACGAAGCCACCCTGATCTTCACCAGCTACGTCACCATGGGCCGCCTGCTCACCGCCCATCTCAGCGCCCTGGGCCACACCCCGGTCTTCCTGCACGGCGCCACCCCCCTCGCCGAGCGGCAGCGCATGGTCGACGGATTCCAAGCCGGCCACCACCCAGTGATGATCCTGTCCCTCAAAGCGGGCGGCACCGGGCTGAACCTCACCCGCGCCGCCCACGTCATCCACTACGACCGCAGCTGGAACGCCGCCGTAGAGGACCAGGCCACCGACCGCGCCCACCGCATCGGCCAGCACCAGGTCGTCACCGTGCACCGCCTGATCACCGAACACACCGTTGAGGACCGCATCGACGAGCTCCTCACCCACAAGCGAACCCTGGCCGACGCCGTCCTGACCGGCGGCGAGCAAGTCCTCGCGCAGCTCACCGACCGCGAACTCGCCGACCTCGTGCGCCTGGGAGGCAACCGATGAGCGTGCAGCACACCACCGCCGGATGGGGCCGCGCCCTGACCCACGTCCTGACCGAGGCCGCCGGCGACGCCACGATCCTGGAAGCCGGACACCACCTGCTGGCCACCAACACCGCCGGACCGCTCAACATCAACCAGGGCTTCGCCACCACCAAATTCCCCCTGACCGACGGGCGCGTCGCCCGGCCCCGGCTCCTGGCCACCGAGCTCACCGCCCAGCAGTGGGACCACATCGAGGACGCCATCGCCAAGCGCCCCGACGCCACCCAACTGGCCGGGACCGCTCTGATCAGCGACCAGCTGACCGACCCCGCTCGCACCGCCGGCATCCCCCTCGTCCCCACCCCGCAAGACCTCTCCTTCACCTGCACCTGCCTGCCCGACACCGCGTCCCCGTGTGCACACTCCATCGCCCTCGGACTCCTCCTCGCCCACCGGCTCCGCACCGCGCCCGCCCCACTGTTCACCCTGCGCGGCCGCCCCCATCAGCACCTGAAGACCCGGCTGCGCACCACGACCACTCCGGCCGGCCACCCGGACGCAGATGTCCCGGCCCGAGTCCTGGCACCTGACGTCGCGGTACCCCCGCAGCGAGAGACTTCCCCGCCGGCAGCCGACTCGCTCCCGGCCCACGCCGCCCGTCCAGCCTCGCCGATCCCGGATCCGGTCGACCTCGACCTCGCCGGCCTGCGGCTGGTACCGACCAGCCGGCTCGCACCGGCGCCGCCGCCGCTGCCGGACGGTGAGACGCTGCAGGCGTTGGTCGCGGACGCCGCGCACCGTGCCGGTTTGCTCCTGGACGGGGACGAGCCGCCGGCGTGTCCCGACACCGGCAGCGACCTCGCCCGCTTCGTTGCCCTCCCACACGGCGCCCCCTTCCGCCAGGCCGCGATGGAGCACCTCGGGCTGGGCATTGTCGCCATGGGCCACCTCCAGCTCGCCCACACCTACGGCGGCCCCGGTGGCGCCGCCGCCTACCTCGAACCCTTCACCGTCGATCGCGACGTCCTGGCCCACGCGCAAGCAGCCATCCAACCCCTGCGCCCCGCGCCCCTGGCCACGGTCGTCTGCGCGGACAACCACCTCACCGACGAGGCCGCAGGCATCCAACTGCGCTACGGCCCCGACGGCAACTGGCACCCCTACCGCGCCCCGTACGGCAACTGGCAGCCCGTTCCCGGCTCCAACGCCGACCCCGCCCAGGCCTACCGCGCCGCACGACGCGCCGCCCGCACCGAACGCCGCACGGCGTAGCAGCGCCATACGACGCCTGCCGGTACGATTTCCTCAGATTCGGCTCTTGGTTAGAGCCGGTGGCACCGACCGCTCACTGCCAAGAGCGGCGGTGCACAGCTGCCGCCGGGTTGGTCCCCGGTGCCAGCGCCGTCCGCGCGTGTGGCAGCACGCAGGACACACCTCGGCGCCAAACCGAGGTCGGTCGGCCCGCCCGGTTGCCGCCGACGCGGGCCGACCACACCGCACCGTAGCTCGACGCTGACGAATCCAGGATCCTGCAAGGTACGGGCGTCTCGACGGCCCGGATCACGTCACACCTCAGGAATAGGAGAACACCACGAAGACTCATCTTCCCGGGGCATTGGAGCACGCTGGCCCTGTCCCGGCCATGAGCCCCTCAGCCCGCGCCCTGGCGCAGGAACTCCAGCGCATCGGCCGCCGCGACGGTGTCCGTACACCTTTCGCGTCGTACCACCCGCGGCCGCAAGGGCAGTGCCGGACACTCGGCGAGCTTGAGGAGATTGCCGGCCAGTAGTAGCCCCGCCACCGTCCCGGCGGCGGGCTCCGCGCCGCTACTCCCAGACGATTTGGCTGGCCGGAGTGCAGGTCCGCAGACTGCGAGGCCGGCTCCGCTGGAGAGGAGAGCGACCGTGACCGGTGATAGAGATCTTTGAAATCACGGATCCCCATCAACGCCCAGCCCCCAGGTCGCCATCATCACCCCCACGACACGGGACCTGGCCCGCCGGCCCTATCTCCTCGACCTCCGATCCGCGCAGGGACCGGGGGCAGGCTGTCAAGCTGGTGGCATCGGCTGACAGAGGGAATTCCACCTGTTCCAGCGGGAGCATCAACCAAGGAGGAGCGGGTCCTGACTATCGTCTGACATTCGGCCCCACCTCCGGCACCCGGGATGGACATGAACAAGCGTCAGCTCGTCCAGGCGGTTGCCGTCAAACTCGGCGGCCCTGAGCATGCCGCTCTCGCTGTCGACGCGGTACTCGACGTGATCGTTCGCACCGTGGTCGCCGGAGACCGCGTTTCAGTAACCGGATTCGGCTCCTTCGAGAAAGTAGAGCGACCAGCTCGCTACGCCCGGAATCCGCAGACGGGCGAACGGGTACGGGTCAAGAAGACCGCAGTGCCTCGCTTTCGCGCAGGCCAGGGCTTCAAGGATCTGGTCAGCGGCGCGAAGAAACTGCCGCGGGATGGCAGCCCGGCTGTCCGGAAGGCTCCGAAGGGCGGGTTGGTCGACCCTCCACCCTCGCAGGGCGGCGGGGGTACGGGACCAAGAGCGGGAGTCGCAGGCAAGAAGGCGATGGCGAAGCCATCCGCGAAGAAGGCTGTCCCAGCGAAGAAGGCCGCATCATCCAAGAGTGCCGTTGCCAGCATGGCCGGGAAGATGGACAAAGCAGCTGCGAAGAAGGCCACCCCGGCGAAGAAAGCTCGGCGCGCCAGTGATGGAGCGAGGTAGTCGTGCTGGTCAGAGACGCACGTGATGCCTACTACACCTCAAGTGGCACGAGCAGCGCGGCAGTCCGACAGTTGGGGTTGGCGGGGATCGCCGTAGTCTGGATTCTGGCCGGTGGCCTGCAGAAGTCCGGGATCAACCTGACTAAGATGCTCCTCACCGCAGGCATGCTGATTGTCATCGGACTCTTCCTTGATTTCGCGCAGTACCTTTGGACCACTGCTCGCCTTGCAATGTGGGTGCGCCGTAGTGAGAAACGCTTGAGAGCAATAGTGGCGGACCCGACGGCCAACGTCGACAATGCGGAGATCGGGAACGCGCCCAAGTCTGTGCTCCCATTCATGTGGGGGTTCTTCTTCTCGAAGGCGGCGGCGATTGCTGCTGCGTACATCCTGCTTCTCATCCAGCTCTGGGATCGGCTCATCATCTCCTGAGCGCCCCCGGTGCTGAGCACCTCCTGGAGGAGTCAGCGTTGAGCCGCGACGTCCAGGTGGACCCGAAGGGGCGGTTATTGCCGCAAGACGGTTTCCAACGCGTCCTGACGGACCAAGGTCAGTACCAGTACTCCGGCGGTAAGAGATAACAAAGAGGCCGTCAGCTCTATAAATGCGGTCGCACTGGTGTGAATTGAGTACTAAGCTCGTGAAGGTGAGCCCCGGAAAACAGTCACTGCACCCCCCTGCACACTGTCCGGGGCACTGCCGGGGGGCCTGCTCTCGTCGGATCCACGAGGCCCAGCAGGCACCTCACCCCGTGGGACCGTGCCCACCCCGGTCCTGCACGAGGAAGGCCCCCGCAACGGGGCCTTCTTCATATCTGCCCGCCGCTGCCACGGAGGCGCTCCTGCTGATGCGGCGCCCCCAACAGGTCTGACGCTTCCCAGCGACGGCCAGCGGACGCCGGCCCCGCCGAGCAGGACCTCCTCCGCGCAGAGCGTGGCATCCAGATACGCCAGGGATATCGTCTGGCTCTCTTCAAGACGTGCTCAGATCACCGGCGGCCGCCCCAGTTTGGCCATGCGCCACACCGTCCGCCAACGGATCGGTCGCCGCGGGGGCAGGGGACGCGGACGCCTTCGAAGAAGCCGGCCCACCACGACCGGAGTCCTCGTAGCGGGGGCCGCTGCGCCACGGTGTATGCCGCCCATGTTGCGAGGTAAACGGGTACCAGGACGGCGGGCAGGTGGCGTTTGGCCAGCCATACGCGGTTGCGGCCGGTGTGGTGGTAGTAGACGGCGTGTCCACCGACAAGCGGTGGCTCGTCATCATCTGCGCAGACCATGGCGAAGCTTTCGGCGAGGACGGCTACCACGGGCGCGGAATCGCCCACCCCACGGTGATGAACGTGCCGTTCGCCGCCATGCTCGCCTAGCACTCACTACGCTCGAACCATGGACGCATCCCTCCCCCGTGAGCCGCGCGACGCCTCCGTGGTCGTGGCCCGCGATGAGCGAGACCAGGTCGCCCTGCTCACGTCCCGATTCCCTCGACACGGAGGCGAATTTCTCTTTCTCCCCGGTGGGAAGATGGAGCCAGGGGAGACCCCCGAGCAGTGCGGGCACCGGGAATTGTGCGAGGAATCCGGCATCACCGCAGAGTCGTTGCGCCCCCTCGGTTCGTACGCGATCACCCTGGGATTTACCGCACGCGTCCACCTCTACCTTGCTCAGCAACTGACCCTAGGACCCCAGCAGTTGCAGCCATCCGAAGCCGACTTCAAGCTCATGTGGTGGCCAATGCGCGACGCGATCACCGCCGCCACCGAAGGGCGGTTCCTCCTTCAGGGCGGCCCACTCGCGCTGCTCCTCGCCGACCGGCTCTAAGCCGGCTCGCCGCGCGGCGTTCCCCCGCCAGGTGGGCCAGCAGACCAACCAGGTGGTCTGCCGGCCGCCTGGTGGGGGACGATGAAGTGTCTGCTGGGGAGGAGAGTCATGCCGTTGACCGCGCACATGCTGGGGCATGGGTCGCTGGACGCAACGCTGGAAGATCTGGGCCGTGAACTGGCGTGGGAAACGGTCTACCGGACCCGGCCTCGAGCCCTGCTGACGTGCACCGACTGCGGCGGGGCCATGCACGCCAAGATATCGAATAGGGGCGCCCGATTCTTCGCGCACGACCGGCGCCCCGCCCACTGCGCGGCCGTCGGCGAGAGCGCGGAACACCTGCTGCTGAAAACGCAGTTGGCCCAAGCAGCACGCGCCGCCGGCTTCCGTGCGGACCTGGAGGTGACCGCCGACCACCGCGGGTGGCGTGCGGACGTCCTGGTCGTCGCCCCCGACGGGCGGCGCACCGCGCTGGAAGCCCAGGTCTCTTCGGCGCCCTTCGACGAGATCCTGGAACGCACCAGCCGCTACCGCGACGACGGCATCGAGACGGTGTGGTTCACACCTTTGTCCGCGCGCTGGCTCGGCCACGTCCCCAGCGTGCCCCTGCAGCATCCCGCCACCCCCAGCACGCCCTGGAAGCTGACCCGCCCCGCGGTGCGCCGGTTCCGCGCCGACCCCTGCACCTGCGACCCGCGCCCACCCTGGCACAACAGCGTCCACGCAGGCTGGACCCACCCCACCCCCTACAACCTCGATGCCATCGTTGCCAGGATCCTGGACGGCCGCCTCGTCCCGGTGCCCACCACCGTGCCGCTGGCCGGCCCGCCCTACGACGGCTGGGCCACCCCGAAAGACATCGAAGCGGCCGCACGCCACCCCGATTCCGGTGAAGGGTTCGAACTGCCGTATGTTCCCCCCGTCGGCGCTGCCTGGTACCAGATGTGGCCGCCCGAGGAACAGCACCGGCTACTGAACGCCGCCATCACGTGGATTCTGAACACCACCGGCAAGAAGGCCACACCCCGGCCACGGTGGACAGCGACCTGGCTTGCCGGCGGACTCGGCCTGTCCCGCACGATCGGCAACTCCTGGGACATCACCTCGGCCGCGCTGATCCGCCCCGACCCAGGCCGGATCGACTGGCTCCAGATCGGTGACCTCCCCGTCATCGTCGGCTCCGCCGAAGAACGCCGCTCCCTGGAGACGTCCGCGCCCACCGACGCCCACATCATCGTGCTGTCCGGACCGTCCGCCACCGGGCGGTGACGAGGAATCCCGCTGCAGGGCCACAGGGGAGGGCAGACCAGGGGCCGGGAGGAGAATGCGGCCGACAGTTCGTTGACTCCGAGTGCGGCCGTCGAGCGGGTAAGTGCGGGCCCGTTCGAGCCCGGGGAATTGATGGGCAGGCAAAGGCTGAAGGTGCCGAGCGTTCCCTGACGGGTTGACGGACTGTTTCGGCCCGGGGCGCCCGGCTGTGCAACATCTCACAGGGACATTGGGCTCAGAGGCAGCCGCCGCGTCCTCGGTGCCAGCGGCATCGCGCTCGGAGTCGGCCGGGGGGTGGGATGCCGGCCCGGTCCCTCCGAGCCGGCTCTCTGCGGTACTCCAACGTTCTGCTGGTAGGTCAGCTCGGCTGCATCGCGGCGTAGTTGTCCACGGGCGCGAGCCGGCGCTGACGCGTGGAAGCGGTCGCAGGACGCCACCGAGAAGGACTCCTGGCCTGCGCGTTGGAGGTCAAGCTGCGGGACTCTACCCAGCCCCTCTGACAACCGGATCCCTCATCAGCATTGGGCCAGCCGGCCCGCTTTGCGTCCAGCGGGTGCGGCTTGTTTGTATGACGCTCATTCACCGCCCTGAGCTGCACTGATGCCACTTCGGGGGTCCTTGGAGGAGGAAGGAACATCGTGTCGCAACCATTCCGGGTTGACCGTGACCCTTGCATCCCGGTCCGCGTCCGCACCGGCCTGACCGCTCACGAGGCCAAGGAATTGGCCGACCTGCTTCCCGGTGCAGCGGATGGTGCAACAGTTCTGGTCGGCCTTCGCCCCCTGCTCTCAGCCGCGCATCTCCTGGCGGACCTTGACGTGCCCCAACCGCCAGTCGAGGCAATGTGGCGCCGTGTCCTGGCCGTGCTCGCCCTGCGCATCGGAGCCCTCGACACCCCGCACGGCGAGAACTGGCTCGATACCCGCGAGGACCTCATCCGTGACGGCCGGTTCGACGCGACCCGGATCGCTGAATACTTCGACCCCGCACCGCAGCGGTGGCGCCTGTACGGCGGGCCCCGCCCGTTTCTCCAGGACCCGCGGCTTACCGAGGAGGGAGGCGACCTCGCACCCCCTGGCCGGCTGGTGATGACCCGCGCCTCCGGCGCCAATGCCCTGTGGACGGACTCCACCCCCCAAGACGTTCCCGTCGACGCTCCCGACTCGGCCGCCTGGCTGCTGGCCTGGCTCGGCTACGGCCCCTCCGGCACCGCCGGCACACGCCGCCGCGGCGGTCGCAGCAGCCACATCGTGAAGGCCGGCCCCCACCGCGCCGTCATCTCCTACTTCCCCCACCACCCCGACAACCTGTTCACCACCCTCGTCCTGTCCGTCCCCGCACCCAGTACTTGGCCCACCAACCCCGGCCCGGACGCCGCACCCTGGGAGAGCGAGGCCCTGCCCGACCCCCTGGCACCGCAGCCACCCGCCGGCCCCGCCTCCCTGATTTCCGCACGCGCCGCCCACGCCGTCCTGCTCACCGCAGACGACACCGGCCGCACCGTGGGATGCCGGATCACCTGGGGCGCCACCACGGACCTGCCGCCGGCCACCGACCCGTACGTCATCGAGCGCGACACCGGCGGCCCGGTACGCGCCAGCCGAAGCCGCGCGGTATGGCGCGACCTGGACGCCCTGCTCCTGCACGAGCGGCCCGGCGACAAGAACACCCTGCGCCGCCCCACCGTCTTCGACCACCTCGCCGAACTCGAACCCGACCTCCTCGCCCAGCTCGGCGTCCGCGCCCTGGGCTGGGACCAAGAACGCCGCGACCTCGACCGCGCCTGGTACAGCGCTACCACCCCGCCCGTGCTGCGCCACCTCGCCGAAGCCGACCCCGACGGCGCGGCCGCGATCGCCGCCGCCCACCGCAGCGCCCAGGCCTGCGCCGGGCAGCTGCGCCGCGCCCTGACCGCGGCCTGGCGCGGCGCCAACCCGCTGCGCCACCAGGACGACCAGCACGGTTTTGTCGACCAGGGCACCGCGCGGTACTGGGAGAGCGCCGAGGGCGAGTTCTGGACCACCGTCGCCGCCCCCGCAACACCCCCGGCCTTCCAGCCCCTGGCCACCTCCTGCTTCGACGCGGCCACCACGGCGCTCAAGTCCACGGCCCGGGGCCGCCGGGCCGCAGCCGAGGCGCGCGCCCACCACACCCCCCCACCCCCCCAAGCCACCCGTCCCCC
>NZ_JASISZ010000020.1:100830-101392 GCF_030063355.1 Streptomyces sp. PH10-H1
CGATGTCGCTCTCCACACACCAGCCGGTCCCGGGTTCGGCCCCGGTTCCCGGGCCGCCCCGGTGGCTCGCCCGTGAAACCGCCTACATGCATTACGTCGCCGACGTCTGCTCCACCCCGCAAGGCCGCCGCGACCTGCGCGACGGCCTTAACATCCGCCGCCTGAACGAGTGCTGGCGCATGATGCGCCACCTGCGTCCCCGCATCCCCAACTGGGGCCCTGACGCCACCCTCGCCCACCTCGCCGTCGCGGCCCTGTTCGCCCACCAGGCCGCCAACCCCACCACGGACGACTGCGGCACCCCCCACCTGTACGACCCGGAACACGGCAACCTCGGTTGGTCCCTCGAACGCGCCGTCCACCACGGCGTCCTGCGCGAGGACAGCGCCGCCGACCTCCTGGAGCGGGTAGCGCGCCAACGGCGCCTGCAGCCGGCCCTCGCGCTGGTCCACCGCCCCGTGACCCGCATGACAGCAGCCGGGATCCCCGTCTCCTGGCCCCGACTGCTGCGCGACCTGAACGGCTGGACGAAGTACCGCACCGACATCGCCGACGCCTGGAT
>NZ_JASISZ010000210.1 GCF_030063355.1 Streptomyces sp. PH10-H1
TCGGAGTCTTTTCGTTGGACCGGTCATCGGGTGTGTTTCATTTCTGATGGTGGCTGAATTCTGGACTGAGATACGGGGCCCGGTGCCGTGACCGGGATTGTTTCGTTCGGCCGTGTTGTGGTGCGTCGGCGATAATGTTTCTGACGGTCAGTTAGTCGTTTATGAATTATGTTTTCGAGGTGCGGAATTGGTTGGGTTTATGGGTGGTGTGAGGGCGGGTTCGGGCACTGCGACCCGGAGGGCGAGTGCGGGAAGGTTGCCCCTGTCGGGGCGCCGGACCGCAGGCACCTGCCGGGGGTGGAGACACCCCGAAGCGCTGTACGCCCGCCTACGGGCCTACCCGGGACCGGAGGACACCCGGGGGGGCCCAGGCAGACCCACACAGGCCCACATAGGCGCGCTCAGGCGCCCGCCGCCTCGCACGCATACGCGACACGCGCGCGCCTTGGGAACCGCCGCAGCGCCCGCCATGGTTAGTTCACCGAAGCTCATGGTTAGTTCACCGAAGCTCATGGTTAGTTTCAGCGGCGCCGTGGTTAGTTCACCTCGCCACGGCAGGTCAACCGGCACACTCTCGTGTGCACGCGTGAGCACGTGCACGGGTGCACACGTTTCGCGCGCGAGACACCGCCAGCTCTTGCGCTCTGCGCGTCTCCCTCATTGCGATCGCCTCCCAGCTCCTAGCTCCCAGGCCAACGCGTCTGCCAGGCACATCAGGGGCATGACCTCTCAGGTCACCTGAGAGGAACAGACATTTCGGCCGAGCTGGGAGGCGCTGTCTCGGACGGAATGCTGGCAGCGGCAGCCGATCGGCACGCGCTCAACGCCGGGGCGGAGCAGGGGATCAGATGCCGGATCAGCCGTGGCGCGTCCGGAGCGCTCCAGACCTTAGTCCTCGCTGCGCTGCGGGCGGCCTTGAGCGTACCGGCCGTGTCAAGGCGGAGAAGGGAGGCGCGCCGAGCACCCCAGACCTGTGTACCTGTGTACTCCGGCACCCGTTTCCCCAGGTAGGCGCGCCTACCTGCGCACCTGTGTACTCCGGCTGCGGGGGCCGACTGGCGGCGGTGTGATCCCCAGCAACTCGACGCGCTCACGCGGGCTGATCCAGCGTGGCAACAGACCCGTAGGCCGCCTCAAACGGGGTTTCGGAGGGTGGGGCGAAAGGCTGCTAGCTGCTAGGTGCCTGGTCAGGGCGGTGGACCTAGCAGGCGGGGGTGACCTGTGCCAGCGAAGATGGGTCGTTTGCCACCGAAGTTGGACCAACGCTAGTTTGTGACAGCGAAGTTGGGCTGGTGGGGAAAGTGTCAGGCGGGGGATGTGGTGGGGGCACCTGTCCGCGCA
>NZ_JASISZ010000211.1 GCF_030063355.1 Streptomyces sp. PH10-H1
TCGAGTCCGTTATGGCGAAGCAATATCCGAAGGAGCTCAAGGAGCGGGCCGTGCGCCGGGTCCTTGAGACACGCGATCAGTACAAGACCGAGTCCGCGGCGATCCGCTCGATCGGTGCCAAGCTCGACATCGGGCCGGAGTCCCTGCGGAACTGGGTCCGGCAGGCAGAAGTGGACAACGGTGCCAAGCCCGGCACGACCACCGAGGAATCCGCTGCGATGAAGGCGATGAAGCGGGAGAACGCCGAGCTCAAGCGGGCGAACGAGATCCTGAAAGCTGCAGCAAGTTTCTTCGCGGCCGAGCTCGACCGGCCACACCCACGCTCGTAGCGTTCATCGACGAGCACCGGGACCGCTTCGGCGGAGTCGAGCCGATCTGCAGGACGCTCACCGAGCACGACTGCAGCATCCACCCGTCCACCTACTACGCACACAACAAGCGCACCCCCTCGGCCCGCTCACTGCGGGACGCGGAACTCGCACCCCTGATCGTCGCCATCCACCGGGACAACTACAGCGTCTACGGAGCCCGCAAAATCTGGGCCGAGCTGAAGCGCCGGGGCCACCAGGCGGCCCGGTGCACCGTCGAGCGGATCATGAAGGCAGAAGGCATCACGGGAGCAGTGCGCGGGAAGAAAATCGTCACCACCGTGGCGGACAAGGAAGCCGAGCAGGCCCCCGACCGGCTCAGCCGGCAGTTCGTGGCCAGCGCCCCGAACCGGGTGTGGGTCGCGGACTTCACCTACGTGGCCACCTGGTCCGGCACCGTCTACGTCGCTTTCGTCATCAACACCTTCTCCCGCCGGATCGTCGGCTGGTCCGCCGCGACGAACAAGCAGACCCCGCTCGTACTGTCCGCACTCGAGATGGCCCTGTGGCAACCCGACCGGGCCGGAAACCCCGTCACCGCACGGGAGTTGATCCACCACTCCGACGCCGGATCGCAGTACACCAGCTTCCGCCTCGCCACCCACCTTGCCGCCGAACAGATCGCCGCGTCCATCGGCACCGTCGGGGACACCCTCGACAACGCGCTGATGGAATCGACCATCGGGCTCTACAAAACCGAGCTGATCAAACCCCAGCAGCCCTGGAAGGCCCTCAGCGACGTCGAGTTGACCACCGCCGAATGGACCGACTGGTACAACCACCATCGACCCCACGGTGAGATAGGCCACGTCCCACCCACCGCATACGAGACCACCTACTACCGACAGAACACACAAGAACCACAGGCCACAACCACAACCACAACCACAACC
>NZ_JASISZ010000212.1 GCF_030063355.1 Streptomyces sp. PH10-H1
TGTGGCTGCTTCTTCTCGACCGGCTCGACCTCGAACAGCCCATCCCCACCACTCATACCGACATCATCCCGCATGAATGATCACGAACCACAGGCGGGTTGCCAGTTACTGACCCACGCTCCTAGCCGGTCCTGCCGCAGCTGTTCCCGCCGGCTCTTCCTGGCGGGAACAGCCCGCAGTTCCCCCCACTGCCACGCCGCGGCCTGGACGCGGTGTGGCAGCGGATCCCCCACGATCCGGTTGGCCGGCTCCGTGGCGCGGCGCACGGGCACGTCACAGCAGTACGAAGAGCACGGTTGCTGACATCGGCCGTGGACAGCGGGGTCGCTCTGCCGAACGAGTGAACTGCGCGGAGGTCCCTCGGCAGAAACGCCGGGGTGGGGCAGCCGGGGGTCCAGAAGCGGGCTCCGGCGGATCGCCCTGTGCGCCCGCTACCGACCTTCTTCCTTCGCCTTGCGGCTGCGGTAGGTGCGCATGGCAACTTGGGCTCCGCATCGGTTCGGGTGCAGTAGGCCGCGGAGGAGTTGCGGGTGCGGTCGTAGAACCCGAGGTGGCACGGCGGGTTCCGGCATGCCTTGAGTCGCATCCAGGAGCCGCGCAGGGCGACCTCGGACGCTGCGGCCAGCATGTGCGCGAGCGCGCCCGGTACCCCGTTCTGGGTGGGCGCGAGGTGCACGCCGGACGCGGTGATGACGGGAGCCAGGGGGTACAGCTCAGACGCCCTGGCTGCCGAGCTTGCCCCTCTGGATATCAAACTCACCCTGATCGAACCGGGCTACATGGGAACAGGATTCCTCTCCCACCTCGTCCTCGCCGAAGCCGCGCCCGACTACGACCGGAGGGTGCGCGCCGTCCAGAGCTCGGCGAGCTGCCCACTGAAGCGTTCATCGATCCCGCTCGAGTCGCCGCGGCCGTCTTCACCGCCGTCGACGCCAAGCAGCCGCCCCTGCGACTCGCCCTCGGACGTACCGCGGAGCGGGACTTGCGCGCCGCTCTCACCGCGCGCCTGCGCGAGCTGGACGAGTGGGCTGACGTCACCCGTGGCGTGGACAGCACTTCCCAGGGCTCCTGACCAACCGGGAAACGCCGTGGCCGGGCTGCCGGGGTCCAGAACGGAATCCAGCAGCCCGGTGTCCTGTCGTAGTGCAGCTGACAGATCGTGGGCCGCTGACCTGCTGGGTTGCCATGTCGTTTGAGAACGCCGCGGGCCGGTGTTCTCAAACGACATGGCTTTCAGGGAAGCGCGCTGG
>NZ_JASISZ010000213.1 GCF_030063355.1 Streptomyces sp. PH10-H1
AACTGGAGTCGGCGACACGCGCGTTCACCTGCAACCTGGCCGCCCACACCGGCCTCGTCCCGAAGAACGACGAGGTGGTGTTCGTCGACATCGACTCCAAGGTCAAGCAGGTCTACGGCCCGGCCAAGCAGGGCGCCTCCTTCGGCTACACCAAGGTCCGCGGTCTGCACTTCCAGATCGTCACCGTCAAGACGAAGACCTGCGCGCCGGTCATCGTCGCCACCCGGCTGCGCAAGGGCTCGGCAGGCTCCGGCAAGGGCGCCGCCAGTCTGCTGGGCGAGGCCCTGGCCACGGTACGGGCGATGGGGATCACCGCACAGATCGTCGTGCGCGCGGACTCCGCATACTTCTCCCACAAGGTCGTCGCCGCCTGCCGCCGGGCCGGCGTCCACTTCTCGTTGGCCGTCGCGGTCACCAAGACGATCCGCGCGGCAATCGAGGCGATTCCCGCCGACGCCTGGACGCCGATCGAATACACCGACGCGATCTGGGACGACGAGGAGCAACGCTGGATCTCTGACGCCGAGATCGCCGAGATCGGCTTCACCGCCTTCACCAGCAAGAAGAAGGCGTTCCACACCACCGCCCGGCTCATCGTCCGCCGCGTGAAACGACTGAACGCGAAGACGGTGCCGGACGGGCAGAGCGAGCTGTTCGCCGTCTGGCGCCACCACGCGATCTTCACCGACAGCCGCTTCGTCCTCACCGATGCCGAACCTATGCACCGCGATCACGCCGCGGTGGAACAGGTCTTCGCCGACCTGGAGGACTCCGCCCTCGCTCATCTGCCCTCAGGCGCGTTCACCGCGAACGCCGCCTGGCTCACCCTGGCCGCCGCGGCCTACAACCTCACCCGCGCCGCCGGCCACCTCGCCTCGGTCTTCCACGCCCGGGCTCGGACCGGCACGATCCGCCGCCATCTGATCCACGTCCCGGCACGGATCGCGACCAGAGCGCGGACGATCACCCTGCACCTGCCTCAACACTGGCGCCGGGGAGCCGACTTCATCGATCTGTGGACCGCCACCAGCCACCGCATGGTCACCTGATCACCACCTCCACCGCCCGCTCGCAACCACAAGGAACCTCGGAGAACCCGCCACCGGAACGGTCATCCGGGATACCGGCCTGCCCCACAACCGCGAAAGGCACCCGAAAACCAAGATCGGAAATCACGCGGTGGATCGAGGCT
>NZ_JASISZ010000214.1 GCF_030063355.1 Streptomyces sp. PH10-H1
CTAGTGTCTCGTGATCCTGATTGCGTCACTTCGAGTTGTTTGCAACGAGCTTCTTGATGCTGGTCTGGACGAGGCGGACCTTCGCCAGAATCTCTTCGGCGGTTGCGGTCCAAGTGAATGGTCTTGCCTCAGAGTTCCAGGAGTCGATGTAGTCGCGGATCTGTGTGATCAGGACGTTGACGCTGGCGAAGGTTCCGCGGCGGATCGACTGGCGGGTCAGCAGGCCGAACCAGGTCTCGATCTGATTGATCCAGGAGGACCCGACGGGGGTGAAATGGAAGTGGACGTGTGGATTGTCGGTCAGCCACGCCTTCACCTCCGGCGTGGTGTGGGTGGAGAGGTTGTCCAGAACGACGTGGATCTCCCTCCCCGCATGTGGCTTCACTGCCTTCTTGAGAAAGGCCAGGAAGTTCTTGCTGTCCCGGCTCGGCTTGCACTCGCCGATTACTTCGCCGGTGCCGACGTTGAGTGCGGCGAACAAGTTCGTGGTGCCGTGCCGGACGTAGTCGTGGGTCCGCTTCTCCGTTGCCGCGAAGGTGACGGGCAGCACCGGCTGGGTGCGGTCCAGCGCCTGGATCTGTGTCTTCTCGTCGATGGACAGCACGACCGCGCCACCCGGCGGGGCGAGGTAGAGGCCGACGACATCAGCGACCTTGTCCGCGAACGCCGGGTCTTTCGAAATCTTGAAGGTGCCGCTGCGGTGCGGCTTGAGGTTCTCCTCACGCCAGACCCGCGCGATGTAGTGCCAGGACACGGTGACGTTCTCGGTCCGCTTCACGTACTTCGCCAACTCGCGCGTCGACCAGTGCGAAAGACCAGTGCTGGCCGGCGGCGTCATGCGCGTCAGCGCGATCACCCGCGCCCGAACCCGTCCCGGTACTTGTTCTCGGGCACCACCGGGACGGTCGCCTTCCAGCCCGGCCAGCCCGCGCTGGATGTATCGGGCCTTCCAGCGGTCCACGGTCGGCAGCGATACCCCGAGCAGCTCGGCGATGTCCTTGCGCTGGCGGCCCTCGCCCGACCACAGCACGATCCGGGCCCGCGTGGCCATATCCGCAGGCACGTTCCGACTACTCGCCAACACCCGTAACTCAGCGACCTGTTCCACGGAGAGCTCCATGCCAGTACCAACGAGACACACGAGATTAAGTAACGCCAACGGGATCACGAGACACTAG
>NZ_JASISZ010000215.1 GCF_030063355.1 Streptomyces sp. PH10-H1
TTCTAGTGTCCCGAGTCTCAGAAAAGCAATAGAAGTATGCTGAGGTCATGGCACGCATGGGACGACCGACGGTCGAAGTGGTTCTGACGGACGAGGAGCGCGAGACGCTGGCGCGTTGGTCGCGGCGGGCGACGTCCGCGCAGGCGCTGGCTCTGCGTTGTCGCATCGTCCTCGCGTGTGCCGACGGACTGTCAAACGTGCAGGTGGGGGCCGATCTCAGGGTGCACCCGACGACGGTGGCCACGTGGCGCAGGCGGTTCGCGGTTGACCGGTTGGAGGGCTTGGCCGACGAGAAGCGGCCGGGGCCGGCGCGTACCGTGACCGACGCGCAGGTCGAGGAGGTCGTCGTGCGGACCTTGGAATCGACGCCGAAGGGCGCCACGCACTGGTCCACTCGGGAGATGGCCAAGACCAGCGGGCTGAGCCAGTCCACGGTCTCGCGGATCTGGCGGACTTTCGGCCTCAAGCCGCACCTGGTGGACACCTTCAAGCTGTCCAAGGATCCGCAGTTCATCGACAAGGTTCGCGACGTGGTCGGCCTGTACCTGGACCCGCCCGAGCGGGCCATCGTGCTCTGCGTCGATGAAAAGAGCCAAATTCAGGCTCTGGACCGCTCCGCGCCGGTGCTGCCGATGATGCCCGGCATGCCCGAGCGCCGCACCCACGACTACGTGCGCGGCGGCGTCACCACGCTGTTCGCGGCACTCAACATCGCCACCGGCGAGGTCATCGGCTCAATCCACCGCCGACACCGGGCAGTGGAGTTCAAGAAGTTCCTGGTCAAGCTCGACAAGGAGGTACCCGCCGACCTGGAGGTACATCTGGTCTGCGACAACTACGCCACCCACAAGACCCCCGCGATCCAGAAGTGGCTGCTGGCCCACCCCCGGTTCCACTTGCACTTCACCCCCACCAGCTCGTCCTGGCTCAATCAAGTAGAACGCTGGTTCGGACTTCTGACGGACAAACAGATACGCCGCGGCGTCCACAAGAACATCCAGACCCTGGAGAAGGACATCCGCACCTGGATCGCCACCTGGAACGAGAACCCCAGGCCATTCGAGTGGACCAAAACCGCCGACCAGATCTTCGAACGCCTCGCCGGCTACCTGAACCGCCTCCCGAACCCCAACGACTAGATATGCAGCGAAACCGAGACTCGGGACACTAG
>NZ_JASISZ010000216.1 GCF_030063355.1 Streptomyces sp. PH10-H1
CCCCACCACCTGGACAACGACCATCATCTGCACTGGTCACGCTTCCGACGCCGCAGCCAAGCCCGCGCCCGCAGATGCCACTACCAACGCCGAGGCCACCACCCCCACATGCGGTTGCAGTATTAGCGGCGTCGCCCAGGTGGGGGTCCATCAGATCCCGGAGTGCCGGGGCGGTGCCCAGTGCCTGGTGGTACTGGGGGCAGCTTCAGCTGGTCGCGGCCCTGCGCGGCGGCTTCCTCCAGCAGCACCAGCAGCTTGCGGTAGCCCTCGTCGAGCGGAACCCGGCCCGCGCCGGCCCGAGCGCCCTCGCGCAGGATGCTCCAGTTGGTCTGGACGCCGGTGGCAGCGATCTTCGCCCGCAGCGGCGGCGTGCAGATGCAGGCGACGAGCCGATAGTCACGGCCCGAGCGCGGGCTCAGACTGATCGCGTCACAGAACGCGTCCAACAGGCCGTCGCCGCCGCCTGCGGTCACGGCCAGCAGCATGTCGCCCAGCTCCAGCCGGTAGACGCTGCCCCTGTTCACCAACACGGTGCGGCACCACCGGAACTCGCCGGGAGGAGGTCATCGACTCGCGCGGCCCCGCTGGTGGGCTTATCACACTCCCGAGCCCCGGGCCGCCGGGGGACGCGTCACGGGATCAGGGGCGTCTGCCCCTGATCCCGTGCGGGCTGGCGTCCGGGATCAGGCGGCCCGGGTGATGGTGGTGGGGCGGTGGTCAGCGGTTGTAGCTGTCGTGGCCGGCCCAGTCGCCCTTGTTGTCGCCCTTGTTGTCGCTCTTGTGGTCGCTGTGGTCGTCGTCATCGCTGCTGATGTTCTGGCAGACGTTGCCGAACGCCGGGTTCAGGACGCCGGGGGCGTTAACGGTGTTGCCGCATACGTTGATCGGCACGTGGATGGGGGCCTGGACGAGGTTGCCGGACAGGACGCCGGGAGAGCCGATGGCTGCGCCGTGGGCGTCAGCGTCGGCGGCGGCGATGCCGGCGCCGGTGGCCAGGATGGCGCCGGCGGCGGCGGTGATGGCGGCTGCCTTGGCAATACGGGACATCGAAAGTCTCCTTGGGAGGGTTGAGTCCGCCG
>NZ_JASISZ010000217.1 GCF_030063355.1 Streptomyces sp. PH10-H1
GGGGTCTGCCCTTGTGGGTTTTGTTGACCCGTTCTGCTGTGAACGTCGCGCTCACGGGGAGTGGCTCGGGACGTGTGTGTGGCCCGCCGGGGATCCCGGCGGGCCACACATATCTGGGGGTGTCCTGAAAGGTGTCAGGTCACCAGCGGTACCAGCGGTGGCGGCTGCCGCTGGAGTGGGTGCCGCGCATGACGAAGCCCAGTACCCACACGATCAGCACGATGACCGCGACCCACCATAGGATTTTCAGGGCGAAGCCGGCGCCGAACAGGATCAGCGCGAGAAGCAGAACAAGAAGCAGGGGACCCATAGTTTGATTACCTCCGAGCTGACGTCTGCCCCCTGGTCGACTGCGCATGCGCACGAATATTCCAAGATCGTCTCGGTGCGGGCGTGGCCTGGTCGCGCGCGTCGTCGCGCGCTTCGCCGGTGCTCGCGACGATCGCGGATCCTGGCCCGGCCGTCGCGTTGCGGCCGCGGGCTGGATGGTTCGGTGCCGTGGGATTCGGTGTGATCGTCCCGCAGGCGTGGGCTGTGGGTCCCGGAAATTGCCTGGTGTGCGGGTCGATAATGGGGGGTATGGGGAGTGTCAGATTCGGTCCGGTGTGCGGGTGAGGAGTCCTTCATGAACAGCAACATGGCAGTGTCGATGGTCCGCTCGCAGGCTTCCGCCGGCGCGTCGCCTGCGGCGGGGGTGGAGCTGCCGTGGATCGAGGAGGCGGGGAAGATGGCGCCGAAGGATGCTCGGGAGATGTCGAGGCTGTTCTTCGACCGCCTGCAGGCGTTGGAGGAGGGGACGCGGGAGTACCAGTACGCGCGCCACTCCCTCATCGAGATGAACATGTCCCTGGTCGCCTTCGTGGCCCGGCGTTTTCGTAACCGGCCGGAGCCCACTGAGGACATTGTTCAGGTCGGGATCATCGGGTTGATCAAGGCGATCGACCGGTTCGAGCTGTCGCGCGAGGTGGAGTTCACTACCTTCGCCGTCCCCTACATTTCGGGGGAGATCAAGCGGTTCTTCCGCGACACCAGCTGGGCCGTCCACGTGCCGCGCCGGCT
>NZ_JASISZ010000218.1 GCF_030063355.1 Streptomyces sp. PH10-H1
TCTCTGCCGGTCAGGCGTTCGGGGTTCGCTTGGGTGGCGGGATGAGTGGTCGCAATCCGTACCCGAGTGATCTCACCGACGAGCAGTGGAAGTTGGTCGAGCCCGTGATCAGCGCCTGGAAGGCCGAGCACCCCTCGGCCACCGGCCATCAGGGCAAATACGCGATGCGGGAGATCGTCAACACGATCCTCTACCAGAACCGCACCGGCTGTCAGTGGGAGTACCTCCCGCACGATCTGCCGCCGAAGAGTGCGACGTACTACTACTTCGCCGCCTGGCGTGACGACGGCACCGACCAGACCGTTCACGACCTCCTGCGCTGGCAGCTGCGCGAGAGCCGGAAGCGATTAGCCGACCCGAGTCTGGTGGTCCTGGACACCCAGAGCATCCACGCGGCCGTCGGCGTCCCGGCCGCCACGACGGGCAAGGACGCCGCGAAGAAGGTGCCGGGCAGGAAGAGATGCCTGGCCGTGGACGTGTTGGGCCTCGTCGTCGAGGCCGTCGCCCTGCCGGCGTCCGCGCACGACAACGCTGCCGGCATCGCCCTGCTGAACGGTGTGGCCGCGCAGACCGACACGGTGCGGAAGGCCCTGGTCGACCAGGGCTTCAAGAAGAGCGTCGTCGACCACGGCAAGACTCTCGGCATCGATGTCGAGATCGTCGAGCGCAACCCGGCCGAGAAGGGCTTCGTCCCGCAGGCCAAGCGGTGGATCGTGGAGCAGACGAACGGGATCTTGATGTTCTACCGCCGTCTCGTGCGTGACTACGAACACCGGCTCGCCTCCTCCCGCTCGCGGGTGTTCTGGGCGATGACGTCGGTCATGGCCCGCCGCCTCACCGGCATCACCCTCCCCTCCTGGAGGGCCGCGTGAGTGACATCCCTCAGGTCGAGGCCGTACTGGCCTACGTCGAGGTCCGCGAGAACGAAGTCTGCGAGCAGACCGGACGGCTTCGGGACCAGATCGCCGAACTCACCGCCCGCCTCTGCGAGTTCGACACCGAGAGCGAGAATCTGCAGATCACCCGCAAGACCCTCCTCAACCTCCCCGCACC
>NZ_JASISZ010000219.1 GCF_030063355.1 Streptomyces sp. PH10-H1
TAAGAAGATCACTATCGATGCTCCAACTTCAATGTCACAAACAATGCAGTGGCCCATCTTCAATGACACAAACAACCATCAGCCCAACTTCGATGACAAGGGGCCCATCTTCACTGGCACAGGTCACTCCTCAAGGGCACCGAGCACGTCCAGGAGGAGGACTGTCACGCTGTCACGCCCGAAACCTCAGATGCCCCCACACGGGCCTCTGAGGGGGGTTCCAGCCACGAAACCGCAGGTCGCGGCGTGACACCCGGGGTCGGTGTCACGCCCGTTCCGGCCCAGCGTGACAGCCTGCGTGACACCCTGCGGGTGATCCAGGGCGGCGGGGGCCAGGAGGACGTCCAGGAGCCCCAGGAGCAGGCCCAGGAGGCCGCCCCGGCCCCCGAGCTGCTGACCCTGGCCGAAGCCGCCCGGCGCCTGGAAGACGAGTACGGAATCATCGTCCGGCCCGCCACCATGCGCACCCACAAGAAGCGGCACGACGACTTCCCGAAGGGCGTAGGAGAGCCCGGAAAGGAGCGGTACGCATTCGCCCCGCTCGTCGCCCACTACGTCGCCCGCGAAAAGAAGAAGGCGTAACCCCATGAGCACCGGCACGCGCGTACGGTGCTGACCTGCGGAAACACGATAGGCCCCCTCTCCGGAGGGGGCCTATTTGCATGACTGGACCCCTTCTGATATCTTGCTAAACAATTCGATAAAGCCCTAGAAAGGGGTCAGAAGATGGAAGAAAAGCCCTGCGATAACTGCGATGAAATGTGCGGAGACCCATACTGCGGGAAATGCCCACACTGCGGGGGAGAACTCGAAGAAGATTATTCGAATTGGCCTAGCCCGTGCGCAAAATGCCGCTTGAAGGAATTCAATAGGGAGGCCCTAAACCCTTATCCATTCGACCTTTAAACCGTCTGAGCGCGAAGCGCGAGGAATTCAGATTCACTGCATAAAGCGATCCGAATTCATCCTGAATTCAGGCACTAAGGCACCGAAGCGCGAAGCGCGAGGAATTCGGATTCGCTTAGAATTGCACCGCAATTCTTTATGCC
>NZ_JASISZ010000021.1 GCF_030063355.1 Streptomyces sp. PH10-H1
CCTCATCAAGCTCGAAGCCCGCAACGCCTTCGGCTTCCGCAACCGAGAGAACCAACGCCTCCGCTCACGCTGCGCAACCACTCGACGCAGCCGACGACAGGCGTTGCCCGGATAAATTCGAAGACCCACAATCGCGGCGGCGCCATGGATCTCACCGACAAGGGCCGCACTCCCGAGCGCTGGTACAAGGCCATGCAGGCCCGGGAATTGGCCGTTGGCTTCGGACTAGCCGTGGCAGAGCACATTGTGCAAAAGCGCTACCCGGACCACGTCATCTCGATCGTGGACACCAGTACGGTCCTGCGAGCCGGCTGGCCCCTGAACGTCTCACAACGGAACAAGAGCTCACGGCCCCGCCCCGACTACCTCATCGAAGCGTGGAAACCGGGCGAGCCGTCGAAAGTCACGCTCGTAGCCTGCCGGGGAAACCACCAAAAGCCGAGCAAGCGGGGCGGCCGGACACGCAGCACCACCGTCCAGCAACTGGTAAAAGGCGCCGAGCTGACCGAAGGCATGCACATCGGCCCATGGAACACGACGCCCTGCCTGATGCTGTCCACTGAACTCCTGGGACAGGGCGGAGTCGTGGTCAATGCCCTGCAGGCGCCCGGCGAAGCCCGTCTTCCCGTCCGCACACCGCGTGCCCCGGGAAACGCTGACGAGGAGATCAGAGACAAGCCGGGCATCCCCTACCCCAACGCCATTCACATACCCGCCCACGACGGAAAGCGGGCGCGGACTGTCGACGGCTTCCAAGTAGCCGAACGCGACCTCGGCTGGTTCGGCCAGCTCCTGACCCGTACCGGCACTGCCAACCTGACCGCTCTGGCCGGCGGAGGTCCCCGAATCGCCCAATACCTCACCCCACGCCAGGGACGACAGCACTACGACGTGCCCACCTTCGCCGCCACATCAAGCGTTGACGACGCGGACATCCAAGTCGGCGGAACGAAATTCGTCGGCACGGACCACGTCTTCCGTATGGGGTCCGTACGGATCGAGGCATTCTCCGGTATGGCCGAGAACCTGTACGAACTCATCAAGAAGGGCCGCGTGGAGGAGTACCGCCAGGCCGCGTTTCAGAGCCGCTCGACCGCGCGCGACACCCACGAAACCGGCAGATGGAACGGGCCGATTTCCTTCCACGACGACGGCACCGTCATGGCCATGAGCGTCCTCCCCATCCGCGGTTAGGACCCTCCCTGAACGCACCCGAAGCATCCTCACCGATGCCCCGAGCACAGGAGATGTGGGCGCCCCGCAGTCTGACAAGATCGCATCGAGCGCCCCATATTAAGATCCGCCGCCACACGCAGTACCCCCGCCAGCACCAGCCGACGGGGGTACGCATCTCTCACATGGCTATCACCAACACCACGGACGCTCCTGGACCACAGTGACCTGACCTGCGCTTAAGCGCTTCACCTGGACCGCCTGGACCACACAAGACGCGATCTACAACCTGTACCGTGTAGTACCGAGAGCACAACCCAAGATCAGGACCGGTTGCGTTCTTGCTGGTCAGAGTGGTATCGCAGGGGCTTAGACGTCATCTCACCCACCCTCTCCCGCACCCACATCTCACGTCCCTTCAAGGGCGGGAGCGGGAGCCCTCTGCGAGCGGGTGATCGGAACCGTACGCCGCGAAGCCCTCGACCACGTCCCGACCTCCAGCGGCAGCAGTTGCCAGCTGACGCCGCTCAGAGCACGAACAAGATGACCCGCAGCACAGCCGGTCATCCACCGGCTTCGGGCCGGGAGCCTTCTGCGGCCAGGGCGGCAGCAACGGCTCGATCAGCGCCCACAGTTCGCCATCCCCGATCCACGGCCGATTCCTCATACCTCACGAACAGCGGAATCGTCTGTCGGTCACGCCCGACCAATACGTCTCAGCAAGATCGCGTTGCGAGCCCTAAAGCACGCATCAAGCAATTCCCGCAGCAGAATAGTAGCGCCGGGACTCACAAGAACGGGCCGAATGGAATGCGAAAATGAATCTGACCTGCAGTCGATCTGATGCGTTTCCCGGCGATGGGACGGGCAACGTCAATCGGGCGTGGAATCCAGCACTTCGACGGGTACAGCTCCGACCGGACCCGCAGCTCCGCGGACGATGCTCGTGCCACAGCTGACCCAACGCGGGAAATGCCCGTAGCCGAGGCTCGCAACCCCGAGAGGTGCGGGCCCCAGCTATGACGTGCGCTTGGGAGTCAGGCGGGAACGATGTTCTCGGCCGTCGGGCTCTTCCGGCCCGGCGCGATGTCAAAGGTGACCCTCTGACCCTCGAGCAGCTCACGGAAGCCCTGGGCGGCGATGTTCGAGAAGTGGGCGTACACGTCAGCGCCGCCACTGTCCTGCTCGATGAAGCCGAACCCCTTTGCTGCGTTGAACCATTTCACGGTGCCGGACGCCATTGCCATATCTCCTTCGGGCAGTACGCCGGAATCCGCAATGCGCGGATACCAGGTCGCCGCGATAATGCCCTGCCCGAAAAATGAGCGGAAATGCAAAAGCGCTTCCAGCGGCTTGACCTACCGACGAAGGCACTTGGAATTTTGGGAATCACAACCGCAGCTGAGATCGAGAGTAACATGCCGCCGCAGCCCGCATACGTTAAACAATTACGTTGTGTTCATTGCGGTAAAAAGACTCCCCATATGGCGCGTTAAATCCTTCCCTCACGGACATAGATATTGATCCATCCGGAGCAGAATGTTTCAGGAACAGCCTTACGTTCGACCCTCCCAGCCGGCCAGAGCTATCTGCTGGCCCCCTCCCCCCGCCGGCTCCCCTCGCGTGCCCCGTTCGCAGGAGACCGTTTGATGGTGCGCGCCCTCGGCAACCCCGTACCCGGCCCCACGGGCGCCCCGACTTGGTTGAGTGCCTACCGGAAGGGGCACCGAAAACGATCAGTGCTGACAGCGGCCGTTACGGGGCGTCAGGAACGCGCAAGGTGGCCCACACGCGCTTGCACCGGCACCCGCTCCGCCGTCACCTGCACACACGGCCGGTTCACGATCTCGGGTTCTGTGCTCAGGCGGTGGGGTTGCTGGGGCGGTTGCGCAGCTGTTCGTTGAGGGCCAGAGCTTCTTCGAGCTGGTCTTCCAGCGCCACGATGCGGCAGGCGGTTTCGATGGCGGTGCCCTGGTCGACGAGTTCGCGGGCTCGGGCGGCGATGCGCAGTTGGTAGCGGGAGTAGCGGCGGTGGCCGCCCTCGGACCGCAGGGGGGTGATCAGGCGGGCTTCGCCGATCGCGCGCAGGAACGCGGCGTTGGTGCCGATCATCTCGGCGGCCCGGCCCATGGTGTAGGCGGGGTAGTCCTCGTCATCGAACCGGTCGGCCGGGCTGGCGGGGGGTTGTTCGGTCATTACGCCTCTTCGTGTCTGGTGGTCATCTGGCCTCCTGGGGGAACGCGTGGAGGGGCCCCGGAGCCGTACCTGGCTTCCGGGGCCCCATGGGGCGGATCAAACACCATCTACATCTACCGGCTTGTGCGTGCCGGTCCTGCCGTATTCGCATCGCCGCGTCGGGGGAACACGGAATGCGGGGATCTTGAATGCTTGACCGGGGACCACCTTCCAATCCGGGGCCTTGCGAGTGCCCACACACACCTGCCGTGCGGGCGATCCTGATGGTGTCGCTCCGAACCTTTCCTGCTCGTACCTGAACGACGAGAACTACTGACCTGCTGGTACTTCAGATACTGCGGTCCTGCGATCACCACTGCTGGTGGCCTTCACCGCACCACCGTCCGACAGCCAGCCCCGTCGCCTGTCCCGCAACTGCTCTGGCTTAGAACCCCACTGCCGAACCTCCTGGCGCGCGCGCCCGCAGCCGGCGCCTTCACCAAGAGACCACTCATCCACTGCTGGTACTGCTGGTACTGCTGGTACTGCTGGTCCTGCTGTCAGAACTGCACTTGCTGTACTGCGTTTGTACCTACTGCGGTCCTGCACGGCGACCCCTCAGTGGGTCACCTGGCCCGGCAACCAACCCTGCGGCCACGTGCACTGAACGGCCGCCGGATTCCATCACCGTGCCACACACTCTGCGCGCCAGTTCGTGTCTGCCGCGCCCTGCTGTCTTCTTGGCTACGACAGGAACACTACCCACACCCCGGCAGGAATGTCTACTGCAGCCAGGATAGATTTCCGTGTCGGCAGGAGGGAGGCATACTGCTCCCGTCCACCACGACCAAAGAGTGCGCCAGAGCACAGACGGGGCAGGAGAACGGCATGCGAACCGACCGCTCGCCCGTTCCGGAGACGGACATCTGCGACCTGTGCGCCCGACGGCTCACCGACGGATGCCAGATGGGCGTCGTCCCGGACTCCTCCGCGATCCACGCCCGCAGCCCGGCGCGCGACGGCCGGCGACTGGTCGTCGCCTGCTCCCCCGAACACCTGGCCGCCCTGCAGCAGGAGTACCGCACCCGCCCGTACGTGCCCGAGGAACTGTGGGCCGGGCAGATCGACCGCGCGCAGGCGCTTCAACCCAAGGTGCTCAGCAGGGATGCGCTGTCGGCGGCCGCGGGCCTGAGCCTCCTGGAAGTCCAGCGCGCTCTGGCCTGGAAGAACCGCGACCGGCGACGGTACGAACAGGATCCGCAAACACCCGAAGTCGGCTGAAGGACTCGACTGGTCCGGATGCCTCAGCGACTGCGGGTCAGCGGGCCTTTCGGGTCTGCCGGCGGCGCCGCCGGTGCGTGTCGGACAACGCTCCTGCTGGTGGCGTGGACTGATGCCCGCCACGGGAAGGGAGCGAGCAGCACAGAGACCGCCGGGCCGCGCCAACACTTCTGCGACTCCTCCTGTGCCTTTGCGCTGATCGTCCCGGCCGCAGCCGGCCCGCACCGCCCCCGGTACACACATCTCGGGGCAGCCCCGCCCGCAGGAGGCAGAACTGAGTCCTCAGGGCGCGAGGGGTCGAGGGTGGAGGATGACCGGCGGCCTGCTTGCGCACCGGGCATGTGATGCGGCGGCGAGCAGGTTGCCTGCCGCGCGGCTACTGCGATCAGGCGGCGGGGTGGTGGGTGCGGAGCTGGGCGTTGCGTGCGAGGGCTTCTTCGAGCTGGTCCTGCAGGGCGACGATGCGGCAGGCGGTGTCGATGGCGGTGCCCTGGTCGACGAGTTCACGGACCCGGGCGGCGACGCGCAGTTGGAAGCGGGAGTAGCGGCGGTGGCCGCCCTGGGAGCGCAGGGGGGTGATCAGGCGGGCGTCACCGATCGCGCGCAGGAAACCGGGGTTGGTGCCGATCATTTCGGCGGCGCGGCCGATGGTGTAGGCGGGGTAGTCCTCGTCATCGAGACGGCCGAAGGAGACCTCTGCTGTCATCTCACCTCACTGGGAAACGGACGAAGGGAACGCGTGGAGGGGCCCTGGCGCTTGCAGCGCCAGGGCCCCGAAGGACGGAAAACACCACCTGCCGGCCCTGGTACTGCGCCGGCCTACTGTGTCCGCACGACCGACCGTGGTCGGGGGCGCGGGGATCGCGGATGCGTGACCGGAGACCACCTCACTATCGATGTCCTGCGGTACCCGGACTCAAGCGTTCGGCCCGGGCGATCCTGATGGCGCTCAACCCCTCCGCTCCCTCTAGATGAATCACTTACCCAACCCGTACTGCGAACTGCTGGTGGCCTTCACCGCACCACCCTCCGGCAGCCAGCCCCGTCGCCCGTCCTGCAACCGCTCTGGCTTAGAACCCCACTGCCGAACCTCCCGATGCGCGCGCCCGCAGCCGACGCCTTCACCGAGGAACTGCTCACACTCCACTGCTGCATACCGCTGGTGATACGTACTGCTCGGTGGCCTGCACTAGCGCCACACTTTCGGCAGCCAGCCCCGTCGCCTGTCCTGCGTCTGCTCTGGCTTAGAACCCCACTGCCGAACCTCCCGGCGCGCGCGCCCGCAGCCGACGCCTTCACCGAGGAACCAATGGGTACTGCACTGCTGGTACTGCAACCGCATCCGATACTGCTGAAACTGCATGATGCGGTCCTGCTGAACTGCGGGTACTGCGTGTCAGACCTGCACTTGCAGTAATGCGGTCCTGCGCGGCTGCCCCTCCCGGGGCGACCCGGCCCGGCAATCAACCCTGCGACCCACCAGCACTGCACTGGCCGCCGAATTCCATCACCGTGCCACCTACTTTGCACGGCAGTTCGTGTCTACCGCACCCTGCTTCCTTCTTGGCTACGAGAGGAACACTACCCACACCCGGAAGCGAATGTCTACTTCACCTGGGATAGATTTTTGTGGCACGAACCGATAGGCATCCTGTCTCCCGCTCGGCAGGCACCGGTGGCAACGGGAGGCATGGAAGGGGTAGGAGAACCGCATGAGAGACGACCAGTCACCGTCCGTCCCGCAGACGGACATCTGCGATGCGTGCGCCCGGCCGCTGACCGACGGGTGCCACCTGGGCGTCGTCCGGGACTCCTCCGCGATCCACCCCCGCCACCGGGCACGTGACGGGCGGCGCCTGATCGCCGCCTGCTCTCCCGAGCACCTCGTGGCGCTGCAGCGGGAGTATCGCGAGCGGCCCTTCGTCCATGAGGAGTTGGGGCCGGGCAGATCCTGCGTGCCCTGGCTCAGCAGCCCGACGGACTGGCTGCCGAAGCCCTATGCGCGGCCACGGGGCTGGATGATCTACAGATCCGACGCGCCATGGAGTGGGAGCAGCATCGGGCTCAGCACCGCCCGCAGTCCTGCGAGCACCACCTGCACTCCCCCGATGCCGGGTGACAGTCTCGACCGGTGGGGTGCGGTGGTCAGGGCAGGTGGGTGGTGATGTCGCGCAGGGAGTGTCCGGTGCGAAAGGCCAGGGCCCGCATGCGGGCGAGGGCTTCGTCGAAGGGGATCCCCAGGCGCAGTGCCAGGGCTCCCGCGGCCCGGTGGGTGGCGCCCCAATGGGTGTCCAGGAGGCCGGCCGGCTCCCACGGCAGGTCCGCCCCCCGGAGAAACACCGTCCGGTAACTGTCCACGAGCGCCGCGGCCGCGGTGTCCACGGCCGCAGCCGCCTGTTGGGTCTGCGCCCAGGCGGTGGCGCGGGGCCGGGCGTAGAGCACGGCGGCCGACCCGAAGCGCTCATCGGCCCAGCGCAGCGGGAACGCGTGGATCGCGCCGATGCGTGGCAGTACCTCGCGTGCGATCGTTCCGAAGAAGGGCCAGGGGGTGACCTGGTGGCGGAGGTCTCCGATGATCGTGGAGTGTCCGGTGAGACTGGCGCTGTGGCACGGCCCCTCCCCCACCAGAAACTCCAGCTCCTCCAGCCGCAGCGCCGGTATGCCGCTCACCGCGAGCAGCTGGCGGCCGAGCGTATCACTGTGCAGGGACATCACCGCCCAGTCCGCCTCCAGCGCCTCGCGCAACGCGTGACACAAACGCCCTGGCAACCCCGCGGTATCGCCCGCCGCCGCCTGGCTGACCCGGCGTAACCCCGACCACCGCTCCACCACGACCACCGCCATCCGCACAGCAGTTCCCGCTCCACCCCGGAGCACCACAGACTCCCAACTCCCCTACCGGCGCACAAGGTTCGCGCTGGAGGACACCTCGATTCCCCGACCAGAGCCTGCTAGGCGGGCGCTGGCGTGCCGGGTCGCCCGCCCGCATGGCCTGCCGGCTGATTCCGCAGCCCTGCCGGATCGTCGGACGGGTGTGGAGACGACGGACGGGCTGTCGGCAGGCAGCTGACGTGGGTCCGGAGCTACCTTTTGGCAGACGCTCGGTGAAGTCGGGTGGTCGGGTAGCAGGCCACGGTGCGGCGGCATCACGGAAGGTGATGGCCACGTGGCCCAGGGCCGGTCATGAATTGGGTGGGGCCACGGCTGCTGAGGTCACATGGAGTGCGGTGGGCCGGTCAGCCGTAGGCGGGTGTACCCAGCATCGCTGCCGCGGCCTGGAGTGGGCCGAGAACAGCGGCGGCAGTCACAGCAGCAACGTGGGGTGTGGGGCGGCAGGTGAAGCCGAGTCGGGTCATGGCCCGAGTGATCTGCTCGGCGGTGAAGTCACGCCGGTCCTGTCGGGTGAGGACCTGGCCGACCTGTTTCACGGGGTAGGTGCGGCGACTGATGATCACGCACTCTCCGGTGACCGGTTCGGGCTTGACGCCCCGCATCCTGTCCTGCACTTCGGCCTTGACCAGGTCGAACGGGAAGCCGGCGATGATGCAACGCATAGGACCTCAACAAAGGGAGGGGGCGGTCGGATTTCTCAGACTCCCACACCCGGACCTACGGCGGGAAGATCAACCCGCCGATGGGAAATCCGGCACGAGGGCCGGTGTTCGTGCTAAGTTGTTGCCAGTTGCAGTTGTGGTACCCATGAACTTTGTGTGCACTCGACGGGCGTGACCCGCGGGTGCATTTTTTGTTTGGCCGGTCATCTCCGGATGGGCTCATCGCGGCGACGCGGACTCCGCACAGTGCGGTTTTCGGTTCTGCCCCCTGTCTTAAGGAGACACACATGGCTACTGGCATCGTGAAGTGGTTCAACGCGGAAAAGGGCTTCGGCTTCATCGAGCAGGACGGCGGCGGCGCTGACGTCTTCGCCCACTACTCGAACATCGCCGCCCAGGGCTTCCGCGAGCTGCAGGAAGGCCAGAAGGTCTCCTTCGACGTCACGCAGGGCCAGAAGGGCCCGCAGGCGGAGAACATCGTTCCCGCCTGACGCTGACGCGCGTCATACGGTCAGGGCCCGCTCCGCAAGGTTGCGGGCCCTGACCGTCGCCCGCAGGCCCCTCGCTCCGCTCATCGCGGGGCGGGGCGGCTGCGGACATCAGTACCCATGCCGCACTGCAGGCGGCTCCGCGGTCCACGACCGCGCTCTGCTCACTGCCCCGGCCCCGCCCTGTACGGGTCCCGCTCCCGGCCTGCATCTTTGGCAGTGCCGCTCGTGGCGAAGTGTGTTCGCGCGGTTTTCCGCGCCGCTTCGGTCCCGCCTCGTTCTTTCTCATTCTTTCGGTTCGTTCTTGCGATGCCTTCGCGCGGCGTGTTCGCTGCTGTGGCCTCCTGAGCGTCCCGTGTTCAGGAAGGTTCTCCTTGAACCCCGTTCGTTCCAACCGTTCATATTCCAGTTCCAGTTCGACCAGTCGCAGTGGTGCCTCCGGCGCTGGCGGTTACAGCCGTTCGGCCCCGAGTCGCTCTGGTGCGCCGAGTCGTTCCGGCGGTTACGCGGGCTCCGGTGGCTCCGGTCGCTCCGGTCGCGACGCGGGATCGGGCCGGTCCGGCGGTTCCAGCCGACGCCCGTCCGTTCAGGGCGAGTTCGCCCTGCCGGTCACTCTCACCCCGGCGTTGCCCGCGGTGGAGAGCTTCGCCGCGCTGGACATGCCGGCCGCGCTGCTGGCGACGCTGGCGCACGAGGGCATGGCGGTGCCGTTCCCCATCCAGGGCGCGACGCTGCCCAACGCCCTGGCGGGACGCAACGTGCTGGGCCGCGGCCGTACCGGTTCCGGCAAGACGCTCGCCTTCGGTCTGGCGCTGCTTGCCAGGACCGCCGGTCAGCGCGCCGAACCGCTGCAGCCGCTGGCTCTGGTCCTGGTCCCGACCCGTGAGCTCGCCCAGCAGGTCACCGACGCGTTGACCCCGTACGCCCGCTCGCTGCGGCTGCGGATGGCCACCGTGGTCGGTGGCATGTCCATCGGACGGCAGATCCACCTGCTGCGCGGTGGCGCCGAAGTCGTCGTCGCCACGCCGGGCCGGCTCAAGGACCTCATCGACCGGGGCTCCTGCCGCCTAGACCAGGTCGGCATCACGGTCCTCGACGAGGCCGACCAGATGGCCGACATGGGCTTCATGCCGCAGGTCACCGCCCTGCTGGACCAGGTGCGCCCGGACGGGCAGCGCATGCTGTTCTCCGCCACCTTGGACCGCAACGTCGACCTTCTGGTGCGCCGCTACCTGCACGACCCGGTCGTGCACTCCGTCGACCCGTCGGCCGGCGCGGTCACCACGATGGAGCACCACGTGCTGCACGTGCACGGCGGGGACAAGAACGCGGTGACGACGCAGATCGCCGCCCGTGACGGCCGGGTCATCATGTTCCTCGACACCAAGCACGCCGTGGACAAGCTCACCGACCACCTGCTGAACAGCGGAGTGCGCGCCGCGGCACTGCACGGCGGCAAGTCCCAGCCGCAGCGGACCCGCACCCTGGAGCAGTTCAAGACCGGACACGTCACCGTGCTGGTCGCCACGAATGTCGCCGCTCGCGGCATCCACGTCGACAACCTCGATCTGGTCGTCAACATCGACCCGCCGAGCGACCACAAGGACTACCTGCACCGCGGCGGCCGCACCGCGCGCGCCGGTGAGTCCGGCAGTGTCGTCACCCTGGTGCTGCCCAACCAGCGCCGCGACATGATCCGCTTGATGCGGGACGCCGGCATCACCCCGCAGACCGCGCAGGTCCGCCCCGACGAGGCCGAACTGACCCGGATCACCGGCGCCCAGGCCCCCAGCGGCGTCCCGTGCGTCATCGCCGCACCGGTCGTGGAACGCGCCAAGCGCAGCGCCTCCGCCACCCGCGGCCGGCGCAGCCGCTTCGCCCAGGCCCGCCGCTCCGCCCCGGGCGAGCGCCCGGCGCCCCGCGTGACCCTCGCTGCGTAACACCTTCGGCCGACCTTCCGAGAGCCGTCCCATCCCGATGCCCGGGGATGGGACGGCTCTCGGCGCCTGGGCCGACTTAGGCGTTCACGCGATCCCGAGGAACTCCAGGGAGTGACGGAAGGTAAGCGGGGCACACGAACAGTCACTGATACATGTGCGCGGAAGGTAGAACGATGACGACTGATTCCGGTACTGCGACGCTGGTCGAAGAGCTGCGCGAGCGCGCGGGGGCGTTCGTGAACTCGCACGTCGACCTATGGGTCACCGTGGAGGACGACGGGACGCTGATCCTCGCGGGCCAGGACCCCACAGCCCTGTTCCAAGCCGCCGCGGACTGGCTGGGGGACGGGCCCGCCTGCACCGTCGTCGATACCCGCTGGATCCGAGGGACGGCCGAGCCCGCCCACACCCTCTGCCTGTTCCTGCGCCCGCCAGGCGCCGAACTGACGCCGCAGCGGACGGCCGAACGGGTCTAGGACCGCTCCCGGCCCCAACGAGATCCGGCAGGTAAGGGCGGCAGCGCGACCCCTCGGCGCCGCCACCCTGTTTCCCGGCGTGCCTCGGCCAGACACTCGGCCGCACCCTGTACGCCAACTCGCCCGCCGCTCCGGGGCCACCACTCGCACCGTCGTCCTCATCGCGACGGGCGGCGCCACCACCGCCCTCCTTGCAGCCGTCTCCGGCCCCCTCCCCCTCCTCATCGCCCTGGCCATCGTCGCCGGCATGGTCCGCGGCAACCTCACCCTCCTCCAGGCCACCGCAGCAACAGACCGCTGGGGCACCGCCGCCCACGGACGCCTCTCCGCCACCCTCGCGGCCCCCGTCACGGTCGCCGGCGCCCTCGCCCCTTTCGCCGGAGCGGCACTCGCCGCACCACTGGGCGGCTACCCGCGCCTACTCGCCGTCCTGGCATGCGCCTCAGCATGCGCCGCCGTCCTCGCCTCCGGCTCCGGAACCAAGGGATGAGCAGACATCTTGCTGGCTCCCATCGAACGCGGTCGAACAGCCCTGGACGTGGGGAGCAGGCGGCGGAGCTGCCCGTGAACTCGTCGAACTCCTGCCCTTGCGTCGACCATCGGCGCAAGATGCCCACACACAAGTCACTGCCAAAGCAGTCATGGCCAATCCGCCGCCCCGCCGGAGTGTTTCGGCGGGACCCCCGGTCTCACAAGATGCCCCTATGACGCGGGTATGCGGGTGTGGTGCGGATCCTTGCCTATGAGGGTGGCGAGCAGACCCAGGGGCCGTGAGCAGTCGAGCATTCCCGCCTCGTCGAAACGGACCAGCGCGACGGAAACCCGAAGCCACACCACACGCAGAACCCCCATCGACATCATCCGGCGGGGGCTCCTCACCTCTCACTCGCTCTCACACAGCCCCTATGGCGGGGGTCACGACTGTATGGCCCTGACCAGATGGAACACCTCCCGGGCAGCGTGGCGCTTGATGCACCGGACGATTTCGCGTCGGGTCTCCCGAAGCTGCGGGTCCATCCCCGCGCGGGCGGGGAGCAGGGCGAGGACCGGCTCCCCACGGGCTTGGGCTGGGATCCATCCCCGCGCGGGCGGGGAGCATGCGTGGCGCGGGCTTCTTGGTTTGTCGCCAGGGGGTCCATCCCCGGGGGTGCGAGGAGCAGCCGACGCCCACTACGTATGCGCCTGCGAAGCAGGGTCCATCCCGCGGATGCGGGGAGCAGTCGGCGACCTGCTCGGCCAGGTCCATCGGCGGGGGTCCATCCCCGCAGGTGCGGGGAGCAGTACGCCTGACCTAGAACAGGTCAACAGTCCGTGGGTCCATCCCCGCGGGTGCGGGGAGCAGCGGAGCATGACCATCGCGCCGCCCTGGATGACGGGTCCATCCCCGCGGATGCGGGGAGCAGGGCGCGTCCCACAGCATGTCGGGGCAGGCCACGGGTCCATCCCCGCGGGTGCGGGGAGCAGTTCGCCTCGTCCAGGAGATCGTCCAGGATCCAGGGTCCATCCCCGCGGGTGCGGGGAGCAGTGGAGCAGTGGAGCGGCACGAACCCAGACGTCACGTGGTTGGGTCCATCCCCGCGCGAGCGGGGAGCAGGGTGGCCGGCCCAGGCCCGTCGTCTCTATGACGGGTCCATCCCGCGCGAGCGGGGAGCAGGCTGGTGACCTGCGAAGTCAGCCTCAGGAACTCGGATTTCGAGCACTTCCATCGAATCGGACATTATGGACCCCTGCGCCTTTTTGAATTCGGCGGTCACTGAACGCCCCGTTTGGGACGATCCGCCCTTCCCGATCTCCGCAGAAGGTACCCCCGCCGGATACCACGCAGTGTCGTCACCGCCCGCCCCACAGCAGAAGCGGGATGGGCGAGCCGGGGCATCACCAAACCGCGTCAATCACCCCGGAGCACAACCTGCCGCCAGACACAGAACCCGCCAGCACCACCCCCACTGCAGCCCCCCACGCCTGACGGCGGAGCCCCGCCAGATGCAACCGGCGGGGCCCTCACCTCTCACAGACGTCTCACCAACAACACCGACGCCCCTGGACCACAAGACCCCGACCTGGCACTACGCCACTTCCTTGTACCCAGTGGACGCCTCTGGACGGCCCCTACAACCTGTGCCATGTGAGACCGGTACCCCTGTCAGCGCCGAAGGGCAAGATCCGGATCAAGGACGGCCCCACACGGGTTTTTGCCTAGCATTTCCCTCTGTCTCTGCAGCTCAGAAGCGGTGGAAGCCGTGCATCGCCAGCAGACGAAGAACCTACCGCTACTCTGCGCGGGTGACCGAGTGGGGCCGCTCTGCACCCACGAAATTCCCGGCATCCTGCCATTTCCGCTCAGCCAGGAGGCGCCTGACCAGCGAGGCAACGCATCTAATGACCCATCAGAACGAGCGTCAAATGAGCGTCACGATGGCTCGTAGAGCGTCATTTCAGCGTCAAGATATCGCCCGTAACGCACACACCACATAACGCACACCATCCAAACCCGCAGGTCAGACGGCCTTCGCGATGGGCTCCAGGATCGCGACGCACTCCACGTGGTGGGTGAGCGGAAAGATGTCGAGATGCCCCATAGCACCCTGATGAGGCGATGCGGCGGCGAGCCAGCACCCGCCCAAGACCTGCACTCGCAAGGCACGCAGAGAACAACGTCGACTTCCCATCGATGCGGCTGGGCATGCCGAGCGCCGGAAGGGCCCCGCAGCCCGCGGAACACAAACCGTCAGCGGACCGAGATCCGGACCAAAACCGGGGGCGCAGCGAAGAGTCGACTGTGCCCCGCTGCAGCGTCCACTCTGACCGGCCCGCCGGTTTCAACGCTCCGTAGTCAGCACCAAACCAGCACGGGAGAGGTGATCAGGGGTGCTGACAGGGGATTTTAGTCAGCACCGAACCAGCACGGGAGTCAGCACCGCGCCGTCAAATTGTGCCAAAAGCCTCGTCTCCGCAGCAGGGCGTCTGACGCCACCGGAAGGCGCCGGCCTGGCATCCGATGCCGCGCATGGCTGCCGCGCGGACACCCGGCCCCGAAAGTGTGGTGTCCCACCACATGTGCGCCTGACCTGCGGCTTCCTACGGTGTGGCGACATCGAATCGTCCCCGTCCCTGCCCGGAAGTGGTGACCATGGCTGCCTCGGCATCCGCTCTGCCCACACCTTCGTCCCTGCGGCGCATCGTCGCCGCGAGCCTGATCGGCACCACCATCGAGTGGTACGACTTCTTCCTCTACGGGTCCGCCGCCGCCCTGGTGTTCAACAAGCTGTTCTTCCCCGGCTCGGATCCGCTGGTCGGCACGTTGTTGTCGTTCCTGACCTACGCGATCGGCTTTGCCGCGCGGCCGGTCGGGGCGTTGGTGTTCGGGCACTTCGGTGACCGGCTCGGGCGGAAGAAGCTGCTGGTCATCAGTCTGCTGATGATGGGGGGTGCCACGTTCTGCATCGGGTTGCTGCCGACGCATTCCACAGTCGGCTCGGCCGCGCCGGTGCTGCTCACCGCGCTGCGGCTGGTGCAGGGATTCGCGCTCGGGGGCGAGTGGGGCGGAGCGGTGCTGCTGGTGTCGGAGCACGGGGACGCCAAGCGGCGCGGGTTCTGGGCGTCGTGGCCGCAGACGGGGGCGCCGGCCGGGCAGTTGCTGGCGACGGGGGTGCTGTCGGCGCTGACCGCGCTCATGTCGGATTCCGCGTTCCTGGCGTGGGGGTGGCGGATACCGTTCCTGCTGTCGGGCGTGCTGGTGATGGTGGGGCTGTGGGTCCGGCTGTCGGTCGACGAGTCGCCGGTGTTCAAGGCCGCGCTGGCGAAGGCCGAGGCGCGCGCGTCGAAGGACGTGGTGGAGCGGATGCCGCTGGTGGCGGTGTTCCGGGACCACTGGCGCGATGTACTGGTCGCGATGGGCGCCAGGATGGCCGAGAACATCAGCTACTACGTGATCACGGCGTTCGTGCTGGTCTACGCGACCACCCACGCGGCGCTGGGCAAGCAGACCGCGCTCAACGCCGTACTCATCGGCTCCGCCGTGCACTTCGCGGTCATCCCGGCCTGGGGCGCGCTGTCGGACCGGGTCGGCCGCAAGCCCGTGTATCTGCTCGGCGCGGCGGGGGTCGGGTTGTGGGCGTTCCCGTTCTTCGCGCTGATCGACCGCAAGGACTTCGGTTCGCTGGTGCTGGCGATCACCGTCGGACTGATCTTCCACGGGGCGATGTACGCACCGCAGGCAGCCTTCTTCTCGGAGATGTTCTCAACCCGGATGCGGTACTCCGGGGCCTCGATCGGCGCGCAGTTCGCCTCGGTGGCGGCCGGCGCCCCCGCGCCGCTCATCGCGACCGCGCTGCTCAAGGACTACGGGAGTTCCACGCCGATCTCCCTGTACGTGGTCCTCGCCGCGGTCGTCACGCTGGTCGCCGTGGCGGTCGCCAAGGAGACCCGGGGACGCGATCTCACCGCGGAGGGACCGCTGCCGGGGCGGGCCGCCGACCCGGCACCCGCCGCGGCTGCCGCCACTGCCCCGCACTGACCCCGCACTGACCGCGCGCCGGAATCCGTAGCCGGGGGTCCCGCCACCGTGGCGGGGCCCCCGCATCGGGTTCAGTCCAGGCCACCCAACCGGTGCAGCCGCAGGGCGAGTTGGAGTTCGAGAGAGCGTTCCGGACTCTGCCAGTCGGGGCCCAGGAGGTGGGCGATGCGCTCCAGGCGCTGGGCGACGGTGTTGACGTGGACGTGCAGCGCGTCCTTGGTGCGGGCCGGGCTCATGCCGCTGGCGAAGTAGGCGTCGAGCGTGCGGACCAGGTCGGTGCCGCGGCGGGTGTCGTAGTCGGTGACGGGGCCGATGGTCCGCCGCACGAAACCCATGACATCGCGGGAGTCGGCCAGGAGCAGGCCGAGGAAGCCGAAGTCCTCGGCGGCGGCTCCCTCACCGCCACGCCCGAGCACCCGCAGCGCGTCCACGCAGCGCTGCGCCTCGGCGTAGCCGGCGGCGACCGCCTCGGGCTGTGCGGCAGGGGCCTCGACGCGGGTGGACGCGCCGACGGTGACCTCGGCGTGGACGGCCGCGCCGAGCTGCTTGGCGAGCCGGCGGGCGGTCGCGGACGCGTCGGCGCCATCGGCCAGGGGCAGCAGCAGTACGGTGCCGCCGTCGCGGGCGGCCGCGAGGCCGTGCCGGGTGGCGGCGAGGTGCGAGGCGGCGGACCACAGCCGCTGGCGGTCGGCGGTGGCGCCCGCCGCCAGCCGGGCGGCGAGGACCACATGCGGTACGTCCAGGTCGGCACGGAGCCGGCCGGCCCGTTCGCGCAGCAGCCGGGGGTCGCGGTGGGGGGCGTCCAGCAGGTCGTCCAGCAGCTCGCCGCGGAAGCGCTGCTCGGCCTCGCCGGCGGTGCGCCTGGCGAGGAGCAGCAGCGCGGTGACCATCGCGGCGCGTTCCAGGGTGCGCTGGTCGACGGGGTCGAGGCCGGGGTGGCCGTGCAGGACGAGCGCGCCGAGGAGTTCGCCGCTGGCGGTGACGGCCGCGGTCCAGCTGTCGCCGTCACGCACCGCGTGGCCGTCGGCCCGGGAGCGGGCGACGGCGGCCGCGAGCGTGGCGGGCACCGGCTCGCTGCCCGTACCGGCGCCGGTTCCGGTGACCTGGACCGTTCCGGAGAGCACTTCGGCGACGACGGCGGCGACATCGTCGACCCCGCCGCCGCGCAGCACCAGCTCGGTGAGCCGGTCGTGGACGTCGGAGGCCCGTTCCAGGACCGCGCTGTGGCTGCGGATGGTGTCGTTGGCGGCGCCGAGTTCGTCGAGCGCGGAGCGGGTCTCCTCCAGCAGGTTGGCGGTGTCGATGGCGACGGCCGCGAGGGAGGCGAGGGAGGCGAGCAGCGCGATCTGTTCGCGTTCGAAGACCCTGATCCGCCGGTCGGCGGCGAACAGCACGCCGATGACGCCGCTGCCCAGCGCGAGCGGCACGCCGAGGATCGCGACCAGCCCCTCGTCGCGCACCCCGGAGTCGATGGTGTGGGTGTGCCGGAAGCGCTCGTCGTCGAAATAGCTCTCGGTGACGTACGGCATGGCGGTCTGGGCGACGAGTCCGCCGAGCCCCGCGCCCATCGCGAGCCGCAGGCTCTGGAAGCGGGCGGAGACCGACCCCTCGGTGACGCGCATGTAGGTGTCACCGGCCCGGGGGTCGTTGAGGGTGAGGTAGGCGACATCGGTGCCCAGCAGGGAGCGGGCGCGCTGCACGATGGCCTGCAGTACGGCGTCCAGGTCGCGCAGCCCCGCCAGGTCGTTGGCGGTCGCGAAGAGCGCCGACAGCTCCGCCTCGCGGCGCCGCCGCCCCTCCAGCTCGTCCCGGACCCGCAGCGCGAGCTGCTTGGCGTTTTCGAGTTCCGCGAGCCGGGTGGCCGGCGCGCCGTCGGCACGGGCGCGCAGCGCCGGGCGCTCGTACTCCTCGGCGGGCGCGCCGCGTGCCAGGAGCCGCAGGTAGGGAGCCTCGGATGGTTCGTCCCGGGCCTCGTGATCGCCGTTCATGGGGACAGGCTTACCGGCATGCCCGGTCCCGGCGCCAGCGGCGCTCAGTGGGCGGTCCATCCGCCGTCCATGGTGAGCGAGGCTCCGGTGATGAAGGAAGCCTGCTCCGTGCAGAGATAGACGGCCAGTTCCGCGATCTCCTCCGGCTCCACCAGACGCTTGACGGCCGAGTCCGCCAGCAGGATCTCGGTCACGACGCGCTCGGGGCCGATGCCGTGCGCGGCGGCCTGGTCGGCAATCTGCCGTTCGACGAGCGGGGTGCGGACGTAGCCGGGGCAGAGGCAGTTGGAGGTGACGCCGTGCCGCGCGCCTTCCAGGGCGGCGGTCTTGGACAGCCCTTCGAGCCCGTGCTTGGCGGAGACGTACGCGGACTTGTATGGGGAGGCCCGCAGCCCGTGCACGGAGGAGACGTTGACGATGCGGCCCCAGCCCTGCCCGTACATGTGCGGCAGCGCCCCGCGGATCAGCCGGAAGGGGGCCTCCAGCATCACGCGCAGGACGGTGGAGAAGACCTCGGGCGGGAAGTCCTCGATGGGGCGGACGAGCTGCAGTCCGGCGTTGTTGACGAGGATGTCGGTGCCCGCCGCGGCCTGCTCGGCGGCGTCGAGGTCGGTCAGGTCCAGCACCAGGGTCTCCACGGTGCCCGGCCGTCCCGCCCCCGCGGCCTCGTCGTACAGGGCGGCGAGCCCTTCGGCGTCCCGGTCCACCGCCCGCACCTTGGCTCCGGCGGCGGCCAGCCGCAGCGCGCAGGCCCGGCCGATGCCCCCGGCGGCCCCGGTGACGAGTGCGGTGCGACCGCCGAGGTCAGCGGCGGAAGGCGAGGTCAGCGTCATGCTCGCAGGCTAAGCAGCGATCGGCCCCTGACCGATGGCGGCCGCGCCCACACTTCGGCGCTGCCGGGTGTGGTGCGGCGCCATGAGCGCGAAGCGGGGACCTCAGGAACCCCGGGGTTACGAGTTCAGGAACCGCGGAGTTCAGGGGCCGGGGCCGGCACGAACCAGGCCGGTTCGTCCTTGAGGGCGAGCGCGATGCGCTCATGGTGCAGCGGCGCCAGCTCGGGCAGCGCGTCGAGGGCGAACCAGCCGACGTCGAGGGATTCGTCGTCATTGACCTTCGCCGTGCCGCCGACGGCGCGGCACAGCATCACGACGTCCATGTACTGGGCGCGGTGCCCGTTGGCGTACTCGATCTCCCGGTTGGTGAAGACGCTGAGGATCCGCTCCACGACGGCGATCACCGCGGTCTCCTCGGAGATCTCCCGCACGGCAGCCTCGGCCGGCTGCTCCCCCGGCTCGGGGATTCCGGCGATCAGCGCCCAGTTGCCGGTGTCCGACCGGCGGTTCAGCAGCACTCTGCCGCTGTCGTCGAAGACCACCATGACAACGCCGGGCATGAACAGCAGAGTGTTGCCCGCCTTGGCGCGGATATCGCGGATGAACTCGGGAATCGGCATCCCCCGAGCCTACGAGAGCCCGTTGAACGCAACATCAGCACCACGGCTCCCAAGTGGTGCATCGTTCCTGCATGACATATCCACAACACACCGTCTCAGCCGTTACGGTGGCCCGAGACAGCGCCCGCGGGGACGGGACGGCGACGGTACCCCGTCGCGTCCGGGTGGCGTCAGGGGGTACCGGGGGATGGAAACGGCGACCGGCGGGGCGTCAGGAGCCATGCAGGCGGACGGACGGGACGGCGCGGAGGAACATGCGCGCGGCAGCAGGACCGATGCTCTCGGCATCGCCGTGCTCGTCGGCTGCGCCACCTGGTCGCTGATAGCGGCGGCGGGCCGCCCCGCCCGCCCGGAGGGTCTGCTGCTGGCGCTGCTCGCGGTGACCGCCGGATACGCGACGGGACGGATCGCGGGGGCCCTGCTGCCCGTCGCGGCCCCGGCGGGCGTGGCACTCGCGATCGTCGGCGCCACTCTGGTGATGCCCGGGCGGCTGTCCGGTGACGGCACGACCCCGCCGCTGGGTTACCCGAACGCCGACGCCGCGCTGCTGGTGCTGGCCACCGGAGCCGCCTGCTGCGCTGCCTGGAGCGCGACCGCTCCGCCGCTGCGCCTGGCACTGCGCCTGCTCGGGGCCGGGGCCGGCGGGCTGGCGCTGGCCATCGGATCGACGGCCGGATTCGCCGCGTCCGTCGGCGTGATGCTGTGCTCGCTGGCCGCCGCGCGCATGCGGCGGCGGCTGCTGGCTCTGGTGGGGTTCGCACTGGCGGCCGCCATCGCGGTCGGCGGGACGTACGCGGTGGCGGCCGACGCGTTGCCGCCCGGGCTGTCCGCCTCGCTCACCGGGCAGCTGACCGCGCCCCGGGTCGCGTTGTGGCACGACGCCGTAGGGATGGCCCGGGACCATCCGGTGCGGGGGGTCGGCCCCGACCGGTTCCGCGTGGCGAGGTCCAGCGCGCTGACCTCCGTCGAAGGGCCGCCGACGCCGCAGTCCGCCGCCTTCCAGGTGGCCGCGGAGCAGGGGCTGCCCGGCGTCGCCCTCCTCGCCGCGGCGTTCGCGTGGGTGCTGTGCACGCTGTGGCGCTCGCCGCGCGCCACCCCCGTCGTCCTCAGCGCGGGGGCCGCGCTGACCGGCCTCGCCATGCTCGCCGCCGTCGACCATGTGCTCAGCTACGCCGTGGTCACCGCCGCCGCCGGCATCCTCGCCGGCCTCGCCGCCGCCCGCCCGCTGCCCGAGTAGTGCCGTGACCGGCAAGGTCCACCGGGTTACGCGTCCTTCGACCGCGCGTCCTCAAGCCCCCCCGCCTACCGCTGGGAGGTGCCCCCTGGACGGGCTGATTTCCCCCGTCCGGCGATGGAGGACGAACCGGCTGCCGGGCCCGGCGATCCAATACGGTCACCCGCCGGCCGACCGCGAGCGCAGGCCCACCCACTGCCGGATCGCCTGTACGGCGCCCTCGGCGTCGTCCACCGTCACGGTGAACACATGGCCGGTGCCCAGGACGAGCACCACACCGGGACCGCGGCGTACGACGACGGCGGTGCCCATCTCGGGCCGCCAGCGGTAGCCCCAGCCGCCCCAGGTGCGCGGGCTGACGAGCGGCTCGAGAGCCGCGGAGCTGACCTGATCCATGGGGATGTGGCGGCGGGGCACACCGATGTGGCCACAGCGCACATCGAGCCCTTCACGGTCCACCGTGACCCGCACGTGGGTGAACGCGACCGTGCCGAACAGCACGAGCAGCCCGACCGCCACGCAGCCCACCACCGACATGACCAGGGGCGCGAGGCCTGAGGCGTACGGGCCGTCCACGGCCAGCTCGATACCCAGCGCCATGCAGGCGGCTCCGGCGGCGGCGGGCAGCCACTGCATGCGATTGCTGGCCCGCCCCGTCCAGACCTGGGGCGCGGCTACGTCTCCCTGAGGAGCATCCGTCATGCTGCGCAGCCTACTCAGCTACCGGCGGGTCGGCACCGCACGGGCTCAGGCGGAAGCCGCCGCCCCGAGCGCCGCGCCTTCGGCGTAGGCCAGAGCGGTCGCGGGGAGTGCGGACAGCCGGCCGCTGAGGATCACGGTGAGTTCCCCGGACGGCCCGGCGGCGGGTTCGGGACGCGAGCCGATCCGGCGCAGCGCCTGGGCGGCGACCGCCTCGGCGGAGCCGTGCAGGGTGACTGCCGGTGCCCCGGCCTGCTGGACGGCGGCGCGGATACGGTCCGTCACCAGCTCGTAGTGGGTACAGCCCAGCACCACGGCGCGCACATCACGCGGTGTACGGGCCGCCGCGGCGGCGATGGCCGCGTTGATCGCCGCGTCGTCGGCGTGCTGCACGGCGTCCGCCAGGCCGGGGCACGGCACCTCCGTCACTACCGCGCCGTTGCCGAATTCCCCGATGAGCCCGCGCTGATAGGCACTGCCGGTCGTCGCGGGCGTGGCCCAGATGGCCACCGCCCCGCCGGCCGCGGAAGCGGGTTTGATGGCGGGCACCGTGCCGATCACCGGCACGGCGGGCTCCAGCTCCGTCCGCAGCGCGGCCAGCGCGTGCACGGACGCCGTATTGCACGCCACGATCAGCGCGTCGGGGCGTGTCGCCGCCGCCGCTCGCGCGCACGCCAACGCGCGCGCCGTGACCTCCTCGGGCGTACGCGGACCCCAGGGCATCCCGTCGGGATCCGAGGACAGCACGAGATCGGCGTCGGGCCGCAGCCGGCGCAGTGCGGCGGCCGCCGCCAGGAGGCCGATTCCGGAGTCCACGAGCGCGATCTTCACCCGGTCACCTTATGCGACGACCGGCCGCCGCCCGCGCGGGCACACGGGTTCCGCCGCGGCAAAGCGGACGGGGACAGCCACGGGACACGGACCGGAGGCGAGACGCGGGTACGGCGGGGGCCGATCGCGGGCGGTCCGGGCGTCGTCCGTACGGGCCCGTGCCCGGCGGCGCAGGGCCTGGCGAACGGGACACGGGTCGGTCATGGGCCGGTCGCCGGCGATGCGGGTGTCGTCCGGACCGGCCCGTGCCCGGACGACACCCGGCCGTGCCTGGCAACGCCGCGCCGTCGTTGCGGCAGACTGCGGCGGGTGACGGTGCTGACGTGGGTCGCTGGGGTGTCGCTGCTGGCGTGGGTGTGGCTGCTGCTGGCACAGGGGTTCTTCTGGCGGACGGACGTCCGGCTGCCGGTGGGCGACATGCCCGCGGAGCCGGCGATGTGGCCGACGGTGGCCGTCGTGGTGCCCGCGCGGGATGAGGCAGCGGTGCTGCCGCGGAGCCTGCCGTCGCTGCTGGCGCAGGACTATCCGGGCCGGGCCGAGGTCTTCCTGATCGACGACGGCAGCTCGGACGGGACGGGCGACACGGCCAGGTCGCTCGGCGCGCGGCACGGCGGGCTGCCCCTGACGGTGGCCTCGCCCGGCGAGCTTCCGGCGGGCTGGACCGGGAAACTGTGGGGCGTGCGGCACGGCATCGCGCTGGCCGGCGAGCGGATCCGCGCGGAGTATCTGCTGCTCACGGACGCGGACATCGCGCATGAACCGGACTCGCTGCGCGCACTGGTGGCGGCGGCGCGGGCGGCGGAACTCGACATGGTGTCGCTGATGGCCAGGCTGCGCGTGGAGACGGCGTGGGAACGGCTGATCGTCCCGGCGTTCGTCTACTTCTTCGCCCAGCTGTATCCGTTCCGCTGGATCAACCGGCCGGGCGGCAGGACCGCGGCCGCGGCCGGCGGCTGCGTTCTCATCCGCCGCACGGCGGTCGAGGCGGCGGGGGTGCCGGAGTCGATCCGGCACGCGGTGATCGACGATGTCGCGCTGGCCCGCGCGGTCAAGAACAGCGGCGGCCGGATCTGGCTCGGCCTGGCGGACCGGGTGGACAGCGTGCGCCCCTATCCGGACCTGGGTGAGCTGTGGCGGATGGTGTCGCGCAGCGCCTACGCGCAGCTGCGGCACAATCCGGCGGTGCTGGCGGCGACGGTGGCCGGGCTCGTCCTCGTCTACCTGGTGCCGCCGCTGGCGGCATTGGGCGGCGCGGCGGCGGGCGCCCGGCCGCTGTGCGCTCTGGGCGCGGCCGCATGGGCGGTGATGGCGGGCACCTATCTGCCGATGCTGCGCTACTACCGGCAGCCGCTGTGGCTCGCGCCGCTGCTCCCGTTCACGGCGGCGCTGTATCTGCTGATGACGGTCGATTCCGCGGTCCAGCACTACCGCGGCCGGGGCGCCGCGTGGAAGGGCCGGACCTACGCGCGCCCCGACGCCTCGGCGTAGACCGCAGCCAGCCGGGCGCCGACGGCGGCCGGGCCGAAGAGCCGCCGGGTCCGCTCCGCGAGTGCGGCGGGCTGCCGCAGGCGCAGTTCCGCGGCGGCTTCGACGAGCGCGCGGGCGAGGGCCCGCGGATCGGAGGGCGGTACGAGGATGCCGCCGTCGTGGCCGACGAGTTCGGGCAGTGCTCCGGTGCGGGTGCCGACTACCGGGGTCCCGCAGCACAGCGCGTCCAGCGCGCCGGTGCCGAAGCCGCTGACGTGGCGCGCGTCGGCGTAGAGGTCCGCGTGCGCGAGGGCGTGCAGGGTCCCCTCGCGGCCGAGATCGCCGACAAGGACGGCGGCGCCGTTGGTCTCCGTGCGCTCGATGCGTTCCTGCAGGGCGTCGATCCCCGGTCCGTCGCCGATGATCCGCAGCCGCAGCCGCGGATCCTTGCCGAAGGCCTCGGCGAACGCATCGACCAGGACGTCCCATCCCTCGTTCTCCACGACCGGGCCGGCGGCCACGATGCGCACCGGGTCCTGGCTGATCCGCGCCCGGGCGGGTACGGCCGGCAGCGCCTCGGTGTCCACGGGGTGCGGCACCAGCCGGTGGCGGCCGGGGAGCCCGAGTTCACCGAGCCGGGCGAGCAGCATGTCGCTGACCGGCAGGACCGCGGCCGCCTCCCGGTACAGGCGCGCCGCGCGCCGCCGGTCGAGAAGGCCCGGGAGCGGCCGCGTCGGGTGCCCGAGCCAGCGGCGGTCGTGCTCGGAGACGACGTACGGGATGCCCGTGACCCGGGACAGCCACGGCAGGTGGCCGGCCGCGCCGGGGGCATGGGCGTGCAGGACGTCGACCGCACCGCACTCCGCGCTCTCGACCTGCAGGACCGCCTCGATGCGGCCTGCGGTGATGCGGTGCCCGAGCGCACCGCCGGGCACGTGGCTCCGGTCCCGGTCCGCGGACTCGATCTCGTAGCGGTGCGGCCGCCGCTCGTCGCGCCCGGCGAAGGGGAGCCCCGGCAGCGGCGGTGTGCTCAACGACCCGACGGTGACCAGTTCGACGACATCGGCCACCGTGCCCGCGGCCGTGCGCCAGACGTCCGGCCGCTGCGGCCCGTCGGGCCCGGACAGCATGGCGACCCGCACGGCCTCACCCCTCGCGACCCTCAGCGACCCTCGACGACCTCGCGGAATCCCGTGGAATCCACCGGAATCCCCCGCTCCGGGAGTCACTCTGGCACAGCGTCAGAGCCGTGAGGGCAGGTTTGGCGCGCTCCGGGTCACTTACGGCCCGGTGTCCAGTTCATGCCCCATCCGTAGGCGTAGTCGACGGTGCGCTGCGGGCTCACCCCGCGCTGCGGCACCAGGTAGCGCGCCTCGCGCTGGACCATCAGGTCACCGCCCTGGTTGGTGATCAGCGCCAGGGCGCAGACGGTCGACGGCACGGTGCACTCGTCGAGCGAGAAGTCGATCGGGGCACCGTTCAGTGGCTGCAGGGTGACGGTCGCGTGCAGACCGGCGAAGCTCCGGGCACCTTCGTAGATCGTCACGAAGATCAGGATCCGGCGGAAGGCCGCCTTGTGGTCGAGGTTGATGGTGAGGTTCTCGCCGGACTCCGAGCCGCCGGTTCTGTCGTCTCCGTCGAGATGCAGATACGGCGGCTGGTGGAGGGACCCGAAGGAGTTGCCGAGCGCTTGGACCACGCCCTTGCTGCCGTCGGTGAGTTCGAACAGGGCGCACAGGTCGAGATCGAGGTCGGAGTGGAAGGCCGAGGCCATCCCGCTCTTGAGCCCCCAGCCCTTGAACTGCTTGTGCACCTGCCAGCTCAGATTGACGCGCATCGCGCCGGAGGTGCCGCCCTGTTTGGTGAGGGAGACCGACGGCGCCTCCTTGGTGAGCGTCACCTTCGTGAGCCGGACGGGCTGCGGCGCGGACGGCGGCTGCATCGGCGGGGGCGGAGCCTGGTACGACTGCGGCTGCGGCTGGGTCTGGAAGGGCGGCTGCTGCGGCTGCGACTGGTACGGCGACGGCGGGACCTGGTACGGCTGCGGCGGCTGCACCACGGGAACGGGAGCGGGGGCAGGAGCAGGGGGTACGGGCGCGGCGGCGGGCGGCTCGTCGACGGAGATCCCGAAGTCCGTGGCGAGTCCGCCGAGTCCGCTGCCGTAGCCCTGCCCCACCGCGCGGAACTTCCACGCGCCCTGCCGCCGGTAGAGCTCGCCGAGTACGAACGCCGTCTCGACGGACGCGTCGGTGCTGTCGAAGCGGGCCAGCTCCGCGCCGGTGGCCGGATCCGTGAGGCGGATGTGCAGACCGGGGATCCGCCCGAAGGTGCCACCGTCGCAGGAGGCGGCGAGCACGATCGTCTCGATGGCGGGTTCGACGCCGCCGAGGTCGACCGACAGGGCGTCCGTCACCGCGTCACCCGCGGTGCGCTTGCCCTCGTGGCGTACGGCACCGGACGCGTGCACGGGCTGGTTGTAGAAGACGAAGTCCGCGTCGGACCGGACCTTGCCTCCCACCAGCAGCAGGGCGGAGGCGTCCGCGTCCGGGACTCCGGGGCCCGTCCGCCATCCCAGCTCCACGCGGACCGTCGGCACGGACACCAGCACGTTCATGCCCTTGCGCATCGTCATGCTCTCCCCCTCTGCACGGTGCCGCCCAAGGTAGCGGGACCCATCGTCGTGGTGAGGAACCCATGCTGCCGCTCCGCGGCGCGGGCGACCGCCGGTAACGCCCCGCGGGCACGCCTTTTACGCGATCTCAACGCTCAATGATGACCGATTTTCGTTGATTCGCTCGTATTGGGGGTCAGGCGTCACTCACAGCACACAAAACAACCCTCTAATCGGTCTCCCCAACCAGCACATCGTGGGCTTAACTTAAGTGCCATGAGCTCCCCCCGCGGCACCTATGGCGGCGGCTACTACGCAGCGCCGTCCTTCCCGGACACGCCGATCTACGACAGCCTCGTCGCTGAGCGCGGCACCCCCCAGATCGCCCCGATCAGGGTCCCCGCCGAGTACGCCGTGTATGACACGGGCAGTAACCTCCCGGCCTTGTCGAATCTGCCCGCGCTGACGTCCGGCCCGTCCCAGTACGGGCAGTACGCGCCCGCGCAGGGGGGGTACAACGGCTACCCGTCGGCGGGTTACCAGCCCCAGCCCGCGCCGGTACAGCACGCTCCCGCGCCGTACATCCCGCAGCAGTCGGGGGCGGCGCGCGCGAACGGCTCGTACAACGGCTTCAACGGCGCGAACACCTTCAACAACGGCGCCAACGGGTACAACGGCGGTGGGACCGGGAGCTACCCGGTGCAGCAGCCGCCGCAGGCCCAGGCTCCGCAGCAGGGCACGGGCTACGAGTCCGCGCGCCCGGTGCCGGCGCGCCCCGTGCCTCCCCGCCAGGTGCCGAACGGCTATGCGGAGGATCCCTACCAGCGCCGGCCGCTCGGCCAGGGGAACCAGGGCTACTACCAGGGCTGACCGTCGGCGCCGCCTGTGGATGGTCGCTGTACCGATGTCAGCCTGTCCTGGCAGGATGCCGTTATGTCGACGAACGCCCTGCTCAGCGCCCTGCACATCTACCCGGTCAAATCACTTCGGGGCCTCACCCCCGAGGTGGCGGACGTGGAGCCGTGGGGGCTTGCCGGAGACCGCAGGTGGATGCTGGTGGACGCGGACGGGCGTGTCGTCACCCAGCGGCAGCAGCCGCGCCTGGCACTGGTGACCGCAGAACCGTCGGGGGGCGGTTCGCTGCGGTTCACCGCGCCCGGCCGGCAGGCCCTGCGGGTGGCCGTGCCCCGACCCGGGACGACGGAACCGGTGCTGATCTTCAAGGACAAGGTCGAGGCCGTGCACGCGGACACCGCGGCCGACTCCTGGTTCAGCGACTACCTCGGCGCGCGGTCGCGGCTGATGCACATGGACGACCCGTCGGTGCGCCGCCCGGTCAACCCCGAATACTCCATCCCCGGCGACACCGTGACGTTCGCCGACGGCTATCCGCTGCTCGTCACCACCACCGCCTCCCTCGACGCCCTCAACTCCCATATCGCGCGCGGCGACCACTCGTCCGAGGGGCCCGTGCCGATGAACCGCTTCCGGCCGAACGCGGTCGTGGACGGCACCGAGGCGTGGGCCGAGGACGGCTGGCGGCGGATCAGGATCGGCGAGGTCTCCTTCCGCGTCGCCAGGTCCTGCGCGCGCTGCGCCGTACCGACCACGAACCAGGAGACGGCGGAACGCGGCAGGGAGCCGCTGCGCAGCCTGGCCAGGCACCACCGGATCGACGGCGCGACGATCTTCGGCCAGAACCTGATACCGGAGCACCCCGGAACCCTGCGGGTCGGCGACCCGTTGACCATCCTGGAGTGAGGCGTCAAGGCATCGCTCCTGCGACCCCGCACGGATGACTCCGCGCATGTGTCGCGCCGTTTGAGGTATTTGGACGGTGGAAGGGGGTGCTGCTCCATGGGCTCCAAGGTGCGGCTGTGGCGATGGCGGCGCAATCCGCTGCGCCGGAGATCCGATCTGGCCGAGGCGTGGATCGGCCTGGCCACCGTGATCCTGCTGCTCTGTGCCGTGGCCGCGGCCGGCTGGCTGACCGGCCAGGCCACGAACCGCGGGCTGCAGCGCACCGTTCGCCACCAGCTGGCCGAGCGCGGCCTGGTGCCCGCCGCCGTGCTCGGGACCGCACCCCGGTCGGCGGCGGGAGCGGACGCCGACTCCGGACGGGGGCGCGACCGCCGGCACGGCGCCGTACTGAGCTGGACGGCGCCGGACGGCTCCGCGCGGAGCGGCACCGTCCGGGTGGAGGCCCAGCAGCGCGTCGGCGGCCGGCTGCACATCTGGACCGACCGCAGTGGGCAGCCGGTCGATCCGCCGCTGGACCACGCCACCGCCGCCGCCCACGCGGCGCTGGCCGGATTCGGCTCGGCGGCCGTGGCGGGCGTGGGGGTGGTGGCAGCACGGCAGTTGCTGCTGCGGCGGCTGATGCGCCGCCGGCTGCTCGAATGGGAGCGCGAATGGGCACGCGTCGGCCAGGACTGGGGGCGGGCCGGGGCCGGCGGCTGACGGCCTGCCCTCGATGGGGAGTGGGTGGTCGTCAGCCTGACTCGTCATGGAGTGCGCCCCACGCACGCTACGGTGGAGCCCCCGGTCGGCTATACGCAAGAGGTGGGGGCAGGGCAGCCCGATGGCACATGGCGTGGTGCAGGTGACCAGCACGAGCAGCTCGCGGTGGCGCCGCCGAACGGGAGAGTACGAGACTCTGGCCGCGGCCCTGGAAGCGGCCGGTGACGGGGACGTCCTCTCGATCGCGCCGGGCACCTACCGGGAGAATCTCGTCGTCAGCCGGGCCGTCACGCTGCGCGCCGCGGAAGGCCTGGGCTCGGTGCGCATCGCCCCCGCCGGCGGGGTGGCGCTGACCATACGCGCGGCAGCACTCCTGCAGCACCTGACCGTCGAGGGGCAGGACACCTCGGTGGCCGCCCTGCTCATCGAGGGCTGCGCGCCGGAACTGACCGGGCTTCGGGTCAGCACCAGATCGGCCGTCGGGATAGAGGTGCGCGACAGCGCCCGGCCCACCGTCCGGCACTGCACCGTGGACAATCCGGCGGGCCTGGGGATCAGCGTCCTGGAGTCGGCCGGCGGGCTGTTCGAGGACTGCGAAGTGGTCTGCGCGGGGCAGACCGGCGTCTCGGTACGCGGTGGCGCCTCGCCCCGGCTGGAGCGCTGCCGCATCCACCACACCTCCGGCGCGGGCCTGGCGCTCACCGACGAGGGCACCTCCGCCGAGGCCGTCGGCTGCGAGGTCTACGAGATCAAGGGCACCGGCGTGCAGGTCGCCTCGCGCGCCACCGGGCGCTTCACCGACTGCCAGGTGCACCGCACCACCGGCGACGGGATCACCCTCGACACCGACGCGGTGCTCACCCTGTCCGACTGCGACATCCACGACATCCCCGAGAACGCGATCGACCTGCGGGCCCGTTCGGTGCTCACCCTCACCCGCTCCACGGTGCGCCGCTTCGGCCGCAACGGCCTCTCGGTGTGGGACCCCGGTACCCGGGTGGACGCCAACCAGTGCGAGATCCACGACAGTACGGGCGACTACCCGGCGGTCTGGGTGAGCGACGGGGCCGCGGCCGTACTGGACTCCTGCCGGGTGCACGACGTGCCCGACGCCCTGTTCGTGCTCGACCGCGGCTCCCGGGCCGATGTGGTGGACAGCGACTTCTCCCAGGTCCGCAACACGGCGGTGTCGGTGAGCGACGGCGCGACCGTCCAGCTCGACGACTGCCGGATCCGTGAGGCCGCCACCGGCGCCTGGTTCCGCGACCACGGCAGCGGCGGCACGCTGGCGCAGGTCACGATCGACGACACGGCGACCGGTGTCATCGTCACCAAGGGCGCCGATCCGGCGCTGGAGAACTGCACGGTCACCAATCCCGCGGAGGCCGGTTTCTATGTCTCGGCCGAGGGCCGCGGCACCTTCACCGGCTGCCGGGTCACCGGCAGCCGCGGCTACGGCTTCCATGTCATCGACGGCTGCCGCACCACCCTGACCCGCTGCCGCACCGAGCGCTGCGCGCGCGGGGGCTACGAGTTCGCCGAGCCGGGCCCGGTCACCAAGGACTGCACCAGCGACAAGGCCGCCGAGTACACCCCCGACGCCGGGCAGCAGGTGACCGCGGTGGCCGGCGTGCAGTCGTTCGGGCTGCTGGGCGGGGTGCCCAAGCAGGGTCCCGCGGAGCCCGCGGAACCGGAGCCCGCGCCGTCGATCCGTGCCTCGGACGACGTGCTGGGCGAACTCGACGCGCTCGTCGGCCTGGACAGCGTCAAGCGCGAGGTGCGCACCCTCATCGACCTGATCGCCGTCGGCCGGCGCCGGCAGGAGGCCGGGCTCAAGGCCCCGTCGCTGCGCAGACATCTGGTCTTCACCGGCTCCCCCGGCACCGGCAAGACCACGGTGGCGCGGCTGTACGGCGAGATCCTCGCCGCGCTGGGGGTGCTGCAGCGCGGGCATCTGGTCGAGGTGGCCCGGGTGGACCTGGTCGGCGAGCACATCGGCTCGACCGCCATCCGCACCCAGGAGGCGTTCGACCGGGCGCGCGGCGGGGTGCTGTTCATCGACGAGGCGTACGCGCTGTCGCCCGAGGACTCCGGGCGGGACTTCGGCCGCGAGGCGATCGACACGCTGGTGAAGCTCATGGAGGACCACCGCGACGCGGTGGTGGTCATCGTGGCCGGGTACACCGCCGAGATGGAGCGCTTCCTGGCCTCCAACCCCGGTGTGGCATCGCGTTTCTCACGCACCATCACCTTCGGCGACTACACGGCCGAGGAGCTGCTGCGGATCGTGGAGGCGCAGGCGATCGAGCACGAGTACCAGCTCGGCGACGACGCGGGCGACGCGATCCTCAAGTACTTCAACGCGCTCCCCCGGGGACCTGGCTTCGGCAACGGCCGCACGGCGCGCCAGACGTTCGAGGCCATGGTCGAACGGCACGCGGGACGCCTCGCGCACGTCACCGAGCCGAGCCATGACGAACTGCAGCTGCTCTACCCGGAGGACCTGCCCGAACTGCCCTGAACGGGCAGGCCGGGTGGCGTGGGCGATACGGGCTGACAGGACGAGGCAGGCAGCACCGGGAGTTCCGCCTCCAGCAGCCGGCGCAGCAGGGCGGTCCGTTCGGCGGCGAACGCCGGGTCCGCCTGGAATCCGGAGTGGCCCAGGACCGGCTCGGGCAGCGGATGCTCCGGGGTACGGCCGTACGCGACCGGGTCCTTGAGCGGCCCGCAGTCCACCACCGGGCCCTCCGCGACCCGCACCGCGCCGCCGATCGGGTCGGTACGGCGCCACAGATTGCGCCACGCGCTCAGCTCACGGTGCAGCGACCGTAACTGCGGCGGGCCGAAGTACGCGGGGAACCACCGGCCGTAGAGCCGCTCCAGCGGACAGCCGTAGGTGAGCAGCGCGATACGGCGCCGGGTCGCCGGGTCCAGCTGCCAGACGGCGGCCGCCGCGAGGACGCTGCCCTGGGAGTGACCCGACAGGATGATCCGGCCGCCGGTGCGGGCGGTCCAGGTGGCCATCCGCCAGGTGAGGTCGGGCACGGCCCGTTCCGCGTAACAGGGCGGGGCGAACGGGTGGGCGGCGCGCGGCCAGAACGTGCCCACGTCCCACAGGATGCCGACGGTCCGGCGCGCGGAGGCGTCCCGGTAGGCGCGCCGCCCGAGCGCCAGCAGGGCGACCACGCCCGCACCGACCAGCCATGACCCCAGCGCCTGCGCCTGCTGTGCCACGTCCGGCAGCGGCCCCGGAGTCCCCTTCGCCGCCTCCCCGGGACCGGCCCCGCCGGTCCACGCACCCACGACCGCGCCCGCGCCGAGCAGGAACGCCACCGTGCAGACCACCGCGACCAGCAGCGCGAGGGAGTCGGTCAGCCCGGCGCGTGCGATCGCCCCGGCGATCTGCCGGGTACGGGCCGGCTGCCGGCTCTCCCCCGGGTACAGCCCGGCCATCTCCTTGCCGATGGCCACCCGCTCCCGCCACAGCCGCCACGCCCCGACGGCCACCACTCCCGCCAGGACGACCAGCAGTACGGGAATGATCGACGCCTGCCACGTCAGCAGCACCGGCGGCCCCTGCAGTGGTCCGCCGTCCTGCCCCGGCGTCGCCCCCCGGTCCAGCCAGTCCGCTATCCGCTGGCAGGCACCGCCCGACAGCACCCCGCCCAGCGCGCACGCGAGCAGCGCCACCGCGGGCCCGCCGAGCCCGTGGAGCACCGCCCGCCCCGGGTGCCCACCGGGGGCATGGCCGTCCTCCACGTGCTCGGCGGGACCCTCCCCTTCGCCCCGGCCGGTCGGCAGCCCGTTCGTCGATGACCCGGCGGTCTGGTGCGGGACCGCCGGGGCTGCCGCGCGCGGGCTGTCGGCCGCGCGGTGCATGAGAGCCGCTGTCACGGCCAGGGCGGCGATCAGGGCGCCCTGGAGGAGGGTGAGGGCGGTGAAGGTGGCGGCGGCCGGGAGGCGGCCGGTGGAGGTCCATCCGGGGCGGTGCCAGCCGGCGTAGAGGGCGGCGGCGACCAGGGCGGCCGGGCCGCCGCCCAGCAGAAGGTGGGCGGTGTGGTGGTCCGTGGCCTCGTCCCGTTCCGTCTCGCTGCGCCCTGCGCGGCAGATCTCGGTGACCGTGGCGGCGGCGAGGACGGCGAGCAGCCCGGCGAGGGCCCAGCCGATGACGCCGAGCGCGCCCTGCCCGCGCTCGTGGTCGTAGTGGAGCGTGGGCACCAGCAGCGCCGTCGCGGCGGTGAGGGCGCCTGCGGCCGTGTGCGCGGAACGGAGCCGGGCGACCAGGCGGCGGCCGTACCAGAAGCCGGGCAGCGCGAGGGCGGGCGCGCCGGGCCGGGGCCGGTTGTCGGCGGCCGGGCGCTGCGACTCGTAGGCGTACCAGGTCCGGTGGGACAGCCACCACAGCAGTGCGGTGAGCGCGCCGGGCACCAGCGCGGAGAGGGCGAGGCGGCGGCCCGGCTCTGACCACCAGCCGCCCCCGTACGCGGCGGCGAAGCCGAGCCAGTACTTGCCCCGGACACAGCCGGCGGTGCCCGCGCACTGCCAGCCGACCAGGTCCATCGCGACCTCGCAGACGGCCGCGACCAGCGCCAGCGTCAAGGTGAGCGCGATGAGCCGCACCAGCACGTCATAGGCGCGGTTCAGACCCGCCCGGCCGGTCGGCGGCCGCATCCAGTGGGCGAGGTTGGCGACCATGAAGGGCAGCAGGAGCAGCCACATGGCCCGGCTGCCGTTGCCCGAGGTCAAATTGCACCAGGTGTACGCCTCCGGTACCGGCGCTTCCTGGTGGGCGCCGGGGTGGAGCTCGGCGTCGGCGTCCACGGTGCGGCGGTAGATCCCGGCCGTGTCGTCGCCCGCCACCCGCACGGTGCGCGGATCGCCGAGCATCCGCTCGGGCGTGGCGCCGCCGACGCCGTGAACGAGCAGTTCGAGTGCGAGTGCCCGCGTGTCCGCGGCCTCAGGTCCAGGGTGCAGGTTCACATGTCCCCCCGTCGTACCGTGCTGCGTGCTGCCGTGCTGCCCTGCCGTCCCAGGATCGGGGTCCCGGCGGGCGGGCGCAGCCCTCCGTGCGGAAGGTGACCCGAAATCGTGACAAGAACGCACGGTGCGGTATCAGTCACCCGCCGCACACCCTTGGCCCTCCCGCATGGAAGGATGACCGTGGTTCGATGGCGGTCAACGAGACGGATGAGACGATGGGAAAGGGCCTCGGGTGAGCGACAACCAGAATCTCCTCGCGGAGCAGCGGCGCGCCCTGATTCTCGACGAGGTCAGGCGACGCGGCGGGGTGCGGGTCAATGAACTCACCCGGAAGCTGAACGTCTCGGATATGACGGTTCGCCGCGATCTGGACGCGCTGGCCCGGCAAGGGGTCGTGGAGAAGGTGCACGGCGGCGCGGTGCCGGTGATCGAGGCGAGCAGCCATGAGCCGGGCTTCGAGGCCAAGTCGAGCCTGGAACTGGGCGCGAAGGAGGCCATCGCACGGGCCGCCGCCAGGCTGGTGACGCCGGGCAGCGCCATCGCCCTGTCGGGCGGCACGACGACGTACTCACTCGCCCACCGCCTGCTGGATGTGCCGGACCTGACCGTGGTGACCAATTCGGTGCGGGTCGCCGATGTCTTTCACACGGCGCAGCGGCGCCCGGGCGCGCAGAGCCGGGACGGCGCGGCGACGGTGGTGCTCACCGGCGGTGTGCGAACGCCGTCGGACTCCCTGGTGGGTCCGGTCGCGGACCGGGCGATCGGCTCGCTCCATTTCGACATGCTGTTCCTGGGTGTGCACGGGATCTCGGTCGAGGCCGGACTGTCGACGCCGAACCTGGCGGAGGCGGAGACCAACCGGCAGTTCGTGCGGTCGGCCCGCCGGGTCGTGGTGATCGCCGACCACACCAAGTGGGGAACGGTGGGGCTGAGTTCGTTCGCCTCGCTAGAGGACGTGGACACGCTGGTGACGGACGCGGGCATCCCCGAGGTGCTGCGCGCGGAGATCTCCGAGTATCTGTCGGACCTGGTCGTCGCGGGTGAGACGGGCTCCTCCGCAGACAGCTGACGCGTCGTCACGTAGGGTGCGCGCATGGCCCGCCGATCGCGCCCCCTGCGCCCCGTCGACACGGACTTCCTCGACACCGCGCCCGTACGCCTGGTCTTCGCCCACGCCATCACGGCGCCGCCCGAGGCGGTGTACCGCGCCCTGGCCGAGGACACCGGGGACTGGCCGGCCTGGTTCGACGCGGTGAAGTCCGCCCGGCCGACCGAGGCGGGCCGTGACATCGCGCTCGCCGGAGGCGTCCGCTTCGAGGAGACGGTGCTGGTCGCCGACGCGCCGAGGCGCTATGTCTACCGGGCCGACACCTGCAACGCGCCCGGGCTGCGGGCCCTGCTGGAGGAGTGGCGGGTGGAGCCGGCCGCCGCCGGCAGCCTCGTCCAGTGGACCTTCGCCATGGACGGCCCCGCGCCGCTGCGGCTGATGCTGCGCGTCCTGCGTCCGGGTCTGGGCCGCGCCTTCCGCGGCGCGGTCCAGACCCTCGACAGACGGCTCGCTACGGCCTGAACCCAGCCTGAACCCGAGCCCGAGTCCGGGCCCCTTCCCGGGCTCAGGCTCCGGTTCAGACCCGGGATCTACGCCTCGCGCGACAGCCGCAGGGTCCTGATCTCGAAGGGGCGCAGCGCCAGTTCGACGTCGGAGCCACGGGTGGCGGCCTCACCGGTGGGACGTTCCAGCAGGTCGCACACCGTGGCCGACGCCATCGCGAACCCCGTGGTGAGACGGGCCCTGGCCCGGCCGCCGCCGGACTCGTACAGCCGCACCACCACATCACCGCTGCCGTCGTCGGCGAGCTTCACGGCCGTCACCACGACCGCGTCATGGTCGACGGACACCAGCGGCGCGACCGCCGTGCCGCCCGGCACCCGGCGCTCGGGCAGGTTGATCCGGTAGCCCTCGCGCACCGCGTCGCCGATCGCGGCGCCGGGCACCAGTGCGTAGCGGAAGCGGTGGGTGCCCTGGTCGGTGTGGGGGTCGGGGAAGCGCGGGGCGCGCAGCAGGGAGAGCCGGACGGTGGTGGTGGTACCGCCGGTCAGCGAGGTCTCGGCATCCGGGCGCACGGTGCGGGTCACGTCGTAGCCGTACGTCGAGTCGTTGACGACGGCGACTCCCCAGCCGGGCTCCTCCAGATGGACGAACCGGTGGGCGCATGCCTCGAACTTCGCTGCGTCCCAGCTGGTGTTGGTGTGGGTAGCCCGGTAGAGGTGGCCGAACTGGGTCTCGGCGGCGGTCCGGTCGGCGTGCAGATCGAGCGGGAACGCGGCCTTGAGGAACTTCTCGGTCTCGTGCCAGTCCACCTCGGTGGCGATGTCCAGCCGGCGTTCTCCCGCCCGCAGGGTGAGCACCTGCTCCACCCGGGAGGACCCGAAGCCGCGGGTCACCCGGACGGCGGCCGCGGCACCGCCGACCGCGTCCAGCTCCAGAATGTCGACATCGGTGAGGTCGGTGACCGTGTTGCGGTAGAACGTGTCGACATCCCAGGCATCCCAGCGGTTGGGGAAGTCGGGGTGCAGCTGCAGGAGATTGGCGGCGGAGCCCGGCGCGATGGTCTCCCGGCCGGCCGCGGTGTCGTAGACCGAGACGACGAGTCCGCGTTGGTCGACGGCGACCCGCAGCAGCCCGTTGTCGAGCACGAAACCGCCGCCCTCGCGCGGCGCGGCCGTGACCGGAGCACCGGTGTAGGGCACCGCGACGACGGCGCCGCCCGCCGGGACGCCGGAGCGGGTGTGCGGAGCCGCGTTGAACAGCACGGAGGTGCCGGCGGCCGGGTCCCCGGCGAGCGCGGCCTGCGCGTCACCGATGATCCGCTCCAGTTCCCCGGCGACGGCCGCGTACTTCGCCTCCGCCTCACGGTGCACCCAGGCGATGGACGAGCCGGGGAGGATGTCGTGGAACTGCAGCAGCAGCACCGTCTTCCAGATCCGGTCCAGATCCTCGTACGGATAGCGGAATCCGACCCGCACGGCCGCGGTGGCCGCCCACAACTCGGCCTCCTTCAGCAGGTGTTCGCTGCGGCGGTTGCCCTGCTTGGTACGGGCCTGACTGGTGAGCGTGGCCCGGTGGAGTTCCAGGTACAGCTCCCCCACCCACACCGGGGCGTCCGGGTACTCGGCGTGGGCCTTCTCGAAGAACGCCGACGGAGTCTCGAAGACGACCCTCGCCGAGCCCTCAAGGTCCGCCAGCCGCTTGCCGTGCGCGAGCATCTCGCGGGTGGTGCCGCCACCGCCGTCGCCCCAGCCGGTCGGGGCCAGCGACCGGGTCGCGGAGCCCTTCTCCTGGAAGTTGCGGACGGCGTGGGCGACCTCCTTGCCCGACAGCTGGGCGTTGTAGGTGTCGATGGGCGGGAAGTGGGTGAAGACCCGTGTGCCGTCCAGGCCCTCCCACCAGAAGGTGTGGTGCGGGAACTTGTTGGTCTCGCTCCAGGAGATCTTCTGGGTCAGGAACCACTTGGCGCCGGCTTGCTTGACGATCTGCGGGAGCGCGGCCGAGTAGCCGAACGTGTCGGGCAGCCACACCTCTTCGGTGTCGATGCCGAACTCCTCCAGGAAGAACCGCTTGCCGTGCACGAACTGCCGTGCGAGCGCCTCGGATCCGGGCATGTTGGTGTCGGACTCCACCCACATGCCGCCGACCGGTACGAACCGGCCTTCCGCGACGGCCTTCTTGACCCGTGCGTACACCTCGGGCCGGTGCTCCTTGATCCAGGCGTACTGCTGCGCCTGCGACATGGCGTAGACGAACTCCGGCTCCTCCTCCAGCAGCGCCGTCATGTTGGAGATGGTGCGCGCGACCTTGCGCACGGTCTCCCGCAGTGGCCACAGCCACGCCGAGTCGATGTGCGCGTGGCCCACCGCGCTGATGCGGTGCGCGGATTGGTGGGCGGGCGCGGCGAGGACCTCCGCCAGCCGCTCGCGGGCGGCGGCCGCCGTGCCGCCGACATCCTGCAGGTCCACGGCGTCCAGCGACCGCTCCACGGCCCGCAGGATCTCCCAGCGGCGCGGTGAGTCGGTGGACAGCTCCGCCATCAGCCCGCCGAGCACCTCCAGATCCTGGACCAGCTCCCACACCGTCGGGTCGAAGACCGCGAGATCCATCCGGGCGAGCTTGTACTGCGGCTCGTCGCCCGCGGTGTCCGTGTCGCCGAGGTCGGTGGGCAGGAAGGGGTGGTAGTCGAGCAGCACGGGGTTCGACGAGGCCTCGATGTGCAGTTCCACGCTCTCGCCGCCCGCGACGGGCGCACCGATCCGGATCCACTGGTTGCGCGGGTTGAGCCCCTTCACCGGCGAGCCGTCCGCCCGGTACACCAGGCCCTCGCACTGGAAGCCGGGCATGTTCTCGTCGAACCCGAGGTCCAGCAGCGCCTCGACGGTCCGGCCGGCCCACTCGTCCGGCACGACTCCGGTCACGGTGATCCAGCTGGTGCCCCACGGCGGGCCCCACGGCTCGCCGGTCTCGATGGGCGTACGCGGCGCCACCAGGCCCTCGGCCACCGGGACCGGCTCGCCGGGGGCGTTCCAGATCCCGATGTCCAGCGGAACCGACTGCGGGTAGACGGCGGGGCGGATGCGTTCGTCGAGGACCCGCTTGAGCCGGTCCTCGGTGACGGTGCGGTTGCTGTGCATGAGGGTGGGTTTCCTTAGTTCCAGGTGAACGCGGCAGCGGACGGGTTCGAGGAGGTGAACAGCTCGCTGACGGCGCGGACTTCGAGGCGGGTGGCGGGCTCGCCCGCCGTGCGCCGCAGCGCCGGCACGTACTACGCCGTACCGCACGTCCCGCCGAGGAAGCGCCGGCCGCCTCCGGGCAGCACCTGGTGCACCTCGTAGTGGCGGACCGGACCGGGCGAGCGGCCCCAGCGGATGCGCAGGGCGGCCGTGGCACCGTCCGCGGCGGGGAGCGCGCCGGTCACGGTGAGCGCGCCGGGGCGGCCGGGCGCCTTCGCGGCCGCGTCACGCACCGCGAGACCGCCGAGCCGCCAGCGGACCGCCGTGCCACCGGATCCGGTCAGCCGCACTCCCAGGACGTGGATGACGCTGCCGCGCGGCTGCCGCAAGCGCACGGTCGCCGTGGTCCAGCCACAGCCGCCCGCCGGGAGGGCGCCGGCGGGGAGGTAGGTGAAGCGCGGCGGCTTCCCCGGCGCGCCGGGCTCGTCCAGGGCGACGGCCACGTCCACCCGGACCGGGCCGGAGCCGGGGTCGGTGCGGTGGGTCAGCTCCGCCACGGCGCCGCCGGTCAGCGGCAGCCTGGCACCGAACAGCTCGACGGTGGCCGGGGCGTCGAGCACGCCGTCCACCAGCAGGCTGCTGCCGCCGCGCCAGGCGTCGGCGAAGTCGAAGCCCGCCCGTGGGCGGGTGCCGGTGCTGCGCACCACCCAGCGGCGTCCGGGCAGCCGGTCCTGCAGCCCGAGGTGGTTCCAGGCGGTGTCCGAGACGGGTGCGCCCCGTTCGTACCAGCGCAGTCCGTGACCGGTGTTGAACGTGGTGGCGAAGGGCAGCGCGGTGAGGGTGGAGCGGTCGGCGACGGATTCGGCGGGGGCCCGCCAGTCCCCCGTGCCGCTCTGCGGCGCCGAGGGATCCAGTGACGGCCCGGTCCAGAACCGGTCGTCGCGCAGATGGAAGTCGCCGGGTGCGCGCCGGTCCGCCGGAAGGCTGGTCCAGGTCCATTCGGGGCGGTAGAAGCCGTACGAGGTGACATGCGGCCGGCCGGCGGGGACGATCGCGTCCCAGTCGGCCGGTGTGTCCCAGCCGCGCGACTCCACATCGATGCCCGCCCACACCTCGTAGCGGCTGCGGTCCAGCTGTCCGGCGAGGCTGCCGGAGGCGGCGAGGCCTGCCCGGCTCCAGTCGAAGTTGACGAACATCGAGTCGGCGGCGCTGAAGAACTCCTGGTTGCGGGGGTTGAGTTCGTTCTGCCAGTCGACGGCTCCGGTGTCGGTCATCGCGTCGTACCAGGTGACGCGCAGGCCGTGGCCGTGGTCGCGCAGGTACTCGACGAAGTCCCGCATGGCGGCGGCGAGCGGTGCGTCCCCGCCTCCGGTCTCGGCGTTGAGGAACCAGCCGTCGAAGCCGTAGACCCGCGCGACCCGGATCAGCTGGTCCGCGATGGGGAAGCGCCCGTCGGCGTCGCGCTGGACGAGGTCACGGGTCCAGCGCAGGTCGCCGCCGTACGCGGCCGGGGGCAGGAAGACGGTGCCGAGTACGGGGACCCCATTGCGGTGCGCGGCGTCCACCACGGGCGCGTTGGGCGCGAGGATCAGGCCCTCGCCCGAGGAGCCGCCCCAGAACACGAGCTCGTCCAGGTACGCCCAGTGCGTCAGCGCGTAGTAGTCGGCGGTGGCGGAGCCCTGGGAGGGGTTGCCCGCGGTGTGGTCGAACGCGGCCAGGCCCGAGACCCGCGCCTGGCCGGTGCGCGCGGTCGTGTTGGCGGGCGTGGGCGCGAAGCGCCCGGCGAGCGGGACACTCGATGTGTTGAACGCCAGATCGGGGTCGGTCTCGGGCGTCCAGGCCTTGAGGCTGCGCCAGGTGATGCCGTCACCGGGGGTTCCGGAGGGCAGGCTGTCGGGAAACCAGTAGGAGGCGTAGGGCTGCAGGTTCCGGGCCGCGCCGGCCGCGGCGGCCGCCCCCGGCAGGCCACCGGGTGCCAGCAGGAGGCCCACGGTGCCCGCCCCGGCGATCAGGACCCGGCGCCGTGTCGGGCCCGGGCGGTCGGACGTGAGGGGGCCGGAGGCGGAGTCGGCAGAGCTGCTGTGCTCGGTCATCGTGCGCTCCCTAAAGGTGTTCGACCTGCTCGACGGTGAAGACATCGGTGATGCCGCGGGCCGCCAGGTGAGCGGCGTCACCGGCGAGTTCGGCGAGTACGGCGGTGGGGCGGGCGCCGTCGGCCGCCAGTCGCATCCATGCCTCGAAGAAGGCCCCGCCGGGCGCGCACACCGACCGGGCCGGCGCGCTCACGCTGTCCCCCACGTCCACCACCAGCGCGGTGGTGCGCGGCGCCGGGCGGTGCTCGCGCCCCCGCCAGTGCTCGACGGCGCGGGCGACGGCCTCGCCCGCGGGCTTGACCTTCCGGTCGGTGGTGAGCAGGCCCAGGCTGTACTCCAGCTCGGGGAAGTCGGCGAGCGCGCGGTCCACGTCGTGGGAGCACCACCAGGTGATGCCCCAGACGTCCGGGCAGTCCAGCGCTGCCTCGATGGTGGCCGTGGTGAACTCGGCGGCGTGCCCGGCCGGGATGTGCGGGGCGGGCGCGCCCACTTCCTGCAGCCACACCGGGCGGTGCGGTTCGGTGGCCCAGGCCTTCGACAGCTCGATCAGGTAGGCGGCGTGCTGCTCGGTGGCGGTGCCGGTACGGCCGTGGCGCTGCGCGGTGCCGTTGAACACCCAGGAGTGAACGGCGGTCGCGGCACCCAGCCGGGCGGAGTGGCCGGGGGTGAAGGGGTGGTCGTCCTGGTACCAGGCGGCGTCGTAGGACGCGTGGAGATGGAACTTGCCCGGCGCGCCCTCCTCGCACGCGCCCAGCACCCGCCGCAGCCAGGACTCGGCCTGGGCGGGGGTGATCCGGTCGGGGTCGGGGTGCGGACCCGAGGAGAACTGGTTGATCTCGTTGCCGATGGTCATGCCCAGGAAACCGGGCCGGCCGGCGAGCGCCGCGGCGAGGGTGCGCAGGTAGTCGGCCTCGCCGTCGATGACGTCGGGGTCGGTGAAGAGATTGCGGCGGTGCCAGGTGGTGGTCCAGGAGGGGATGAAGTCGAAGCTGGACAGATGGCCCTGGAGTCCGTCCACGGCGGTGTCGAGTCCGCGCTCGGCTGCCGCGTCCACGAGCTGGACCAGCTGCTCGACGGCGCGCGGCCGGATCAAGGTGCGGTTCGGCTGGAAGACCGGCCAGAGCGGGAAGACCCGGATGTGGTCGAGGCCGAGGGCGGCGATGGAGTCCAGGTCGGCGCGGACTTCGTCGAGGTCGAAGTCGAGCCAGTGGTGGAACCAGCCGTGCGTGGGCGTGTAATTGACGCCGAAGCGCATTGCGTTCATCCGGTGCGGTGTCCTCGTGATGGGGAGCGGGGCTCAGCCCTTGACGGCGCCTTCGCCCACGCCGCGGAAGAAGTACCGCTGCAGGCAGGCGAACATGACGATGAGCGGGGCTACAGCGATGATGGTCCCGGCGGCGACGAGCCTGGGGTTGTTGGCGAACGTGCCGTGCAGGAAGTTGAGCCCGACGGTCAGCGTGTATTTGTCCGGGTCGGACAGCACGATCAGCGGCCACAGGAAGTCGTCCCAGGCGCCCATGAACGAGAAGATCGCCACGACCGCCAGCGTGCCCTTGACCGAGGGCAGCGCGATCCGTACGAAGCGCTGCCAGACATTGGCTCCGTCGATGACGGCGGCCTCCTCGATCTCGTACGGGAGGTGGCTGAAGGCGTTCCGCATCAGCAGCACATTCATCGCGCCGATGCAGCCGGGCAGCACGACGGCGACGAGGGTGTTGTTCAGCTGCAGATCACGCATGGTGGTGAACTGCGCGATGAAGATGGACTCGAACGGCACGAGCAGCGCCATGACGAAGGCGGTGCCGGCGAGTTTCCGCCCCCGGAAGCGCAGCCGGGCGAGCGCGTAGCCGGCGAGTGAGGCGCCCACGCAGTTGGTGACGACGCTGGCGACCGCGACCTTGAGCGAGTTCAGGGCGTAGTCCCAGACGGGGATGATGTCGGCGACGCCCGAGTAGTTGTCCAGCGTCGGATGCTCGGGGAGCAGCTTCGGCGGGTAGCTGTACATGTCCTCGGTCGGGCCCTTGAGCGAGGTGCTCAGCTGCCACAGGAACGGGCCGACGGTGGCGGCCAGTACCCCGAGCAGCAGGAGGTACCGGAGCACGATCTCCCAGCGGCGCATGCGGCTGCCCATGTCACTCACCGTCCTTGCGGTCGGCGCGCAGCACCAGCAGCATCAGGACCAGGGTGACCGCGAAGATCACCACGGAGAGTGCGGAGGCGTATCCGGTACGCCCCGACAGCCCGGTGCCGACCCGCTGGACCAGCATGACGATCGTGGTGTCCTCGCCGGCCGGTCCGCCGGTCGGACCGGCCATCAGATACACCTCGGTGAAGACCTTGAAGGCCGCCACCGACGACAGCGCGCCGACCAGCACCATGGTGGAGCGGACCGCCGGGACGGTGATGCTGAGGAAACGGCGGACCGCTCCCGCGCCGTCCACGGCGGCCGCCTCGTGCAGCTCCTTCGGCACGTTGGTCAGCGCCGCCAGGTAAATGATCATGTAGTAGCCGAGGCCCTTCCACACCGTCAGCGCCATCGCGCTGAACAGCAGCAGCCACTGGTTGCTGAGGAACTCCACCGGGCCGGTCCCGAAGTAGCCGAGGATCCCGTTGACCAGCCCGCGGTCGTCCAGCATCCACACCCAGATCAGCGCGACCACGACGACCGAGGCGACGACCGGGGTGTAGAAGGAGGAGCGGAAGAACGCGATGCCGGGGACCTGCTTCTGGACGAGCAGGGCCAGCAGGAGCGGTAGCAGCACGGTGCAGGGCACCACGAGCAGCACATACAGACCGCTGTTGCGCAGCCCCGTCCAGAACTGCTCGTCGTCCAGCATGTCCTGGAAGTTCCGCAGCCCCACCCAGTGGCCGGGGGTCAGGGTGCGGGCGTCGGTGAAGGCCGTGCCGACCGTGCTGATGAACGGGTAGAGGCTGAACGCGGCGATGATCACCAGGCCGGGCAGCAGGAACAGCCAGGGGCTGGCGGCCCGGTGGGTCCGTGCACTCATGTCGGTTCCGCCCGCTCAGCTCTGCTTGAGCAGCTTGTCGCTCTGGCTGACGGCGTCGTCCAGAGCCTGCTGCGGCGACTTCTTGCCCTGCAGCGTCTTGGCCACCTCGTTCTTGAGGATGGTCTTCATCTCGTCGGTCATCACCACCGGCGTGTAGTTCACCGCGCCCTTGAGCAGCCGCGCGGAGGCGACCCGGACCCGGCCCTCGTCGGTGCCGTCGTCCTTCGTCCAGTACTCCTGGTCCAGCGATCCGGCGGTGCTCGGGAAGATCGCGACCTTGTGCGCGAAGGACTCCTGGTTCTGCTTATCCGTGATGAAGTGCGCGAAGGCGATGGCGGCCGCCTTGTGCTTGCTCTGGCTGTTCACCGCCATACCCATCACATACATGTTGGGGTGGCCGGTGTTGTTGGGCGCGTCGGTGATGCCGAGGTTCTTGTACAGGTCGGGCGCGTTCTGCTTGAAGGTGCCCAGGTCGTGCGCGCTGCCCGGGTTCATCGCGACCTTCTGCTGCAGGAACTTCTGGCCCACGGCGTCCGGTCCGCTGGTCAGCGCCTGGGAGTCGAGACCGCCGTTCTTGAACAGCTCCTGGTACTTGGTGAGCAGCTCCACGCCCTTGGCGTCGTTGTACGTGAACTTGGTCGCGTCCGCGTTCATCAGCGGGACGCCGTAGCGGCCGAAGTCCTCGATGGACGGGGTGCCCGCGAGGGTGGCGGTCTTCCCGCCGGACTTCACCGCGATGGTGTTGGCGTCCGCGAAGAGCTCGTCGTAGGTCTTCGGCGGCTTGTTCGGGTCGAGTCCGGCCTGCTGGAACAGCGTCTTATTGTAGAACAGCGGGCCGGTGTTGAGGTACCAGGGGAAGGCGTACGAGCCCTCCAGGCCCGGCAGTTCATTGCCCTTCCACGCCTCCGGCGTGTAGTCGCCCTTGAACTTGGCGCTGGCGGGCTCCTTGTCCAGACTCATGATCACGCCCGCCTTGGCCAGCGGGTACGACAGGTCGGGCGAGACGTTGACGACGTCGGGGAGCGTTCCGCCGGCCGCGTCCGCGCTGAGCTTGTCCGCGTAGTTCTCGGCGGGCTGGTCGAGCCACTTCACATGGACGCCGGGGTTCTGCTTCTCGAAGTCCTTGGCCAGGCCCTCGAAGTAGTCCTTGTAGTTCGCCCGCAGGTTCCAGGTCTGGAAGCTGATGTCGCCCTCGATCTTGCCGTCGGCGCTGCTCCCGCCGCTGTCACCGCCGGAGCCGCAGGCGGTCAGCGTCAGCGCGGACAACAGGAGGGGCAGGACCGTGATGGCCGTTCTACGAGTGGTTCCACGGGCGGTGCCACGGAATCTTCCACGGGATACGGACATGGCTGACAAGCTCCTTCGCTCGGGCCAGGAGGGGGGGCTGGGTAAGGCTGCACCCGCGTCCGCCGCATCGTCAACGGTTCTCGCGCAATGAATTCAAGAGTCCTCATATACCTGCAGGTCAGATCGGTTTCGACAGAAAAACTAATGCGCTTTAGTGTTGATTGACTCAAGCGCATTAGTAGCTGGAGGCGCAGCGCGCCGTGGAGTAGGACATAATCCAGCCATGGATCCCGTGCGCCGCACTCCGGCCCGCCGACCGACGATGAAGGACATCGCGCAGCGCGCGGGCGTCTCCGAGAGCGCCGTGTCCTTCGCGCTCAACGACCGCCCCGGTGTCTCCCCCGCCACCCGCGACCGGGTCCGCCGCGTCGCGGAGCAGCTCGGCTGGCGCCCCAGCACCGCGGCCCGCGCGCTGTCCGGCGAAGGAGCCGCCACCGTCGGCCTGGTGCTCGCCCGGCCCGCGCACACGCTCGGCGTCGAATCGTTCTTCCTGCAACTCGTCTCGGGCATACAGGAGGTGCTGGCGCAGCGTCATCTCGGGCTGCTCTTCCAGGTCGTCGGGGATCTGGACGAGGAGTGCGCGGTCTACCGCCGCTGGTGGGCCGAACGCCGGGTCGACGGCCTGCTCGTCGTCGACCCCCGTCTCGACGACCCCCGCCCGGAACTGCTCGACGAACTCGGCCTGCCCGCCGTCATCATCGGCGCCCTCGCGCCGGGCGCGCCCGGCCACCCCGGCATCTCCACCGTGTGGGCCGACGACGCGGGCGCCATGGCCTCCATCGTCGACCACCTCCACGGTCTGGGCCACCGCCGGATCCTGCACATCGCCGGTCTCCCCCATCTCGCCCACACCCAGCGCCGGGTGCGCTCACTGCGCGCCGAGGCCGACCGCCGCGGGCTGCCCGACGTCCACTCCATCAGCACCGACTACTCCGACACCGAGGGCGCCGAAGCCACCCGCCGCGCCCTCGCCCGCCCCCGGCCGCCCACCGCGATCGTCTACGACAACGACGTCCTCGCCATGGCCGGCCTGGCTGTCGCCAACGAACGCGGCCTCGCCGTCCCCGGCGACCTCTCCCTCGTCGCCTGGGACGACTCCGTCCTGTGCCGCAGCGCCCATCCCGCCCTCACCGCCCTGGTCCGCGACACCAGCAGCTTCGGCCGGCACGCCGCCGAGCAGCTCCTCAGCCTGCTCGACGGCAACCCCGCCCGCGAGATCCAGGACGACCTGCCCCGCCTCGTGGCCCGCGCCAGCACCGGTCCGCCGGCCGGGTAATCGGCGGCGCCTTCGTCAGCGGTATTCGGCCAGTCGCGGGCGGACGCCCAGCAGGACGAGGGCCGCCGCGGATGCCAGGGCGGACGCGGGGACGGCGGGCCAGCCGGCGAGTGCCGAGCAGGCGCTGTCGGTGTGCAGGACGAAGTCGCCCCGCTGGTGGGCCGCCAGCGCGTCGAGCGTGGTGGCGAAGTCCCAGAAGTCGAAGGCGACCTGGTCGCGGCCGACTTCGGTGAGGACGACGACGGCCTCGTCGACCCGCCCGGCGGCGCGCAGGGCGCGCAGATGGCCGTCGTCGGCGCGGAAGTGGCCGTAGCGGGTGAGGACGTCCTGGTAGGCGGGGCGTTCGGCGGGCGTCGCGTACGAGGCGGGGGCGAGGAGTTCGTCCAGGCGGTGGGTGAGGGCGTCGAAACGGTCACGCTGGATGGTGGCGGAGTCCGCGTCGTGGACGAACCAGCGTCTGCGTGGCGGCGGAGTCCGCTGCGACCTCGCGGGCCTCGGCCAGCCGGGACCAGGGACGCAGGCCCTCCTGTCCCGCGGCACTGATGTCGGCCGCTGCCGAGGCGAAAGCCAGGGAGCCGGACAGGGTGATGGCGACGGCGGCGCCCGTGGCGGCGAGCAGCGGGTTTCCCGCCGCACGGCCGGGCTGGCTCTCGTCCACGTGGGACGAGCGGGCGCTGGCGTCGTCATAACGGCCGAGCGCGTCGAGCAGGGACCGCACCCGGTCGCCCTGGCCGGGGTCGGCGCCGAGCTGTCGCACCAGGCCGCTGACCTCGGCACGGCGCTGCTGCGCGGTGATCAGGGCGAGCAGCCGGCGAAATGCGTCGCCGCCGTCAGTCCTTGTCGTCCGGCTTCCACAGCGAGTGTTCGCGCCGCGCCCACCACGGGGCCACGCTCCCCGTCCGCATGCCCAGCCGCGCCTCGGGGTCCTTGGCGGCCATCCAGACGTGCCCGGTGATGGCGGCGGCGAGCAGCAGCGCCAGCCAGTCATGGACGAAGGTGGCGCCGGTCCGCCAGAGCACCGGGGCGAGATGGGTGAACCACATCATCAGCCCCGTGCCGGTCATCACCAGCACCGCTCCGGCGGTGAACGCCGCGTACAGCTTCTGCCCCGCGTTGAACTTGCCCGCGGGCACTCCCTCCTTGCTGCGCTTGCGCACCACGGTGCGCAGCCACTTCCAGTCGTACGGTGCGAAGCGGTTGAGCAGGCGCAGGTCGGCACGGAGCGCGCGGAAGAACATGCCCGCCAGCAGGGGCGCCAGGAGCACCAGGCCCGACCATTCGTGGACGGTCACCATCAGCCGCCGTCTGCCGACGAGTTCGGCCAGCGGCGGCAGATACAGGCAGGCGGCGGTGAAGACGCAGATGCCCATCAGCCAGGCGGTGCAGCGGTGCACCCAGCGTTCGGCGCGGCTGAAGCGGCGCAGCCGCCGCGCCGGGGGCCGCGGGGCCGTGCGGGCGGCCGCCCCGTCAGGAAGTCGGGTCATCGGACCGTCCGTTCGACTTTCCGACCCAGGCGTCGACGTCGTAGCCGAGTTTCTCCCAGTAGCCGGGCTCGACGTTCTTGGTGAGGGTGATCCCCGACAGCCACTTCGCGGACTTGTAGAAGTACATCGGCGCCGCGTAGAGCCGCACCGGGCCGCCGTGGGCGTGGGTGACGGGCTTGTCCTGCATCCGCAGCGCCACCATGACGTCATCGCGGCGGGCCTGCTGCAGCGTGAGGCTCTCGGTGTAGGCGCCGTCGAAGCAGTCGAACCGGATGGCGGTCGCCTCCGGCCGCACCCCCGAGGCGGCGAGGAGCGCGGAAAGCCGCACTCCGGCGAAGGCGGTCTTGGGCACCCGCCAGCCCGTGACGCACTGCACGTCGTGCACCAGCCGCTGCTGCGGCATGGCCTGCAGATCGGCGAGCGTGTACGTCGCGGGACGGTCGACGAGCCCGCCGACCGTCAGCCGGTAGTCATCGGCATTGCGCTTGGGCACGGAGGAGGTGACCGAGTAGTAGCGGAAACCCCCGCCGCCGGGCAGCAGCCCGGTCAGTCCGGTGGGGTCCTTGGCGCTCGCCTCGGCGAGCACCGAGTCGAGGCGGTCCTGCACGGAACCGCCCAGGGCGACCCCCGCGGCGCCCAGCCCCAGCATTCCCAGCACGACACGCCGTCCCACCGGCGCACCGCGCGGCTCGCTGTCCTTCCTCGGGTCCCTGAGGGGGTCGTCATCACGGGGCTCTTGCATGAGACGATTCGAGCACGCCCGGCGGCGCCTGGCCAGGGACGGAGCCCGGACGTCAGGCTTTCGTCATAACTCTGGACAGAAAGCGGGTGACGGCCGCGTTGAATTCTGCCGGCCGTTCGAGGTTCGGCAGGTGGGCGGCGCCCTCGATGACGACCAGCTCGGATCCCGCGATCCGCCGGTGCATGGCTTCCGCGTCGGCGACCGGGGTGTACTCGTCGTCCCGGCCGACCACGACGAGCGCGGGCACGGTGATCCGGCCGAGCAGCTCCACATAGTCGGGACGTTCGGCGCGCCCCCGCAGGGCCGCGGCCGCGCCCTCGCGCGGCGCGCCGTACATCATGCCCCGCACATGATCGGCGACGGCGGGCAGCGCCTCGAGGTTGTACGGCGCGACCATCTTGGACAGCGCCTCGTCGGTGTACCCCTTCAGCCCCTCGCGCACCAGCCGGTCGGCCATGTCGCGCCGTACGCGCTTGCCGTCCTGGGTCTCGGCCGCCGGGAAGGTGTCGGCGAGCAGCAGGCCGCGGACCCGGTCGGGGAAGAGCCGGCAGAACTCCATGACGATCTGGCCGCCCATCGACAGGCCCCCGATGACGACCCGGTCGAGACCGAGGTGGTCGAGCAGGGCGGCGATGTCGCGGGCGAAGGTCTCCAGCGGGGTCGTGCCGGGGACGACGGTGGTCTCGCCGTAGCCACGAAGATCGGGGGAGACGACACGCCATCCCTGCACGGCGAATGCACTGACCTGGGGTGCCCACATCGAGCGGTCGAAGGGGTGGCCGTGGATGAGGACGAGCGGATCGCCGTCGCCCGCATCGTCGTACCCGATTGCGATTCCGTTGACTTTCGCGGTCCCCACCAGTGCCATCCCCTTGATTTGTCCCTCACACCCGGTCCCCGTGCCGGGTTCTCTCCGCGATGTTATGGCTGGACAATGGCGAGTGCAATCTTTATATTGCACTCGGTGCAATATCTGGATGGGCGAGAAGTACGAGGGAGGTCCACCGAGTGGTGGAGGACTACCGGGCGGTCGCCGACGCGGTCGCGGCGGACATCGAGGCCGGGCGGCTGCGGCCGGGCGACCGGCTCGCCACCCAGCGCGCCTTCGCCCGCCACCGCGGCATCGCGAACTCGACGGCGAACCGGGTCTACCGCGAGCTGGCCCGGCGCGGCCTGGTGGTGGGTGAGGTCGGCCGGGGCACCTTCGTGCGCGCCGCCCCGGAACGGCCGGGGCCCGCGCTCGCCGAGCCGGCCGTCGCGCGGGTCGACCTGGAGCTGAACTACCCGGTGGTGGCGGGGCAGACCGCCCTGCTGGGCGAAGGCCTCGGCCGGCTGCTGCGGCCCGATGTGCTGGAGGGCTCCCTGCGGCCGGCAGGCGTCGCGGGAACTCCCGCGGCGCGCGAGGCGGCGGCCGCACTGCTCACGCGGGCCGGCTGGGCACCGGATCCGGCGCGGGTGCTCTTCGCCGGCAACGGCCGGCAGGCGATCGCCGCCGCCGTCGCCGCGCTGGTGCCCACCGGCGGCCGGCTCGGCGTCGAAGCGCTCACCTATCCGGTGGTGAAGGCCATCGCCACCCGGCTCGGCGTCACCCTCGTCCCGCTCGCCCAGGACGAGGACGGGCTGCTGCCCGACGCCCTGCTGGCCGCTCATCGCAGTGCCCCGCTGGCCGCCGTCTACCTCCAGCCGACGCTGCACAATCCGCTGACGACGACGATGCCGGAGCGCCGCCGCGCCGAACTCGCCGCCGCGCTGCACAGCACCGGGGTGCACGCGGTCGAGGACGCCATCTGGGCCTTCCTGAGCGACGGGCCGGCCCCGCTGGCCGCCTGGGCTCCGGAGCACACCATCGTGGTGGACAGCCTGTCCAAGCGTCTCGCGCCGGGCCTCACCGCCGGCTTCGCCGTGACGCCCCCGGGGCTCAGCGACCGCGTCGCGGCCGCGCTGCGCTCCGGCGCCTGGACGTCGGCCGGTTTCGCCCTCGACGCGGCGACCTGCTGGATCACGGACGGGACCGTGGCTGCCATCGGCCGGGCCAAGCGCGAGGATGTGACGCTGCGCCAGGAGATCGCGGGCCGACGGCTCGCCGGGTTCTCGGTGCGCACCGACCCGTCCTGCTACTTCGCCTGGTGGGAGCTGCCGGAGCCCTGGCGCGCCGACACGTTCGTCGCCGCCGCGGCCCGGCGGGGCATCTCGGTCACCCCGGCCGCGGCATTCGCCGTGGGTCCGCACCGCGCGCCCAACGCGGTACGCATCGGACTCGCCTCGCCGCCGCCCGGCACGCTGTCCTCGGCGCTCGGCACCCTCGCGGAGATCGCCGCCGGCTCTCCGGACGACGCCATGGTGGACTGACCCTCATCGCCACGCCCGAAGCGCCCGAGGCGCTCGGCGCACTCGGCGCACTCGGCGCACTCGGCACACTCGGCGCACTCGGCACACCTGCGACACCCAGTGCGTTCAGTGCGGCCAGCTGCCGGTGGCCAGAAAGCCCTTGATGGCGGCCGCGTACGGGCCGATGTCCAGGCGCTGTTGGGCGAGCCAGTCGTCGGAGTAGTACTTGTCGAGGTAGCGGTCGCCGGGGTCGCAGATCAGGGTGACGACGCTGCCGGTCTCCCCGGCCTCGACCATCTCCGCGATGATCTTGAAGGCGCTCCACAGGCCGGTGCCCGTCGAGCCGCCGGCCTTGCGGCCGATCGCCCCGTCCAGCGCCCGCACCGCCGCCACCGAGGCGGCGTCCGGCACCTTCATCATCCGGTCGATGGCGCCCGGCACGAAGCTCGGCTCCATCCGCGGCCGGCCGATGCCCTCGATGCGCGAGGCCACGTCGCTGGTCACGCCCGGGTCGCCGGTCACCCAGCCGTCGAAGAAGCAGGAGTTCTCCGGGTCGGCGACGCACAGCCGGGTGTCGCGCTGGGTGTAGTGCACATAGCGGGCGATGGTGGCGGAGGTGCCGCCGGTCCCCGCGGTGGCGACGATCCAGGCCGGCTCGGGATACCGCTCCAGGCACAGCTGCTCGAACATCGACTCGGCGATGTTGTTGTTACCGCGCCAGTCGGTGGCTCGTTCGGCGTAGGTGAACTGGTCCATGTAATGCCCGCCGGTCTCGGCGGCGAGCCGCGCGGAGACCTCGTACACGGTGCGCGGATCGTCCACCAAGTGGCACTGCCCGCCGTGGAATTCGATCAGCCGCTGCTTCTCATGACTGGTGGTCCGCGGGATCACCGCGATGAACGGGACGCCGATGAGCGTCGCGAAGTACGCCTCGGAGACCGCCGTCGAGCCACTGGACGCCTCGATCACCGGTTTGCCCGGCCGGATCCAGCCATTGCAGAGCCCGTACAGGAACAGCGACCGGGCCAGCCGGTGCTTGAGCGAACCCGTCGGATGCGTGGACTCGTCCTTGAGATACAGATCGATGCCCCATTCCAGGGGCAGCGGGAAGCGCAGCAGATGGGTGTCGGCCGAGCGGTTGGAGTCCGCCTGGACCTTGCGTACCGCTTCCTTGAGCCAGTCCCGGTAGGCGTGGTCGGTACGGTCCACGTCCACCGTGCGGGTACAGCCGCTGTTCTCCGCCTGCTCGATCGTGCCCACCGCGCCAGCCTCCCGCTCATGCCGGACCTCCGGCGGCACGCCGGAGCCGTTTCCGATCATAAGCGGCCGATAGCAGATGAACGCGCTCAAATGCCCCCTGGTGTGCGATCCCCGGGCGGAGCAGACTGGCCGCAGTCGGGCCGCTGGAGCCGGAGTTCAGGGCGACGGACAGCGGATCGGGCGGCGCGACGGACAGTGCGCCCCGCCATGCGGGTTGCGGATCCCGCCACGCGGGGTGACCCTGAAGTCACATCACGGAGTACTGCAGCAGTCACTCTACGCATTTTCGCTCAGGTGTTCCCATTCCGAGCGGTGCAGGACCCGGCTTCCGAACGGCGGCCGGCCCTCGCCGCGGAGGGAGTCGCAGCCGTGATCATGCAAGCCGACAGACAGTGCACCCTGGAACTCGACGCACTGCCGTCCCGCATCCAGCAGGTCCGCAGAATCGTTTCAGCGCAGCTGCGCTACTGGCATCTCGACCCGCTCCTCGATACCGCCCTGCTGGGCATCACCGAATTGCTGGCGAACGTTCACCGGCATGCCGGGGCCGACAAGCACTGCGCGGTGGAACTGACCCTCGTCTCGGGCCGGCTGACCGTCTCCGTGCTGGACAGCGATCCCCATCTGCCCCAGGTCCGGCCCTCCGAGCCGATGGCCACCTGCGGGCGCGGGCTCGCCATGGTGGCGGCGCTCAGCGACAGTTGGGGAGCCGACCCGGTACCGGGTGGCGGCAAGATCGTCTGGTTCAGCCTGCACGTCGAGGCCCCGGCACCGGCACCGCGAAGACGCCCGGCGAGACGGGCCCCCGCCGTCGCCGTCGCCTGACCCCCGCAGCCCGGTCCCCACAACCCCGGCCGCCGTGTCCCCCCGTGCGGGACGCGGCGGCCGGGTCATGTCCGGTCCGGAATCAGCGGTCCGGGCCTTCCGGGCTCACTCGGTGGCGATGGCGCGCAGCACGTCCAGCCGGGCCGCCCGGCGGGCCGGCCGCCATCCCGCGAGGACCCCCGCGATCAGCCCGACCAGCAGGACCACCCCGAGTTGCACCGGCGGCACCGCGAACGCGCTGGTTCCCGCGCTGTCGGTGGCCTTCACCAGCGCCCAGCCGAGGAACGCGCCCAGGCCGAGGCCGCCGACCGTACCGAAGGCGGCGACCAGCACCGACTCCCAGCGCACCATCGCCCGCAGCTGCGACCGGGTCTGGCCGACCGCGCGCAGCAGTCCCAGCTCCCGGGTGCGCTCGTGCACCGCCAGGGTGAGGGTGTTGGCGATCCCCAGCAGCGCGATGACCACGGCGAGCGCCAGCAGCGCGTAGACCAGGGTCAGCATCATGTCGATCGCCGACGCGGAGGACTTGGCGTACTCGGCGCGGGTCTGCACCTCCGGATTGCCGTACGCCGCCGCCACCTTGCTGACAGCCGCCTTGCCATCACCGGCCGGCACACCGTCCTTGAACGCGATCGCGATGAGGGTGTCGGCGTCCTGCACCCGGTGCGGGGCCCACGCCTCACGGGTGATCACGTAGTCGCCCGCCAGATCCGCCCGCTCGTACACCGCCGCCACGGTGAACGGCAGCCGCTTCCCGTCGGCGAAGACCAGCGCCGCCGTGCTGCCGACCTTCCATCCGTGCTTGTCCGCCTCGCCCCTGGCCACAGCGATGCCGTGGGCGCCGAGGCCGGTGAGCGAGCCGTCGACGGTGCCGAGGTCGAGAACGGAGGAGAGCGCCGCCGGGTCGGTGACGGTCAGCTGGCGTCCGCCGCCGTCGACCTTCGCGACGCCCTTCCCGAGCCCCACCGCCGTCCGCACCTCGGGCAGCCCCGCGACGGCGGGGGCCAGCCTCGGGCTGAGCCCGCTGCCGCCGAACTTGGGGATGCTGATCGCGACATCGCCCGCGAAGGACCGGGACACCGTCTGGTCCATGGTCGCCTTGAGCGAGGCACCGAAGACCGTGAACAGGGACACGACCGCCACGCCGATCATCAGCGCGGTCGCGGTGGCGGCCGTCCGCTTCGGGCTGCGCAGCGCGTTGCGCCGGGCCAGTCCCCCGGTCACCCCGCGCAGCCGGGCCAGCGGCGCGCCGAGCAGGCGTACGGCGTACGAGGACGCGACCGGGCCGAGGACGACGAACGCGGCCAGGGTGAGGACCGCGCCGCCGCTCGTCAGCCAGACGTTCGGCGCGCCGGCCGCGCCCGTCACGGTCAGGGCGATGCCCGCCACCGCCCCGGCCAGGCCCAGTGCGGCCCGATTGCGCGAGGCGCCCGACGTGTCCACCGCCGTCTCCCGCAGCGCGGCCAGCGGCGCCGTGCGCCCTGCCCGTACGGCGGGCAGCAGCGCGGAGCCCACGCACACCACCAGGCCGACGGCGAAGGGCAGTACCAGCGCGGTCGCCCCGATCACCAGGGGTCCGTTGGGGAACGGGAAGCCGACCACCGGGAACAGCGCCTGGAGTCCGGCCGCGACGCCGATACCGCCGAGGAGTCCGGCGAGCGAGGCGACAGCCGCGACCACCGCGGACTCGACGAGCGTCGAGCCGAGCACCTGGCGGCGCGACGCGCCGAGCGCCCGCAGCAGCGCGTTCTCCCGGGTCCGTTGGGCGACCACGATCGCGAAGGTGTTGTGGATGCTGAAGGTCGCCACCAGCAGGGCGATGCCCGCGAAGACCATCAGCAGCGAGGTGAAGATCTTCAGGAAGGTGCCGGAGACCATAGTGATGTTCTCGTCGGTGGCCTGCTGTCCGGTGATGGCCTCGACGCTCCTCGGCAGGACGGGAGCGAGCCGCTGGGTGAGTTCCCGCTGGCTGACGCCAGGTCCCGCGCGCACCTGGATGGACGACGCCTGACCCGGCTTCGGGGTGAGATACCGCTCCGCGTCGGCGCGGGTGAGACCGGTGAACGTCGTCTGGCCCATACCGTCCTCGCCGCCGAAGGCGGCCACGCCGACGATCGTCACCTTGACCGGATCGGGAGTGCGCAGCACCGCCGTGTCACCGATGTGCAGGCTCCCGGCCTTGGCCGCGCCCCTGTTGATGACAGCCTCGCCGGACGCCTTCGGAGCGCGGCCCTCGGTGAGCGTGTACGGGTTGAGCTTCGCGTCGTCGATCCAGTTGCCCGCGATCGTGGGCGGACCCTTCCCGCCGACCGGCTTGCCGTCACCGCCGACGAGCTGGCCGACCCCCTGGACGTTCGGGGCGGCCGCGGCCACGCCGGGAACCGCCTCGATCCGCTGGACGAGGGAAGTGTCGACGGGCTGGCGGGTACCCTGCCCGCCGCCCGGCACGGTGATGACGTCGGCGCTGCGGACGACCGCGTCCGTACCGCGGTTGGCGTCGGTGAACAGGGTGTCGAAGCTGGCCTTGAGGGTGTCGCCCATGACCATCGTGCCGGCCAGGAAGGACACCCCGAGGAAGACCGCGAGGAAGGTGCCGGCGAAGCGCCGCTTGTGGGCCCGCAGCGAGGCGAGGCTGAGTCGCAGCGATGTGCGCGCATCGCTCATGACGTCGCCCCCCTGCCCGCGCCGGAGCCCGCCGCGGAACGCGCTCCTGCGGCGGCGAGGCCGTCGAACGCCTTCATCCGGTCGAGCTCTCCGCGGTGGGGCCGGTCATCCGGTCCTCCAGCCGACCGTCGGCGAGGAAGACGACCTCGTCGGCGTGGGCGGCGGCCACCGGGTCGTGGGTGACCATGACCACGGTGCGGCCCATCTCGTGGACCGCGCGCCCCAGCAGGTTCAGTACCTCGGCGCCGGACCGCGAATCGAGGTTGCCGGTCGGCTCGTCGGCGAAGACCACATCCGGCCGGCCCGCCAGCGCGCGGGCCACCGCGACCCGCTGCTGCTGGCCGCCGGACAGTTCGCTCGGGCGGTGCAGCAGCCGGTCGCCGAGGCCGACGACGTCGATGAGCGCGTCCACCCACTCGGTGTCAGGGCGGGTGCCCGCCAGGTCGAGGGGCAGGGTGATGTTCTCGGCGACGGTCAGCGTCCCCACCAGGTTGAAGGACTGGAAGACGAACCCGATCCGCTCCCGGCGCAGCAGCGTCAGGTCGCGGTCGCCGAGCGCGCCCAGGTCCGTGGCGCCGATGAAGGCGGAGCCCGAACTGAGCGTGTCCAGGCCCGCGGCGCAGTGCATCAGGGTGGACTTGCCGGAGCCGGACGGGCCCATGATCGCGGTGAAGCGCGCCGCCGGGAACTCGACGGTGACGCCGTCGAGCGCGCGGACCTCCGCGTCCCCCGCGCCGTAGACCTTGTAGGCGTCCACGACGCGGGCGGCGGAGGTGCTGACAGGGGTCAGGGTGGTCATCGGGCACCGCCCTTGGTGCCGGACTTCTTCTCGTCCTGCCCGTGCGGTCCGAACTGTTCGTTCAGGACGGCGAGCCTGCTGCGGTACTCGGCCTCGTCGATCTCGCCCGAGGCATACCGGCGGCCGAGCATCGCCACCGGCGAATGCTCGCCGTTCGCGGCGCGCCACTGCCATGGTCCGCGGCCGCAGCCACGGCCGCGCCATACGGTGCGGCGCAGCAGCAGCACGACGCCGACCACGATGACCGCCCAGATGAGCGGGAAGAACAGGATCCACGGGCCGGGCCCGCCGTCGTGCCATGCGATGACGTTCATCCGAATCGTCTCCTCGGTGATGCCGCGATGCGAGATGCATCCCGACATCACCGAGCCTGGTCCGAAAGCGCCGCCAGGTCGTCGTACGGCCAGCGGCACTCCGCGTACCACGTGGGGAGTACGGGAGCCTGCCGCGGATACGTCCGGCGCCGCGGTCCCGCGGCCAGAAGGCGCTGCGGTCAGAAGGTGATCGCGATACCCACCTGCGGCCGCTTGCCGAGCCGCACGAGCGCGCCGCCCACGTCCAGGAACCGGAAGCGCAGGCCGTACTTGCCCGTCATGGCCTTGCGGACCCGGTCGAGTCCCGACGCGTCCAGCAACCGCGCCGTTCCCCCTGCGGTCGCGGCCCCGTCGGCGACCCGGCCGCGCGCGTCGCACACGGTGACGGTCACCCGGCCGCTGTTACGGATCCGCTTGACCTTGCCGGTGTCGTCCTTCGTCCACACGAGCAGGTCGTCCCCGTCCCTGACCGCCCACACGGGGGTGGACACCGCGTCGCCGCTGCGGCGATAGGTGGTCAGACTGACGTACGGGCTGCGGGCGATCTCGTCGGGCACCATGAAAGCGGAGAGTACTCGGCGCCGCCCGGTGCCGTGACCGGCAGGGCTCACCGGGTTGCGTGTCTCTCAGGCCACGCCGGCCTCCGCCACCGGACGAACCGGCTGCCGGGCGGGCCCGGCGAACCGATGCGGTCACCGCAATAACATGGGGAACTGTGGAGACATGGCGGTGCACCGGACTGCGCTGGAGGGGCGGTCCCACCGTGTGGGAGCCCTCCTGGGAGTGGTCGCATCCCCGGTACGGCGACCGGAGCAGCCCGGTCCGGATCGGCCGGTCGCTGGCCCTGGCGGTGGGCGCCGGTGCGGTACGGCGCTGTGCGGGCGTACGGCGTGCCGGCCGTCACATCGTGTGCCCGCGCGCCACGGAGCTGAGCGCCACGGCCCGCCGGGACCAGTGCGACGACTGCGCCGCGCTGGACCAGCTCTCCTCCGTCGCCGCCGACACCATGGCCGACGATCCCCGGCCGTACTCGGTGTACTTGGCGTACTTCGGGCCGGGTCTGACCAAGGTCGGCATCACCGCGGTGGAACGGGGCGCGACCCGGCTCGTGGAGCAGGCGGCGGTCTGCTTCAGCTTTCTCGGGCGCGGGCCGCTGATGGCCGCCCGGCGCACCGAGGCCTCCCTCGGGGCCGCGCTGGGGATTCCCGACCGCGTGTCGGCGGGCGCCAAGCGGGCGGCGCGCTGGGCGCTGCCGTCCGCCGGGGAGCGGGCGGCCGAACTCCGCGCCCTGTACGAGGCCGTGACCGAGGTGCCGGACACCTTGGAACGGCTGCCGTACGCCCTGGTCGATCATGCCGAACTCTTCGGTCTGGAGCCGGATCCGCCCCGACCGGTGGCCCGGATCACCGCCCTGGCGCCGGGAACGTCGGTCACCGGCACCGTGCGGGCGGTAGCCGGGAGCGATCTGTACCTGGATGGGCCGGGCGGCCGGCTCCTGCTCGACGCCCGCCTCGTCTCCGGCTGGCCGCTGACCGGTCCCGCCCCCGGATCGCAGGCCGCGGCTCCCACCGCTCCCGTGCTCCGGCCCGGGGACGTTCCCGAGCCACTGTTCTGAACTCCCCGGATCCCTGTCCGGGGACGTTTCCGAGCCGCACTTCTGAACTCCCCGGATCCCGCGGCCCGTCCGGGATCACCCGGGCCCGACAGGGACCCCGATCACCCGTGGCTGGGCTCGGGCTCCCTGGCCTCAGGCCGCATGCTCTCCGTCCCATTGCTCTCCGTCCCGCTGGTCTCCTCCCGCGCATCGGCCCGCAGTACGGTGCCGGCCGGCGAATCCCCTGCCGCCCCTTCCCCTTCACCGGACTTGACCGCCAGGAGGAGCAGGAAGAAGCAGGAAAGGAGCAGCAGGCAGAGGGCGGTCGGCCAGCCCACGACGGGCGGCCCCCATTCCAGCGCGCCTCCGGAGAACTGGCGGGACCTGCCGAACGCGTACCGCAGCGCGGCCCAGCAGAACGCGCCGGCCTGCGCCAGCGCCCAGCAGCCGGTCAACAGCCGGGGCACCCGCGTCCGCAGCCGTTCCGGTAGAGCGTTCCAGCGGTCGCCGAGTACCACCGCCGCCAGTACCGGGACGCCGACGGCGACGGCCAGCAGATAGCGGCCCTGCCAGATGAGTCCCAGGTGCGCGGCCTGCGGTGCCATGAGCGCCATCGGGCCGAAGGCGCTGCCCGCCATCAGCGCCGCCAGGACGAGGATCTCGCGCCTTCTTCCCACCGCCAGGGACAGCACGACGAGGCAGCCGGTCATCACCCACCACAGCACATAGGTGAGTTCGGGGGCGTCGACGTTCAGCGATCCGAATATCGCGATCATCTGGTGGAGATAGGACGGGAGGAGGTCGAAGACCGCCTTGAGGGCGGACGCCAGCGGTGCGTACCGCGACAGGGTCTCGTCGGGGAGCGCGAGGGTGTCGGCGGTCAGGGTCCAGACCACGGCGGCCAGTCCCGCGGCGCCCGTCACCGCCAGGCACAGCCACACCGGGCGCAGCCGGGCCAGTCGCCGCAGCCGTCCCGGGCGCGCCAGGAGCAGTCCCGCGGCCAGGATCAGCGCGATCCACAGCGGACCCAGCGCCCGCATGGAGGCGAGCAGGACGCAGGCGGCGCCGAGCCGCACCAGCCGTCTGCGCAGGTGCGGCAGGCCGTCCCGGTCGGTCGCCAGCCGTACGACGACGGCCCAGGCCAGCACCGCCGCCGCGATTTCCGGGCCGTTCGGATTGACCACGGCGCCGAAGTAGACGGTCGTCGGGGTGGCGGCGGTCAGCACGCCGGTCAGCGCGATCCGGCCGCTGTACCCCCCGGTCGCTCCCTCGTGAACCGCCACGACGGCGCTCGCCAGCAGCGCGGCACACAGCAGCGCGCTCATCAGGCGCATCGCGTACAGGCCGGCCTCGCCGGTGAGCCACAGGCTCGGCCAGCCGACCAGCAGGTAGTACCCCGGGCCGTACGTGCCCGCGCTGGTGAGGACCATCGCGGTGTCGCCGGACGTGGCGACGGTGCCGCGGCAGGCGACGGAGAGCTTGTCGTCATTGCGGAAACACCGGTAGGCGCCGTTGGTGACGTCCAGGTCACGGTATCCGGCGGGCACCCGGACCGCGGTGTAGCCGACCGAGACATTGACCCCGACGTGGTGGGTCTCCGTGATCCGCTGCTCACCGCCGAGCCCACCCCGTACGACGGCGGCGGCCTTGACCATGTGGGCGGCTTCGTCGGGGGGCGCGGTGATGGGTGTGGCCAGGGCCCACGCGCTCATGAGCGTGAGGAACGTGGCGAAGGCCAGCGTCCAGACCGTACGGGCACCGGCCCACGCCGACACCCGCTTCCGCAGCCAACCGGCCACCGTTGGGCTCCACTTCTTCCGACCCCGACGCCCGCACGGAACCCCGTCCCGCCGACGGTCGCGCCATCAATTGAGGCGCACCATATACGCGCGACCTGACGTTCTGGTTCCACGGAATCACCCCCTCGCCGCGCCCGGGAACCACCCCCGGGCGGTGCTCGCGCATTCCGGGATATCGCCTGCTCACACGGGGGTTGCGGCGAGTTCGCACACGGGTGCGGCCGGTGGCTGGGAGGCCCGGGGAGGCGGTAGGCGGGCGGCGGAAATTCCGCCGCCCGCCCCGCACTGTTCAGCGTCAGGTCACCGTTTCGCGGGTCGCGGAGCATCGGCGGGCGGCGCGTCCCGGAGGGCCACCGCCCGCTTCACACCACCCGCTGGGGCCGCCCGTCCGTCAGCCGCCGAGTGCCGTCAGGGGGTCGTCGAGCACCGGCTGCCAGGCCAGTTCGGCGGCGCCGACCAGGCTGTTGTGGTCGAGGGCGCAGCCCAGCAGCGGCACGCTGCCGCTGCGCCCCCACAGGCTGCGGTCGGCGACGACCGCGCGCAGCCGCTCCGGATCGGCGTCCAGGAGGTGGCGGTGCAGTCCGCCGAGGAGGATGCGGTCGGGGTTGAGGACGTTGACGAGGCCGGCGAGCCCGAGGCCGAGGCGGTCGATGAGGGTGTGGGCGGCGGCGCGGACGCCGGGGTCGGCGTACTCATCGCGGAGCAGGTCGCGGGCCTGTTCCAGAAGGGAGACCTCCGGTCCCGGCGGGCGTCCCGCGGCTTCGAGGAAGGCGAGCGGATCGACCTCGACGTCCAGGCAGCCGCGGCTGCCGCAGTGGCAGGGGCGGCCGTCGGGGTTGACCGTCAAGTGGCCCACTTCGAGGGCCAGTCCGGAGCTCCCGGTGTGCAGCCGTCCGCCCAGCACGAGCGCTCCGCCGACGCCGCGGTGGCCGGTGGCGACGACCAGCAGCTGGTCGGCGCCGCGTCCTGCGCCGTGCCGGTGTTCGGCGAGGGCGGCGACGTTGACGTCATTGCCCAGGAAGGAGGCCATCGGCGCACCGCCGGGGCGAGTGATGCCGGCCCGGGCGATCTGCTCGGCGAAGACCTCGCGTACGGGGGAGCCGGCGGGCCAGGCGACGTGCAGCGGGTTCAGTGCCGTGCCCTCGGGTTCCGCGACGGCGGACGGTACGGCGAGCCCCGCGCCCAGGCAGACTCGTCCCGAGGCGCGCAGCAGCTCCGCCCCGGCCTCGACGACCGCGCCCAGGACGTGCGCAGGATCGGCCGGCACGGTCATACAGCCGGGAACGGTGGCGACGATCCGTCCGCCGAGCCCGACGAGCGCCGCGCGGAATCCGTCGGAGTGCACCTGGGCGGCGAGGACCACCGGGCCCCCGGGGTCGACGGTGAGCCCGTGCGAGGGCCTGCCCTGGGCCCCCGAGGCGCCATTGGGCCGGGTGTCCACCCGGATGAGGCCCAGCGCCTCGAGCTCGGCGGCGACCGCGCCCGCCGTGGCGCGGGTCACACCGAGTTCCGAGGTGAGCAGGGCGCGGGTCGGCGCGCGGCCGGTGTGCACGAGTGCGAGGGCCGGGCCGAGTGCGCCTCGGCCCCGCTCGAGCCTTGTCCGAATCTGGGTCACCCCCCTATTCTGACTTTGTGCCGACGCTAAACAAAATAGGGATGGCCCTGACGGCGTCCCGCCGCGACCCGCCCGACCCCTCACTCACCCCGCTTCGTGTCGCCCTCACCACCTTCTTCGCCCTCGACGGCTTCATCTTCGCGGGCTGGGTGGTCCGCATTCCGGCCATCAAGGCGCAAGTGGGCGCCTCCGCAAGCGAGCTGGGGCTCGCCCTGCTCGGCGTCTCGGCAGGCGCCGTCGCCACGATGGTGCTGACCGGAGGGCTGTGCCGGCGCTTCGGCAGCCGCCGGATCACGGTCGTGACCGGTGTACTGATGTCGCTGAGTATCGCGCTTCCGCCGCTCACCCATTCGGCTCTCGCCCTCGGCCTGGTGCTGCTGGTGTTCGGAACGGCGTACGGCGGGATGAACGTAGCGATCAACAGCGTCGCCGTCGATCTGGTCGCGGCGCTGCGCCGTCCCGTCATGTCCGGCTTCCATGCCGCGTACAGCCTCGGCGGGCTGCTCGGCGCGGGCCTCGGCGGCCTGCTTGCCCCCCATCTGTCGCCCACCACCCACCTCCTGCTGCTCACGCCGGTCGGCCTGCTGGTCCCGGCCGTCGCCGGCCGGACACTCCTCGCACACCGGGTCACCCCGCCGGCGGACGCCTTCGTCCCTGCGGAGGTTCTCGTCCCTGCGGACCATGACGTGCGCGCGGACCGGCCCGCCGGACGGTCCGCCGAACCGCCTGTACCGCCCGTGCGCCGGACCGCCCCGCTGGTGGCCGTCTTCGGTCTGATCGCGCTGTGCACCGCCTACGGCGAAGGGGCGCTCGCGGAGTGGGGACCGCTGCACATCCAGCAGGACCTCGGCGGAGGCCAGGGGATCGCGGCGGCCGGATATGCGGCGGTCGCATTCGCGATGACACTCGGGCGGCTGTCCGGCACGGCGCTGCTGGAGCGCCTCGGCCAGACCCGGGCCCTGGTACTGGGCGGACTGACCGCTTGCACGGGCATGCTGCTCGGCGCGCTCGCCCCGTCTGTGTGGCTGGCGGTCGCCGGATTCGCCGTGACCGGCCTCGGGCTGGCCAACCTGTTCCCGGTCGCCATCGCCCGCGCGGGCGAACTCGCCGGGCCCAGCGGGGTCGCGGCGGCCTCCACCCTCGGCTACGGCGGCATGCTGCTCGGCCCGCCTTCCATCGGCTTCCTGGCCGACTCCTTCGGACTGCCGGCCGCACTGACCACGGTCGCGCTCCTGGCGGCCGCGGCCTCCGCCATCGCGTATGCGGTACGGAACATGGGCACCCGTACGAACTTGTGACGCACAGACCTCCGGATACCCGCCGCCCGGGGCCATCATGGTCCCGAGCCGCCCACCCGCGAGGAGCCACCATGCACCGCCTGCCGCCCTGGATCCCGGCCGCCGTCCGCGCCGTCCTGCGCGAGCGGGTCTCGCGCGTCTACCTTCTCCTGGTGGCGGCGGCCCTCGTCCTCCTGCTGGCCGACACGGCCTTCTTCTCCCACCAGGACGCCTCGTTCTCCCGGGTGTGGCTGATGCTGCTCACCCTCCCCTGGTCGCCGCTGTTCGCGTCGCTCCTCGCGGCGGTCGCGGGGACCAGCGGCTCCGACGTCGAGTTCGGCTGGGCCGGGTACGCGATCGCCCTCGCGGCGGCACTGGTGTCGGCGCCGGTCAACGCCTTGCTGCTCGGAGTGTGCGCACGCGTTCTGCGAGGACGTACCGAGCGCCGCGACGGGATGTCACAATCCCGCCATGGAGACGGATGAGTTCATTGAGAACCTGCGTCACGACGGAACACTGCTGGCCACCGCCGCCGAACAGGCCGGCCTGGACGCACCGGTGCCCCCCTGTCCCGACTGGCAGGTGCGAGACCTTGTACAGCACACCGGCACCGTCCACCGATGGGCGACCGGATTCATCGTCGAAGGCCGTATGGAGCCCGCGCCGATAGAGGGCAAAGTGCCGGACGACGGCTCGCTGCTCGACTGGTACCGCGAGTCGCACGCCCGCCTTGTGGACGCGCTCACCGCCGCCCCGGCGGACCTGCGGTGCTGGCACTTCTTCTCCGCCCCCTCATCACTGGAGTTCTGGGCGCGGCGCCAGGCGCACGAGACGGCGGTCCACCGGGTGGACGCCGAGACCGCGCTCGGCAGGGCACCCTCCCCCGTGACCGCCGCTTTCGCGACCGACGGTGTGGACGAACTGCTGGCCGGCTTCCACACCCGTTCCCGCAGCAGGGTGCGCAGTGAACTGCCGCGCACCCTGCGCGTCCAGGCGCTGGACGCGCCCGACGGGACGGCCGACTGGCAGGTCCACATCTCGCGAGAGGCCCCCCGGGTGGAACGCGCCGCGCGCGGCGACGCCGACTGCACCGTGCGCGGATCCGCCGCCGACCTGTACCTCGCGCTGTGGAACCGCGGGCCGTACGACCGGCTCGAGGTGTCCGGGGACGCGGAGCTGGTGGAGCTGTGGAAGCGCGCCTCCCCCATCGTGTGAGGCGAGATTTTAGCAGGCGAGGCGAGGTTTGACGAGATGGGACGGGGCGAGGTGCCGGGTCCGGCGCGGGAAGGGACGGCGGTTACGCGCCGCCGCCGAGCATGCGCTCCAGTACGGCGCGCTGGCCGGGCCTGGCCGCCTCGTACCGGGCGCGGCCGAGGTCGGTGATCCCGACCCGTACGCCGCGCCGGTCCTCGTCGCAGATCCCGCGGAGGACCAGGCCGTCCTTCTCGAGCCGGGCCACCAGCCGGGACAGCGCGCTCTGGCTCAGATGCACGCGGTCGGCCAGCTCCTGGACACGGAAGGTGCAGCCGCCGTCCTGCGGATCCTCGCCGGTGAGCACGTCGAGGACTTCGAAGTCGCTGGCCCCGAGACCGTGCTGATGCAGTTCACGGTCGAGTTCGCACGCCGTTCGCGCGTGTACGGCGAGGATCCCCCGCCATTCGTCCACGAGCGTCCGCTCACCTTTGTCGCCGGTCATATCTGCACGGTAGCAGAGAAACCGACCTTCATGCACGGGCATTAAATGCTCTTACATTGAATGCATGCGCATGTATTCTGCTGCGTATGACCTCTCCGTCCTCCACCGTCCCCAGTACCGAAACGAGTTGGAACGCCCGGCAGTGGGGCACCCTGCTGGTGCTCTGCGCGGCGCTGTTCCTCGACGCGCTCGACGTATCGATGGTCGGTGTCGCCCTGCCGTCGATCGCCCACGACCTCGACCTGACGACCGCCTCCCTGCAGTGGGTCGTCAGCGGCTACATCCTCGGCTACGGCGGTCTGCTGCTGCTCGGCGGCCGCGCCGCCGACCTGCTGGGACGCCGCCGCGTCTTCCTGATCGCACTCGGCGTCTTCGCCGCCGCCTCGCTGCTCGCCGGCATCGTCGACTCGGGCGAGCTGCTCATCGCCACCCGGTTCATCAAGGGCCTGAGCGCCGCCTTCACCGCGCCCGCCGGACTGTCGATCATCACCACCTCGTTCGCCGAGGGCCCGGTCCGGAACCGGGCGCTCACGATCTACGCCTCCTGCGGCGCGACGGGCTTCTCGATGGGCCTCGTGCTCTCCGGACTGCTCACCGAGGTGGGCTGGCGCTGGACGATGCTGCTGCCCGCCCCGGTCGCCCTGATCGCCCTCGTCATCGGTCTCAAGCTCATCCCCAAGAGCCCCCGCGAGGACGGCGCGGGCCGCGGTTACGACCTGCCGGGCGCCCTCACCGGCACCGCCGCGATGCTGCTGCTGGTCTTCACCGTGGTCGAAGCCGGACAGGCCGGCTGGGCATCCGCCCGCACCCTGGTCTCGTTCGCCGCCGTCGCCGCGCTGCTGGCCGGCTTCATCGCGATCGAACGGCGCTCCGCGCACCCGCTGATCCGGCTCGGCATCCTGCGCTCTCCCAACCAGATCCGCGCCAATCTGGGCGGCGCAACCTTCATGGGTTCGTACATCGGGTTCCAGTTCCTCGTCACCCAGTACATGCAGTCGCTGCTCGGCTGGTCCGCGCTGCACACCGCACTCGCCTTCCTGCCGGCCGGCGCGCTGGTGGCCGTCGCGTCGCCCCGGATGGGGCCGGTGGTCGACCGGTTCGGCACACCGCGGGTGATCACGGCGGGCTTCGCCTCGCTCGTCATCGGCTACACGCTCTTCCTCCGCGTCGATCTGTCGCCGAACTACGCCCTCGACATCCTGCCGTCGATGCTGCTGCTCGGCACCGCCTTCACCCTCGCCTACTCGTCGCTCAACATCCAGGCCACCAACGGGGTCGGCGACCATGAGCAGGGCATGGTCTCCGGCCTGCTGAACAGCTCCTTCCAGGTGGGCGGGGCGATCTTCCTGGCCATCGTGACCGCGGTGGTGACCGCGAGTGGCACCGACGGCCCCCGCACACCGCAGGCAGTCCTGGACACCTACCGGCCCGGCCTGGTGGTCGTCACCGTCATCGGACTGGTGGGACTGCTGCTCACGCTGACCGGGCTGCGCGAGCGCCGTCCCGCCACCGAGATCATCGTCGCCTCGTCGGTGCCCTCGGCCGACGTCCAGCCGGCCGCCAAGGAGGCGCAGCCGGTGGCGGTACGCGACTGACCGAACCCCGCGGCACCCCACCCGCGGACCCGTACAGCCGCACAGCCGCACGCGTACAGCCGCAGAACCCGCACCACCCGGGAATCGGACCGTCGTTCAGGGCCCCGTGCCAGACTGACCGCACTGCTGCCGTCCAGGGGCGGAGCGGCCGGATGCGCCGGGCCCGCACACAGGCGGAACGGGACGCCGCCACCGTCGAGATGATGTACGCGGCGGTGACCGGGGTGCTCCTCGCCGCACTCGCCTTCGCCGTCGTGGTGAGCCCGGTGCTCGCGGGGCGGGCCCATGGAGCCGCCCGCGACAGCTGGCTCACCGCGGCCGCCGTCGTGGCAGTGGTGGCCTTCCGCGGCCGGGTCATCGGCGTGCTGCGCCACCACGAGCGCGGAACGCGAACCGGCCGGGGAGCGCCCGGCCGGGAGGATCCCCGCTAGCGGGTCCGGTCAGCCGAGCCAGCCGGGCCGTACCAGGCCGGACTCATAGGCCAGGACGACGAGTTGGGCCCGGTCGCGGGCCGCCAGTTTGATCATGGCGCGGCTGACATGCGTCTTGGCGGTGAGCGGGCTGACGACGAGCCTGCGGGCGATCTCGTCGTTCGACAGGCCGATGCCCACCAGCGCCATCACCTCACGCTCGCGGTCGGTGAGGTGTTCCAGGCCCGCGACGGTCGTCGGTTCCTTCGACCGGGCCGCGAACTCCACGATCAGCCGGCGGGTCACACCGGGCGACAGGAGCGCGTCCCCCTCCACCACCGCCCGCACGGCCCGCAGCAGTTCCTCCGGTTCCGTGTCCTTGACCAGGAATCCGGAGGCCCCGGCGCGGATCGCCTCGAAGACGTACTCGTCCAGCTCGAAGGTGGTCAGTATGACCACCTTGACTTTGGCGAGCGCCGGATCCCCGGTGATGTGCCTGGTGGCCTCGAGGCCGTCCATGCGCGGCATACGGATGTCCATCAGCACGGCGTCCGGGGAGAGTTCGCGCACCAGGCGGAGCGCCGCCTCCCCGTCACCGGCCTCGCCGACCACCTCGATGTCGCTCTGGGCGTCGAGCAGCGCCCGGAATCCGGCCCTTACCAGGACCTGGTCATCGGCAAGCAGTACGCGGATCATCGGCCTTCTCCCTCAGTGGCGCCCGCCACGGTACCGGCCGTGCTGCGCGGCAGCCGGGCCAGCACGCGGAAGCCTCCCCCGGGGCGCGGTCCGGCCTCGACCGAGCCGCCAAGCGCCGCGGCCCGCTCCCGCATCCCGAGAAGGCCGTTGCCACCACCGGTCTCGGCGGCGCCCTCGGCTCGCAGCGACGACGGTCCGTCGTCGTCCACGCTCAGCTCGACGCCCTCCGGCCCGTATTCCAGCCGCACGCGCGCGGTGCGGGCGCCCGAGTGCCGGACGATGTTGGTGAGCGCCTCCTGGATGATGCGGAAGGCCGCGAGATCCGCGCCGGGCGACAGCGGGAAGCGAGCTCCCTCGGTGGTGATGTCCACCTTCAGACCGGCGCCGGCCGCCTGCTCGGCGAGTTCGGACAGCCGGTCCAGACCGGGGGCGGGCGAGCGCGGCGCGTCACCGGGCGCCCGCAGGGTGCTCAGCACCTGCCGGACCTCGCCCAGCGCCTCCTTGCTCGCGGCCTTGATGGTGATCAAGGCCGAACGCGCCTGCTCGGGGCGCTCGTCCATGAGCGCGAGCGCGACACCCGCCTGCACATTGATCACCGAGATGCTGTGCGCGAGGACATCGTGGAGCTCCCGGGCGATCCGCAGCCGTTCCTCGTCGGCGCGCCGGCTCTCCGCCTCCTCGTGATCGCGCCGCTCGCGCGCGATCCGCTCGCGGCGGGCCCGGTACAGCTCCGCGCCGGCCAGGATCGCCAGCAGCCACGCGGCGATGCCGGACGCGGCCATCCAGGGCGACGGCCCGTCGCCCTCCGGCGGCAGCCAGCGGTACAGCCACTGGCCGACCAGCAGCTCGACGGCGTACACCACGCCCGCGATGGTCAGTACGGCCCGGCGGCGGCCCGCTCCGATGGCGGCGAAGAAGGCCACGACCATGCTGAGGATGACCGGTCCGTACGGATAGCCGAGGGCGAGATACCCCATGGCGATGGCCGCGGTGCCGGCGGCGACGAGCACGGGCGCGCGGTGGCGCAGCGGCAGCAGTGCCGGGCCGGCCAGCAGCAGGACATAGGCCGCCGCGTCCAGGTGCACCCGGCCCGACTGGTTGTGCGCCGCCCCGTTGGAGCCGACCACTTGCACGAACGCCACGGCCAGCGAGGAGATCCAGGGAAAGCGGGCGGCGATGGCATGGGCCCGGGATGCCGCGGGCGACTCCTGGTGCGTCATGCCGCAACGCTAGACCGGTGACCGGGTGACCGTCGTCCGCTGTCCGTGGTCATCACGGCTACTCCGTGGGGAGTACGGCGGCCGGCTGCAGGCCGACTTGGCGGGCGAGCGCGCCCGCGGCCTGGTCGAAGAACTCGCCGCGGGCGTGCACCACGCGGTTGAACTGGCCGAAGATCTCAAAGCTGACCAGCCCGAAGAGCTGGGCCCATCCGCTGACCAGGGCGGCGATCACCGGCACCGGGAGCTCCGGGGCCAGCTCCGCCGCGAGCCGGGCGGCATCCGCCCGGACGGGCGCCGCCAGCGCCGAGCCCTACGGCTCGCCGAGGAGGCCGGCCGCATGCGCCTGCCTGACCACGGCGATCAGGGCGAACGGGACGCGCTGGGCGGGACCCACGGTGTCCTGCGGCGCGGCGTAGCCGGGCACCGGCGAACCGTAGATGAGGGCGTACTCATGTGGGCGCGCGAGGGCCCAGTCGCGCACGGAGCGGCAGACGGTCACCCAGCGCGCGTGCGGGGGATCGCCGGCCGTGCGGGCCAGCGCGTCCTCGGCCTCGGCCCCTATCGCGTCGTAGGCGTCGACGATGAGCGCGGTGAGCAGATCGTCCCGGCTCGGGAAGTAGCGGTAGAGGGCGGAGGAGACCATGCCCAGTTCGCGCGCCACGGCACGCAGGGAGAGCCGGGCCGCGCCTTCGGCGGCCAGCTGCCGCCTGGCTTCCTCTTTTATGGCGGCGGTTACTTCGATTCGGGCCCGTTCCCTGGCTCCACGGATCACACTCATGGCGTCCAGTCTGCCATCTTCCGGAGCATCGGCCAACAACGAGAGCAGCGCTCTTGTTTTTTTCCGCCGTGGATGGCAGGCTGATCTCAAGCGAGAGCACCGCTCTCCACATTCTCCAGGGAGCATCGACCATGTCCGACCGCGACCACGTCAAGAAGCCCGGCTGGTTCACCGTCAACGTCTTCAACCGCACGGTCGCGTGGCTGACGCGGCGGGGCGTGAGCATCTGGGGATCGCGGGTGCTGGCCGTGCGCGGCCGCAAGAGCGGCGAATGGCGGCGCACCCCGGTCAATCTGCTGACCGTCGGCGGGGAGCAGTACCTCGTCGCACCGCGCGGCCACGTCCAGTGGACGCACAACATGCGCGCCGCCGGCGGCGGGCAGCTGATCCTCGGCAAGAACACCGAGGAGTTCACCGCGAGCGAGATCGCCGATGACGACAAGCCGGTGCTGCTGCGCGCCTACCTCAAGCGCTGGAAGGCCGAGGTCGGTGTCTTCTTCGACGGTGTCGGCCCCGATTCGACCGACGAGGAGCTGCGCGCGATAGCGCCCAAGCACCCCGTCTTCCGGGTCACGATGACGGGCTGAAGGTCACCTCGACCTGAGTGAAACCGAGCGAGGTCAGCAACCGCTGCAGCATGGACTGGGTGTTGGCCTCCGCGCGCTTGCCCAGCTCGGTCGCCTTGGCCGCGTCCTGGATCTTCTGCGCGGCCAGTTCGTTCAGCTGCTTCTCGTTGCCCGGGTTGTTGCCCAGGAAGTCGCCGAGCCGGTCGAAGAACCCGCGCTGCTGGGAGACGACATAGGAGTTCTTCGGGTCGAGGGCGGTGCGTTCCAGCTCCGCGCGGGGCAGCCGGATGGTCGCCGAGGTGCGGTCGGCGGAGACAGTGACCGCGTCCTTGCCGACCTTGCCCAGGTCCACATAGGAGTCCACGCTGCCCGCGCCGACGTACAACGTCCGCTTGCCCTTCACCGAGGCGGGGAGAAAGGCCGCGTCTTTCTGCAGATCGACCACCACCTGGAAGTTCCCGGTGGCGCCCTGGAAGCGGCTCATGTCCTGGATCGACTTCAGCACCACCGGACCGCTGCGGTCCTTGGTCTTCTCACCGAACGGATTGGGGAGTCCCGGCAGCAGATTGGCCTTCGCGAACAGAAAGAACATTCCGGCCAGGACCACCACCGTGGCGGTCAGTTTTGCCCACCACGGCATCCGGCCCGCATTGTCGCGCAACACCATGTCGACGCCACCTCCTGAGAAGCCGTCTTCCCCTGAAGTGCCGTTGTATGAGGCGTGGTTACGAATGTACGAGGCGTGGTTACGAACGGTCCAGGGCCCACAGCGCGCGGCGGGCCAGCGGGTGGTTGCGGACCAGGTCCGCGAGTGTGCCCTTACCGCGGGTGATCCCCGCGAAGGCGTGCCAGGCGGGCGGGAAGGTGGTGAGGACCGCGTGCAGCAGACCGGGACGCTTCTCGAACAGGGCCAGCATCCGCCGCCCCACTCCCATCTCCACGCCGAGTCCCGCCTTGACGGCGAAGGCGTAGTTCAACGCCTGCCGGCGGGCGTCGACCGCGTCGTGCGCCTCGGAGATCCGGACCGCCCACTCCCCCGCGAGCCGTCCGGAACGCAGCGCGAAGGAGATTCCCTCACGGGTCCACGGCTCCAGCAGCCCCGCCGCGTCGCCGCACACCAGGACCCGGCCCCGGGACAGCGGGGAGTCGTCGGACCGGCAGCGGGTGAGGTGCCCGGAGGAGATGCTCGGCTCGAAGCCGGCCAGCCCGAGCCGCGCGATGAAGTCCTCGAGGTAGCGCTTGGTCGCACCGCCGTCTCCGCGCGCGGAGATCACCCCGACGGTGAGCGAGTCGCCCTTGGGAAACACCCAGCCGTAACTGCCGGGCAGCGGGCCCCAGTCGATGAGCACCCGGCCGGCCCAGTCCTCGGCCACCGCCTCCGGTACCGGGATCTCGGCCTCCAGACCGAGGTCGACCTGGTCCAGCTTGACCCCGACATGGGCTCCTATCCGGCTGGCGCTGCCATCGGCGCCGACCACGGCGCGGGCGAGCACGGTCGCCCCGCCGCTCAGCACGACGGCGACCGTCCGCCGGTCGGGCACGGCCGGCCCGTGCTGCTCCACGCGCGAGACGGTCACGCCGGTACGCAGCACGGCGCCCGCGTCCTGCGCCGTGCGGACCAGCGCGGCATCGAACTCGGGGCGGTTGATCAGACCGAACAGCATCTGCCGCGAGCGCTTGGTGCGGGACAGCTTGCCGTTGAGGCTGAACGTCACCGCGTGCACGCGGTCGCGCAGCGGAAGCTCGAAGCCGGGCGGCAGCGAGTCGCGGGACGGGCCGATGATGCCGCCGCCGCATGTCTTGTAACGCGGCAGTTCGGCCTTCTCCAGCAGCAGCACCCGGCGGCCGGCGGCGGCCGCCGCGTAGGCGGCCGAGGCACCACCAGGGCCGGCACCGACCACTACGACATCCCAGACCGTGTCGTCCGCTCCGTCGTCCGCCGAACCGCTGCCCTGCGCCGCTTGCTCGCTGCTCACGTGTGATTCCGCTCCCGCTCGACCCGCCGACTCTCGTCGCCCCTGCTCAGCCGCATCCTATGGCGCGAAGCCCGGCAGGACCGCTGTGGCACCATCGGCAACGTCCAGTTGTGCGCACGAACACACCACCGCACCCGCTAGGAGCGCCCATGCCGGCCGTACCACTCTCCGAAACCGTCGCCTCGCTCATGCCGCGCGCCCGCGCAGAACTCGCCGAACTCGTGTCGTACGCGTCGGTCGCCGACGAGCGCCAGTTCCCGAAGGCCGGGTGCGAGAAGGCCGCCGGCTGGGTCGCCGACGCACTGCGTGCCGACGGCTTCCAGGACGTGGCGCTGCTGGACACCCCGGACGGCACCCAGTCGGTCTACGGATATCTCCCCGGGCCGCAGGGCGCGCCGACCGTGCTGCTGTACGCGCACTACGACGTGCAGCCGCCACTGGACGAAGCCGCCTGGATCTCCCCGCCGTTCGAGCTGACCGAGCGGGACGGCCGTTGGTACGGGCGCGGCGCCGCGGACTGCAAGGGCGGCATCCTGATGCACCTCACCGCACTGCGCGCGCTGCGCGAGCACGGCGGCTCCCCGGTGCACATCAAGGTCATCGTCGAGGGGTCCGAGGAGCAGGGCACCGGCGGCCTGGAGCGCTATGTCGAGGCGCACCCCGAGCTGCTGACCTCCGACGCGATCGTCATCGGTGACGCGGGCAACTTCCGGGTCGGGCTGCCGACGGTCACCGCGACCCTGCGCGGCATGGCGATGGTCGAGGTGAAGGTCGACACCCTCGGGGGCAACCTCCACTCGGGCCAGTTCGGCGGCGCGGCCCCCGACGCGCTCGCCGCGCTCATCCACATGCTCGGCACCCTGCGCGACGAGAACGGCACCACCACCATCGACGGGCTGGACTCCGGCGGTCAGTGGGAGGGCCTGCAGTATCCGGAAGGCGACTTCCGCAAGGACGCCAAGGTGCTCGACGGCGTCGCCATCGTCGGCACCGGCACGATCTCGGACCGGCTCTGGGCCCGGCCGTCCGTGACCGTACTGGGCATCGACTGCCCGCCGGTCGTGGGCGCGACCCCGTCCGTCCAGGCGAGCGCCGGTGCGGTGGTCAGTCTGCGGGTGCCGCCGGGCGCCGATGCCCAGCAGGCCGCCGACGCTCTCATCGAGCACCTGAAGGCCGCCGCCCCCTGGGGCGCCCGGGTCGAGGTCACCCAGCGCGGCAGCGGCCAGCCGTTCCGCGCGGACACCTCCAGCCCGGCGTACTCCGCGATGGCGGATGCCATGCGCGTGGCGTACGGCCAGGAGCTGGAGATCGCGGGGATGGGCGGCTCGATCCCGCTGTGCAACACCCTGGCCACGATCTACCCCGAGGCGGAGATCCTGCTGATCGGCCTGAGCGAGCCCGACGCCCAGATCCACGCGGTGAACGAGAGCGTCTCCCCGCAGGAGCTGGAACGCCTGGCACTGGCCGAGGCGCTGTTCCTGGGCAACTACGCCGCGTCCAAGTCCGTGTGAGCCGGCGGGGTCCCGCCCTGTCGGCGGGCCCCCGCCCGCCGGGTCATTCGACGGGCCGGCCTGCTTCCAGGTTCAGCGGGACGCCCCGCTCCCGGGCCCGCAGCGCCCAGCGCAGCCGGTTCAGCCGGACCGGCGGAAGGAGTCCGGCGGCCTCGTCCTCGGTGACGAAGCGCCAGCCGCGCAGTTCGGCCCCCGGGAGCACCAGCCGGTCCGCGTCGGCGGCGGGTATTCGTCCGCCGTCGAAGAGCAGCCGCATCCCCCCGAAGCCGGGTGGCGCCGGTGGCTCCCAGTCGACGACCAGCAGCCTGGGCACCACGGCGAGCTCGATCCCCAGTTCCTCGGCGACCTCCCGCAGCCCCGCCTGCGCGGGCGCCTCGCCGCGCTCCACGACCCCGCCGGGAAACTCCCAGCCCGGCTTGTAGGTCGGATCGACGAGCAGCACCCGGTCCTGCTCGTCGAAGAGCAGCACTCCGGACGCGACCGTCTCCGCCGCGGGCTCCGGGGTCTGCACGATGTCGCACCGCCCCACCCCCTGGCGCAGCGCTTCGGCGATCCGCTCCGCGGTCTGCCGGGGGGTCAGCCCCGCGGTCCCGATCACGTACGCGTCCGTGCTGAGCCAGTACAGCGCGTCCAGGTAGGCCGTAAGGTGGTCCGCCGCGTCCTCAGCCATCTCCTCCCGCCTGGCGAGACGTTCCAGCAGGATCGTTTCCCCCGGGTCCAGAAGCACATGCCGCACCGCGATCCCGCGCGAGGCCAGACCGCCGAACAACTCGTCGCGGTACTCCTGCCGCAGCAGCGTCATCGGAACGATCAGCACTCCCCCGACCTCCTGGAGCAGCGCGGCAGCGGTGTCGACCACGAGCCGCCGCCAGATCTGCAGGTCCTGGAGGTCGCTCACCTCCTGGAGCCGTTTCTCGGGAAGCAGCTGCCCCAGCCCCGCGCCGACGACCTCCGGATCGTAGAGAGTGCTGCCCGGCAGCAGATCCAGCAGTTCGCGCGCGGCGCTTGTCTTGCCCGCGCCGAATGCCCCGTTCACCCAGACGATCACGGTGCCCCCTTCTCCGTAGCCCCCTACGAATTGCCCGGATCATCGCCACCGGCAAACGCGAACCGACCGCCATCGGCTCGTACTCGCCGCCTCGGCGGCCCGGCCGGAAGAAAGCTTTCCCGCTGTGTCGATCCGGCTCCCTGCCGTTCGACGCATGAGTAGAGGCAAGGTCCGGCCGGATCGAAGCGCCGGAACACGCGGGCCGCCCGCCTCTCTCACACCACAGGAGTACGTCATGACCACGACCCACCCCGTGTCCCCGGCCGCGTCCCGCCCGTCCGTGGCCCGGCGCCGGCCCGCCCTCACCGCCGTCCGGCGGCAGCGTGTCAGGGCTGCCGGCGTGGCCGGCTCGGTACTCGCCGCCTGCGCGGTCTGGGCGGCCGGCCGCGCGCTGGGCGCCGACTTCAGGCTCGCCGACTCGATGGGCGAGGCGGTCATCAACCTGCCGGTCGTGGCAGTCTTCAGCCTGCTGTTCGCTCTCCTCGGCTGGGGCACCCTGGCCCTGCTGGAGCGCTTCACCCGGCACGCCCGCACCGCGTGGACCACGCTCGCCATCACGGTGCTGCTGCTGTCGGTGCTTCCGATCTTCGCCGAGCAGGCCACCACGGCGACCAGGATCGCCCTCTGCCTGGTCCACGGCGCCGTCGCCGCGGTCCTCGTGCCGGTCCTGCGCCGGTCCGCCCGCTGACACCCGGTGCCGGCCCCCAACAGCCACCGCCGGTCCCACAGCCGGTCCCACAGCCGGTCCCACAGCCGAAGCGGCGGCGGGACCCCTCGCCGCCCTGCCCCCTACCCCTTGCTCGCGCCGAGGGTGAGCCCGGCGATGAACTGCCGCTGCAGGATCATGAAGACCAGGATCGTGGGCAGCGCGACGAGGACCGATCCGGCCGCTAGCAGGTTGTAGTCCGTGAAGAACTGGCCGCGGAGGTTGTTCAGCGCCGAGGTGATCGGCAGCTTGTCCCCGGAGGACATGAACACCAGCGCCCACAGGAAGTCGTTGTACATCCACGTGAACTGCAGCGTGGCGAGCGCGGCGATGGCCGGCCGGCACAGCGGGAGCGTGATGCGCCAGTACTGGGTCCACACCCCCGCGCCGTCGACGATCGCCGCCTCGATGATCTCCATCGGCAGGGTGCGCATGAAGTTGGCGAGAACGAATACACAGAAGCCGGTCTGGAAGGCCACCTGCACGGCGATGACGGCCCAGTACGAGTCGTACATCGTCAACGAGTCGGACATCCAGTAGGGCAGCGGAATCCGGTTGAAGAGGACGTACAGCGGGGTCACGATCACCTGCTGGGGCAGCAGGTTGCCCGCGGTGAACATGATCAGCAGGAAGACCCGGCCCCGGAGCTGGATCCGCGACGCCGCGAACGCGACGAACGACGCGAAGAACAGTGTGAGCAGCAGCGCCGGCACCGCGATGATCAGGGAGTTGATGAAGTACTTGCTCATCTCCCCCTGGGTGAACGCCTGCTTGTAGTAGTCGAACGACAGGTGCCGGGGCAGGGAGAAGTACCCGTACTTGGCGGTCTCCTGGTAGGGCCGCAAGGAGGCGTAGACCGCGAGCAGCAGCGGGGCGAGGAAGGCCAGCGACACGACCATCAGGAACGTGTGGAGTCCCAGCCGCGCGGGCCGGACCCGGCGCCGCGCCGGCGGGCCTCCGGCGGCGGCGCTCGCGTGCTGGGAGGGCCGGGCGGAAACGGCGGATGTCATGTCTTCTTCTCCTCGCGCATCTCCTGGACCAGATACGTCACGATGAATCCCAGCGAGATGGTGAGCAGTACGACGGCGATCGCCGATCCGAAGCCGATCCGGCTGGCCTCGCCGATGATGTTGTCCGTGACCAGCACACTGAGCAGTTCCAGGCCGTTGCGCCCGTGGTTGACGGCGTAGACGATGTCGAACGCTCTGAGCGCCTCGATGACGGTGATCACCGCGACGATGACGTTCACCGGGCGCAGCGTGGGCAGCACGACCTTGAAGAACGCCTGCACCTCGCTGGCCCCGTCGATCGCCGCGGCCTCCTTGAGGGCGGGATCCACGGATTTCAGTCCGGCGAGGAAGAGGATCATCACATAGCCGGTGTGCCGCCAGCCCGCGGCGAGCAGGATCGCCCAGATGTTCAGCGAGGGGTCGCCCAGCCAGTCGGTCGGATTGTCGGTGTTCGACAGGACGGCGTTGAGAGCGCCCTGGTCCCGGGAGAAGACCAGCTGCGCGATGAAACCGACCACCGCCAGCGAGAGCACGACCGGCATGTAGAGGGTGCTCTGGTAGAAGCGGCTGAAGCGGATGTTCTTGTCGAGGAGTACGGCGAGCAGCAGCCCGAAGGGCGTGGCGATCAGGCCCAGGAAGCCCAGCCAGAGAAGGTTGTTGCGGGCGGCCCGCCAGAACGGCGGATAGCCGGTGAACAGGTTGTCGTAGTTGCGGGTACCGACCCAGTGGATACTGCCGACACCGTCCCAGCTGGTGAACGACAGCCCGATGGAGGCCAGTGTGGGACCCCAGATGAGGGCGATTTCGAGAAGGATGGGTATCCCGAGCAGCACACCGAGGACGGCGAGGTCGCGGGGGGTGAACCTCCGCGGGCCCCGCCGTCCGGCGCGCCGCGTGATGATCTGCGGCACAGCGTGTACTCCTAGTCGGCGGCGGCGAAGATGGTCTTCTTCTGCCTCTCGATGCTGTTGACCAGCCCGTCGATGTCGTCCGGCTTGTTGATGAACGTCTGCAGCGCCGGGATCATGACGGTCGAGGCGAAGTCGGGGCGGGTGTCGCGGTCCAGGAACTGGGATATGTGCTTGGCTCCGGAGACCAGTTCCGCGGACTTCTTCTGCAGCTCGGTGTACTTGGCGGTGGAGGCACCGGAGTTCACGCCGACGTTGTTCGGGTCGCCGGCGAGGTAGGCGTCCTCGGCCGCCGGGGTGGCGAGGTACTTCAGGAAGTCGCGCGCCGCGTCCTTGTTCTTGGCCTTCTTCGACATCAGGAAGCCATCGATGGGGGCCTCGACCGAGTCCTGCCCGTGCGCCGGGTCGATTTCCGGGAAGGGGAAGAAGTCCAGGTCCGCGTGTTCGGCCTCGGGGAACTGGGTGCCGGGGTGCGGCAGCCCGAAGACCGCCATACCGGTCTTGCGCTGCTGCAGGCTCTGCCCGGCCTCCTCCCAGGTGCGGCCGTTGGCGCCCTTCTGGTGATAGGGCATCAGGCTGCGCCAGAGGTCGAAGACGTGCTTGACCTTGGTGTCCGTCCAGGACTCCTTGCCGGCCATCAGCGAGGCGTGGAAGTCGTACCCGTTGGCCCGCATGTTGATGTAGTCGAACGTGCCCATGGCGGGCCAGCCGTCCTTGTCGCCGAAGGCGATCGGGGTCAGGCCGTCCTTCTGCATCTGCTTGGCGAGCGCGGTGTACTCGTCGAACGTCTTCGGCGCTTGGTAGCCGTGCTGCTGGAACACGCTCTTCCGGTGGAAGACGGCCCACGGATAGTAGTAGTAGGGCACGAAGTACTGCTTGCCGTCGTGCCCGCTGGACTGGGCCTTCAGCGCGTCGGAGAAGCCCTTGAACCCCGACCACACATCGCTGATGTCGGTCAGCAGGCCCTTCTCCGCGAAGAACTGCATCCGGTTGCCGGCGAACCACATGAAGACGTCGTCCGGGCTGCCCTGCAGATAGCGGTTGATGTTCTCCTGGAAGGTGTTGTGATCGACGGCGTTGACTTTCACCGTCTTCGCCGACTGCGTCTGATAGGCGTCGAACGCCTTCTGGAACGCCGCCTTCGGCACGGCGTCCGAGGCGTTGGAACCGAGAGTAACCGTCTTGCTGTCCCCGGAAGGGCCGCTACTGCAGGCGGCGAGCAGCGAGGGAAGGGTTACCGCTCCCGCACTGATCGCTGCACCTCGCAGCAGACTTCGGCGGGAGATCCGATGTCCGGCCGATTCCCTGAATGCGGGCCGACCACTGAACGATGACTGCGCCATGTCCCCCTCCTCGTGGGTGAAACTGAACACAACCGAACGCGAGCGGTGCGATCTCACCTCCAGGCGGGGGCGGTGTCAAGGTTTCTGACGAGATAACGAACAACAGTTACCGGATCTCTTCCAACAACCTTCAACAGCTTCTAACGTAAACGACCGCCCCCATCAGGGCATAACGCTGCGTGACACCGGTCGCGCGCGAGCCCGGGGCGCACCTGCCGCCATGCCACCCGTACCCCCGCAACGACCAGTGATCGGAGCGCTGTTCAGCCCTCCCGTTCAGCCCTCCCGTGCGAACTCGGGCGAGAACTCCGTGAGACCGAGGACCTGCGCGGCGGCGGCCGCGGCGCCGACCAGGCCCGCGTCGGTGCCCAGCAGCGCCGGAACCACCTCGATCCCCGCGGCGAACGACAGGGTCGCGTAGCGGCTCAAGTGCTCGCGCAGTGGCCCGAAGAGCACGTCCCCCGCGCCCGCCACGCCCCCGCCGATCACCACGACCCGCACTTCGACCAGCGTCGCGGTGGCGGCGATCCCGGCCGCAAGCGCCTGCGCGGCCCGGTCGAACGACGCCAGCGCGATCGGGTCACCGGCGCGTGCGGACTGCGCCACCGCGGCGGCCGTCGGCTCGGCGCCGCCCTCCGGGAGCCAGCCGTTCTCCAGCGCCCGGCGGACGATGTTCGGTCCGCTGGCCAGCCGCTCCACACAGCCGCGCGACCCGCAGGGGCAGGAGTCGCCGTCGAGGTCGACGCTGATGTGGCCGATGTGGCCCGCGTTGCCGGTAGGGCCCGGCAGCAGCGTGCCGCCGAGCACGAGCCCGCCTCCGACACCCGTGGAGACGACCATGCACAGCGCGTTGTCATAGCCCCGGGCGGCGCCCCGCCAGTGCTCCGCCGCCGTCATCGCGACGCCGTCGCCGGTCAGGACGACCGGGAGCCCGTCCACCGCCAGGGACACCTGCCCGACCAGCGGGAAGTCGCGCCAGCCGGGGACGTTGACCGGGCTGACGGTCCCGCGGGAAGCGTCCACCGGTCCCGCGCTGCCGATGCCGACGGCCACCACCCGCTGCCACCGGCCGTCCTCGCGCAGCTCGCCGAGGACCTCCGCGACGGCGCGCATCACGGTCGCCCCGTCCTGCTTGGCGGGGGTCGGCCGCAGCGCGCGCACGAGCAGTCGGCCGCTCGCGTCGACCAGGGCGCCGGCGATCTTCGTTCCACCGATGTCCAGAGCGGCAATCAGCGAGCCTGCGGCGCGGTCGGAGTGCATCGGGTTCCGTTCTCCCTCTCATTGGCCGGATACCCGCACGTCGCACGGGGTCAGGAGTAGTGTTTCCTTTCTCTGACAACGTTGTCCATTCATTGCGGCAAGGAATATCGCGACAGTGACCCACACCCCGGGGCATACCCCCCGCCCCACCATGAAGGACGTAGCGGCGCGGGCCGGAGTCGGTCTCAAGACGGTCTCGCGGGTGGTCAACGAGGAACCGGGCGTGACCCCGGACACCGTCCAGCGGGTGCGGGAGGCGATCGACGCCCTCGGCTTCCGGCGCAACGACAGCGCCCGGCTGCTGCGCACCGGGCGGACGGCCAGCATCGGGCTGGTGCTCGAGGACCTCGCCGATCCCTTCTACTCGCCGCTGAGCCGGGCCGTGGAGGAGGTCGCCCGCGCGCACTCCACCCTGCTGTTCACCGGTTCGAGCGCCGAGAACGCCGAGCGCGAGCAGGAGCTGGTCCTCGCCTTCTGCGCACGCCGGGTGGACGGTCTGGTCGTGGTGCCCGCCAGCGACGACCACCGCTATCTGGAACCGGAGATCGACGCCGGCGTCTCGACCGTCTTCGTGGACCGGCCGGCCGGCGGGATCGACGCCGATGTCGTCCTCACCGACAGCGCGGGCGGCACCCGTGCGGGCGTCGCCCACCTGATCGCGCACGGCCACCGCCGGATCGGCTTCATCGGCGACCAGCCGCGGATCCACACCGCGACCGAGCGGCTGCGCGGCTACCGGGAGGCGATGGCCGCCGCGGGGCTGCCGGTGCGCGCGGAGTGGATCTCGATGGGGTCCACCGCGCCCGAGCGGGTAGGCGCCGTGCTGACGGCGATGCTCTCGGGGCCTGAGCCGGTCACGGCGCTGTTCGCCGGCAACAACCGGGTCACCGTCACCGCGGTGCGGGTCCTGAACGGCGAGCTGCGCCCGGTCGCCCTGGTGGGGTTCGACGATTTCGAGCTCGCCGACCTGCTGCGCCCCGCGGTGACGGTGATCGCACAGGACGCGGCCGGGCTCGGGCGGGCGGCGGCGAAGCTGCTCTTCCGCCGGCTGGACGGCGGGTCGGACCGGCCGCGCCGGATCGAGTTGCCCGCCCGGCTGATCGTGCGCGGCTCGGGCGAGATCCCGCCGGCGCTGTAGCGCCCGGCCGGGGCGCGGTCACGGCGCGCCGGCCGGGCGCGGTCGAGGCGGGGGCGGGCCTGTCACGGCCCGCCCCCGGGGCTCAGCGGCCGGCCAGGGCGTCCAGTTCCGTACGGCCGAGCGCGGTGCGGGCGGTGACCTCTTCGAGGTCGACCGCACCGCAGTCCAGGCCGCGCAGCAGATAGCCGCTGAGCGCCTTGGCGGTGGCGGGCTCGTCCATCACATCGCCGCCGGCCTTGGCCACGTAGGCCGCGAGCCGGGCCGCGGCGGCGTCCAGGCCCTCGCGGTAGAAGGCGTAGACGGCGGCGTAGCGGGTGGGCAGGTGGCCGGGGTGCATGTCCCAGCCCTGGTAGTAGGCGCGGGCCAGCGAGCGGCGGACGAGGCCGTAGTGGAGCCGCCAGGCGTCGTGCACCTGGGCGGTCGGGCCGACGGGCAGCACGTTCGTGGAACCGTCGGAGAGCCGGACGCCGGTGCCCGCAGCGGCGACCTGCATGACGGCCTTGGCGTAGTCGGCGACCGGGTGGTCCATCGACTGGTAGGCGGCGCTGACCCCGCAGGAGGCGCTGTAGTCGAAGGTGCCGTAGTGCAGCCCGGTGGCGCGGCCCTCGGCGGCGTCGATGAGCCGGGGCACGGTGGCGGTGCCGTCGGGGCCCAGGATCGACTGGGTCGTCTCGATCTGGATCTCGAAGCCGATGCGGCCGGACTCCAGGCCGCGGGCCTTCTCGAACTCCTCGCACAGCCGGACCATCGCCGAGACCTGCGCGGGGAACGTCACCTTCGGCAGCGTCAGCACCAGGCCGTCCGGCAGGCCGCCGGTATCCATGAGGGTGCTGAGGAAGATGTCCAGGGTGCGAATGCCGCGGTCGCGGACCGCGGCCTCCATGCACTTCATGCGGATGCCGATGTACGGGGGCGTGCTGCCTCCCCGAACCTCCGGCCCGGAGGTGCCCCCAGCGACGGCGGCCGAGACGATCCGCGCGGCGGCCACGGCCGCGGCGTCCTCCTCGGCGTCCGGGCGCGGCCCGTAGCCGTCCTCGAAGTCGATCCGCAGGTCTTCGACGGGCTCGCGCTCCAGCTTGGCGCGCACCCGGTCGTGGACCGGCTGCGCGAGGTCGTCGCTCAGACCCAGCACCCGCGCGAGGGCCTCCGCGTCCGGGGCGTGCTCGTCGAGCGCGGCCAGCGCCTGCCGGCCCCAGCTGCTCACGGTGTCGGCGGCGAAGGCGTCGGCGGGGACGTAGACGGTGTGCACCGGCTGCCGGGTGCCCGGGTCCCCGGGGTAGCGGCGGGCCAGCTCCGCGTCGGTCGCGGCGAGCGAGGCACCGATGCTCTCTCGTACCGCGTCCGCCCACGTCGTGCCGACCGTCTCACCCTGCGTCATGTGCCAGCCTCCCGAACTTCAACAAACCGTTGAAGGGAAGCTATCCGCGCCGCCGGACCGGGTCAACACCCCAGCGGCTCGATGTCGCGGGAAAACGGGACATGGGACGGGTCTCCCGGTGCCCCCGAACGGGTCCCGGTCCTCGCCGGAACGCACGACGGCCCCCGCGCGCCTGAGGCGTGCGGGGGCCGTCGGAAGCCGGACCCGTCGGTCAGCCCTTGCGGGCGATGACCTCTTCGGTCAGCTGCGGGACGACCTGGAACAGGTCGCCGACCACGCCGTAGTCGACCAGGTCGAAGATCGGAGCCTCGGCGTCCTTGTTGACGGCGACGATCGTCTTCGAGGTCTGCATGCCGGCCCGGTGCTGGATCGCGCCGGAGATGCCATTGGCGATGTAGAGCTGCGGCGAGACCGACTTGCCGGTCTGGCCGACCTGGTTGGTGTGCGGGTACCAGCCCGCGTCCACCGCGGCGCGGGAGGCGCCGACGGCGGCACCGAGCGAGTCGGCGAGCGCCTCGATGATGTGGAAGTTCTCGGCGCCGTTGACGCCGCGTCCACCCGAGACCACGATCGCGGCCTCGGTCAGCTCCGGGCGGCCGGTGGACTCGCGCGGGGTGCGCGCGAGGACCTTGGTGCCGGTGGCCAGCTCACCGAAGGAGACGGCGAGCTGCTCGACCGTGCCGGCGGCCGGGGCGGCCTCCGGGGCGGCGGAGTTCGGCTTGACGGTGATGACCGGCACGCCGGTGGTGATCCGTGACTTGGTGGTGAACGACGCGGCGAACACCGCCTGCGTGGCGACCGGGCCGTCGTCGCCGGGCTCGACGTCGGTGGCGTCGGTGATGATGCCGGAGCCGAGGCGCAGCGCGAGGCGGGCCGCGATCTCCTTGCCCTCCGCGGAGGACGGCACCAGGACGGCCACCGGCTCCACGGCCTTGGCGGCGGCCTGCAGCGCGTCCACCTTCGGTACGACGAGGTAGTCGGCGAACTCGGCCGCGTCGGCGGCCAGCACCTTGACCGCGCCGTACTCGGCGAGCACGGGGGCGGCGGTGTCGACGCCGGCGCCGAGGAAGACGGCGACGGGCTCGCCGATCCGGCGGGCCAGGGTCAGCAGTTCGAGAGTCGGCTTGCGGACGGCACCGTCCACGTGGTCGACGAGGACGAGGACTTCACCCATGGATCTGGTCTCCTGCGAATTCTGAAGGGGCGGGGGCAGCGGGTTCGCGGCTCAGATGCGGTGGCTTTCCGGGGGCGACCCCCGTACCCCCGCTAGATGAACTTCTGGCTCGCGAGGAACTCGGCCAGCTGCTTGCCGCCCTCGCCCTCGTCCTTGACGATCGTGCCGGCGGTGCGCGCCGGGCGCTGCGTGGCCTCGTTCACCGCGGACCAGGCGCCTTCGAGGCCGACCGTGGCCTCGTCGATGTCCAGGTCCGACAGGTCCAGGGACTCCACCGGCTTCTTCTTGGCGGCCATGATGCCCTTGAACGACGGGTAGCGGGCCTCGCCCGACTGGTCGGTCACGGAGATCACGGCCGGGAGGGACGCCTCGAGCTGCTCGCTCGCCGCGTCGCCGTCACGGCGGCCGGTCACCTTGCCGTCCGCGACGGACACCTCGGACAGCTGGGTCACCTGCGGGACGCCGAGGCGCTCCGCGAGGATCGCCGGCAGGACGCCCATGGTGCCGTCGGTGGAGGCCATACCGCACACGACCAGGTCGAAACCGGCGTGCTCGATGGCCTTGGCGAGCACCAGCGAGGTACCGAACACGTCGGTGCCGTGCAGTGCGTCGTCCTCGACGTGGATGGCCTTGTGGGCGCCCATCGACAGCGCCTTGCGCAGCGCGTCCTTGGCGTCCTCGGGACCGACGGTCAGCACCGTGATCTCGGCATCGTCAGCGGCGTCGGCGATCTGCAGCGCCTGCTCGACCGCGTACTCGTCGAGCTCGGACAGCAGACCGTCAACGGCGTCGCGGTCAGTGGTCAGGTCCTCGGCGAAGTGACGGTCGCCCGTGGCGTCGGGCACGTACTTCACACAGACAACGATCCTCAAGCTCACGCCTGCTCTCCTACTGCTTAGTCTCGTCAACTGCCCTTGCAGGCAGCATAGGCGCCTCAACGGGGCGGCCCCCCACCGGCACGCGTCAGCGCTCCACCAGAAGGTTACTCGCCAGTACACCCAGCTCATCACCCGTATGCAAGGGTGATGAGCTGTGACGTTGCCGACGCCACGAGCGGGAGCGGCTCAGTGGCGCAGGCCCTTGAAGCCGCCCTGGTGGTAGAGCAGGGGGCTGCCGGGGCCCGCCGGATCGCCCGCGACGGCCTGCGCCACCACGATCCGGTGGTCGCCCGCGGGTATCCGCGCCAGCACGCGGCACACCAGCCAGGCGGAGACCTCGCCGAGCACCGGTACGCCGTGCGGCCCCTCGCGCCAGTCGGTGGCAGGGCCGAAACGGTCGGCGCCGCTGCGCGCGAAGGTCGCCGCCAGCGTTTCCTGGTGCTCGCCGAGCACATGCACGCCGACGAACGGCACCTCGGCGAGGGTCGGCCAGCTGGAGGATCCGGTGCTGATGCCGAACGAGAGCAGCGGGGGTTCGGCCGATACGGAGGTGAGCGAGGTGGCCGTGAAACCCACCGGCCGGTCGCCGGCCGCGGTGATCACCGCGACGCCCGCCGCGTGGCGGCGGAACACCGAGCGGAAGACAGCTGGATCGAATGGATCGAACACGGCCGGATCGAAGCCGGCGGCGGTTCCGGCGGGCGTGCCGAGGTCGGTCAGGGCAGTCATGGAGTTGTCCTTCTGGAGCGGTCGGGCCGGAGGCGAATGGTCGTCTGGGGCACTCAACAACTCGGACAGCGCGCACTCGGATGACGACCGAGGTCGACATCCGCGCGCGTGTGCAGAAGGGGGTCTCGCGACATAACGTCAGAGTGACGATGGCGGGTGCGCCTCGTCAAGAGCGGCCCAGGATTTGGGATCCCCGTCACAAGATCGACGGCCGCGCCGCCGGCCGTCATACCGCGGCGCCGAGTGCGGCGATCACATCCGCCTTGCGCGGCTGGCCGGCCGCCCTGCGGACCACCGAGCCGCTCGCATCGAGCACCAGGACGGTCGGCGTCTTGAGGATCGCCAGCCGGCGGACCAGGTCCAGATGGGCCTCCGCGTCGATCTCGACATGGGCCACCCCGTCGACCATGGCGGCGATTTCCTCGAGCGTCCGCCGGGTGGCCCGGCATGGGGCGCAGAACGCGCTGGAGAACTGCACCAGCGTGGCGCGCGCGCCGAGCGGCCCGCCGATCTCTGCAGCCGTCAGCCGCTCCTGGCCGTCCTTCGTCCGCACGCGTACTCTCCCGTTCCGGCGCTGGTGCACCAGGCCGAACGCGCCCGCCGCCGCGAGGACAGCGAGGCACACCATCAATCCGGTCATGTTTTTCCTCCCGCAGCGCTGCAGCGTTCACGCGACCGCAATGATTCCCGTGGAGCTGGGTGCGCCACGGTCCGGGATCATCTGGTCCATGAACGCCATGAATGCCGCGAACCCCGCGCAAATCCAGGGCCTGGACGTACGAGGACCCCGGTTCGGCGCCGTCCTCACCACCATCGTGCTGGCCGCCGTACTCGTCACCGGGAGTGGCTGGCCGCTCGCCGCGCAGGCCGCGGTCTTCGCGGTCGGCGCCGCCGCCGGGATGCGCCGCTCACCCTACGGCTGGCTGTTCGCCACCTTCGTCCGGCCCCGGCTCGGACCGCCGGCGGAGACCGAGGACCCGGCGCCACCGCGCTTCGCGCAGGCGGTGGGCCTGGCCTTCGCCCTCATCGGCCTGACAGGCTACTTCGCCGGACCGCTGTGGCTGGGCATGGCGGCGACCGGCTGCGCGCTGGCCGCGGCGTTTCTCAACGCGGCGTTCGGGTACTGCCTGGGATGCGAGATGTACCTCTTGTTCCGGCGCGCGACGGGATGACGTGACGAGAATCTCCCGGGATCGTGGGCACGCAAGGTGACACGGGGCACGTTGTCGGTGCACGATCCATCAGCGACCGGAACCTACGGGCGCGTAACTTCCGCCGGGAGAGCCACCCCCGGAGAGAGCAGGTACCCGGACATGGCTGAACTCGTCTACCCGCCGGTCATCGGCGTCGCCCGCACCATGTTCCGAGTGCAGGGGCTGAGCTTCGACATCGGTGGCACGGAGAACGTACCGCGCAAGGGCGGGGCGCTGCTGGTCTCCAACCACATCGGCTACCTGGACTTCGTCTTCGCCGGCCTGACGGCTCTCCCGTCCAAGCGGCTGGTCCGCTTCATGGCCAAGGAGTCGGTCTTCCGGCACAAGGTGTCGGGTCCGCTGATGCGGGCGATGAAGCACATCCCGGTGGACCGCTCGGAAGGCATGCACGCGTACGCCCACGCGCTGGACGCACTGCGGGCCGGCGAGATCATCGGGGTCTTTCCGGAGGCCACGATCTCCCAGTCGTTCACCTTGAAGTCGTTCAAGTCCGGCGCGGCACGGCTCGCCGAGGAAGCCGGCGTACCGCTGCTGCCGATGGCCCTGTGGGGCACCCAGCGGCTGTGGACCAAGGGCCACCCGCGCCATCTCGGCCGCCACAAGTTCCCCATCACGATGCGGGTGGGCGAGCCGATGCGGGCCAACGACGGCGAGAAGCCGGGCGCGCTCACCCGGCGGCTGCGGCTCCGCGTCCAGGAGCTGCTGGAGGACGCGCAGCGCGCGTACCCGGGCAAGCCCAGCGGACCTGACGACAAGTGGTGGCTGCCCACCCACCTCGGCGGCACGGCACCCACCCCCGAAGAGGCCGCGCAGCTGGACCGCGCGGACCGGGACGAGCGGGCGGCGAAGCGCTGACCCGCGGCGCCGCCCGGCCGTCCTCATGACCTGGTGTGCGGTAGGGAGCGGATCGGGTCGTCAGCCGGCGTCGCGGACCGTCACCTTCGCGGCGGGGCACAGCTGGCGCAGGCCCTCGGCGAGTTCGTTCCCGGCGGCGTGCAGCGCGTCGAGCGGCATCGGCGCGAGCCGTTCGAGCAGGAAGACGGCGTTGACGGAATCCCCGGTCAGCCGGGTGCGGACGCCCTGACGCCAGTTCCAGCGGCGGCAGGTGACCCCCGTGTCGTCCTGCCAGACGACCTCGCCGGGCTCGGGGTGCTCGATGACGGGCTCACCGCCGGCCGCGGTCTCGAACGTCTCGGCGCCGTTCGCCCGCACCAGCCGCATGCCGCCGTGGATGTGGTCGGTGTCCTCCCCGCCGACCGGGAGGAGATGGGCCACGCTGACGGCGTTGTAGAGGTCGACGAGGAGATTGATCCTCGGCAGGCCGCCGTCCGCGACGGCGCGTCTGGCCAGTGCCTCGGCGGAGTTGCGGGTACGGGACGGCTTGGCGCCGAAGGCGGTGTACGCCTCCCGCCAGGCGATGAGGTGCGGGTCCTCGTGCGGCGCGCGGCCGGCGAGCCGCCCGGTGAGCCGGCGTACGGCGTCGTCCAGCAGCGCGGAGCTGCGTTCGTCGCTCGGCCCGTTGGTGAGGCCGCGGGCCTCCACCACGAGCGGGACGAAACCGGGCGCGAGGTCGTGCACCTCCGGGGCGACAGTGATCTTCAGGGGCGGTGCGGCGTTCAGTGCGGGCATGGGAGACCTTGGGATCGGAGACCTTGGACCCGAACCGGGGACGGGACCGGAACCGGGGAGCGGACGGCGTTCACAGTGCGGTGGGCAGCAGCCGCCACAACTGCGAGCGGTCGGTGGCCCGCTGGAGCGATTCCAGCACGGATGGCGGCGGCGCCGCGTAGAGCGTCGGGTAGTCGGTCTCCCCGGCCCCTGGGCGGACCGGCCAGGCAAGCCGCTCCCCGTCGGTGGAGAATTGCGCGTCCACGCCCGGCTTGTTGCCGCGCGGGTCCTGGCGCGCCCAGCGCGACTCCCCCGGGAGCAGGACGGCGATCAGGCCGTGGATCACCGGATTCCCCCCGTCCTCGTCGGCCAGGCGCTGGTAGCACAGGCCGGCCGGGATGCCCTCGGCGCGCAGCAGCGCGGTGAGCGCGTGGGACTTGGCGTAGCAGATGCCGGTGCGCTGGGCGAGAACGTCCGAGGCCCGCCAGGTGACCCGCGGGTCATCGGCGTCGTGGGAGTGGGGGATGGTGTCGCGGACGAACTCGAAGGCCGTCCGGGCATAGTCATACGGTCCGGTGGTGGTGGCACGCAGCCGGTCCGCCGTCTCGCGCACCAGCGGATGCCCGTGGTCGATGGCGTCGCCGACGGCGAGATAGGCCGCTGGACCGGGTACGTCCTGGATGAGTTCCATGTACAGGAGCCTAGGCACGATCACGCCGTCGATCAATCTAAATACGATACGACGCATATTCATGCAGGCTGCGGGCTAGGCGATCGCACCGTTCGTGGCGCCAGGCCCGGCCTCACCCGCATGCCGGGCGAGCGCGGACGCCAGATCGGGATGGACCTCGAAGACCCGGGCCAGCCGGGTGAGCCGCAACAGCCGCGCGAAGGACGGATCGGCGCTGACGATCCGGACGCGCCCCCCGTTCTCCAGGGCGCGCATCCGGAACCGGCAGAGCAGCGACAGACCGCTGCAGTCGATGAACGTCACGGCTCGCAGGTCGATGATGAAGTCGGAGTGGCTCACCCGGGCGAGCGCATCGAGATAGGGGGACAGCCCCGCCGAAGCGAGGAGGTCCAGTTCTCCCGACAGCTCGACCACGGTGGTCCCGGCCACCGATCGCCGGCTGGCGCCGAAGGCGGGCTGATCGTCGTACATAGCAGGCCCCCCACTCCCGGTGATGAGGCGTGCGCCGATGCGCATGTGTACGTGTCATACCCGCCGGTGTGCAATGAAGTCAACGGTTGTGACAGCAGCGGAAGTTGGCTGGTTCCGGGCCTGGCGCCGGCCTACCGTCCGGCCATCTCCGCGGTGATGGCCGCCGCGAACGAGTCGACGTCGTCCTCCGTCGTGTCGAAGGAGCACATCCAGCGCACCTCGCCCGTGCCTTCGTTCCAGAAATAGAAGCGGTAGTGCTTCTGCAGCCGCTCGCTGACCTCGCGCGGCAGGATCGCGAAGACGGCGTTGGCCTGGACGGGACGGACGATCGTCACGCCGTCGACGCACTGGACGGCTGCTTCCAGCCGACGCGCCATCGCATTGGCGTGGCGCGCGCCCCGCAACCACAGATCACCGGCGAGCAGCGCCTCGAACTGCACCGACACGAAGCGCATCTTGGAGGCGAGCTGCATGGACAGCTTGCGCAGATACTTCATGGCGCGCACCCGCTCGGGGCTGAGCACGACGATGCACTCCCCCATCAGCAGGCCGTTCTTGGTGCCGCCGAAGGAGAGGATGTCGACCCCGGCGTCGGTGGTGAACGCGGCGAGCGGCACACCGAGGGTGGCGGCGGCATTGGAGATCCGCGCACCGTCCAGGTGGACGGCCATGCCGTGCTGATGGGCGTGGTCGCAGATCGCCCGGATCTCGTCGGGGGTGTAGCAGGTGCCCAGCTCGGTCGTCTGGGTGATCGAGACGACCTGGGGCTGGGCCCGGTGCTCGTCGTCGAAGCCGTACGCCTCGCGGTCGATCAGCTCGGGGGTGAGCTTGCCGTCGGGCGTCGGGACGGCCAGCAGCTTGAGGCCGCCGACGCGCTCCGGAGCGCCGCACTCGTCCACGTTGATGTGTGCGGACGCCGCGCAGATGACAGCGCCCCAGCGCTCGGTGACGGACTGCAGCGCCGTGACATTGGCGCCGGTGCCGTTGAAGACCGGGAAGACCTCAGCGCGCGGGCCGAAGTGGCCGCGGAAGATGTCCTGCAGATGGGCGGTGTAGTCGTCCTCGCCGTATGCGACCTGATGGCCGCCGTTGGCGAGGGCGAGAGCGGTCAGCACCTCGGGGTGCACGCCGGCGTAGTTGTCGCTGGCGAAGCCGCGTACGTCCGGGTCGTGGCGCCGGACGGCGTCGGTGGCGAGCTGCTCGGTCACGGTTGGGGCGTCAGCCACAGTCGGGTTCCGTTCACTTCCTCGGCGGGCCGGTTCCAGATGTCGGCGATGGCCTCGGCGAGGTCCGTCACATCGGTGAAACCGGCGAATTTCGCGTTCGGGCGCTGTGCCCGCATCTCATCGTGCACCAGCGCCTTGATGACGACGACGGTGGCCGCCGCGGTCAGCGGGTCCGCGCCCGCCAGCTTGCGGAAGGAGTCGCCCATGGCGAGCGTCCATGCCTCGGCCGCGGCCTTGGACGCGGCATAGGCGGCGTTGCCGGAGGTGGGGCTGCTCGCGCCGGCGGCGCTGATCAGCACATAGCGGCCGCGGGTGCTGCGCAACAGCGGGTCGTGGAAGGCCAGCGAGGTGTGCTGGACGGTGCGGACCAGCAGATTGTGCAGGAAGTCCCAGTCGGCCAGATCGGTCTCGATGAAGGACGCAGAACCGCGCCAGCCGCCGACCAGGTGCACCAGGCCGTCGACCGGACCGTGGTCCTTCTCGATCCGCTCGGCCCATTCGCGGGTCGCTGCGGGATCCAGCAGGTCCACGATGTCGCCGGTGATGTCCGCGCCGCCCGCGTCGTAACGGGCCTGGTCCACGGCCTGTGCGAGCCGTTCGGGGTTCGCGTCGGCGGCGATGACATGCGCGCCGGCCTTCGCGAGCCGCTGGAGGGTGGCGCGGCCGGCCGGTCCGCCGGCCCCCGCCACCGCTATGACCGCTCCTTGGAGCGACCCCTGGGTATCGGTCCCGTTCGTCATCTTCGCCTCCTCGGCCGAGGCGCTCACGCCGCCGTCCTGACGGCGCCGTGGCCGGTGATCCCCTTGGTGGAGGCGATCACATCGCGCAGCTTCTTCGCGAGTGCCTCATAGAACATGCTCAGCGGGAACTCGTCGACGAGAACTTCGTCCACGAGCTTGCGCGGCGGCAGCGAGAGGTCGAGGGCGTCCGGGCCCTTGGCCCATACCGATCCGGGGTGGGGCGAGAGATAGGTCGCGACCAGGTCGTAGGCGGCGAACCAGTGCACGAGCTTGGGCCGGTCGATGCCGTCGCGGTACAGCTTCTCGATCTCGGCACACAGCTGGTTGGTGACCTGGGGGGCCAGCTCCCAGTCGATGTGCAGCGTGTTGTCCGTCCAGCGTACGGCGTCGTGCTTGTGCAGGTAGGAGAAGAGCAGCTGGCCGCCCAGGCCGTCGTAGTTGCGGACCCGCTCGCCGGTGACGGGGAAGCGGAACAGCCGGTCGAAGAGGATCGCGTACTGCACGCCCAGGCCCATCGGGTGGCCCTCGGCCTGCAGCTTCACGGCCTCCTTGAACGTCGTCAGGTCGCAGCGCAGCTCTTCGAGGCCGTACATCCAGAACGGCGCCCGCTGCTTGATCATGAAGGGGTCGAACGGCAGGTCGCCGTGGCTGTGGGTGCGGTCGTGGATCATGTCCCACAGCACGAACGTCTGCTGGGAGAGCTCCTGGTCCGCGATGAGCCGGGCGGCGTCCCCGGGCAGTTCCACGCCGAGGGTGTCCACGGCGGCGGCGGTCACGGCCCGGAAGCGGGCGGCCTCGCGGTCACAGAAGATGCCGCCCCAGGTCCAGCGCTCGGGCGCCTTGCGGACGGCCACGGTCTCCGGGAACAGCACGGCGGAGTTCGTGTCGTAGCCGGGGGTGAAGTCCTGGAAGGTGATCGGCACGAACAGCGGGTTGTCGTAGCGGGTGCGCTCCAGTTCGGCGAGCCAGTCCGGCCAGACGACGCGCAGCGCGACGGCTTCCAGGTTCCGGTCCGGGTTGCCGTTCTGGGTGTACATGGGGAAGACGACCAGGTGCTGCAGGCCGTCGCGCCGGTCGGCGGCGGGCTGGAAGGCCAGCAGCGAGTCAAGGAAGTCCGGGACGCCGAAGCCGCCGTCGGCCCAGCGGCGCAGGTCCGCGACGAGCGCCTGGTGGTAGGCGGTGTCGTGCGGGACCAGCGGGGAGAGCCGCTCGATCGCCTCGACGACGCTCTCCAGGGTGCGTTCCACCTCGGCCAGGGGCGGTACGACCTCGGCGGAGAAGTCGATCGAGCCGTCCTTCTGCTGCCAGGGCCTGATGGCTTCCACGGCTTGCTTCAGTACGACCCACGCCGGATGTGAGGCGATGCTGTCGCCGGATATCCCGGTCCCGTCAGCCACTACAGCTGAAAGATTTTCACTCATGACCCCTCCTTCACAGAAGAAACTCGCTTGATCCGCTAAGGAAGCGTATCCATACGGGCTTCCTCCGCTCAAGGGGGGTCGGAGCAGATTATCCTGCTCGACCCCCGATGAGACCGGTCATTTTCCTGCCATGCGCCATTTTCACGATGACTTTTGTTAGTTGCGTCATGCCGGTGCAGAGCGTGCGAACAATTCAGCCGAATTGCTCCAAAACAGCCTCGCTTCAGTCTCGCTCAGCTTCCCGGCCCGCGCGATCGCTTCGCCGGCCGGCCGTGCGGCGGCATGGACGGCACCTTGGCGGACGGCCCGCCCTCGCACGAGTGACGGAGCCGTCCGGCGGGCGTCCGGCGGCGGTAGGAGAGAGGGTCGCGAGCACCCGCGCTGTCCTCGTCGCCGCCCTGATCACCGGATTCGTCCTCGGCACGGCCGGTGTCCGCTCCCCGCACTCCGTGCCGTCACACCACGTTCCACCCGCTGTCACCGCCCGTCGCTAAGGTGGCGTCCATGAGCTTCCTCACCGTCGGCCATCGGGGCGTCATGGGCGTGGAGCCCGAGAACACCCTGCGCTCCTTCGCTCGCGCCGAGCGCGAGGGACTGGACCAGATCGAGCTTGACCTGCATCTGAGCAAGGACGGCGCGCTCGTCGTCATGCACGACGCCGAGGTCGACCGCACCACGGACGGCAGCGGCCGCATCGGCGACCTCACCCTGGACGAACTGCGGGAACTGGACGCGGGCCTGGGCGAACGTGTGCCGGTCTTCGAAGAGGTACTGGACGCGGTGACCCGCCCGGTCCAGGCCGAGATCAAGGACGTGGCCGCCGCGCGGGTGCTCGCGCGGGTACTGCGCGAGCGGGCCGCGGTGGGCCGGGTGAGCGTGCTGTCCTTCCATGACGAGGCGCTCCGCGAGATCCACCAGCTGCTGCCGGAGTCACACAGAGTGCTGGTCGCCGACGACCCGGGCCGGCACCTGGTCTCCCGCGCACGGGCGGTGGGGGCCCGGATGGTGAGCCTGGAACTGCCGCGGATCAGCCTCGGCGTGGTGCGACAGTGCCGGGCCGCGGGCATCGACGTGATCGCGTGGACCGTCAACACCCCGCAGGAACTGGCCCTTGCGCGCGCGTTCGAACTGGACGGCATCGTGACGGACCTGCCCTCGATCGACGGGCGGACGATGCCCGAGCTCGCCGGGCGGGCCTGAGAAGAGGCCGGCAGGGCCGGCCGCGAAGCGGGGCGCAGGCCCGGTTGCTTCCTTCACCAGGCCTGGTCGGGACAACCGGCGGCAACACTCCGGCCACAAACGTCCGGCATTCGGACGTATACGCCCCGGGCCTGGACAGATTCCCCCGGCCGGTGCCAATGTCCGGCCATGCGTTCCGCGAATCTGCTGTCCCCGCGCCTCGCCGCCATCGCCGCGGCCGCCCTGCTCACCCTCGCCGCCGCCGGCTGCGCCCCCCAGGAGAACACCTCCACGGGCAGCACCGCGTCCCCGTCGGGGACGTCCGCCGCGAGCTGCGCCCCCGCCGGCCTGGCCACCCGCACGGCGGGCCGGCTGACCGTGGGCACGGACACCCCCGCGTACGACCCCTGGTTCTCCGACGACAAGCCCGCCAACGGCAAGGGCTTCGAATCGGCCGTCACCTACGCCGTCGCCAAGCAGCTCGGATACGCCCCCGCCGATGTCGTCTGGCAGACCGTGGCCTTCAACAACGCCTTCGCCCCCGGCGTGAAGAGCTTCGACTTCGACATCAACCAGGTCTCCATCAACGACGACCGCAAGAAGGCCGTCGACTTCTCGTCCGGCTACTACGACGTACGCCAGGCCGTCATCGCGCTCAAGACCTCGAAGATCGCGAACGCGAAGACCATCGCGGACCTGAAGAACGCCAAGCTCGGCGCCCAGGTCGGCACCACCAGCCTCGACGTGCTGAACGACGTCATCAAGCCCACCCAGCCGCCCGCCGTCTACCAGAAGAACGACCTCGCCAAGAGCGCCCTGAAGAACGGCCAGGTGGACGGCATCATCGTCGACCTGCCCACCGCGTTCTACATCACCGGCGCCGAGGTGCCCGAGGCCAAGGTCGTCGGCCAGTTCGAGACCGGCGGCGCCAAGCAGGAGCAGTTCGGCCTGGTCCTGGACAAGGGCAGCAAGCTCACGCCGTGCGTCAGCAAGGCTGTCGACGCCCTGCGCAAGGACGGCACGCTGGCCGGGCTGGAGAAGAAGTGGCTGTCCGAGGCCGTCGACGCGCCGGTGCTGAAGTGACCCTGGAGGACGCCCGGCCGGACACCTACCGGCCGTCCGCGCGGCGGATCGAACGGGAGCGCTTCCGGCGCACCCGCACCCGCCGCGCGGTGACCATCGCCACCGTTAGCTCGCTGGCCACCGCCGCACTGCTCATCGGGCTCATCGTCGGCTCCCCCGGCTGGCCGCGCACCCGCGAGACGTTCTTCAACGCGCACTACGCGCGCCAGTCGCTGCCGAAGATCCTCGACGGGCTCTGGCTGAACCTCCAGCTGATGGTGGTGTGCGGCGCGGTCGTTCTCGTCATCGGACTGCTGCTCGCCATCACCCGCACTCTGCGCGGTCCCGTGTTCTTCCCGCTGCGCGCGCTCGCCACCGCCTATGTCGACTTCTTCCGCGGCCTGCCGCTGATCATCTGCCTGCTCGGCGTGGTCTTCGGCGTCCCCGCGCTGCGACTGCAGGGCGTCACCTCCGATCCGGTGGTGCTGGGCGGGGTGGCGCTGGTCCTCACCTACTCCGCGTATGTCGCCGAGGTGTTCCGGGCCGGCATCGAGACCGTCCATCCCAGCCAGCGCGCCGCCGCCCGTTCCCTGGGGCTGAGCAGCGCGCAGACCATGCGGCACGTGGTGCTGCCGCAGGCCGTCCGGCGGGTGGTGCCCCCGCTGCTCAACGACCTGGTCTCGCTGCAGAAGGACACCGGCCTGGTGTCGATCGCCGGCGCGGTCGACGCGGTGTACGCGGCGCAGATCTTCGCGGGCAAGACCTTCAACTACACCTCGTACGTCGTGGCCGGCCTGATCTTCGTCGCGCTCACCATCCCGATGACGCGCTTCACCGACTGGATCACCGCCCGGATGAACCGCCGCCAGTCCCAGGGAGGAACCGTATGAGTGCCGGCACGGCCACGACACCGGTGCTGCGGCTGGACTCCGTACGCAAGACGTTCGGCTCCTCGGTCGTGCTCCGCGACGTCGACCTCGTCGTCCCCCCGCACACCGTCACCGCGCTCATCGGCGCCTCCGGCTCCGGAAAGTCCACGCTGCTGCGCTGCGCCAACCTGCTGGAGGAGATCGACGACGGGGCGATCCTGCTGGACGGTGAGGACATCACCGATCCGCGCGTCGACCCGGACGCGGTGCGCCGCCGCATCGGTGTCGTCTTCCAGGCGTACAACCTGTTCCCGCACATGACCGTGCTCGACAACATCACCCTGGCGCCCCGCCGGGTGCACAAGGTCGCGCGGGCCGAGGCGCAGGAGCGGGCCCGCGAACTGCTCGGCCGGCTCGGCCTCGGCGACAAGGCCGGGGAGTACCCCGACCGGCTCAGCGGCGGCCAGCAGCAGCGCGTCGCGATCGTCCGGGCACTGGCGGGACAGCCGCGGCTGCTGCTGCTCGACGAGATCACCGCGGCGCTCGACCCGGAGCTGGTCGGCGAGGTGCTGGGCGTCGTCCGCGATCTCAAGGAACAGGGCATGACGATGGTCATCGCCACCCATGAGATGGGCTTCGCCCGCGAGGTCGCCGATCAGGTGTGCTTCCTCGACGGCGGGGTGGTGCTGGAGCGCGGGACGCCCAAGGAGGTGTTCGGCGCGCCGGCACAGGAGCGCACCCAGCGGTTCCTGCGGCGCTTCGTGGAGGCCGGACGGCTCTAGCGCCGCTCGGCTCTCAGCGGTTCCGGTCGCCGCTGAGCTTCTTCAGCCGAGCTTCTTCACCAGCAGCTCGAACTCCAGGTCGTCGCGCTGCGGCAGCCCGAACCGCTCGTCCCCGTAGGGGAAGGGGTGCTTCTCGCCGGTACGGACGTAGCCGCGGCGCTCGTACCAGGCGATGAGGTCATCACGTGCCGTGATCACTGTCATGTGCATCTCGGACGCGTTCCACTCGCCGGCCGCGAAGCGCTCGGCCTCCGCGAGGACCGTCTTGCCGAGGCCGCCGCCCTGCGCCTGGGGGCGGACGGCGAACATCCCGAAGTACGCGTTGTCCCCGCGGCGTTCGAGCTGGCAGCACGCGATCAGCTCGCCCGCGCGCTCCACCGCGACGAGCCGGCTGTCCGCGCCCTCGATGACCGCGACGACTCCTTCGGGATCCGTACGCCGCCCCTCAAGGATGTCCGCCTCCGTCGTCCAGCCGGCCCGGCTCGCGTCGCCCCGGTACGCGGACTCGATGAGGGCGACGAGGGCGGGAACGTCGGCCGCCGTGGCGGTGCGGAAGATCGGCTGCGCGGTGCGCTCGCTGGTGTCCATGGGGCCGAGGCTACCCGGGGTGCCTTCCCGTGCGCCGTGGCCGGGGCTGGGTAGCTTCACCTCATGGTGAATGTGGTGAGCAGCCGGATCCTGTTGCAGCCGACCGACCTGGAGCGCTCCCGGGCCTTCTACCGGGATGATCTCGGGCTGGCGGTCTACCGGGAGTTCGGCACGGGACCGGAGCGCGGCACCGTGTTCTTCCTCGGCGGCGGCTATCTGGAGGTCTCCGGGCGCTCCGGGGCGCCGATGAGCTCGGCGCTCCGCATCTGGCTGCAGGTCCCGGACATCGCGGCGGCGCACACGGAGCTGGCGGGCCGCGGCGTCACGGTGCTCCGGCCGCCCGTGAAGGAGCCGTGGGGGCTGGTCGAGATGTGGATCGTGGATCCCGACGGGCTGGAGATCGTCGTGGTGGAGGTGCCGGCGGACCATCCGATCAGATACCGGCCCTGACCTCGGCACAGGCGGTCGCGAGCCGCCTGATGCCCTCGTCGATCTCCTCGGTGCCGCTGGTGTCGGCGAAGCTGACGCGGATGTACGGTGCCGGGGCCTCGGCCGCGAAATAGGCGCGTCCGGCCGCGACGGCGACCGAGGCGCGCAGGGCGGCGGTGCCCAGCGCCGTCTCGTCCGTGCCGTCGGGCAGCCGCAGCCACAACTGATAGCCGCCGGCGGGGATCCGGTCGGGAACGAGGTCCGGCAGCTCGCGCCGCAGGGCGGCCAGCATGGCGTCGCGCCGCTCCCGAAGACCCGTCGCGACGGCCCGCAGATGGCGCGGCCAGGCGGGCGCGCCGACGAGTTCCAGGGTCGCTTCCTGGAGGGGGCGCGGGACGAAGAAGCTGTCGACGACCTGGATGGCGCGCAGGCGTTCCACGACCGGGCCGCGGGCGATGAGCGCGCCGACCCGCAGGCTGGGCGAGGTGGGCTTGGTCAGCGAGGTGACGTGCACGACCGTGCCGTACGGATCATCGGCGACGAGCGGCGCGGGCAGCGGACCGCCGTGGCCCAGCCGCCGGGCGAAGTCGTCCTCGATGACGAACGCCCCGGCCGCGCGGGCGATCTCGGTCACCTGCGCGCGCCGCCCCGGGGCGAGGACGGCGCCGGTCGGGTTCTGGAAGAGCGGCTGGCAGAAGAACACCCGCGCCCCCGTGGCTCCGAAGGCGTCGGCGAGCAGTTCCGGGCGTACGCCGTCGGCGTCGGTCGGCACCGGTACCGGCCGCAGGCCGGCCGCGCGGGCCACGGCGAGCACCCCTGGGTAGGTCGGCGACTCGACGAGCAGCGCGGAACCGGGCGGGGCGAGTGCCCGCAGCGCGGTGGTGAGCGCGGCCTGCCCGCCCGCCGTGATCAGCACTTGGGCCGGCCCGACGCCCGCCTCGCGGGCGAACCAGGTCCGCAGCGCGGTCAGCCCCTCCACCGGGGGCCGGTCCCAGGCCCCCGGCCGGCGGGCCGCACGCGCCAGAGCCGCGCCTAGGGCGCGTATTTGGTTGTGATCAATTGGCAGTCCGGGTGAGGTCTTTGATCCAGATCATCGAGGCGCGGAGGTGGACGCCGGCGAGGTAGCTTTCCGGGGTCTTGTCGTACCGGGTTGCGA
>NZ_JASISZ010000220.1 GCF_030063355.1 Streptomyces sp. PH10-H1
GACGCGCATCAACGCCTACCTGGTGCGCTGGATCCGCAAGAAGTACAAACGGCTCGCGGCCAAGGGGAGGGCGCTTGCGAAGTTGCAGGAGATTGCCCGGCGATATCCGCGCATGTTCGCGCACTGGCGTCTTGCCCCGACGGTGAGCGCCGTGCTGGTCTGATGATCAGGGCGACAAGAGCCGTGTAACGGGAGACTGTTAAGCACGGTTCTGTGAGGGCCGAGGGGTGAAATTCCCCTCGGCTACTCGGCGATGAAGTGAAGACCGCCGCTTGGGACTTCGTCTCCGCCCACGCCGAGATGTTCGGCATCAAGCGGATATGCCGGGTGCTGGAAGTCTCCCGCTCGGGCTACTACCGGTGGATCGCCGGCGCCCAGGTGCGGGCCGCCCGGCAGGCAGACGAGGACGCCCTGGTCGAGGAGATCCGCGAGATCCATGCCGAACATCGCGGGAACTACGGCGCGCTGCGAGTCCATGCCGAACTGCGCGGCTTCGGCCACACGGTCAACCGCAAGCGGGTGGCCAGGCTGATGCGGAAGCACGGCATCACCGGCCGTCACCTGCGCAAGAAGAAGCGCACCACGGTCCCGGACCGGCTCGCACCGCCGGTGGCGGACCTGGTCCAGCGGGACTCCACCGCTGTCACTCTGGACGAGAAGTGGTGCGGCGACATTACATACGTGCAGGTCGGAGCCGCGTGGCTCTACCTCGCCTGCGTCATCGACATCCGCTCGCGCCGGGTGCTCGGCTACTCGATGGCCCCGCACATGCGGGCCGGGCTCGTCATCGACGCGCTCCAGGCCGCGGTCGCAACCCGCGGCGGTGACGTCACCGGGGTGATCTTCCCTGCGGACCGCGGATCGCAATATCCGTCGGCCGCGTTCGCGCAGGTCTGTGACCGGCACGCCATCCGCAGGAGCATGGGCAGGGTCGGCTCGAGCTATGACAACGCCCTGGCCGAGAGCTTCTGGCAGGGACTGAAGCGAGAAGCAATGCA
>NZ_JASISZ010000221.1 GCF_030063355.1 Streptomyces sp. PH10-H1
CAGACGGTGAGGTCGCCGGTCGGCGTGCGGGTTCCGGTGGTGAGGAAGCCTGCGGCGTGCCGGGTCCAGGACGCGTCGGGGTCGGTGTGGTCCTGGCGGGAGTGGATGGTCACGCTGCGGCGGCCGGTGTCGTCGGCCGCGCCGGCGGCCACCTGGATCCGGGTGGCGCCGGACTCCGGCAGGGTCAGCGGCGCTTCGAGGACGAGTTCGTCCAGTACACCGGCCCCTGCCTTGTCCCCGGCCTGAATGGCCAGCTCCACCAGGGCCGTGCCCGGCACGAGCACCACGCCTTCTACGGCGTGATCGGCCAGCCACGGGTGGGTGGAGAGCGACAGCCGGCCGGTGGCCAGCACGCCGCCGGAGTCGGGGAGCACGGCCACCGCGCTGAGCAGCGGGTGCTCGGCGGCGTCCAGACCGGCCGCGCCCACGTTGCCGCTGCGGCCGCCGGTCTCCTTCAGCCAGTACCGCTGCCGCTGGAACGCGTAGGTGGGCAGCTCGACATGGCGGGGCGTGAGGCCGGCGAAGAGCGGGGTCCAGTCGACGGGCAGACCGTTCACCTGCAGGCTCGCCAGGGAGGTGAGGAACCGCTGCAGGTCGCCGTCGTCGCGGCGCAGGGTGCCGGTGACCAGCGAACCGTCGTCGTCCCGGGCCTCCAGGATGTCCTGGACCGAGGTGGTGAGCACGGGGTGGGTGCTGACCTCGATGAAGATTTCGTGGTTCTCGGCAGCGAGGGCCTCCACGGCGTCCGCGAATTGCACCGTGTGGCGGAGGTTGCGGTACCAGTAGGTGGCGTCGAGGGGGGTGGTGTCGTCGAGCCAGCCACCCAGCAGCGTGGAGAACATCGGAATGCGCGGCGCCTGGGGGGTGATCCCGGCGAGTACGCGGGCGAGGTCGTCCTTGATGTGTTCGACGTGGCTGGTGTGGGAGGCGTAGTCGACCGGGACCTTGCGGGCGCGAACCCCCTGCTCGGTGCAGGCGGTGTGGAGTTCGTCGAGGG
>NZ_JASISZ010000222.1 GCF_030063355.1 Streptomyces sp. PH10-H1
TGAACAGTTCCGGGTTCGGTAGAGACTCTAGATTGTGGCTGTGACCTGTGGTTCTTGGGCGTTTTGGTAGTGGGTGGTTTCGTATTCGGCGGGTGGGACGTGGCCTATCTCACCATGGAGTCGACGATGGTTGTACCAATCGACGTACTCAGCGGTGGCCAACTCGACATCGCTGAGGGCTTTCCAGGGGTGCTGGGGCTTGATGAGTTCGGTTTTGTAGAGCCCGATGGTCGATTCCATCAGGGCGTTGTCGAGGGCGTCGCCGACGGTGCCGATGGACGCGGCGATCTGTTCGGCGGCAAGGTGGGTGGCGAGGCGGAAGCTGGTGTACTGCGATCCGGCATCGGAGTGATGGATCAACTCCCTTGCGGTAACGGGGTTTCCGGCCCGGTCGCGTTGCCACAGCCCCATCTCCAGGGCGGACAGCACCAGCGGGGTCTGCTTGTTCGTCGCCGCGGACCAGCCGACGATCCGGCGGGAGAAGGTGTCGACGACGAAAGCGACGTAGACAGTGCCGGACCAGGTGGCCACGTAGGTGAAGTCCGCGACCCATACCCGGTTCGGAGCACTGGCCACGAACTGCCGGCCGAGCCGGTCCGGAGCCCGCTCGGCCTCCCTGTCCGCCACCGTGGTGACGACCTTCTTCCCGCGCACCGCCCCGACCAGACCCTCGGCCTTCATCAACCGCTCGACGGTGCACCGGGCCACCTGATGGCCCCGACGCTTGAGCTCGGCCCAGATCTTGCGGGCTCCGTAGACGCTGTAGTTGTCCTGGTAGATGCTGACGATCAGGGGCGCCAGTTCCGCGTCCCGCAGGGCACGGGCCGACAGGGGACGTTTCTTGTACGCGTAATAGGTGGACGGGTGGATGCTGCAGTCGTGCTCGGTGAGCGTCCTGCAGATCGGCTCGACTCCGCCGAAGCGGTCCCGGTGCTCGTCGATGAACGCTACGAGCGTGTGTGTGGCCGGTCGAGCTCGGCCGCGAAGAA
>NZ_JASISZ010000223.1 GCF_030063355.1 Streptomyces sp. PH10-H1
TCGATGATGACGTAGGCGTGATACCAGATGCCCTTGACCGGTCCGGCAGCCTTGGTGATGTCCCAGGTGAACACCTGCGACGGGCCGGTGGCGACCAGCTCGGGCACCGTCTTGGCGCAATGGGTGGCCTGCCGGCGGCGCTCGCCTGCCTGGCCCCGCTCGCGCAGGATCCGGTACATCGTGGAGACGGAGCAGTGATAGCGCCCGGCATCCAGCTCACGGGCCCAGATCTGTGCGGGCGCAAGCTCCGCGTACTCGTCGCTGTTCATCAACTCCAGTACCGCAGAGCGCTCTTCGGCCGCCAGGGCCGAGGGCTGGACCTGCGGCGAGCGGGGCCCGCGCGGTGGCGGGGGCTGAAGCCGGCGGTAGTGCGTGGCGCGGGAGCGGCCGGTCAGCCGGCACGCGGCAGTGATCCCCAGTTCACCCTCGATGCCGGTGAACGCATCATCCACCACCGGGTCGGCGGCAGCCTTCAGTCCGCGCTCTCGGAGATCATTTCCAAGAGCGCGGAAGCTTTTCCCATAACCTCCAGCGCGGCCTTGTTCCGCGCCAGTTCCTTCTCCAGCCGTTCCACCTGGCGGCGCAGCTTCTCGTTCTCCGCCTGGGCGGCCGACTTCTTCGGCCGGGCCGGACTGGTGCGATGGTCGATCAGCTTCTCCAGGGCTCCGGCATCGCGTGCGGCCCGCCATTCCGTGACGTGCGAGTGGTACAAGCGCTCACGGCGCAGGACCGCGCCCTTCTCGTTCTGGGGCGCGGCGTCGTACTCGGCCACGATCCGCAGCTTGTACTCCGGGCTGAAGGAACGGCGCTTCGGCCTGGGGGCCGGATCGGATCCAGCGGGCTTGGTGCTGGTCATGAGGGTGTGGTTCTCCTGTCGGTGCCCTCTCAGGCTAACCCACCGAAGCGGGACGTCTCACCCAAGGCTGACAGAGAGGG
>NZ_JASISZ010000224.1 GCF_030063355.1 Streptomyces sp. PH10-H1
GCCTGCTCCTGGAGGTCACCGTGACGACAGCGGACGTCCACGACTCCAAGGCCGCGCCCGCACTGCTGGAGACATTCATGGACCAGCCGGGCCGGCTGCTGAAACTGGTATGGGTCGACAGCGCCTACCAGGGCCCGGCCCTGGCCAAGGCGTTCGCCCGCCACGGAGTCCGGATCGAGGTTGTGCGTCGATCCGACGGACAGCGCGGATTTGTCGTACTGGCCCGCAGGTGGGTGGTGGAGCGAACGCTGAGCTGGCTCTCCCGATCACGCCGCCTCAACCGCGACCATGAACGCCGTGCCGATCACCACCAGCAGATGGTGTGGTGGGCCGCCACGATCAGGCTGTCGCGCCGGATGGCCGGCGACGCCCCACGCTGGCCGGAGAAGCGCCCCGGCCGACTGGCCCGGGCGCGGGCATGAACCGCCCGTTCTTCTCCCGCACCAACCAACCCCGCTTCTCCAACGCGTAGGCACGGTGCCGGATCCTCTCCACCTCGTTCTTGCTGTCCGCCTCCCGGCCCACCGCCCGAGCCAGCTCCACCCCGCTCACCGGCCCCGACGCAGCCACCACCGCGACAAACACCTCCCGATACAGACCACTGAGCACCTCCTCACCCATGCCCGACCGCCACACCGGCGGCCGCTCGTCATACCCAGCTCCCGCGCCGGAGCCGCTCGATCCCACAGCGGCAGCCACCTCACCACCAGACGGCACGGAAACCGGCACATCCACCGCGCTCTCCTCGGACAGCACCAACACGAGCTCCTCACACCCCACCCGAGCCCGATCGACACGCTCCCGCGCCGCATCCACCTCCACCTGAGCCTGCTCCAAGACCTCCGTCCAGGACTCCAGATCCTGCCTCGCCCGCGCCTCACGCCGTTCCATCAACCCCAGC
>NZ_JASISZ010000225.1 GCF_030063355.1 Streptomyces sp. PH10-H1
CTCCGTGCGGTCACCGAACCGTTCAAGCGGGGTCTCAAGGAGGCCGCCGCCGAGGGTGAGGCGTCCTCGTCGCGTATCGGCGGGGCGTTCAAGAAGCTCGCCGGGATCGGCATGGTCGCCGGCGGGGCCGCGGTCCTGATCGGCGTCGCGTCCGTGAAGTGGGCTGCGGATTTCGAGACGCACATGAAGCGCCTCTACACCGCTGCCGGGCTGACGGACGACGCGCTCAAAAAAGTTCACATGACGTCGGACCAGCTCAACGACGCCGTCCTGAAGCTCGGCACCCAGACCGGGTACACCGGCACGCAGATGGCCGAGGCCCTGTACCACCCGATCTCTGCCGGCCTGGACCTCAAGTCCGCGCTGGAGGTCGTGAAGTACTCCGCGCAGGAAGCCCAGATATCCGGGGCCTCACTGGAAAACACCACCTACAGCCTGTCCAGCGTGATGAAGGCGTTCAATATCAGCGCCGATCAGGCCGGTCCCACGATGGCCAGCCTCAACGCCATCGTCGGCCAGGGCGATACGAAGTTCCAGGACTTCAACCAGTCGATCAAGAACTGGGCGCCGACTGCCGCGCAGATGGGCATCTCCGTCAACTCCATGGGTGCGGGCCTGGCCTACCTCACCGACGTCGGGAACACGGCGGAGGTCGCCGCGACGCGTCTGACCATGGGCATCTCCATGATGACGACGCCGTCGCAGAAGGCCACGAAGATGCTGACCGCGATGGGGCTGGCGTCCACGGACGTCAAGGCCAGCAGTAACGCGATGGAGCAGGCCATGAAGAAGGCCGGCATCACGCAGAACAAGCTGGCCATGGACCTGAAGCAGCCGGACGGCCTGTATGTGGCGCTGAAGGACCTCAAGGACAGCCTGCAGCGGGCCGGGGTGTCCGG
>NZ_JASISZ010000226.1 GCF_030063355.1 Streptomyces sp. PH10-H1
GCCCTAAAGGGCCTTAAAGGAATTCCTTTCGGAATTCCTAACCCCCATGAATTCCCCTTCGGGGAATTCTCTGTGGTTTATGTCGTGCCCCGTTGGGGCACTTGGTTGGGGTGTTTTCATTCCCTTTCAGGGAATTTGTGTTGTGTTTGGTTTTGGTTTCCCTTTCCCGTTGGTCAAGGGTGGGATTGGTTTTGAATGCGCTTCGCGCATTCGGGTTTGCTTTGTTCCCTCTTCGCGGGAACACTTCTTTTCCGTTGTGGGTCTCGTTGGGTTGGTGGCGGGAATTTCGCTTCGCTGCATTCCCTTTTGGTAGGTGCTGTTTTCCCGAACGCTTCGCTTATCGGGAGGGGTGTGTGTCGGTTGGGTGTGGTGCGGGCCGGAGGGGGGCGCGGTGGGTGCATCACGTCCTGGCCTGTGTAGTTGCTGGGGTTCGGCCCCGCTACCCCGGGGGCCGGCGGCGCTTGTTTGGGTGTGGGGTTCGGGGCTGGCGTTCCTTGTGTGCCGCTTCCGGGGATTCCGGGCCGGGTGTGCTTGCCCTGGTGTGGTGCGGGCTTCGGGGTGCTGGATCGGAAATGATGCAGATGTAGTTTTGGCGAATACGGGGCACACCTCCGGGGCGTTGCTCGCGTGTGGAGGTGGACGGTTGGAGGTGGAATCCGAGCCGGTTTCAGGTGGGGATCGTTGGGGCTGATCCCGTTCCGGAATTACGTGGTGGGTGTCTCGGTTCCGCAATTGTAGCAAGGTTTATCGGCGTCGGTTTATTGGCGGATTGGCTGAGGTTGTTCGGTGGGTTGCTTTTCGTTGTGAGTGGGTGCGTGTAGGTGCCACATGTTGCTCTACCTGACGGCCAGTTAGCAAAGAATGCGATGGTGAATTGAAGGGGTGGAATGGGTGGGGG
>NZ_JASISZ010000227.1 GCF_030063355.1 Streptomyces sp. PH10-H1
TCTACGAGGGCGAAGTGCGCTACGCCCGCGACGCGTTCGAGGGCCTGCGCCTGATGGACGCGCTGATCGCGGTCAAACGCGGCGTCCCGGGCGCGACCCTGCCCGAGCTCAAGCAGCGCCGGGTGCCGGCGAGGCCGGCCGTTGTCATCCAGGAGCCGGATGAGGAACGCGGTTCGGTGCGTTCCCACGTGGTCACCGACAACCTCCTGCCCACCCCGCCGTTTTGGGGCAGCCGCATCATCAAGGGCATTCCGTTCAAGGACTACGCGTCCTGGGTGGATGAGGGTGCGCTGTTCAAGGGCCAGTGGGGTCTGAAGTCGGCGCGGGGGAGCGGGCCTTCGTATGAGGAGCTGGTGGAGAGCGAGGGCCGGCCGCGGCTGCGGATGTGGCTGGACCGGCTGCACACCGAGAACATGCTCGAAGCGGCCGTGGTCTACGGCTACTTCCCGTGCGTGTCCAAGGGCGACGACCTGATCATCCTGGGCGAGGACGGCAGTGAGCGGACCCGCTTCACCTTCCCGCGCCAGCGCCGTGGGCGCCGGCTGTGCCTGGCGGACTTCTTCCGCCCCGAGGACTGCGGCGAGACCGACGTCGTGGGGCTGCAGGTGGTGACGGTCGGCAACCGGGTCTCGCAGGCGGCGAACGAGATCTTCGCCGCGAACGCCTACCGCGACTACATGGAACTGCACGGCCTGTCGGTCCAGTTGACCGAGGCCCTGGCCGAGTACTGGCACGGCCGGGTCCGCACCGAGCTGGGCATCGCGGGCGCCGACCCGGACAACCTGGACGCGATGTTCCGTACCGAGTACCAGGGCTGCCGCTACTCGCTGGGGTATCCGGCCTGCCCGGACCTGGAGGACCGCACCAAGATCATGG
>NZ_JASISZ010000228.1 GCF_030063355.1 Streptomyces sp. PH10-H1
GGGTACGGATTGCGACCACTCATCCCGCCACCCAAGCGAACCCCGAACGCCTGACCGGCAGAGACGCCCCAACGCCACCCCATCGAGCGACACCAAACCCGGCATTACAGTGCGAACCGCACTCTCAGTGGTGGAACAGATCTGCTCTCCGAGATTGGCTCTGCACGGATTTCCGTGAGATACCAGGTCAGGAAGACTTCGGGGTCGGCAACGTACTGCTGCCGGCCTTCGGGTCGCCGACGAGATGCTCGAAGAACTCGTCGAGCAGTCTGAAAAGCCCACCGACAGCGTGCTGTTCGTCCTCGTGCGACCACGGCTTGGCGGGGCGGCCGTCGGGGAAGGCCAGCTCTACGACCAAAGCCCACCACACCAGGTTCCAACCGGAACCCAGTTTGGCAGCGAGCCACTCCTGAAACCCATTCAGCAGGGCCCCTTCGGCCGCGACGTCGTAGCCGGTGAGGAACCCGGTTACGGTCTCAAAGCTGAGGCGGGCGACGAACATTCCCGGACGCCTCTTGAAGTTTTCGTAGAACTCCTGGCGCGACCGCGCCGGCCTCGCCCGGCCGCGTCCCCAGGCAGCGGGTACATGCGACAGATCGGTGCCGGATCCCCACACGGAATACGAGACCGCCTCTGGCCCCACGCCAAGAGCCGCGAGGAGACCGCCCACGCGCGTAGCCGGGTCGATTGGCCCACCCTTCCGGGTCCAGACATGCGTTCCCGGGGCATCGCCCTCGTGGTCGGAAGATTTCAAGTCCAGTGAGACGGTCGTGACGCTATGAGGTTTGTGGTGTGGGTTCCCGGCGTTTGGCTGGGTCGTTGATCCATGCCTTCTGGGGTATCTCGGGTGGTCGGGGGCGGCGGCC
>NZ_JASISZ010000229.1 GCF_030063355.1 Streptomyces sp. PH10-H1
AAGACCATTCACTTGGACCGCAACCGCCGAAGAGATTCTGGCGAAGGTCCGCCTCGTCCAGACCAGCATCAAGAAGCTCGTTGCAAACAACTCGAAGTGACGCAATCAGGATCACGAGACACTAGTGCATCTCGCGGACCGGCTGCAGGACTGGGTGATCGACCTGACACACGGTGCGGCCCGCCCACCGTGTCCCGGGCACGCTCATCCGATGCGGGCCGCAGTAGTCGACGGTTCTGCGGCATGGTGTTGTCCCCTGCGGCCAGATCACCCCGTTCACAGCGTCCTCGAAGCGTGATCTCACCACGTCTCCCACCATCCGAGCCCCAGCTACCGGGCTAAAGACTCGGATAGTCACCGTGCTGTTGCGTTGATACCCAGAGCCCCGTCTCCCTGCTTGAACTCCAGGGGACGGGGCTCACGGGTAGCGGTGCGGCGTCGCGTCGTCGCCAGGCACGGTCAGACAACTGGCCGGGAGCGCTTCGCATGTCGACCAGGTCGGGTGACTGCGCCGATGGACCAGGAACAGCACAAGCAGAACATCCCAGTTCAGCGGAAGCGGATGGGAAGCCCGCGCCAATGTCCAGCCCGTACCGCCCTCGCTGCTGTCGTCCTCGATCGGGTGTGAGGAGCCCGAGGGTCCAGTTCGGGGCTTTCGAGCTACCTGCTCAGGGCCGTGCGAGGGTGATGGGGGTGCGGCCGGTGGCGGGGAGGTCTCCCGGCCACCGGCCGCCAGTACTACAGCCGGAGATCTTGAGGGTGGGTGATGGGTGGGATCGGCTGGTGGTGTTTCCAGGCGTGCAGCCCGGGCGGCAGGGGGTCTCCGCGACGGCGGTAGTGGCTGACCTGGGCGCGCGTCTGA
>NZ_JASISZ010000022.1:0-30607 GCF_030063355.1 Streptomyces sp. PH10-H1
TGAACCGCCAGATCACGCCCTCGAACTGCTGCCGCAGTTGCTCGGGATACGGGCCGAACTCGCCGATCGGCAGGTGTGGCTGAATGAACTCCCACTCACCGTCAGTCAGTTGCGCTCTCGTCACGCAAGTAGATCTACCAGTCCAAGCCCTGCGAGGAGGGCGAATCCCACAGAATGATCACGACCCGATACGCGCCCTAGTGCCTGCTGCGGCTGGAGGCCCGGATGCAGATAGCCGCCGTTGAGCGGGATCACGCCGGGCGGCGGGGCGGCGAGCGTGGCGAGCACGCCGGAGGCGTCGACGACCCGGGGGGCGGGCTCGGCGTGCTGGTCCCCCGCTGTCAGGGCGACCTGCTGCCAGGAAGTGTCGACGGCGCGGGCGGGCGGTCCGGCCGTCTCGGACCGGAAGGTGCCCGAGCCGGGGCGGGTCACCACCAGGCCTTCGGCGGCGAGCGCGGCCAGCGCCCGGGACACGGTCACGGGGCTGACGCCGAAACGCTCGACGAGAGCACGGCTCGACGGAAGTTTCGCTCCAGGAGAGAAGCGCTTCAGCTCCCCCCGCAGCGAGTCGGCCAGTGATGTCGAACTGCTACCGTCATTCATGACAGCCAATAATAGCGCTACCACGGTGCGACCGATAGCAGTCAGCGGCAGCGTCCTCGCCGTCCTCGGCGTCGCCATCTTCTCCTTCACCTTCCCCGCAACCCACTGGGCGCTGGGCGGCTTCGGGCCGTGGACCACCGTGGCCGTACGCGGTGTCATCGCCGCCGCCATCGCGGGCGGCTGCCTGGTGGTAGGACGGGCCCCGGTCCCCGCCAGGGAGCACTGGCCGGGACTGGCCGTCGTCGGCCTCGGCGTCGTCCTCGGATTTCCGCTGCTCACCACGCTGGCGCTGCAGACCACCAACACCTCGCACGCCGCCGTCGTGATCGGCGCACTGCCGCTGGCCACCGCCATCGTGGCCGCCGTGCGGCAGGGATCGCGCCCGTCGCGCACCTTCTGGGGCGCAGCGGTCGCGGGCGCCGCGGTCGTCACCGTGTTCACCCTCGTCCAGAGCGGCGGCGCCCCGACGGCCGGCGACCTCTATCTCTTCGCCGCGCTGGTGGTGTGCGCGGCGGGTTACGCCGAGGGCGGGAGGCTCGCCCGGGTGATGCCCGGCCTGCAGGTCATCTCGTGGGCGCTGATCGGGATGCTCCCGTTCGCCCTGCTCGGCTCCGTCATCGCCCTGTCCTTCGAGCCGGTGCACCTGGGCGACCAGGCACTGCTCGGCCTGGCGTATGTCGCGGCCGGCTCCCAGGTCGTCGGCCTCATGGTCTGGTACCGGGGAATGGCCGCGATCGGCGTCGCGCGCGCCAGCCAGCTCCAGCTCGCGCAGCCGCTGCTGACCCTGGTGTGGTCCGCGGCGCTGCTCGGTGAGCACCTCGGCCCGGCCACCCCGCTCGCGGCGGTCGCCGTGCTGGTCTGCGTGGCGGTCACCCAGCGCGCCAGGACCTGACGCCGCGCTCCCCCAAGTACGTCCGTGCGCGTGGGTGTGCGCCCTCGGGCCTGGGCAGTTCTCCAACGGACCGGTTACGCACCGGCGGGTCGGCGGGTCCGGGGACAGGGAACGGGACGGGAACGGGAGACGGCTCGCGGGTTCGGACGGGGAGGCCGGTCATGCACGGACCACCGCTGGTGGGGTGGCTGCTCGTCGTACTCAGCGCCGCCACCGGGCTGTCGTGCCTGCTGCGGCACGGCGCGCGGGACGAGGCCCTGATGGGGGCGGGCATGGCGGTGATGGCCGTGCCCATGTCCGTACTGGACCCCCGGCCCTGGGAGCCGCCGCTGCTCGCGGTGGTCTTCGCGGCGGCGGCGGTGCGGGCGCTGCGGCTCGCCCGGCGGCCCGGCCACCATCTGCACCACGCACTGGGCGCCGCCGCGATGGTCTACATGGCAGCGGCGATGGGCGTGTCCGCACCGGCCGGCGGACACGCCGGGCACGTCACGGCGGGCACTCCGCTGCTGACGGGGGCCCTGCTGGTGTACTTCGCGGTGTACATCCTGAGCGCCGGGGCCCGGCTGATGACGGTGACGGCCATCGCCCCGGCCGGTGGCGCGCCGACCGGTCCGGCGACCGCACCGGAGCTGGCGGCGTGCCGGGTCTCCATGGCGCTGGGGATGTTCGCGATGCTGTTGGCGCTGTGACGGGGTCAGGCACTACGGGGGTCAGGCACTACGGGGTGAGGCGTGCGTCACTTCGGCCCCCGGACCGTACCCGCGGGTACCACCGCCTCCTAGGGTGAGCGGCATGACCGTCCCGTTCGTGCTGCTGGTGGTCGGCGCACTGGCGGCGGCGATGACGCCGCGCCTGCTGTCCCGCGCCGCCTGGCCGGAGCGTGAACCGGTACTCGCCCTGTGGGTCTGGCAGTGCGTGGTCGCCGCCGTCCTGCTGTGCTGTGTCCTCGCGATGGCGCTCAGCGCCGCCGCCGCCTCGGCAGCGGTGCGCTGGCACCTGTTCGGCTTCGCCCCGCGCAGCGTCGTGGAGGCGTACGGCCTGCCCGGATACGGGCGCTGGGCCGGCACCCTGGCGATCCTGCTGGCCTGCGGCGGCGTGTGGACGGCCGCGATGCTCACCCGCGAGGTGCGCGCGGCGCGGGCCCGCCGCCGACAGCGCCGGGCCGAACTGCTCGTACGGTCCCCCCGGCTGCCCGGCGAGGAGCCCCCCGCCGGGGAGAACCGGCTGGTGGTCCTGGAGGGCGACCGGCCCGACGCCTGGTGGCTGTCGGGCGCGCAGCCGCAGCTCGTCGTCACCACGGCCGCGCTGCGCAGGCTCAAGGGCCGCCAGCTCGACGCCGTACTCGCCCACGAACAGGGCCACGCCCGCGCCCGGCACGATGTGCTGCTGAACTGCGCGGGTGCGCTGGCCTCCGGCTTCCCGCAGGTCCCGGTCTTCGCCGGGTTCCGCGACCAGGTGCACCGGCTGATCGAACTGGCCGCCGACGACACCGCCTCACGCCGCTTCGGGCGGCTCACCACGGCACTGGCCCTGGTCGAACTCAACGAGGACCGCGGGGTGTTCGGCCCCTGCCCCACCCCGCTCGCCGAACTGCCGCGCCGGGTACACCGGTTGCTGGACCCGGCGCCGCGACTGGCACCGGTACGCCGCGTCGGCCTGACCGCGACCGCACTCCTCGTCCCGGCCGTCCCCCTGCTGATCGCCTTCGTCCCCGGCCTCAGCGCTCTCGCGTAGCCGGCCTGCGCAAGATCCTCGCCCTGCTGTAGAGCCACCGAGCCCGAGTCACCAAGCCGCGCCGCCCGTCGCTCCGAATACCCGGTAGGACACGGGGCGCGAGGAGGGCGGGCTGTCATGGCGGATCGAAGGCGGGTCGCTGTCATCGGGAGCGGGATCGGCGGGCTGACGGCCGCGTATGTTCTGCGGCGCACCCATGACGTCGTGCTCTTCGAGGCGGACGCGCGGCTCGGCGGGCACGCCGACACCCATGAGGTGGTGACGGCGGCCGGCCGGGCGCTCGCCGTCGACACCGGCTTCATCGTGCACAACAGGCGGACGTATCCACTGCTGTCACGCCTGTTCGCCGAACTGGGCGTGACCACCCAGGAGACCGACATGAGCATGTCGGTGCGCTGCGACGGCTGCGGTCTGGAGTACGCGGGAGCCCGCGGCGGCCCGGCGGGACTGTTCGCGCGGCCCAGCAACGCGGCGAACGTCCGCTATCTGCGGCTGCTCACGCAGGTGCCGCGCTTCCACCGGGCGGCCCGGGACCTGCTGGCGCGGCCCTGCGGCGGGCCGGAACCGACCCTCGGCGCCTTCCTCGCCGAGCGGCGCTTCTCGCCGTACTTCGTCTCGCACTTCATCACGCCGCTCGTCTCGGCCGTCTGGTCCTGCGGCTCCTCGGAGGCCGCCGGCTATCCCGCCCGTTATCTCTTCCGCTTCCTGGACAACCACGGAATGCTCTCGGTGACCGGCGCCCCGGCCTGGCGGACCGTCACCGGCGGCTCACGCGAATACGTCCGGCGGATCACGAAGCAGCTCGCCACCACGCACACCTCGGCCCCGGTCCTGGCGCTCACCCGCCGGGCCGGCGACGTGCGGCTGCGTACCGGGGACGGCGCCGAGCACACCGCGGACGCCGTGGTCATCGCCGTCCACCCCGACCAGGCGCTGCGGCTGCTCGCCGACCCGACGCCCGCCGAGGCCGAGGTGCTGGGCGCGTTCTCCTACTCCCGCAATCCCGCGCTGCTGCACACCGACGCGTCGGTGCTCCCGCGCGCAAGCGGCGCCCGCGGCTGCTGGAACTATCTGCTGCCCTCGTGCGGCGCCTCCCCCGAGCGGGTCCTGGTGAGCTACGACATGACCCGCCTCCAGCGGCTGGACACCCCGCAGCCGTACGTCGTCACACTCGGCGGCGAGGGCCTCGTCGACCCGGCCCTGGTCCTGGACCGCATGGACTACGCGCATCCGGTCCACACCCTGCGCTCGGTCGCCGCCCAGCAGCGCCTCCCGGAGCTGAACGGCCCGGTCACCGCATTCGCGGGGGCCTATCACGGCTGGGGATTCCACGAGGACGGCTGCCGTTCCGGGGTCGCGGCCGCCGCGGCGCTGGGGGTCCGATGGTGAACGCGGCGCTGTACGAGTGCGTGGTGGCGCATGTGCGCACCGCGCCGCTGCGGCACGCCTTCCGGCACCGTACGTATCTGTGGCTGGTGGACCTGGACGCACTCCCCCGGCTGCCGCGCGCGCTGCGCCCGCTGGCCCGCTTCGAGGCCCGTGACCACTTCGGCGGCGGGGCACCGGACATCCGCACGGGCCTCGACCGCTTCCTCGCCGCGAACGGGGTGGGGCCGCTGGGCGGCCGGGTGCTGATGCTCACCAGCGCCCGTGTCCTCGGCCACGTCTTCAACCCGCTGACCGTCTACTGGTGCCACCGGCCCGACGGTTCCCCGGCCTGTGTCGTCGCCGAGGTGCACAACACCTACGGCGAGCGGCACTGCTACCTGCTGCGCCCGGACGCCGCCGGACGCGCCAGGAGCGCCAAGGAGCTCTACGTATCGCCGTTCTTCCCGGTCGACGGCGAGTACCGCATGCGGCTGCCGGAGCCCGGTGCACGGCTCGATCTGACGGTGCATCTGGAGCGCGCGGGGACCCGGCCGTTCACCGCGACCCTGCGGGGCGAACGGCGCCCCGCGACCAGTGCGGGACTGCTGCGGGCCGCCGTGCGGCACCCATGGTCCACGGCCACCGTGTCCGTCCTCATCCGGTTGCACGGCGTCCTGTTGTACCTGCGCGGACTGCCCGTGCGGCCCCGTCCCCCGCACCGACCTCAGGAGAGTGTGCAGTGAGTGTCCCCGTTTCCCGTCCGACCGCGGCCCGCGCGGTCCCGGTGGACCCCGGCCGCTGGCCGGACGTCGTCCGGGTACCCGGCTCGCCGGTCCGCGCAGCCGTCGCCGAGCGTCTGGTGCGCCGGGCCCTGACCCGGCTGCCGCTGCGGGTGAGCCTGCCGGACGGCGTATTGGCCGGGACCGGGGGCGCGGACGCCCCGCTGCTGCGGGTGCAACGGCCCGGTGCCTTCTTCGCCCGGATCGGCGAGTCAGGACTGATCGGCTTCGGGGAGTCGTACATGGCGGGCGAATGGGATTCCGAGGACCTGGTGGGCGTCCTCACCGTGCTCGCCTCCCATGTCGCGTCGCTCATCCCGGCCCCGCTGCAACGACTGCGCAGCGTCTGGGCCCGGCGGCAGCCGTCCGCCCAGCGCAACACGGTCGTGGGGGCACGCGGCAACATCAGCCGCCACTACGACGTGTCGAACGACCTGTTCTCGCTCTTCCTCGACGAGACGATGACGTATTCGGCGGCCCTGTTCACCCCTGACGGCTTCTCCCGCGAAGGCCTCTCCCCCGACGCCGGGAACGAGCCGCTGGCCGCCGCCCAGCACCGCAAGATCGACCGGCTGCTGGACCTCGCCGCCGTGGGACCGGGCAGCCGACTGCTGGAAATCGGCACCGGATGGGGCGAGTTGGCGTTGCGGGCCGCGCAGCGCGGCGCCACAGTGGTGACGGTGACCCTCTCGCAGGAGCAGCGCGCGCTGGCCCGGCTCCGGATCAGGGAAGCGGGCTGCGCGGACCGGGTGACGGTGCTGCTGCAGGACTACCGCCAGATCCGGGGCGAGTACGACGCCGTGGTCAGCGTGGAGATGATCGAAGCGGTCGGCGAGGAGTTCTGGCCGGTGTACTTCACCGCGCTCGAGCGGCTGCTGGCCCCCGGCGGGCGGATAGCGCTGCAGGCCATCACCATGCCGCACGACCGGCTGCTGGCCTCACGCCGTACCTTCACCTGGATCCAGAAGTACATCTTCCCCGGCGGTCTGCTGCCCTCGGTCACCGCCATCGAGCAGGCCCTGGCCCGCCACACCGGCCTGCGGATCGCGGAGGACACCGGGTTCGGGCCGCACTACGCACGGACGCTGGAGGTGTGGCGCGAACGCTTCACCGACCGCGCCCGGGAGGTGGCGGCCCTGGGGTTCGACGGGACCTTCCGCCGGATGTGGACCTTCTACCTGGCCTACTCCGAGGCCGGATTCCGCTCCGGCTACCTGGACGTCCGCCAGTTGCTGCTGGTGCCCGGCGCGGGCGGTACCCGGTGAACGGCTTCCCGTGGGCCGACTTCGCCACCGGGCTCGCGGCCTCGGCCGGCGCGGCCCTCGCGGTACTGCTCACCGCATTCGCGGTCGGCGCTGCGAAGGGGCTGCACCGCGTCGTCGATGTGGCCTGGGGGACGGCCTTCGTCGCGGTGGCGGCGGTCTCGTACGCGCTGTCCACGGACCAGAGCGATGATTCCCGGCGGCTGCTGGTCCTGACGGCGACCACGGTGTGGGGGCTGCGGCTGTCCGGGCACATCGCCCTGCGCGGTCGCGGCCACGGCGAGGATCCGCGCTACGACCGGATGCTGTCGCGCGCGCCCGGCAGCCGGAACGTCTACGCGCTGCGCATGGTCTATCTGCTGCAGGCGGCGCTGGTCTGGGTGGTGTCGCTCCCCGTCCAGTTCGCCATGTACGTGCCGGACGCGATCGACGCGTTCGCGGCGGCCGGCGCGGCCCTGTGGCTGCTGGGGTTCTTCTTCGAGTCCGTCGGCGACTTCCAGCTCGCCCGCTTCAAGGCCGATCCGGCCCATCGTGGCCGCGTCATGGACCGCGGTCTGTGGAGCTGGACCCGGCATCCGAACTATTTCGGCGACTTCTGTGTGTGGTGGGGGCTGTTCCTGATGGCCTGCGGGGACCCGGCGGCGGCCGTCACACTCGTATCGCCCCTGGTCATGAGCGCTCTGCTGATCCGTGGGAGCGGCAAACCGATCCTGGAGCGGCATATGGCGCGGCGCCCGGGATTCGCCGAGTACGCCGCGCGCACCAGCGGCTTCTTCCCCAGACCCCCGCGGCACCGCGTCTGAGCCGGTTCCGGGGCGGTTCTGAGGCGGTTCTGAGGCGGCGGTTCCGAGGCGATCCGGAACTGATCCAGAGGAGAAGATCCTGACGCGATCCTGAGCGATATCGCCGAGGCGGTCTGGCCCGATCTGTCCGGGCACCCTAGGGTTGCCGTGCAGCAGCGTATGCGGCCCAACGGCCCCTGGCGGCGACACGTTTGACCGGGTCGGCGCCCGGCGGTCCCCCGCGCCGCCGGGCGCCGGCCCAGGCCCCCGTTCCCCGTATGGGCGTGTAGCCCACCGGGGTGCGTTGAGTATATTGGCTGAGAGCCAGTCAACGCAGGAGTAAAGCATGTCTCCCCGAAGCGCATCGGTCAATGAAGAGCTGCGTCGGCGTTCCCGGGAACGGCTTCTTCAGGCGACCGTCGAACTCGTCGAGGAGCGCGGTTACGAGGCCACCACCCTCGGCGACATCGCCGACCGGGCGGGGTCCGCACGGGGCCTGGTGTCGTACTACTTTCCCGGAAAACGCCAGCTGGTGCAGTCCGCGGTTCACCGCCTGATGCACCTGGAGCTGGCGGCGGCGCTGGAGCGGGAGCCGGCCACCGAGGACGGCCAGGAACGGATGGCGCGGGCCATCGACGCGATTCTGGACCTGACGCAGAAACACCCGAAATTGATGCGCACCCACATGGCGTCGATCCTGCAGGCCGAGGGATTCATCCAGTGCGCCGAGCAGCAGCGGCTCGCCGTGCTGCTGGAGGACACAGTCATCCGGTGGGGCGCGTCCGATCCCGGCGCGGAGTACCCGATGCTGCGCGCGCTGCTGATGGGCGCGGTGGTCGCCCTCCTGGTGCCCGGCGTGCCGATGCCGCTGCCGCGGCTTCGGGCCGAGCTGTTCAGCCGGTACGGCCTGGACTGGGAGCTGGGCGATCCGCCGGTCGGCGACGACGGACACGACGCGGCGGAGGACAGCCGCCGTCCCGTCCGCTCGCCGTGGACCTGATCATCCCGATCACGGCGGCGGCACGCACGCCACTCCCGCAACGCACCTCGATGGCGCATGCTGGGCTTACGACCTGCCCCGCGGTAGGGAGCGGATCAGGGAGCGGTGTCCGGTGGCTTCGATTGCAAGGCGGAGGAGGGAGCCCATGCGGAGCATCGGCGACCGACGACAACGACGCAAGCGGAGTCGCTGGGCGCCGCGAGCCCGCTCCCTGCCGCGCACCAGGTCGTTATCCGCGGAAGGAGCCACACCGTGCTTCGAGTCGCAGTAGTCGGATCAGGTCCGAGTGGCGTCTACCTGGCCGAGGCGCTGACCCGGCAGACCGCCGTGCCGGACGTCGCAGTGGACGTCCTGGACCGGCTGCCGTGCCCGTACGGCCTGGTGCGCTACGGGGTGGCGCCGGACCACGAGAAGATCAAGTCCCTGCAGGGCAATCTGCGGCAGGTGCTGGAGGACCCGCGGGTGCGCTTCCTCGGCAACGTCGAGGTGGGTGCCGGCCTCGGTCCCGGCCGGCTCAACGAGCTGTACCACGCGGTGGTCTACTGCGTCGGGGCCGCCGCCGACCGGCACCTGGGCGTGCCCGGCGAGGATCTGCCCGGCAGCTACTCCGCCACCCGGTTCGTCTCCTGGTACAGCGCCCACCCTGACGAGCCGCCGGAGGCCTTCGCGCTGCTCGCCCGGTCTGCGGTCGTGATCGGGGTCGGCAATGTCGCGGTGGACGTGGCCCGCATCCTGGCGCGCGGCGCGGACGAGTTGCGGCACACCGACGTCCCGCAGTCGGCGCTCGCCACCCTGGACGCCAGCCAGGTCACCGATGTGCACATGGTGGGGCGGCGCGGCCCCTCACAGGCGAAGTTCACCACCAAGGAACTGCGCGAGCTGGGCGGCCTGGCCGGCGCCGATGTCATCGTGCACGCCGACGAGCTGGCACTCGATCCCGGCTACACCGACCCCTCCGCGCTGCCCGCCGTCGCGCGGCGCAATGTCGAGGTGCTGCGGGAGTGGGCCACCCGGGTCCCGCAGGGCCGGCCGCGCCGGATCCATCTGCGCTTCTTCCTGCGTCCGGCCGAACTCCTCGGCGACGAGCGGGTGTCGGGCGTCCGCTTCGAGCGGACGGTGCCCGACGGCCGGGGCGGGGTGACGGGGACCGGGCAGCTGGAGGAGATCGAGGCACAGCTCGTCCTGCGCTCCGTGGGGTATCAGGGTGTGCCGATGCCCGGACTGCCCTTCGACGAGAACCGCGCGGTGGTGCCCAACGACGGCGGCCGGGTACTGCGGGACGGCGTGCCCTCCCTCGGCGAGTACGTGGCGGGCTGGATCAAGCGCGGCCCGACCGGGGTGATCGGCACCAACCGGCCCTGCGCCAAGGAGACCGCGGCGGCACTGATCGCGGACGCTCCGCGGCTGCTGGCCAGAACGCTGGCCCGCGATCCACTGGAGGGACTGCGGGCGGCCGGAAGCGATCCGGTGGCCTGGCCGGGGTGGCTGTCGATCGAGGCCGCCGAGATGGCACTGGGCCGGTCGCTCGACCGGGGCACCGTCAAGATCCAGGACTGGGCCGGACTGCTGGCCGCCGCGCGCGAGGTGGCCTGACACCCGCCGGGCGAGCGGATCTCACCGGACGTCGATGAGCCGGCCGTCGGCGAGCCGGTCGCCCGTGAGCCGGTCGCTCTGGCCGGCGGCCGCCGTGAGGACGGTGTCGAGGAGCCCCGGGAACAGCGCGTTCAGATCGTCGCGGCGCAGGCCGCTCATCTTGGACGTGCCCCGGTAGGTCTGCACGATGACCCCGGCCTCGCGCAGCACGCGGAAGTGATGGGTAGTGGTGGACTTGCTGACCGGCAGCTCGACGTCGCAGCAGGCCAGCTCCACTTCCGCGGCGGCGAGAGTGCGCACCACTCGCAGCCGCATCGGATCGGACAGCGCGTGCAGCACGCTCTCGAGGCGGATGGCCGCGCGGTCCGGGTGCTCCAGCGCGCGGACGGCGGGGGCGGTCTGCGGTGTCATGCGTCCATAGTACGAGATCTATCGTAGTTTGACATCAACCGTATTACGATGGCTATCGTAGAAGGCGTCCTGTGAAGCAACACCAGAGGGCATGCCCTAACGCCTTCTGGGGCGCCTCGATCGAGCGCCCCAGACCCGGCGTCGTCAGATCGCCCAGCGGTACTGATCCGGGCGCCGAAGGTCGTGCCCCAGCTCCGCAGCCGCATCGTGCGCCCAGTTCGGATTGCGCAGCAGTTCGCGACCCAGCAGCACGACATCCGCCTCCCCCGACGACACGATCTCTTCAGCCTGACGCGGCTCAGTGATCAGACCAACCGCGCCGACAGGCATGTCCGTCTCGTCACGCACCCTGGCAGCGAACGGGACCTGATAGTTCGGCCCCGTGGGAATGGCGGCCTTGGGCGCGTTCCCACCAGTGGACACGTCCATGAGGTCTACGCCGTGCGCCAAAAGCTCCTTGGCGAGACGGACCGTATCGTCCCCGGTCCACCCCTCGCGTTCATCATCAGGGTTCTCCGTGAGCCAGTCAGTGGCAGAGATCCGGAAGAACACCGGTAGCTCCGCCAGCCACTCTGAGCGCACCGCGTCGACGACTTCGAGCGCGAAGCGGATCCGGTTCTCGAAGCTGCCGCCATACTCGTCGGTGCGGCGGTTGCTGTGCGGGGAGAGGAACTCGTTGATGAGGTAGCCATGAGCACCGTGCACCTCGATGACCTTGAAGCCTGCCGCAAGAGCACGAGCCGCAGCCTTCGCGAAGTCCCGGACGACGCGCTGGATGTCCTTGACAGTCATCTCATCCGGCACCGGGTGGCCGTCCGCGAAGGGGAGTGCGGAGGGGCCTATCGGAGTCCACCCGTGCTCGTCAGTTCCTACGGGTGCACCCCCACGCCAAGGGCGGTCGGTTGATCCCTTGCGCCCAGCGTGGGCAAGCTGGACGCCCGGGATTGTTCCCTGGGTCTCCAGGAAGCTCGCTATCCGCTTGAACGCATCTCGCTGCCGGTCGTTCCACAGCCCCAGGTCGGCCGGAGAGATCCGCCCCTCCGGAGCCACGGCCGTGGCCTCCACGAGGATCAGCCCCGTGCCGCCGGCGGCACGCGCGCCGAGATGCGACAGATGCCAGTCGGTGGGCACGCCGCGGTGAGGACCGTCGACATCCGCCGAGTACTGGCACATGGGGGCCATCCAGATGCGGTTGGGGATGGTCAGCGACCGCAGGGCCAAGGGCTCGAAAAGGGCGCTCACGTGGGACTCCGTTCGATGTACAGAGGTCGACTCCAGGCGCTAGTACGATACACACCGTACTACGGCAGACGTCAAATTACGAAGCCCTTCGTACAACAGCATCCTTCACTCTTGGCAACCAGCGCGACCCGCCCCTACTGCGCGCGGCATGGCCATCAGCGGGCGCGAGACCCAGGGGGACTCCGGCGCGACGAACACGCTGTTCTGACCCCGGGCGTGGCTCCGCCCCGGTGCGGGCATTGGATGACCGTCAAGGCGCGACCGATCCTCAGCTTTGGAGACACCGAATGGTCTGGCGAGGCGCAGACTTGGCGAGTGGATCCACAACCAGTAGTCATCCATCGAGAGCTCTGGACAGCGCGGAGGCTTGGACGACGTCAGCGGGGCGGACAAGCGGGTTCGCGCGCGCCCGAAGACAGCTCCAGGCGTGCACTCTTTCGTTATCAAGCCGTTACCTTATAGAGTGGTCGCCTGATGTAGCGCGACCTCCAACGCGTCTTGTCTCTACGAACCTCTTCGCGCGCGGGCGTGAAGGGTGTCTTCCGCAACTCCTCCAGCCGGTCCGACCGCCCCTGCAGCTGCGTCATCACAGAGTCAGCCGCTGGCCCGCGGAGCTGAGCAAGTCGGGTGGACAGCTCTTCGACGTCCGCCTCAAGGCCCGCGATCTCCGACCTGTTGTCGACGCCTGGCGCCCGGACGACCTGCGTGCGCCTGAACGGCCCCATGTGCGCGAGGAATTGCTCCTCTACGTACTCCAACACCCCACTGGCAAGGATGCTTACGGCCGGGACTCCCTTCGTGTGCTGCTTACCGTGGCAGCGGAACGTCTCGTTGCGCGCCCCGTTCCGCGGCCCCTTACGGCCCACCTTCTCCACGTACCAGCTGGCGAACATGTTGACCTCGCAGATGCCGCACTTCACGACGCCCAGAAGCGGATGGCCGTCCTTGCGACGTGGGCCACTGTTGCCGTTGGCAAGCAACGCCAATGCGTCCTTCAGCTCATGCCAGGTGTCATCGTCGATGAGTGCCTCCCCCTGGAGGACCGGAGAACCATCCGCACTGCGCACGGTTGTCCCGTCCTTCTTCACGAGGTGCCCGCGCATCAAAGGCGACATGAGCATGTCGCGGACGACGGTGACTTGCCAGGTGCTCTCCGGGTCGCCGGGCCGTGGAGGGTCGGCAAGGCGGGCACGATGGTTCTTCGGTGTTGGCGCCTCCGCGGTGATCAGCCATCGCGTGATCTCGCTGTAGGTCTGCCCAGCGATGGCACATGCGGCAGCCTTGCGCCGGTAGCTGGCCGTCTCTTCGTGCTCTCCCAGCCACCACCCCTCGTTGTCGTCGGAGAACATCCTGCGAACGGGTGGGAAGCCGTACGGGACCGGTCCGCCCGGCCACCGCCCAAGACTCGGCAGGTGCGCTGCAGCGCCCTGGTTCCGCTCCATGATGGTCTGGCCTTCGAGCTGAGCGGCGAAGGCGAGAATCAGCATGACCAGCTCCGACATGGGAGAACTGAAGTCCAACTCAAGCTGAGCCCCGCCTGGCCCGCTGGCGAAGACGAGCCGCTTCCCGTGTTGCTTGGCGTACCTACCCAGGTCCGCCATATCAGCCATGGAACGGACAGCGCGGTCCATACGCTGCCAGATCATGACGTCCCACTCGTCGGGCCGATGCAGCCAGTAGCGCAGTTTCTCCCGGTCCCATGGAGTTGTTTTGAGTGCGGAAACGTCGATGTCCGGCGCCCATCCGACGAACTCACCGCCCAAGCGGGAGCACGTGGCGTCGATCATCTCCTCTTGAACATCGAGGGACGTCGTGGCGTCCGTGAGTCGACTGAGTCGGATTACGCCTACAACCCGGGGCCTCCTGCGGGAGATTGCCGGGACTTGGTGACCTGATCTCGTGATGGGCATTGCATGACAGTCAGTAATCCAGGCAACCACCGGGCGCAAGGCGTCCACCGACGGGCCCTGGCGCGGCGGGGGCCCGGTGGGCGTGGACGGGCACGGCTGGCAACCGGCCGGTCCGAGCCCGGCGAAGGAGCTGCACGCGCACAGCGTGGACCTGCTCGACGTCTCGACCGGCGGGAACGTCCCCAAGATCCGGATACCGACCGGCCCCGGCTACCAGGTCCCGTTCGCCGAGCGGATCAGGTCCGAGGCGGGTCTGCCGGTGGCGGCGGTCGGCATGATCGCCGATGCCCGGCAGGCCGAGGAGATCATCACCTCCGGCCGCGCGGACGCCGTCCTGCTGGGACGCGAACTGCTGCGCGATCCGCACTGGGCGCTGCGCGCCGCGCGCGAACTGGGGGCGGAGTCGCGGATCCCCGACCAGTACGCCTGGGCCATCTGAACCGGCCGTCCGCTGCCGCCGCGGCGGCCGAAACCGTGCGGCGGCGGTCGGGGGACGACGGCGCAGGGGGACGACGGCGCGGGGGACGACGGCGCAGGGAATGATCGAGTCCACGTATCCGCCGTCGACCCGGACCGCGCCGCCGGTGGGTGGCCGACGCCTGCGATGAGAAGCCGGTGCGGGGCGCGGAGGAGGCGGTCCGGAGCCCGGACCGGCGGCACCGGCCGTTCCCGGTGTCCGCCGGTGGCTGCCGGTGCCGCCACCGGCCTGGCTGAACTGCGAGAACGCCGCGCGACGGGCCATTGTCAGTGGCGGGGTGGAGACTCTGTGATGTCGGAAACATCTCATCCTGGAGGCGACGTGCCATGAATGACGTATTGCTCGCGGTGGGCACCCAGAAGGGCCTGTTCCTCGGCCGCAGGCAGGACGGCGGGGGCTGGGACTTCAGCGGCCCGCACTTCCCGATGCAGGCGGTGTACTCCATCGCCATCGACACCCGCCGGGATGTGCCCCGGCTGCTGGTGGGCGCGGACAGCTCGCACTGGGGTCCGTCGGTGTTCCGCTCCGACAACCTCGGCGCCGGCTGGCAGGAGCCCGCCAGACCCGCGGTGAAGTTCCCCGAGGACACCGGCACCTCGCTGGAGCGCGTGTGGCAGCTGCATCCGGCCGGACCCGCCGCCCCGGACGTGGTGTACGCGGGCACCCAGCCGGGCGCGCTGTTCCGCTCCGACGACCGCGGCGAGACCTTCGAGTTCGTCCGCAGCCTGTGGGAGCACCCGCAACGGGCCGAGTGGAACGCCGGGTTCGGCGGCCAGGCAGTGCACACCGTGGTGACCGATCCCCGCAGCGCGGACGTGGTGACCGTGGCGGTCTCCACCGGCGGGGTGTACCGCTCGCTGGACGGCGGGGCGAGCTGGACCCCGTCGAACACCGGGGTGCAGTGCACCTTCCAGCCCGAGCGGTTCCCGGAGTTCGGGCAGTGCGTGCACAAGGTCGCGCAGGACGCGGAGGATCCGGACCGGCTGTATCTGCAGAATCACGGCGGGGTCTACCGGAGCGACGACGCGGGGGCGAAGTGGGCGGAGATCGGCGCCGGCCTGCCCGCCGACTTCGGCTTCACCATCGCCGCGCACCCGCGCCGCGGCGGCGTCGCCTATGTCTTCCCGCTCACCGCGGACGCCCACCGGCTGCCGCCCGACCTGCGGTGCCGGGTCTTCAGGACCGAGGACGCCGGGGGGACCTGGGCACCGCTGTCCCAGGGTCTGCCGCAGGAGCCGCACTACGGAGCCGTGCTGCGGGACGCCCTGTGTCTGGACGACTCGGATCCCGCGGGGGTGTACTTCGGCAATCGCAACGGCGAGGTGTACGCGAGCGCCGACGAGGGCGACAGCTGGCAGCTGGCCGTCTCCCATCTCCCGGATGTCCTCTGCGTGCGTGCGGCCGCCATCGGCTGAGCCACTAGAGTGACGGATCGTGACAGCGCGACCGTTGAACGAAATCGTCGAGGCCGGCTGGGCGAAGGCCCTGGAGCCCGTCGCGGGGCAGATCGGCGCGATGGGTGACTTCCTGCGCGCCGAGATCGCCGCGGGACATACCTATCTTCCGGCCGGGCAGAATGTGCTGCGCGCGTTCCAGCAGCCGTTCGACGAGGTACGGGTGCTGATCGTGGGTCAGGACCCGTACCCGACGCCCGGCCACGCGGTGGGGCTGAGTTTCTCCGTGGCCCCGGATGTGCGTCCGCTGCCCGGCAGCCTGGAGAACATCTACCGGGAGTTGTGCAGCGACCTCGGCGTTCCCAGACCGTCCAGCGGAGACCTGACGCCGTGGACGCGGCAGGGCGTGCTGCTGCTCAACAGGGCGCTGACCACCGCACCGCGCAAGCCCGCGGCCCATCGGGGCAAGGGCTGGGAAGAGGTCACCGAGCAGGCCATCCGGGCGCTGGTGGCGCGCCGCACTCCGCTGGTGTCGATCCTGTGGGGCCGCGACGCGCGCAATCTGCGTCCGCTGCTCGGCGATCTGCCCGCGCTGGAGGCGGCGCATCCGTCCCCGATGTCCGCGGACCGCGGCTTCTTCGGCTCCCGGCCGTTCAGCCGCGCCAACGCGCTGTTGACAGGACTCGGGGCCAATCCCGTGGACTGGCGCCTGCCGTGACGGGGGCGGACTGTACGCTGCCCGGGTGACGACGCATTCGAATACTCCTGCGGGTTGGTACGCGGACCCGCAAGGCACCCCGAACCTGCTCCGCTACTGGGACGGATCCCAGTGGACCGAGCACACCAACACCGGCCAGGCAGGGCAGGTGCCCCAGCAGCAGCAGAACAACGCCTGGGAACTGAGCGTCGACGGCGGGCACGACCCGGCCAAGGTGCAGCGGCAGGTGCAGCACCAGGCAGGTGTCGCGCCGGCCCGCGGTGGCGGCGGCACGCTGTTCACCGAGCCGATCCTCGTGGTGAACCAGAAGGCCAAACTCATCGAGCTGAACAATGAGTACAGCGTCTTCGACCAGCAGGGCCGCTCGATCGGCTCCGTGAGCCAGGTCGGCCAGAGCACGGCCCGCAAGGTGCTGCGCTTCGTCTCCAGCATCGACCAGTACCTCTCGGTCAAGCTCGAGGTGCGCGACGCCCACGGCCAGCCGCAGCTGCTGCTCACCCGCCCGGCGAAGTTCATCAAGTCCAAGGTGATCGTGCAGCGCCCGGACGGGCAGACGCTCGGCGAGATCGTCCAGCAGAACGCCATCGGCAAGATCAACTTCGCGTTCCAGGTCAACGGCCAGAAGATCGGCGCCATCAAGGCCGAGAACTGGCGCGCCTGGAACTTCGCGATCGTGGATCACACCGACACCGAGGTCGCCCGCATCACCAAGACGTGGGAGGGCCTGGCCAAGACCATGTTCACCACGGCGGACAACTACGTACTTCAGATCCACCGGCAACTCCCCGAGCCACTGCTGAGCATGGTGGTCGCCTCCGCGCTCACCGTGGACACCGCGCTCAAGCAGGACTCCCGCGGGCTCGGCTGATCCCGTGGCCGGTTCCGGCGGCTGGGTCCTCGGTGTGGACTCCGGCGGCTCCGGGGTGCGGGTGGCCATCGCCCGCGCCGACGGCTCCGCGCAGTCCGCGCCGATCGCCTCCAAGCGACCCGCCGTGGTCGCTGCCGGGGGGATCGACGCCGACAGCCTGCTCGACGAAGTACTCCCTGCCGCCAGGGAGTTGATGGGCGCGGTGGGCGCGGTGTCGCTCACCGCCGCCGCGGTCGGCGCCGCGGGCATGGCCACGCTCGGCGACGATCTGCGAGCCGTGCTGCCCGGGGCGCTGCGCGGTGCCTTCGGCGTGCGCGCACTCGCGCTCGCCGCGGACGCGGTGACCGCGTACGCGGGCGCCCTCGGCATGCGCCCCGGAGTCGTGGTCGCGGCGGGCACGGGCACGGTCGCCCTCGGCACCGGCCTCGACGGGCTGGGCTGGCGCCGCGCCGACGGCTGGGGCCATCTCCTCGGCGACGCGGGCAGCGGTGCCTGGATCGGCCGTGCGGGCCTGGAATCCGCCCTGCGCGCCCACGACGGGCGCGCCGGAGGTTCGGCCGCGCTGCTGGGACGCGCGGAAGCGCTGTTCGGCCCGGTCGCCGGGCTGCCCGCGCAGCTGTACCCGCGAGCCGACCGTCCGGCCGTACTCGCCTCGTTCGCCCCGGAAGTGGCCCGCTGCGCGGGCGCCGATCCGGTGGCGGCGGACATTCTGCGGCAGGCCGCACGGCACATCCTGGAGACGGCCGCCGCCGCACGCCCGGCCGCCGGCCGCTGCCGAACGGCGCTGACCGGTGGTTTGTTCAAGATGGGCGAGCCGCTCCTCGGTCCGCTGCGCGAACTGGCCCCCGAGGTGTTCCCCGAGGCGGAATTCGTGGCCGCCGACGGCGATCCGCTGCTCGGCGCGCTGCGCATCGCGGGCTCGCTCGCCGGGGGCGGGCCGGTGCTGCCCGAGGATCCCGCTCTGCTGCACATCCCGATGCGCATCGCGGAGCACCCTCCGATGTGATCGAGCGGGCCGAAATCCGGACGGAACGGGACAGGTACCCCCTAGGACGTACCCACCCGAACGCCCGCGCACCGCGAGGCATTAGCATGCGTCGCCATGAGCATTGCCACTGGCCCCGCACCCGGCCTCCCCGTTCGAATGCCGCGTCCCCGCCAGCCGGGACGCCACCGCCGACCGGAGCCCCTGACCGCGCCCGAGGGCGCGCCGGTGCTGGTTCTCGCTGTTCCCGGCACCCCGACCCCCGCTGTCCGCAGTCTGGCGGAAGAGGTCATGAGCATCGCCCGTTCCGAGCTGTCGGGCCTGGACCCGCGCATCGGCTATCTGGACGGGGACAACGCCGAGTACCCGACGCTGGAGGCCGTGCTGACGCAGGCCGCCTCCGAGCGCGCGGACGACTCCCCCGCCGCCGTCGTGGTCCCGCTGCTGGCCGGGCCCGACGCGTCGGTGGTGCGCCGGATCCGTCAGGCGGTGACCGACAGCCGCGCCGGCGCCGAAGTGACCGATGTACTCGGCCCCCACCCGCTGCTCGCCGAGGCGCTGCACGTACGGCTCTCCGAGGCGGGTCTGGCCCGCGCCGACCGCGCCCGGCTGTTCACCGTCGCGACGGCCGCCGACGGCATCATCCTGGCCACCGTGGGCGGCGAGGAGGCCGTGCAGGCGGCGGGCGTCACCGGCGTGCTTCTCTCCGCCCGGCTCGCCGTTCCCGTGATGGCCGCCGCTCTGGACATGGACGGGTCGATCGCCCGCGCCGCCGACCAGCTGCGTTCCTCCGGTTCGGCCAATCTCGCCCTCGCGCCGTGCCTCATCGGACCCGAGGTCGCCGCCCAGCTGCTGCTCTCCGCCGCCGAGGAGGCGGGCTGCTCCGGCGCGGACGCGCTCGGCCCCTACCCGGCGGTGGGCAAGCTCGTGGCCGCCAAGTACACGACGGCGCTGGGCATAGCCCCGCACCCGTCGCAGGGCGCCCAGGCGCTCTGACGGACCGACGCACTGACGCACTGACGCACCACTGTCCGGACGCGGGCGGCGCAGTCACCGCCGCCGCCCGCACCGTACCGTCACCTTCCAAGGCCGCTGATTCAGCGCAGCAGCACGCACGAGGCGGCCGGCACCGCGACCGAGCCCGCCTGCTTGGGGATACCGGTCGCCTGGTCGATGTCGAACCAAGTCACGTCGCCGGACCGCTCGTTGGCCGCGTACAACCGGCGGCCCGACGGGTCGGCGGTCAGATGACGCGGCCAGTTCCCGCCGCAGGGGACGGTGTCCAGCAATTCCATCCGGTCCCCCGACTCGTCGAGGGCGAGGACCGAGATGCTGTTGTGGCCGCGGTTGGCCGCCCAGGCGAAGCGTCCGTCGGGCGAGACGACCAGTTCCGACGGATAGCTGGGGTTCTCCGTGCTCGTGGCGCCTTCGGGCAGCACGGCCACCTCGGTCACCGGCCGCAGTGATCCGGTCCCGGCATCCCACCGGCAGACCGTGACGAGGGACTCGAGCTCGTTCATGACGTACGCCCGGTCGCCGCGCGGGTGGAACGTCATATGGCGCGGTCCGGTCCCGGAGCGCAGGCCGAGCTCCCGCTCGATCTCCAGCTCGCCGGTGGCCGCGTCCAGTTCACACACCCGCACCGAGTCGGTGCCGAGGTCGACGCTGAGCAGCCAGCGGCCCGAGGGGTCCGGCAGCACCATATGGGCGTGCGGGCCCTTCTGGCGGTCCCGGTTAGGCCCGTCGCCCTCGTGCTCCAGCACGCTGCGTACCTCGCCCAGTGCGCCGCCGTCCGCGGCGACGGCCAGCACGCTGACGCTGCCCGTCGCGTAGTTGGCGGTGAACAGGTGGCCCTGGTGCAGGCACAGGTGGGTGGGCGCCCCGCCGCGTACCGGCACGGTGCCGCCCAGCAGGCGCGGTGCGGCCGGCCTCGCCAGGGAGAACGCCGCGGCGCCGCCGTCCCCGGGGTTCTCGTTCACCGCGTACAGCACCTCGCGGTCCGCGGAGAGCGCCAGGAACGACGGGTTGTCCACCCCCGTGTCCCCCAGCACGGTGAGCGCGCCGGTCTCGGGGTCGACGGCGGCCGCGGTGAGTCCCCGACCGCCCGCCGACGTGAACGAACCGATGTATGCGTGCGCGGCCACCACTGCTCCTGTCCTCCAGCTACGTGTGCTGCGGTGACATTAGTGGGCGGCACCGGCGGCCGTGCGGCCGGGGCTACACGGGAGCCGTTCCGGGACGCGTGCCCTGGTCAGCGCGCGGGGCGGCGCGGTGCACATAGGCCGGGGTGCGCTCCCCCGTGTCGTAGTACCGGTGGAACACCTCGGTGGCCGAGCCGGAGATCGGCGGCACGATCCACGACCAGTCGGCCGGCACACTGCGCCCCTTGCGCTGCTCGCGGTCGACGTGGGCGAGGAAGTGGCGGGACTCGGTGTGGTGATCGGTGACGGTCGCTCCCGCCCGGTCGAAGGAGTGCAGGACGGCGCGGTTGAGCTCGACGAGCGCGCGGTCCTTCCACAGTGACCGGTCGCTGCTGGTGTCCAGGCCGAGCCGCCGGGCGAACCGCGGCAGCAGGTCGTAGCGGTCGGTGTCGGCGAGATTGCGGGCGCCTATCTCGGTGCCCATGTACCAGCCGTTGAACGGCGCGGCCGGGTAGCGGACCCCGCCGATCTCCAGGCACATGTCGGAGATCGCCGGGACGGCGTGCCAGCGCAGTCCCCACTCGGCGAGCCAGTCGAGCTCCGGGTGGACGATCGGGACCTCGAACAGGGCGTCGGCAGGGAGCGTGAACCAGTGCGGCTGTTGGCCGCGGCCCTGGACGATCAACGGCAGGATGTCGAACGCGGTACCGGGACCGAGCGGCCACCCCAGCCGGATCGCCGCCGCGGTGATATCGGCATTGCGCGGGTCGCCGGTCACCCGGCCGTCCGGGTGCCGGTAGCCGGCGTATCTGATCAACTGCTCGTTGTGGATCCGCGGACCCGGCAGGCCGGGGGCGTCGGGGGCGAAGACGGTGATGACCGGCCGGATCCGTCCGCCGTTGGCCGCCGCGCGCAGATGGGCGGCCGACTCCTCGGCTATTCCGGTCGCGTCGGCGATCTCGCGCCGGTCGCGGACCTGGAGGGAGTTCCAGTAGAGCCGCCCGATGCAGCGGTTGTTGTTGCGCCAGGCGACCCGGGCGCCGAAGACCAGTTCCCGGTGGGTGTGCCGGTAGGTACCGGTCGCGTCGATCTCGGCCCGTACCCGCGCCAGACGCTCCGCGAGACCTTCGGGACCGGCCTCCTCGCGGTGCAGTTGCCGGAGGAACTCCCTCGCCAGCGGCCAGATCCCTTCGCCCTGGCGCTGCCTGTCCACGTCCTGCCCGTCCGAATCCTGCCCCTCCGGGGCCCGTCCGTCCGCGCCATGCCGCGGGTGTTCCGGGTCCTGCCGCGGGTGTCCTTCCGGGCGCCCGCCGGCCGTCTCCGGCCCGTGCGTCCGCCCGTGATGCGCCATGACCTCGGTCCGTCGCAGAAAGTTCAGCACTCCGCGCACCCCCAAGCTGTCCGGGTCCCGGACCGCATCCCGCTGCGACCCGCGGAAATCCGATGCCGAGGGTCCTACCCGTCGATCCGGTTGATCCATCGCCTATGTGCGTGATGCAGGCGCCTCAGACCTGGGCCGGATGTCCATGCCGCAGTTCAGGCGGCCAAAGGGGCGCGCGGAGTCGCGCGGAGGGGTGCGACCAGATCCGCGAGCGCCGTCTCCAGCCCGTGCAAGTGCGCCAGGGCGTGCTCCGCGTGCGGGTGGACCCCGGCCGCGGCGACGACCGTCAGCGGCGCCGGGACATGCGGCGCGCCGGGCGCCACGAGCCGGTGGACGGCCTCCTCGACGCGGCGGCAGGCCGCGAGCAGCCGTTCGTCGTGGCCCGCGTCCGGGTCGGCCACCACGGCGGCGAGGCCGCGTACCCGGTCCGCGCATTCGTCGAGCAGCGCCAGGACCTGCCGGGCCCGCGCTCTGCGGGCCCGCAGCGGGCTGAACGGATGGACGAGCGGGGCGACCGTGGTCCTGACCCGGCCGAGTACGAGGTCGAGTTCGGCCGCGCGGTGCGCGAGGTCCTCGCCGGGGCCGCCGGCCAGGTGGTGGGCGGCCTGGGTGGTGAAGTCGCGTACGCCGTGCAGCGCGCGCTGGATCCAGGCGTCGGTGGCCGAGTGGGTGCTGATCGGCAGAACGACGACCACGGCGAGCACCGCGCCGAGCGCGCCCACCGCGGTCTCCTCCAGCCGCAGCCACAGCAGACCGGGGTGGAGGATGCCCAGCAGGCCGTACAGCGAGCCCGCCATGACGGTCACGAAGAACATCATCCAGCTGTACGAGACGGGCGCGGTGTAGAAGATCCCGAAGACACAGATCCCGACGAGCAGGCCGGTCGGCGCCCCCGCGCCGTGCAGCGGCAGCGCCAGCGCGAGTCCCGCGGCGATACCGGTCACGGTGCCCAGCACCCGGCGGAAGCCGCGGACCAGCGTCTCTCCCCGGTGAGCGGTGTTGACGAAGATCCACCAGGCGGTACCGACCGCCCAGTACCAGCGGTCCTCGGACAGCGCCTGGCCGAGCCCGAGGGCGCAGCCGGCCGCCGCGGCGGCCTGGAAAGCCTGCCGGGTGGTCGTCCTGCGCAGTCCGCGCGCCTGCGGCAGCGCGACGACGGCAGGGGGCGCGGCGCGGCGCTCATAGCACCACACGCCGAAGCGGACGAGCGCGGCGGAGGCCAAGCCCAGGCCGATGGCCCCGCACAGCTCGGGCAGCAGCGCCGGAACGGCGTGCAGGAACTGGGAGACGAAGAACATCATGAACGCGAACACGCCGAGCGCGTGCCCGCGCGGCCCCCAGCGGCGGGCGTAGACGCCGGCGAAGACGACCGCGAGGAAGACCGCGTCGCGGGCGTAGGGGGACGCGTGCAGCCACGCGGCGACAGCCAGCACCGGGAGCCCGACGACGGGCATGAGCGCGGTGGTGACCGCTTGCTGCCCGACCCGGGCGTCACCCACGACGAAGAGCGCCAGCAGCGCGGCGAGCCCACCGCCCGCGACGGCGGGCATCGGCAGTCCGGCCAGCAGGGCCGAGGCGACGGCGAGCGTGATGCCCAGGACCGCGCGGGACGCGCTGCGCAGCCGCGCGTGCCCCGGGTCCGGAGCGATGAACATCCTCTTCACGTGGGTGGTTCCGCCCCTTGCTCAGCGTCGGTCGATCGGCAGACATGACGATGGCGTTGCGGAGGACCGCAACGCCATCGTCAGGCCAAGGAAAGCATCAATGAGGGCAATGGCTCAAATGAGGCAGCAGCAAGTGGGCCATTGGTACAGTGAAGGACTCTGCCGACCGACCAGAAGGAGACCAGTGGCCCATGGCCGTCGACGCGCTGGACGCCCGCATCCTGCGGCTGATGCTGGAGCAGCCCCGCACCAGCGTCCGCGAGTACGCACGCGTGCTGGGGGTGGCCCGCGGGACGCTCCAGGCCCGGATCGACCGGCTGGAGCGCGACGGGGTGATCACCGGGTTCGGGCCCCGGTTGTCACCCGCCGCTCTCGGCCACCCGGTGCTGGCGTTCGTCCACATCGAGGTGACCCAGGGTCACCTGGACGATGTCGGTGAGGCCCTGGCCGCCGTACCCGAGATCATCGAGGCGGTCTCGGTCACCGGCGGCGGCGACCTGCTGACCCGGGTCGTGGCGCGGGGCAACGCGCATCTGGAGGACGTCATCCAGCGGCTGATCCGCACCCCGGGCGTGGTCCGCACCCGGACGGAGGTGGCGCTGCGCGAGCGCGTGCCGCACCGCGTACTGCCGCTCGTCGAGGCGGTGGGTCGGAGCGCCGAGGCGGTGGGCAGGAGCGCCGCGGCGGTGGACCGGAGCGCCGCGGATCCCGCGCCGTGATCGCGGGCTTGGCATCCTGGGGGCCATGACCCTCCCCGCTGTGATCTTCGACCTGGACGGCACGCTGGTGGACAGCGAGCCCAACTACTACGAGGCGGGCCGCCGGCTGCTGGCCGCGCACGGGGTCGCGGACTTCACCTGGGAGCAGCACGAGCGCTATATCGGCATCAGCACCAAGGAGACGCTGGAGGCGCTGAGCGCGGAGTACGGTCTGTCAGCGCCCCTGGAGCAGCTGCTGGACGAGAAGAACCGGCTTTCCGGGGTGACGGTCGGACCCGATCCCATTTCCGTCCGGGACGGCGACGTCTGGACGTCGGCCGGGGTCACCGCGGCCTGACCGGTCCCGCGGCTGCCGCCACGGTGTCGATCAGATAACGAGGCCCGCCGGTCCCATGCCGACCGACCTGCGAGAACACCTCATGCGGCCCGGTCAGATCGAGGATCTGGAAGTCCGGAACGACAACGAAGACGATGCGATGGTCTGTCACCGGCCCTTCGTCACCGCCCCGCGAGATGGCGGCAAGGACACGACTATGACGATTCCCGCCATGGCCGACCCGTCCCCGGGGCCGGCCCCGGGCATAGACCTCCGGATACACAGCGATGAGTTTTGCCGCTTCCCGGAGTCCTCACTGAAGAACACCGGAGAAGTGGAGGATGAAAATGGACGAGACCACCCACATCACCGAGGTGGGCACGGTGGCGATTCACGTCACCGACCAGGAGAGGGCGCTCGACTTCTACGTCGGCAAACTCGGGTTCGAAGTTCGCCGGGACGTACCGTTCGGAGACGGACGCTGGATCGAGGTGGCACCGCCCGGGGCGGCTACCACCATCGCGCTCGTTCCCACGGGCATACCGGCCGGTATCCGCCTCACGACCCGGGACGCCGACGCCGACCATGCGAGCTTGCGTGCACTCGGCGTCGATGCGGATCCGGAGGTCTTGCGGATGGCAGACGTGGCGCCGCCGATGTTCGCTCTGCGTGACCCGGACGGCAATAGCCTCATCCTCGTCGAAACCCCTGAGCTGTGAGGGCGTCCACGATGAACAAGCAATTCACCGCAACGCTGCAGAAGAGCCCGAATAAGGGCGGCTGGACCTTTGTGGTCTGGCCTGACTCGGCAGAGTTCTTCGGGACCCGGGGCCTGGTAAAGGTGCGGGGCACCGTCGACGGTCACCCTTTCCAGAGTTCGTTCATGGCCCTGGGGGACGGTACGCACAAGCTGCCGGTGAAGGCCGATGTGCGCAAGGCGATCGGCAAGGAGACGGGAGACATCGTGACCGTCCGCTTGGAGGAGCGGCTGGTCGACTAGCCGCATCCGGCAACGTTTGCCCAGTAAGGCTCCTGACCTACCTCAACGACTCCGAACCAACGTGCAGCGGATGTCGTTGAGTCGAGCGAGCACGAAGAGCCGAAACCGCCTCCCGTTGTCAGTGGTCCTGCGTAGCCTCGTGTTCATGGAGGAATCGCCACAAGAGCCCACCTCAGAGGGCGAACGCGACGGAACATGGCAGCGGCTGACCGCGTATGCCTATCTGAGTGCGCCGGAGCGGCTGGAGCATGTCGCGATCATGCGGGTCTTCTGCGGGACCTTGCTGGCAGATCTGGCCGTACCTGATGTCCTGGACAAACTCAGCGGCTCCAGCGGGCCGGCGGCGCGGCTGGACGCGGAGACGCTGACAACCCGGCTGGACCAGCTGGCGAAGTGGGGGAATCTGCTTCCCAGTACGCACACGGTGAAGGCGTCGAGCATCACCGAGTACCAGCGCGCCCGTTCTCGCTACCAGCTGTCCAAACTGGGCGAACGCATCCAACGGGACGCTGACGACGTACTCGCCGGGGCGGATGCCGCTCGCGAGGTGAGCAGTGAGTTGCTGGCGCTCGTGGAGCGCGGGCTGCGTGAACTTGACGAGCTGATCCGGAAACCGGGCGGTGCAGAGCCGCAGGAAGCGCTGGAACGCGTCAGCACGATCTTCGTGCAGTTCACGGAGTTCGCGGACTCCATCCGGGACTTCTACGCCTACCTCGGACAAGTACTCGCACGGTACGACCTCGACAGCGCCGAGTACCAGGGCTTCAAGGAGCTACTGCTCGACTATGTCGAGGCGATCACGGAGGACGTGTCCTTCCGGGCGCCCCGGATCGCAGCAGTCCTCGACAGACTGTGGCCCCACCTACCCGCCCTTCTGCAACGTCTCGACTCCCACACCCGCGGGCTCTCGGGAGTTCCGCTCGGCGCAGATGGCCAGTTGGCTACGAAGGTGCAGCGGAGCCGGGGCCGCGAGCCGGCGGACTGGGAGGGACTGCGCGGCTGGTTCACCGACGTGGAGGGGCGTGGAAGCCAGGTTGATCAGCTGCGTGATGCCACCCTGCGTGCGTTGCAATCGCTGCTCGCCAACGCCAAGCGTATGCTGCGCTCGGCATCCGGGGAGATGTCTCGGCGCAAGGACCTGCTGCGTCTCGCACGGTGGTTCGACGAGGCCGCTCCGGAAGACGCCCACGACATTGCCGTCGCGGCCTTCGGGTTGTACGGCGCCCGGCATGTGGGCATCCCGCCGGCCACGGATGAGGTGGTGCCCGCATACACCAGTTGGTGGACCGGTCCGGTGGTCGAGGTTCCGGTGGCACTGCGCGAGCGGGGCAATCGCGCCCAGCGCGGCCGGGCGTCCGCGGTGGAGGACCACTCCGAGCAGAAGCAGCGTCTTCAGCGGGCAGCGCGCCAGCAGGCGGATGCCAGACGGGCCGCTGCGGACGAGCTGCGCAGTTCCTCCGGTCGCTTCGAGCACATACGGCTCACGTCGGCCGCGCTGTCGCTGCTGCTGGAGTTGCTGGCCACGGCCTTGGGCAACGCGCAGCTTCACCGTGCCGAGACCTGGACGCCGGAGCAGGAGCGCGGCTTCACCCTGGACGCCGCGTACAGCGAGGATGCGGAACTCGGCGTCCGCCTCATGGTCCGGCGCATCCCAGGAGTTGAGACCGTACTGCACTCGGTCGACGGCGAGCTGACGCTGGATGAACTGGAACTCACCGTCGAGGGCATTGCCGGCCGGGCCCCGGGCAGCGAGGCGCGGGTGAGCGCCTCGTGACGCTCCCTTCGGCCCACGATGTAGCGCTGGCCGCAGAGCGCCGGAGCGCGGGCCGGCTGCTGCTCGCCCACCCGCTGCTGACCTCGGACGGTCCACACGCCGACCTGTTTCCGCTGATCCGTCGGCACGCCGACTGGCTCACCAAACGGTTCCAGCAGGTTCTCGGCTATCGGCTCCTGGTCGATACCTCCTACGCGCGGCTGTTCAAGGCGGGCCTGGGCGCCGGTGCGGGGCACCGGCTGGAGCGCTCCAGCGGGACAGCATTCACACCGCGCACCTACGCGTGCCTGGCCCTGGCCCTGTCCGTGCTGGTGACAGCACCCGAGCAGCTTCTCCTCTCGCAACTGGTCGCCGATATCAAAGCCGCAGCGGCCGATGCCGGCGTGGAATGGGAAGACACCGGCCGGACAGCGCAGAAACGGACGCTGGCGGCTGCGCTGCGGCAGCTGGTCGACTGGGGCGTCCTGACCGAAACCGAGGGAAGTGTGACTGCGGTCGAGCAGGACGACAGCGGCGAGGCTCTGATCTCAGTGGACCGGGAGATCGCGCGCGCTGTGGTGTCCGGGCCGCTCGCGCAGAGCAGGAATGGTACCGATCTTGTGCGCCGGGCAGCGGATCCCGGGTTCGGTGGAGCCCGTACATATGTGCGCCGGATGCTGGTGGAGACGCCGGTCGTCTACCTTGACGAGCTGACCGACGCCGAGCGCGACTGGCTCCGCACCCGGCAACGCCGCGAAGCCCAGGCGTTCTCCGAGCTCCTGGGCCTGGAGACCGAGATCCGAGCGGAAGGCGCAGCGCTGGTGGATCCCGAAGACGAGTTGTCAGACCTGCACCTGCCCGGCAGCGGAACACTCGCGCAAGCGGCGCTCCTTCTCCTGGAGCGCTTGGTGGAGCAGCTGCGTCCAGAAGACGCGGGTCATCCCGCGACAGGAGGCCGGCTCGTCGTCGGTGTGGCGATCCCGGACGGGCTGGTGGAAGAAGTCCTCGCGGAACTCGTGGCGGCGTATGGGCACCGCAGCAACTGGAAGCGCGCGTTGGTCGATGATCCGCCGGCGCTTCGGGCATCAGTAGTGGACCTGCTGATCCGGATGCGCCTCGTGGCACGCGACGGTTCGCTCCGCTCCGCAGGTCAGGGCTTGCCCGAGGGGTACGACGAGGCCGTTCCCGAAGGCCGCGCCGTTACCGACGTCGCCGGTGCCCGCGGCAGCGGCAGCGCCAGCGCCAGCGCCAGCGGCCTGATACTGCTCGCTGGCGCGGCCAGATACGCCACGCATGTCACCGTACGAACCTCTCCAGGTTCAACCCCCGAGGCCGACGGACAACAGGAGCTGCCCCTATGACCACTGAGTTCAGCGCTCCTGTGCCCATGCAGCGTGCCGCCACGCCCACTGCCCCCCGGTTCCGGCTGCACCGGGCAGGCATCCGCAACGTGTGGCAGTACGACGAGCAGGAGTTCGCGTTCGGCGACGGCAGGCTGCTGTTGCGCGGTAAGAACGGCGCGGGCAAGTCCAAAGCCCTGGAGATGTTGCTGCCGTATCTGCTCGACGGTGATGCGCGGGCTCTCGACGCCACGGGTACCGGCCGGACCACGCTCGTGTGGTTGATGCTGGACGGCTTCGAGCAGACCAATCGTCTGGGGTACCTCTGGGTGGAATTCCACCTGTCGGCAGCCGACGGAAGCGACCGGTATCTCACCATCGGCGCCGCCATTCGAGCCTCGAAATCGACGAAGAAGGCCGTCCCGGTATTCTTCGTGACCCCGCTCCGAGTAGGTGAGGATCTTCATCTGGTGGAGGCGGGCAAACCGCTGCCGGTCGACAAGCTCAAAGAGTCGATCGGCGCCGCCAACGTCACGGAGCGCGCTGTCGAACACCGGGCCCGCGTCGCCCGCGAGCTGTTCGGGATCACCGATACGACACGCTTCCGCAACCTCACGCAACTCCTCCACCGTCTGCGCAGACCCACCGTCGGGGACCGCATCGAATCCGGTGGGCTGGTCTCGCTCCTGAGCGAAACGCTGCCCGGACTGGACGAAGAGGTCGTGGAGAAGGTCGCACGCAACCTCCACGACCTGGACGCCGTCCGCGATGAACTGGGCCGGCTGGAAAGGACCGACGCGGCGCTGGGCGCCTTCCTCACCGGCTACCGCGGTTACCTGACCGGGGTCCTGCGCAGGGCTTCAGCAGGTGTGAGTCACGAGCTGGACGTCCTCACGGAGTGGCGGCGCAGGACCGGAGACGCGGCGAAGAAGACCAGCGACCTCAGGGGACGCGAAGCCGAAGCCGACGCACGGTTGACCGCTGTGAAGGAGGATCAAGAAGGCGCACAAGCTGAACTCTCCGCACTGCACGCGAGTGACGGCTACCGCAGCGTGCAGGAACTGTCAGAGCGCCGTGACACTGTGGCGGCCCTGTACACGGCGGCTGCGGCCACGCACACCACCGTGCTGACCGCGCACGGTGCCGAGCAGGGCGCGGCCGGACGGCTGTCCGACGACGTCGGCCGGATGGCGGAGCGTCTCGCGGAACTCGCCACCGATCACCGGGAACTGATGCCGGAGGCCGAGAGAGCCGGCCTGCCCACGGGCCACCTCGGCGAGGCCGTCTCCCCTCGCTGCACCGACATCGCCGGTTCGCAGAGCGTCGAGGTGCCGGACCCCGACGGCGAAACGCAGACCGTACGGCACCAACGCGTCATCGCTGCCGACACGGCAGCCACCGCGCGGGCCCTGGACGCATGGCGTGCGCAGTTGGAGGGTGGCCAGTCGGTGGCCAAGAGCCGCTCTCGCTCGGTCAAGGAGGTGCAACGGCTCTCTGCGCACGCCCGCGAAGCACTGGCGGAAGCCTCGCTTGCGGATGCCGAACGGGAGAGGCTGGAGACGGAGATGGAGGAAGTCGCGGGCCGACTGGAACAGGCCCGCACGCAGGTGGTTGCCACCAGCGTCGGCTACGCACGCGAGGTCACCGAGTGGACTGAGCGCGTCATCTCGGCGCTCGCCCCCGGCTGCCCGGCTCTCGACTCCGTTCTGGACGTGATCGTCTGCGAGACCGCACCGGACGCGCCCTTCGCGGACCGAACGCTTCCCGCGGAGATCGACACGGAAGCCGGACAAGCCGCTCACCTCGTCCTCGACCCGTACGGCCAGATGCTGTCCGACCAGCGGGACCATGCCGCGCTGGCGGTCAATCAGCTGACTGTCTCGTACAAGGATCTGGAGCAGCAGCGGCAGGCCTGGGAGCAGCGGACCGACCCGGAGCCGCCGGTCCCTCCCCACCGCGCCGCAGACCGCACTGCCGGGAGTGGTGCGCCTTTCTGCCAGTTGGTGGACTTCGCCGAGGAACTGTCCGCGACCGAGCGAGCACATCTGGAAGCGGCGCTGGAGGCCAGCGGGCTCCTGGACGCCTGGATCAGCGCCGACGGCTCCGTCCTCGACCCAGGCACCCTCGACACCCTCCTCGACCCGCGAGCGCCAGCGCCGGCGGGCCCCACCCTGGCAGCCGCCCTGCGTCCGGTCGTGCCGGCCCAGACCGGCGTCACGGCTGAGCTCGTCGACCGTGTCCTGTCCTCCATCGCGCTGGCCCCGGCCGACGAGA
>NZ_JASISZ010000022.1:30617-95730 GCF_030063355.1 Streptomyces sp. PH10-H1
CGCCCCCGGGCCCCCGAGAGGGGGGCGGCCCGCCCGGTCCAGGTCGACGGCAGTTGGCGTCTCGGTGCGCTCAGAGGGCGGCATCTCAAGCCCACCGCCGAATTCGTGGGTGCCGCCGTACGCATCGAAACCCGTCGCCGCAAGCTGGCCGAACTTGACGTCTGGCTCGCGGAGGCCGGTCAACAGCTCACCGGCGCACGCCGAGAACTGGATCGCCTCGATGCCCAACGCCCGGCCCTGGCCGACGCACTGCGGAGATTCCCCCCTTCCCGCCTGCTCTCCAACGCCTGGAACGAGGCCATCGGCAGGGAATCCGACCTCCGAGTCCTGACCAGCAAGGCGTCGACGGCCGCCCGCACGGCCGAGGGGGCCCGCACCCGCGCGGCGAGAGCTCGCGGCGCGGCCGAAGCCGCCGCGACCGCGAACGACCTGCCCACCGACACCGAGGCCCTGGAACGCATCGACACCGCGCTGGCAACCGTACACAGCGGCCTCGTACGTCTGTCCAGAGCGGTCCAGGGCACGATCAAAAGATCCGACACCGAGCGATCCGCACTGGAGGCGTATGAAAAGGCACACGCAGACCGTCTCCGGGCGGAGGGTGACTACCAGTCCCGGCTCGACGTACTCCGCCCCGCCCGCACGGAGCTGGCCACCCTCGAAGAGGCCGTCGGATCGGCCGAAAGCGAGATCCTGGACCGGGAGGAAGCGGCGAAGGAACGGATCGTGGCGGCACTCAGTGCCCGTCCCAAGGCCCAGCACATCATGGATGAACTCCGGGAGAGCCGGGCCCGAGCCGAGGAAGCGGAGAAGGGACTTCGCGAGGACTTGGCACGCCAGGAGTCCGCGGTGATCGACGCCGGCAACGCCCTGCGCGGGGCCCTCGCCCGCCCGGAGGTCCTCCGCGGTGCCGGATGGGACCGGACAGCCCTGTCGGAGAGCTCCGCGGACCTGCTCGTGGAGGACGCCCGTGCCAGAATCCGGGCCCTGCGTGAACTGGCGAACGCGGTCAACGCACGGCTGGAGCGTTCGGACGACGACGTGTCCGACAACACGCTGATGAGGCGGTACGACGTACTGCGTGACGCGCTCGCCGGCGGCTACGACGCACAGCTGGACGAGCGCGAAGGGATCAAGGTCTGCCGCCTCCTGGACGACCACGGTTCCCACGACGTCGCCGTCGTGGGAGAGCGGATCGCCACCCAGGCCGCCGAGGCCCGCGGCCGGCTCACCGAGCGCGAACGCGAGGTCTTCCAGCGCTTTCTCGCCGGCGAACTCGGCGATCACCTGTCGACGCAGGTCATCACTGCTGCCAACCTGGTGGCAGCGCTCAACGCCACGCTCAAGACGGTCCGTACATCGCACGGCCTGGGCGTAGAGCTGCAATGGAAACTCGACGAGGACGTCGACGCGGACGTGCGTGCGGCCGTCGAGCTGCTCCGCAGCTCCTCGGGTCTCCGGACCCGCGAGCAGACGGAACAGCTCCGGGAAGTACTGCAACGACGGATCGAGGACGCCCGCAGGGCCGACCCGTCGGCCGGCTACGCCGCCCATCTGCGTACCGCGCTGGACTATCGTGACTGGTTCCGCTTCCACACCTTCGTGGTCGAGGACGCAGCCCCGGGCCGCAAGCGCCGGCTGACCAGTCGCACCGGCCTCAGCCAGGGCGAGCAGCGCGTGCTCTCCTATCTCATACTCTTCGCCGCAGCCGCCGCCCACTTCACCACCCTCGGCGAATCCGCCCCGCACGCACCGCGGTTGATCCTCCTCGACGACGCCTTCGCCAAGGTCGACGAGCCCACCCACGGACGGCTCGGCCGGATCCTCGTCGATCTCGATCTCGACTTCGTGCTGACCAGCGAACGACTCATGGGCAATTGGCCCGAGGTGCCGTCCCTGCACATCTACGAGTGCCTGCGTGATCCTCATGTACGCGGCGTGGCCACCCTGCACTACACCTGGAACGGCCGCCATCGGCGCCTGGTGTCCGTATGAGCACGCTGCCCGCCGAGACACGGACCTGGCTGGCCGGTCCCGGCCTCCACCGGCTGTGGAACGGGACGCGCAAACGCCTGGAGAGCAACGGCCTCCAGGCAACCGGATCGCTAAAAGTAGCCGGCCTCAACGCACAGGAGCGGACTGCTCTGTCCCAGCTCCTCGGCAGGACGCTGACAACCACCACAGTGACTGTGCGGCTCGACGAGTTGGACGCACGTCTGCGGGCTTCGGCCGCCGGCGCCGGACTGGTGGACACCCTCCAGGCGCTCGGACCGGACCTCACTGATCGCCGGGCCGACCGGGCAGCGGCCGAAACCCGACGCGAACATGTGTGGTCCTCGGTCTCCGATTCCTTGCGCGCGTCCGCTCTCGGCGGCGAGGACTGGGCCCAGCAGTGGTACGACGGGCTCCGCCGATCGGGCGTGCCCAGAGGCGTGACTCCTAAGGCCGCGGTACCGACCCTCCAGCAGGCAGTACAGATCCTCACTCTGCTGCTGGGACCGGCAAGAGCGGTCGTACGCGGCCGGGGTGAGATCGCCGCTGAAGCGACCGGGTCCGCGCATGGACTGGACGACGGCACCTGGCTGGCGCGGCTCGTCCAGCGCGGCATCGCCCTCGCCCATGCCGCCGAGCTTCCCGACAACGCGGCCGGACGCCGCGCCCTGTGGCGGCTTGCAGGCGTCACCCCGGACGAGGTTTCCAGCACTGTCCTCGCCTACGGTCTGCGCCCGGAGGGCGACAGTTGGCGCGAACGGGCCCTGCGGGAACGGACCGAGAACTACGCCGAAATCCACCTCACCTTGCGCGACCTGCACGTCCTGCGGCCGACCATGGCGCCTGGCACGCTCATCCGTATCTGCGAGAACCCCCGGGTGGTGGAGGCCGCGGCGGATGCCGCGTGCACGCAGCCGCTCGTCTGCACATCAGGCAGCGCCTCCACCGCGGTCCTGACCCTCCTCGACGCCCTCGCCGCCACCGGCTGCCGTTTCGCCTATCACGGCGACTTCGACTGGCCCGGCATCGCCTTGGCCAACCGGATCATCCGCCGCTACGACGCGGACCCGTGGCGTCTGCGGGCCGAGGACTACGAACGCCTCGCCGCCCGCACCCAGGCCCAGGGCGTCCCACAGCTCCCACTGTCAGGCCAACCAGTCGATGCCGACTGGGACGCCGACCTCGCACCCACCATGGAAGGGCTGAGCATCGCCCTCCATGAGGAGGCCACTCTCGACCAACTGGTGGAAGATCTGGGCTGAATCCGCACGCCCGGCGTCACAGCCCGAGTGCCCGTCCGTGCGCGCGGCATCCCCTCATTTGGTGCGGCCGGACTTCGGCTCTGCAGTCTCGTCCAGTCACCGCCCTACCCGAGGAAGCTCAGCCGCACCTGCCGATTCACATTGTCCTTATTCGTGTCAACGAGGACGACGGACTGCCAGGTTCCCAGTTCCAGGTGGCCGGCGATCACCGGGAGTGTGGCGTGCGGTGGGACGAGGGCGGGGAGGACGTGGTCGCGGCCGTGGCCCGGGCTGCCGTGGCGGTGGCGCCAGCGGTCGTCGGCGGGGAGCAGGTCGTGCAGTGCGGTCAGCAGGTCGTCGTCGCTGCCGGCTCCGGTCTCGATGACGGCGATGCCCGCGGTCGCGTGCGGGACGAAGACGTTGAGCAGCCCGTCACGGCCGGAGGCCACCTCGTCGAGGAACGCGGCGCAGGCGGCGGTGAGATCGTGGACCGTCTCGGCGGAGCCGGTCGTGATGTCGAGGGCGCGGGTGGTGAATGCGTCGGCCATGACTCCATGGTCGCCCACATATGTGAGATTCGCGTCCGAGTGGCGAGATGCCGTCCTCCGCCACCGCGCCGCGCTCCTACGGAAAGGCCTCCTCCTGATCTCCGTCCACCTGCACTGGTTCCTGCCGACGGGCGGCGACGGCCGGACCCTGGTCGACCGCCACGCCTACGCCGACGGCGGCATCAAGCGTTCGCGCATCACCCCGATCAGCGGGATCCGCGCGCCCGACATCGACTGTCTGGCGCAGATCGCCCGCGCCGCCCAGCAGGCTCTCGGCAAGAGCGAGTCGGTGGGCAAGCAGCGGATGCTGGCGCTGCACGGCGGCTCCCGCGACAAGCTGGAGATCTCCCCCAACCTGTGGGCGGGGGTCGGGCTGGTGCGCGGCGGCGCGGGCACCGCGCCGGTCGGCAACCACTCCGAGGTCGCGGACCGGATCGAGGAGTATCACGCCCTGGGCGTCGACCACTTCGTGCTCTCCGGCCATCCGCACCTGGAGGAGGCGTACTGGTTCGGCGAGGGCGTGACGCCCGAACTGGCCGCGCGCGGCCTGCTCGCCACCGTCCCCGGCTCCCCGCTGCTGGGCGTTCCCGCCACCAACGGCCGTCCGGCGTCCGCGCCGGGCGGCGCGCCGCTGCTGCTCTCCGGGGGGGCGGTGAGCAGCGGCGGTACCCCGCGGCTGCCCGCCCTCGCCCGGGGCGGGCAGCCGCATCCCAATTGGTCTGGACCAATAGCCTGTTGTCGGGATACCCTCCCACTGCCGCCGGGCGCCAAAGGGGGACAGCCGACGTGAATACCCTGCACCGTATCGCCGCACTGGTCGACGCGTGCCTGCTCCCCGCCTGCCGCAGCGAGCGGCTGCCGGACTGGATACGGTCCGGGCTCGACCGTGGCATGCCGGGAGTGGTCGCCTACGGAAGCACCCCCGAGGCCTGCCTGCGGATCACCGGTGCACTGCACGATCTCCTCCCCGACGCGCTCAGCGGGCGCCCCGGCGTCGCCCAGAGCGTTGGCAGCGGCGGTTCCGCTGCCGCCGAACTGGTCGGACTGGGAGCCAACTTCCACCTCGGCGTACGGCCCGGGCTGCGCGCCGACGCCCGCCTCGACTCCAGCTCCCGCTTCGGCCACCATCCGCTGACACCCCGCGGGAAGCTTTCCGTACCACCCGAGGTTGGTAGAAACGTGAACGACTTGAGTGGGGCGCGCGAGGTCGACGTCGCCGTCATCGGGGCCGGACAGGCAGGCCTGTCCGGCGCGTACTTCCTCGGCCGTGCCGGGTTCCGGCCCGACGAGGGCTTCGCCGTACTGGACCACTCCCCCGGCCCCGGCGGCGCCTGGCAGTTCCGCTGGCCCTCGCTCACCTACGCCAAGGCCCATGGCGTCCATGACCTGCCCGGCCTTCCCCTGACGGGCGCGGACCCGGCACGGCCCTCCGCCGAAGTGGTCTCCGCGTACTTCGACCGCTACGAGCGCGCCTTCGACCTGCGCGTCCACCGCCCGGTGAACGTATCGGCGGTCCGCAAGGCGGGCGACGGACGGCTGCTCGTCGAGACGGACGCGGGCACCTGGTCCGCGCGTGCGCTGATCAACGCCTCCGGCACCTGGGACCGGCCGTTCCTCCCGCACTACCCGGGCCAGGAGACCTTCCGCGGACGGCAGCTGCACACCGCCGGTTACCGGGGTGCCGCGGAGTTCACCGGTAAGCGCGTGATCGTCGTCGGCGGCGGAACCTCCGCCGTGCAGCTGCTGATGGAACTGGCCGAGGTCGCCGACACCACCTGGGTCACCCGCCGTCCGCCGCTCTTCCGCAGCCGGCCGTTCGACGAGGAGTGGGGCCGGGCCGCGATCGCCCTCGTCGAGGAGCGGGTCAGGGCCGGCTTGCCGCCCCAGAGCGTGGTCAGCGTCACCGGTCTGGCGGCCACCGAGGCGGTCCGTGCCGCCCAGGCGCGCGGGATCCTCGACCCGCTGCCGGTGTTCGACCGCGTCACCGAGCACGGCGTCGCCTGGAACGACGGCCGCGAACTGGACGCCGACGTCATCCTGTGGGCCACCGGCTTCCGCGCCGCCCTCGACCACCTCGCACCGCTGCGACTGCGCGAGCCCGGCGGCGGCATCCGCCTGGACGGCACCACCCGGGTCGCCAAGGACCCCCGCATCCACCTCATCGGCTACGGGCCCTCCGCCAGCACCATCGGCGCCAACCGGGCGGGGCGCACCGCGGTCCGCGAGATCCGCCGATTCCTCGCGACCGGTTCGGACGGATCAAACGGGTCGAACGGTTCAGACGGACGGGACGGATCGCACAGGACGGCCGGGCCCGCGCCCATGCGCTCCCCCGCCCTGGTGCACTGAACGCACGACACAGCGAAAAACATCCGATGTCTGCTTCACACCACCCCGGCACTACGGCAGTATGAGGCCATGCGCGTAGCACTCTTCGTCACCTGCGTGAACGACCTTCTCTACCCGGACACCGGCCGGGCAACCGTCGCGCTGCTCGAACGGCTGGGGGTGGACGTCGACTTTCCCGTGGCGCAGACCTGCTGCGGACAGCCGCAGTTCAACACCGGATACCGGCATGAGACCGAGCCGCTGGTGCGCCGGTTCACCGCCGCGTTCGACGGCTACGACTACATCGTGACCCCGTCCGGATCCTGTGTGGCGATGGTGCGCGACAACTATCCGCGTATCGGGGCGAAGGCCGCTGCCGAGGGACGCGGCGGTGAACTCGCGGCCGCGGCGGCATCCGTGGTGCCCAGGACGTACGAGCTGACCGAATTCCTGGTGGACGTGCTGAAGGTGACCGACGTCGGGGCGTACTTCCCGCACACGGTCACCTACCACCCCACCTGCCACGGGCTGCGGGCACTGGGGCTCGGCCGGCGCCCGCTCGCGCTGCTGGAGAACGTCAGGGGGCTGCGGCTGCGGGAGCTGGAGGGCGCGGAGGAGTGCTGCGGCTTCGGGGGCACGTTCGCTGTCAAGAACGCGGCGGTGTCCGCCGCGATGGGCGCGGACAAGACCCGGCACATCGGCGAGACCGGGGCCGCCGCGGTCTGCACCGTCGACAACTCCTGTCTGACGCACATCGGCGGCACGCTGGCCCGGGAGGGCTCGACGGTCCGGCCGGTGCACATCGCCGAGATCCTCGCCGCAACGGAGGACCACCCCTACCCGATGGAAGAGATCCGATGAGCGGCACATATCTGGGCATGCCGGCCTTCCCCGAGGCGGCCGAGAAATCCACCCGGGACACCCGGCTGCGCGGCAATCTGCGGCATGCGACGCACACCATCCGCGTCAAACGCGCCGTGGCGGTGGCCGAGTTGGCGGACTGGCCGCAGCTGAGGGCCGCCGGAGCCGCCGTCAAGGACCGTACGCTGCGCCATCTCGACCACTACCTCGAGCAGTTGGAGGCGGCGGTCACGGCCGCGGGCGGCCACGTCCACTGGGCGGCCGACGCCGAGGAGGCCAACCGGATCGTGACCGGACTCGTCCGCGCCACCGGCGAGACCGAGGTCGTCAAGGTCAAGTCGATGGCCACCCAGGAGATCGGCCTCAACGAAGCCCTCGCCCAGGCCGGGATCCGCGCCTACGAGACGGATCTCGCCGAGCTGATCGTGCAGCTCGGCGACGATCTCCCGTCGCACATCCTGGTCCCCGCGATCCACAAGAACCGGTCCGAGATCCGGGACATCTTCACCGAGCGGATGGGCGACTGGGGACGGGCGGCGCCCGAAGGGCTGTCCGACCGGCCCGCCGACCTCGCCGAGGCGGCGCGGCTGCATCTGCGGGAGAAGTTCCTGCGGGCCAAGGTCGGCATCTCCGGCGCGAACTTCATGGTGGCCGAGACCGGCACCCTCGTCGTCCTGGAGTCCGAGGGGAACGGCCGGATGTGCCTGACCCTGCCCGAGACCCTCATCTCGGTCGTCGGCATCGAGAAGACCATCCCCACCTGGCAGGACCTGGAGATCTTCCTCCAGACCCTGCCCCGCTCCTCGACCGCCGAGCGGATGAACCCCTATACCTCGACGTGGACCGGCACCACCGACGGCGACGGGCCGCGGACCTTTCACCTCGTCCTGCTCGACAACGGCCGCACCGACACCCTCGCCGACACCGTCGGCCGCCAGGCGCTGCGCTGCATCCGCTGCTCCGCCTGTCTGAACGTCTGCCCGGTCTACGAGCGGGCCGGCGGCCATGCCTACGGCTCCGCCTATCCCGGCCCGATCGGCGCCATCCTCACCCCCCAACTGCGCGGGACCGCCTCGGCGCTGGACGCCTCGCTGCCGTACGCGTCGACGCTGTGCGGTGCCTGCTACGAGGTCTGCCCGGTCGCGATCGACATCCCCGAAGTCCTGGTTCATCTGCGGGAGCGGGTCGCCGAGGGCGGCCCGGTGACGCTGCGCGGCACGCGAGCCGTCATCAAACCGGCCAAGGGGCACGCCGCCGAGCGGGCCGCGATGCGCGCCTCCCGCTGGACGCTCGACCATCCGGCCGCGCTCCGCGCCGGCCAGCGGCTGGCCGCCCGCACCCGGCGGCTGCACCCCAAGCGCCTGCCGGGGCCGGGCCGCGCCTGGTCCGCCACCCGCGACCTGCCGGCCGTGCCCGCCGAATCGTTCCGCGACTGGTGGCAGCGCACCCGCGGAGAGGGGACCACCACATGAGCGAGGCAAGCAGCCGGGAGCGGGTGCTGGGACGTATCCGGCGCGCGCTGGCCGATGTGCCGCGCGACGAGCGCCCCGACGGCGTCCCGGTCGAACGCGACTACCTCCGGGTGCACGGGACGCGGACGCCGGAACAGACCACCGCGCTGCTGGCCGGCCATCTCGCGGACTACCGCGCACTGGTCCACCGCTGCCCGGCCGACGGGCTTCCGGCGCTGATCGCCGCGCTGCTCGCCGGGCGCGGCGCCCGCTCCGTCGTCGTCCCGGCCGGGCTGCCCGACAACTGGCTCTCCGCCGCCACCGGGGTGGAGCTCGTCCAGGACACCCTCACTCTGACGCCCGGTGAACTCGACGCCGCCGACAGCGTGCTGACCGGCTGCGCCGTGGCCATCGCCGAGACCGGCACCATCGTCCTGGACGCATCGGCGGGCCAGGGGCGGCGCCGGATCACGCTTGTGCCCGACCATCACATCTGCGTGGTCCAAGCCCCCGGCCAGATCGTCGATTCGGTCCCGGAGGCCATGGGACGCCTCGATCCGGCCCGGCCGTTGACCTGGATCTCCGGCCCGTCCGCCACCAGCGACATCGAACTCGACCGCGTCGAGGGCGTGCACGGCCCGCGCACGCTGGAAGTGATCCTGGTGGAGGGCTGAGCGGAACGCCGGAGGGACTGCCGGGTGGAACGCCGGCGCGCGGTGTCACCCCTGCCGGCGCAGGGCCTCCTGGCGGCTGACCCGCAGCGCCCACAGCACCAACGGTGCCTGCAGCGGCAGCCGCGCGTAGGCGGCGGCCTTGAGCGGTGCCGGGCGGTCGCGCCAGTCGTAGGCCATCTTCACGTTGGCTGGGAAGATGGCGGTGAACAGTCCCGCGGCGAGCAGACCGCCGACGCGGCGGGTGGCCGGTACGGCGACGGCGGTGGCGACCGCGAGTTCCACGACGCCGCTGGCGTAGGTCCAGGTGCGCGGACGGCCGGGGAGCGCGCGGGGAATCGTCGCGTCGAACGGCTTGGGCAGCAGGAAGTGGGCCGCGGCCCCGCCGGCGAGAAGGCCGACGAGGAGACGTGCGGAACGCTCGGGAGCAGCCAACGGGTACCTCCGGTGGATGTGCGCGGATCCCGCCGGGCGGGTCGACGTCACGCGGGTCGAGCTCACGCAGGCCGACGTCACGCGAGCCGATACGAACGCGGGTCGATGTCAACGCGGGTCGGTACCAACGCGGTTCGAGTCACCTTACCCGGGAGTCACTTCCGGCGGGAGCCCAGCACGGTCACGCGGTCGGGGCGAGTTCGGAGGTGGCGAGCCGCTCGTCGCGGCGGACCAGTGCCGCATAGCGGCCGTCGCGCGCCAGGAGCTCGTCGTGGGTGCCGCGTTCGGCGATACGGCCCGCGTCGAGGACCACGATCTGGTCGGCGTCACGGACGGTGGACAGCCGGTGAGCGATGGTGATGGTGGTGCGCCCGGCCGACAGCGCGTCGATGGCATCCTGGACGGCCTGTTCCGTGCGGGTGTCGAGCGCGCTGGTGGCCTCGTCGAGGATGAGGACCGGCGGGTCGCGCAGGATGGTGCGGGCTATGGCGAGCCGCTGCTTCTCGCCGCCGGAGAAGCGGTAGCCGCGTTCGCCGACGAGGGTGTCGTATCCGTCGGGGAGGCCGGCGATGTGGTCGTGGATCTGGGCGGCCTTCGCGGCGGCGACGATGTCGTCGTCGGTGGCGTCGGGTTTGGCGAAGCGCAGGTTCTCGGCCACGGAGGCGTGGAAGAGATAGGTCTCCTGGGCGACCACGCCGACCGATTCTGCGAGCGTGTCGAAGGCGAGGTCGCGGACGTCGACGCCGTCGATCGTCACCCTGCCGCCCGTCACGTCGTACAGCCGGGGCACGAGGTAGCTGAGGGTGCTCTTGCCGGAACCCGTCGTACCGACGATGGCCAGGCTGCCGCCGGCCGGGACGGCGAGGTCGATGCCGTGCAGGGTGCGGGGGGCGCCGGACGGGTCGTAGGAGAAGTCGACGTCCTCGAAGCGGACATCGCCGCAGGCGCGCTCCAGCCGGACCGGGTCGGCGCGCTCGGTGATGTCGACGGGCAGGTCGAGGTACTCGAAGATGCGCTGGAAGAGCGCCAGCGAGGTCTGCACCTGAACGCCGGTCGACAGCAGGCTCACCGTCGGGCGGAACAGTCCCTGCTGGAGCGAGACGAAGGCGACGAGCGTGCCGATGGAGATGGCGGGCCCGCCGTTGCTCATCGTGAGACCGGCGGCCCAGTACAGGAGCGCGGGCATGGCGGCCATGACGATGCCGATGGTGGACATCCGCCAGCGTCCGGCCATGTTGGAACGCACTTCGAGGTCGACCAGGCGCTCGGACTCCTCGGAGAAGGAGCGGGTCAGTGAATCGGAGCGGCCCATGGTGCGGCCGAGCAGGATGCCGCTGACCGACAGCGACTCGGTGACGATGGCCGACATGGAGGCCATCTGCTTCTGCCGCTGAGTGGTGATCTTCTTGCGTTCACGGCCGACCCGGCGGCTGATCCACACGAACACCGGGAGCAGCAGGAGCGAGACGATCGTCAGCCGCCAGTCCAGGGCGAGCATCGCGACCACGGAGGCGATGACGGCGGTGAGGTTGGAGACCAGCGAGGTCGCGGTGGAGGTGACGGTCGCCTGCATGCCGCCGATGTCATTGGCGATGCGGGACTGCACCTCGCCGGTGCGGGTCCGGGTGAAGAAGGCGAGCGACATGCGCTGCAGCTGCTCGTAGACCGCGGTGCGCAGGTCGTGCATGACGCGCTGGCCGACGGTGGTCGAGATCAGGGTCTGCAGGACGCCGAAGACGCTCGTGACGACGGCGGTGGCGATCATGCCGAGGGCGAGCAGGCTGAGCAGCCCGGTGCGGCCCTGCGGGATCGCGGTGTCGAGGATCGCCTTCAGCAGGAAGGGCGAGGCGACCGAGACGAGGGAGGAGAGGGCGACGAGCAGGCCCACGAAGACGAGCTTGCCGCGGTAGGGGCGGAACAGCCGCACGATGCGGCGTACGTCGGCGGGTGAGTCGGGGACCTTGGACGGTGGCGTCCACCGTGGTGCGTCGGGGTGCAAAGGGCTCCTCGGAGAGGTTGCGGAGAGTCGGATGTCAGGATGACTTTGAAGAGTCTAGTTCATTGTTACCTATGTTCACAATGACTTACATCCTGATATCCTTGGGCCATGGATCCCCGCACCACCGCACCTGAGCCCGAGATCGTCGCCGAGCCCGTCGCCGCGACCGCACCCGAGCCTGAGACCGAGCCCGCACCAGAGCCCGCACCAGGGCCCGAGCCTGTCGAAGAGACCGCCGCGGAGACCGCCGCTGGCGAGACCACCGGCCGCCTCGCCGACCAGCTGCTGCAGCTGACCCGGCGGCTCCACCGGGCCCAGCGCCGGCACCTCGAGCCGCTCGGCATCACCCCGGCCCAGTCGCGGCTGCTGCGGACCGTCGCCCACAGCGAGGCACCGCCGCGGATGGCCGACCTCGCCCGGCGCCTGGACGTCGTACCGCGCGCGGTGACCACGCTGGTGGACGCGCTGGAGACTCACGACCTCGTCCGCAGGATCCCCGACCCGGCCAGCCGCCGGGTGATCCGCATCGAACTCACCGAGGCCGGGGCCGCGACCCTGCACCGGCTGCGGCTGGCCCGCCGGGCCGCCGCCGAGGATCTCCTGGCCCCCCTGGGCGCCGCTCAGCGCGAGGCGCTCACCGCGCTGCTCGCCACCCTGGACGCGGCAACGCCTCCCCGGTCGCGCTGCTGAGGCGCGCCCCGGGAAGGCGTTGGACGGACGAACGGCGCTGGACGGACGGCGCGGGCTACTGCACGAGCGCCATACCGTCGGCGGACACCGGCTGCACCTCCGCGGTGCAGGCACTGCAGCGCCTGGCGGCCGTCGGTATCGCCGTCAGGCACTCCGGGCACTCGCGCATGTCGGCCGCCGCGGCCTTCGGGAAGAACCGGTCCTGCATCCGGTTCATCGGCAGGATGACCAGGAAGTAGATCACCGAGGCGACGATCACGAAGCTGATCGCCGAATCGATGAAGGCGCCGTACGGGAAGTTCACGCCCGAGACAGTGAACACCTTGTGGGTGTAGTCACCCGTCGCGCCCGAGAAGAGACCGACGAGCGGTGTCAGGAACGCCTTGACGAAACCGCCGACCAGCGCGGTGAAGGCGGCGCCGACCACGATGCCGACCGCGAGTTCGACGACATTGCCACGCAGCAGGAACGCACGAAAGCCCGTCATGGATGAAGAGATCCCCTCTGTGATCAGGTACAGGACATGCCAGTCTGCCTCGATCCCGGCCAGGGGTGTGAATTCAGCCGCGCCAGGTGTCGCTGAGCGCGACCTTGCCGCTGGAGGGGACCGTCGCGGTGCGGTTCGCCCCGGTCTCCCAGGTCACGGTCCCGGCGCTGTCCTTACGGAGGTACTTGTACTCGAACGACGTGCCGGCGGCCGACGTGACATCGAGCTTCCACACCGGGTAGCTCGCTGCGGACAGCAGCAGGGCCCGGCCGGTGTCCCAGTTGCCGAGGGTGCCGTTGCTGCCCGCCACGTAGATGTTCTGGCCGGCCGCGGTCGTCGCGCTGACCGCGAAGGACGCGCCGGAGGCCGGGACGGTGGTCCCGCCACAGGCCGCGCCCACGTACAGCGCCACCGCGTCGTTGGAGCCGATCGTGGCCGTGAACCTGCCGTCGGAACCGACGGCGTACTGGGTCCCGCTGTGCTGGACGTCACAGTAGGTGCCGGCCGGCAGTGAGGTGGCGTACGTCTGGGTCAGCGCGCCGCCCTCGTGGTTGATCGCGACGAAGCCCTTGCTGCCGCGGCCGAACGCGATGGCGTTGTTGCCGTTGGACCACCAGTTGGTGACCGCGGTGCCGGAGACGGCGTTGCGGAAACCGACCATGCCGGAGATCTGCGGCCAGGCGTGCTGGCACTTCCACCCCTCGCTGTAGCAGGCGTTGACGGTGCCGCCGTTGGGCGGGCCGGAGTCATTGTCGGAGAACTCGTAGCCGGAGTAGACGTTGGGCGCACCGTAGGGCCAGGCCAGCATGTAGACGTTGGCGAGGGTGTAGGTGGCGCCCGCCTTGTAGTTGAGGGTCGAGCCGTTGCGCTCGGTGTCCCAGTTGTCGACGAAGGTCCGGGCGTTGGCGCTGGTCAGATAGCCCCAGGAGGCGCCCCAATTGCTCAGGTACGACAGCTTCTCGCTGGTGAAGATCCGCTTGAGGTCGGTGGCGGCGCGGAACTCGTCCACATCGCCGGTGCCGGTGTACTCGCCCGGCTGGACCGCCTCGCCGGCCCCGTAGATGACCTCCTGCGCCCAGAAGACGCCCGGGTTGGTGAGCTTGGACTTGATGGCGGAGAGGTCGCCCGCCGCGATGTGCTTGGCCGCGTCGATCCGGAAGCCGTCGGCGCCGAGCGAGATGAGGTTGTTGAGATAGCCGGCGATCGTGGAACGGACGTAGTCGCTGCCGGTGTCCAGGTCGGCGAGCCCGACGAGCTCACAGTTCTGGACGTTGGCGCGGTCGGCGTAGTTGGTGATGTTGCTGCGGCAGGAGTGGAAGTCCTGGTCCTGGTAATAGCCCGGGTAGTTGTACTTGGAGTAGTTCGTACCGCCGGTCCCCGTGCCCGAGCCGGCCGCCATGTGGTTGATCACCGCGTCGGCGACCACCTTGACGCCCGCGCCGTGGCAGGTGTCCACCATGTTCTTGAACGCGGTGCTGTCACCGAGCCGTCCGGCGATCTTGTAGCTGACCGGCTGGTACGAGGTCCACCACTGGCTGCCCTGGATCTGCTCCTGGGCCGGGGAGACCTCCACGAATCCGTAGCCGGCCGGGCCGAGGGTTTCGGTGCACGCCTTGGCGACGGAGTCGAAGCGCCACTCGAAGAGGGTGGCGGTGACGTCCTTGCTGCTCGGCGGCGACGCCTGCGCCTGCTGCTGCGCGGCGACGGTGAGGCCGGTCGCGGCGAGCAGCGCGGCGAGCGTGCCGTGCAGTACACGGGATCTACGGGATCGCATGAGCGGCTCCTTCGGAGTGCGGGCACAGCTGTGCCCTCGAAGGCAGCCCGCGCCAAGCCGCCGGGTGGGGGCGGAACCCCGCGTCCCACGGGGTTCCGCCGAGGAGCTTCCCGCCGTGGCCGCGGGCCCGTCAATACACAAGTGGAAACATTTTCAACTACTTGCTGAAACCTCTTCCAGACCTCTCGGTTCGGCGGGTCCGGCGGGTTCGGTCTGTTCGGTGGGCTGGGCGGGTGCGGCGGGTGCGGCGGACTCATTGGGTTGGGCCAGTTCGGCCAGCGCGTCGAGGTGTGCGGGCACCCAGCCCAGACCGTCGCGCGCGCGGGCACCGGTGAACCGCTGGTCCAGCGCGAACGCGTCCGCGATCGGCCCCATCCGCTCGCGTGCCTGGTCCAGGGTCAGCGAGACGGTCCTCCCCGGGCAGCCCGCCGCCCGGCTGAGCGCGAGCGCGATGTCCTTCAACGGCAGGTTCTGACCGCTCACTCCGGCGTATACGGCCCCGGCCGGTGCGTCCAGCGCCCGTACGTACAGTTCCGCGATGTCGTCGACATGGACCAGCGCCCAGCGGTTGGCCCCCTCACCGATGTACGGCACGGCGCCTGCGGCGCGCCCGGCTCGACGAAGAAGGTCTGCGGCAGACCGCCGGAGCGGCCGTAGACCAGACCCGGCATGACGACCACCGGGCGCCCGCCGGTGGCCGCGTGCGCGAGCACCCGCCGCTCGTTCGCCGGCCGCCAGGCGGTGATCCCCGGCGGATTCAGCCGGGAATCCTCGTCGGCGACCCCTCGGTGTCGCCGTACACCCACACACCGCTGGTGTGGATGTACGGTCCGCTGCCCACGCCGTCCTGCAGCGCCCGGGCCGCCGCGGCGTCGATCCCGCCGGCGTCCGCGCTGTAGCTGAAGCCGAGGTGGATCACACCGTCGGCCCGCGAGGCCGCCGCGCGCAGCGCCCCGGCGTCGGTCAGTTCCCCCGTGACCGGTTCCGCGCCGAGGGCGGACACGGTCCGGGCGGCGCTCTCGCCCCGGGCCAGCGCGGTCACCGCGATCCCCCGCCGGACCAGTGCCCGGATCGTCGCCCGGCCGATGTACCCGGATCCTCCGGTGATGAAGACCTTCATCGCGCTCACCTGATCTCTCGCTCGCCCCGTGGTGCTGTCCGGTCTCCACCCTCACCGCCCCGGGCCGTCCGCGTCCACGACCTCTTCCGGCGGTCGCGATACCCTGAAGGCATCGCCATGCCGGAGGAGCGCCGATGGATCTGGACCTGCGCAAGCTGCGGTACTTCGCCGCCGTCGCCGACCGGCTGCACTTCACCCGCGCCGCCGAGGACCTGCACATCGCCCAGCCCGTGCTGAGCCGCCAGATCCGCGCGCTGGAGCACGATCTCGGCGCGGAGCTGTTCGTCCGCGACAGCCATGGCGTCACTCTCACCCGGGCCGGGCAGCAGCTCCTGGACGATGCCCGGCCGCTGCTGGCCTCCGCGGAGGCGGCGCGGCGCCGGGTGCTCCGGGCGGCTCGCGGCCCGCAGCACCTCGTGGTGGGATTCCGGTCCGGGATCGTGGTCACCGACGCCGTCCGCGCGTTCACCGCGGCGCATCCGGAGGTCACGGTCGGCGTGCAGCGCCTGGAATGGGACGACCAGGCCGAAGTCCTGCTGGACGGGCGGGTGGACATCGCCTTCGTCATACTGCCCATCGACGAGCGCGGCCTGGAGGTCATCCCGCTGTTCCGCGAACCGCGGCTGGCCGCGCTGCCCACGGGGCACCGGCTCGCGGCGAAGGAGTCGCTGACGCTGGCCGATCTGGCCGCCGAGCCCGTCATCGGCCACACCCACCACGTCGGCCACGGCACGCCGCTCGCCGCCGGGGCCATCGTGGTCCGCTCCGTGGAGGAGAAGCTCGAACATGTCGCCTCGGGACGCGCGATCACCTTTCTGCCCGCCTCCGCGACCGGGTACTACACCCGCCCCGACATCGTCTACGTCCCCGTCACCGACGCGCCTCCCGACGAGGTCTGCCTGGCCTACGACGCCACCCGAACCTCGTCCCTGATCGGCGACTTCGCCCGGGTGGCGAACGTGTAGACCCGCGTTTTGCCGGCGCAGCGCGTTCAGCAGCGCAGCCGGTCCTCCGTCAGCGCTCCCTGCGCGGTCGCGATCCGGTGGTCGTAGCAGCCGCCGGAACCGGTCAGCCGGTAGCGCTCGGACGAGGTGCCGGTGGCGTGCCGCTGATCGCGCGGCACATTGAGGGTGAAGGACGCGTCGCCCTGGTAGCTGTCGTCCAGCCGCGACCAGGTGACGGACCGGCCACCGCGTACGACGGCCGTGTCGGCGCGGTCGCCGACCGCCAGCACGGTGCGCAGCCGGTCGGCCGCGCCGACCGACGTACCGCCGTCCATCGTGTACGTACGGTGCACCGCGGTGCTGACGGCCGGCCCGCGGCCGTCCGCGGTCACCGTCTCGTCGTCGGTCCAGCGCGCGGTGAGCGCGTCGGTGCTCTCGTCGGCGTTCCACCGGTGGGTGGAGGTGGCGGACAGCGCGCGGCGGACGGTGGTGGCGACGCGGCCGTGCGACGTGTCGACATAGCCGGCGACGGTCAGGCTGTGGCTGCCGGTCGCGTCCAGGGCGCGCTCGTCACCCGGCCGGTAGGCGGTCGAGGTGACCGGGGCGCTCTCCTGGTGCGCGGTCAGCGCGCCCGTCACGTTATCGCGGTGCGCGTCCTGCCAGACCAGTACGTTCGTCGGCACGCTCCAGCCGCTCCGACCCGCGGGAACGCCCAGCACCGACACCTCGACGCGGTGCGCCTTGCCGTCGTTGAGCAGACCGGCGTACGGCGTCAGGTCGTACTCGACGGGCTTGACGTCGAAGGCGTGCGGGCCCGGGATCACGTACCAGAGGAAGGGGTTGGACCAGCCGCCCGTCCACACGTGCGGGAACGGGGCGGCGATTCCGGCCAGTTGGCCGTCCACCCGCAGCTGCACCTCGCGGTAGGGGCCGCCGGCCTGGCAGGAGTACGGCACATCGGCCGGCACCGCCAGATACCAGAACTCCTCGCAGCCGCCGCCCGATCCGGTGGCGTACACCTCGGCGACGATCCGCTCGCTGTTGCGCGGGGTGGTGAGATCTCCGACGAGGGCCGTGCCCTCACTGTGCGATCCGGCCAGGGTCAGCACCCGGTCGGGCACGGCCGAGCCTTCGTCCCCGCCCCGCGCCGGGTAGAACGTCAGCGAGACCTTCACATCGATCACGCCGGTGTAGGTGTCGTTGACGACGTTGCCGATGAGCATCTCCACCGGCTGCGGGCCGCGCAGCGTGGACGCGTACCGGGTGACGTCCTTCTCGACCTGCCATGCGATGCCGTCGGGCGACGGCTCGGGGGTCGAGGTGTCCAGGACCTCCACGCCGCCGATCCGCAGATACCCCAGCCGGTCGTACTGCCGTCCGGCGACCTTTCGCACGACCTTGCTCCAGTGGTCACCGCAGCCGCGCGGCGGGGTGTACGTGCTGGTGTACGGCGTGAAGTCCTTGAACTGCGCCGCCACGATCTGCGTGGTGCAGGACCTGCCGCCGGGGGTGGCGACCGGCGGGGCGGCCGTCAGGGGATCGTGCCAGTCGGTGCCGAACTCTGCCGGGGGCGCGGTGGCCGCGGCCGCCGTGCCCGCGAAGAGCGCGAACCCCACAGCCGCGGCGAGCGCCGCGAGTATCCGTCTTCCCACGCGGTGGTGCCTCCTCGTCATGCGATGGCCGGATGGAACCGGCCGGGATGGGATGACCAAGCCAGCGCACAGCTTGACGTGGTCGCGCGCCGCGCGACAGACCGCCTCGCGCGGCGCCGACCGCGCGACGACCTCGGCTCAATACCGGCTGATTACTGGCAGGGAGGCCATAAATCGGTTGACCCGGTACGCGCTGTGAAGCGAACCGTGCACCTCTTCCCACCCCTCTCCAGAGCACCTCGGGACGTCATGTCGCTTCGCCATCTCCCCTTCGAGGACCCCGGTATCCCTGACGTCAGGTCCGGGTTCCGTTTCCTTCTCTGGCTGGAGAAATGCCAGTTGCGCGGGCAGCTCACGGCCGCCGCGTGGGGAACGCTCCTCATGGCGTCCGTCGCCCTGTTCCCGGCCGCCGTCGGCCTGGCCGTGCAGGCCGTCGTCGACCACTCGGGCCGGCGGCTGGCACTGGCCGGTGTGCTGATGCTGGTGCTCGGCGGGCTCAGCGCGCTCGGCGACACGATGCTGCACCGCACCGCGGTGACCAACTGGATCACCGCCGCCGCCCGGGTGCAGCAGCTGCTGGCCCGCAAGACCGTCGAACTCGGCTCGGTGCTCACCCGGCAGGTGGCGGCCGGCGAGATCGTCACCGTCGGCGCGGGCGACGTGGAGAAGATCGGCTGGTTCGTGGAGGCGTTCGCCCGCTTCACGTCCGCCTTCCTCGCCACCATCGGCATCGCGATCGCCCTGGCCGTCTACCAGCCGGAACTCGGCCTCATGGTGGCCGCCGCCATCCCCGTCCTCGCACTCGCGGTGCTGCCGCTGCTGCCCGCGGCCACCAAGCGGGCGGACGTTCAGCGGGAGAAGGCGGGCAAGGCCACGGAGCTGGCCTCCGACACGGTCGCGGGTCTGCGGGTGCTGCGCGGAATCGGCGGCGAGGAGCTGTTCCTCGACCGGTACCGGAAGGCCTCGCAGGAGGTCCGCACGGCCGCCGTGCACAGCGCCCGGATGTGGGCGCTGATCAGCGCCCTGCAGGTGGTTCTGCCCGGGCTGCTGCTGGTCGGCGTGGCCTGGTACGGGGCGGTCCTCGCGCTGGACGGCCGGATCTCGGTCGGCGAACTGGTGACCGTGTACGGGACCGTCGCCTTCCTGATGTTCCCGCTGCGGCACTTCGAGGAGATCGCGATGGCGTGGTCCTTCTCGCGGCCGTCGGCGAAACGGGCGGCGCGGGTACTGGCGCTGGAGCGGAACGCGGCACCGGGTTCGTTCGCGACCACGGGCACGGTCGGGCTCGGCGGTACGGAGGGCCGGGACGGGCTGGGCGGTGCGGAGGGTCCGGGCGGTACGGACGGGCTGGGCATCTCGCCGCCGGCCGGCGATCTCTACGACCCGGAGAGCGGTCTACTGGCTCCCGCCGGGCTGCTGACGGCGGTGGTGTGCGGTGACCCGGACGCGGCCGGACGGCTCGCCGACCGGCTCGGCGGGCACAGCCCGGACCGGGTGGCCGGCGAGTCATCGGTCCTGCTGGGCGGTGTGGCGCTCGATGAGCTGCCGCTGACGGCGGCGCGCGCCGCCGTGCTGGTGCAGGACAAGGACCCGGTGCTGCTCTCCGGAACGCTGCACGAACTGCTCGATGTGCCGTCCTCCGGCAACGTTTCCGCCACTGACGCGCTGTCGGCCGCCCAGTGCACCGACGTCCTGCAGGCGCTCGCCCAGGCCTCGGTGGACGATTCGGGCGATCCGATGCGCACCCGGATCACGGAGCGCGGACGTTCCTTGTCGGGCGGGCAGCGCCAGCGGCTCGCTCTGGCCAGGTCACTGGTCGCGGACCCGGAGGCGCTCGTACTGGACGAGCCGACGTCGGCCGTCGACTCGCACACCGAGGCGCGGATCGCGCGCGGCCTCAAGGAGATCAGGGCGGACCGCACCACGGTGGTGTTCACCTCGAGCCCGCTGCTGCTCGACCGCTGCGACCTGGTGGTCTTCATCGCCGACGGGTCGGTGGCGGCGTCCGGTACCCACCACGCGCTGCTGCGCGCGGATCAGCACTACCGAGCCGTGGTCACCCGTGAGACCGAGGAACCGGCCGACGGCACGGACGCCACGGGCGGCGTCCCGTCCGGTGTCCCGGCTGGTGTCCCGGCTGGTGTCCCGGCCGACGTCGCATCCGTGGTCCCGTCAGGGGCCGATGAGAACACCAGGATCGAGGAATCCGCATGATCGGCGTGAAGCCGCCGGAGCACGATCCGGACGCGCCGCAGCAGACCACCACGCTGCCGGTCGGTTCTCCGGCCACCGTGCGGGCCTATGTGACCGAGCTGGCCCGCCGCCACCGCGGCGCGTTCATCCTGCTCATCACGGTCAACACGGTCGCCGTGATCGCCTCGATGGCCGGCCCGTACCTGCTGGGCCGGCTGGTCGAGGACCTGTCGGCCGGGCGCCGGGACCTGCATCTGGAGCTCACGGTCGGCCTCTTCCTCGCGGCGCTCGTCGTCCAGGCCGGTTTCGTCAGGCTGGTCCGGCTGCGCGGGGCGATCCTCGGCGAGCAGATGCTGGCCGACCTGCGCGAGGACTTCCTCGTCCGTTCGGTGGGACTGCCGCCCGGCGTACTGGAGCGGGCCGGCACCGGTGACCTGCTCTCGCGCATCACCACCGATATCGACCGGCTGTCGAACGCGATGCGCGAGGCCGTGCCGCAGCTGGCCATCGCGGTGGTGTGGGCCGCGCTGCTGCTCGGCGCGCTCGCCGTCACCTCGCCGCCGCTGGCGCTGTCGGTACTGGTCGCCCTGCCGCTGCTGCTGGTCGGCTGCCGCTGGTACTTCCGGCGTGCCCCCGCCGGCTACCGCTCGGAGGCCGCCGGATACGCGGCGGTGGCGGCCTCGCTCGCCGAGTCGGTCGACGCGGGCCGGACGATCGAGGCGCACGGGCTGGGCGGCCGGCGGATCACGGATTCCGACGAGCGGATCAGGACCTGGGTGGGCTGGGAGCGCTACACCATGTGGCTGCGCAGCGTGCTCTTCCCGGTCATCAACCTGACGCACACTCTGATCCTCGCGTCGGTGCTGATGATCGGCGGGGCCTTCGCGCTGCACGGCTGGGTGTCGGTCGGCGAACTGACCACCGGGGCGCTGTACGCGCAGATGCTCGTCGATCCCGTCAACCTGATCCTGCGCTGGTACGACGAGCTGCAGGTGGCCCAGGTGTCGCTGGCCCGGCTGGTCGGGGTCCGAGAGGTCGAGGCGCACGAGTCGGACGAGCGGATCGTCCCCGACGGCCGGGACATGCACGCCGACAAGGTGCGCTTCGGTTACCGGCCGGGCAGTGATGTGCTGCACGGGGTGTCGCTGCGGCTGCGGCCCGGCACCCGGCTGGCGCTGGTCGGCCCGTCGGGGGCCGGCAAGTCCACCCTGGGACGGCTGCTCGCCGGGATCTACGCGCCGCGGACCGGTGAGGTGACACTCGGCGGAGCGGAGCTGGCCCGGATGCCGGCCGAGCGGGTCAGGCGGCATGTGGCCCTGGTCAACCAGGAGCACCACGTGTTCGTCGGCACCCTGCGGGACAACCTGCGGCTGGCGCGGGCCGGGGCGGACGATCCCGAGTTGTGGGACGCGCTGGCCTCGGTGAACGCCGACGGCTGGGCCCGGACCCTGGACGACGGCCTGGAGACCGAGGTCGGTTCCGGTGGCGCCGCCCTCACTCCGGCGCAGGCGCAGCAGGTCGCCCTGGCCCGGCTGGTGCTCGCCGATCCGCACACCCTCGTGCTGGACGAGGCGACCTCGCTGCTCGACCCGCGGGCCGCCCGGCACCTGGAACGTTCCCTGGCGCGGGTGCTGGACGGACGCACCGTGATCGCCATCGCGCACCGGCTGCACACCGCGCACGACGCGGATGTCATCGCGGTGGTCGAGGAGGGCCGGATCAGCGAGCTGGGCAGCCACCACCAACTGGTCGAGGCGGACGGGGCATACGCGGCCCTGTGGCGCTCCTGGCACGGCTAAAGCCTGTCCGGCCGCCCGATCGCCCTCGCCTGATCGCCCTCGCCTGGTGCTGTGCCGTCCGCCGCCTGCCCGGCGGCGGACGGCACAGAGCCGGAGCCTCAGCCGATGAAGCCCAGCGCTCCCAGCGCCCCGACCCCGCCGAGGACGAAGAACGCCGGGGTGAGGACCTTGATCTCGACCCAGCTCCCGGCCCGGAACCGCATGAACTTCGGCGGCCCCATCGGGTACCAGCGCTTGCGGCCGATGGGTATGGGCCACAGGATCGGACAGCCCGAGACGGTCAGCGCGTCACCGATGCAGTGCACGAGCGAGCCGAGCACGATCGGTATCCCGATCCACAGATAGTGCTGGCCGGGCTCCGTGAACAGCCAGTCCTTTCCGTTGCCCGGGTTGTCCAGCACATCGGCCAGGACCCAGGCGCCGGTGGCCCCGAGCAGCCAGACCAGTACATCGCTGGAGGCGCGGGCCTGGCGCCACAGCAGGCCCTCGACGGCCAGCACCATATGGACGAAGAGAATTCCCAGCACCGCCCAGCGCCCGCCGAACAGCGCCGCCGCCGAGCAACCGCTGCCGAGCAGGGCGGCCCACAGCCAGGTGTGGGTCAAGGTGCGGTGGCCGCCGTTACGGCGCGGGTCACCCTTCATACGGGTGGCCGTGTACGTAGCGTGCGACAGCTTGTCGATGATCTCGCACAGGGCCCGGGAGATCGGCCCGAAGGCCCGCGAGATGGTCGCGGCCTTGTGATCGAGGTCCGGCGCGAGTGCGGCGCCGGCACAGATCAGAGCGCCGACGACGAGGGTCGGCCATGGCATGGCGTGGTCGAGCGCGGCTGCGCCCGCTCCCACCCCCAGCCATGCCGCCGCTCCGGAAAGTGAATGCGCCGGTCCCATCATGAGTGCTGCCCCGCCCCTTTCAGCCCGCCCGCAGGCGGAGTTGACGCCCAGTCGACGGCACACCCTACCGTTGGCGATCTTCCGGAATACCGCCGGTTCCGCTGCCGGGCCCGAAGCCAGGCAAGATGGTGGGGTGACCCTTATTGATCAGCTGCCTTCCGAGGCCGACCCCGATGCCCTTTTCGAAGCCTTCACGACGTGGGCGGAGAGCCAGGGCATCACGCTCTACCCCGCCCAGGAGGAGGCGCTGATCGAGGTCGTCTCCGGAGCGAACGTGATCCTGTCGACCCCGACCGGCTCCGGCAAGAGCCTGGTCGCGGCGGGAGCGCACTTCGCCGCGCTGGCAAAGGACCAGGTCACCTTCTACACCGCTCCGATCAAGGCACTGGTCTCGGAGAAGTTCTTCGACCTGTGCAAGCTCTTCGGCACCGAGAACGTCGGCATGCTCACCGGCGATGCCTCGGTGAACCCGGACGCGCCGGTCATCTGCTGCACGGCCGAGGTGCTCGCCTCGATAGCGCTGCGCGACGGCAGGAACGCCGACGTCGGCCAGGTCGTCATGGACGAGTTCCACTTCTACGCGGAGCCGGACCGCGGCTGGGCCTGGCAGATCCCGCTGCTGGAACTTCCGCAGGCGCAGTTCGTGCTGATGTCCGCGACCCTCGGCGACATGTCCCGCTTCGAGGAGGACCTCACCCGCCGTACGGGCCGTCCGACGACCGTCGTGCGTTCCGTGACCCGGCCGGTGCCGCTCTCCTACGAGTATGTGGTGACGCCGCTGACCGAGACGCTGACGGATCTGCTGGAGACCCGGCAGTCGCCGGTCTACATCGTGCACTTCACGCAGGCGTCGGCCGTCGAGCGGGCCCAGTCGCTGATGAGCATCAACATGTGCACGCGCGCCGAGAAGGACGCCATCGCCGAGCTGATCGGCAATTTCCGCTTCACCACCACCTTCGGCCGCAATCTGTCGCGCTTCGTCCGGCACGGCATCGGTGTGCACCACGCGGGCATGCTGCCGAAGTACCGGCGGCTGGTGGAGAAGCTCGCGCAGGCCGGCCTGCTGAAGGTCATCTGCGGCACTGACACCCTCGGCGTCGGCGTCAACGTGCCGATCAGGACCGTGCTGTTCACCGCCCTGACGAAGTACGACGGCACACGGGTGCGCACCCTGCGGGCCCGCGAGTTCCACCAGATCGCCGGACGTGCCGGGCGTGCCGGGTTCGACACCGCGGGATTCGTGGTGGCGCAGGCCCCCGAGCACGTCATCGAGAACAAGAAGGCGGTTGCCAAGGCCGGGGACGACCCGAAGAAGCTCCGCAAGGTGGTCCGCAAGAAGGCGCCCGAGGGCTTCGTCAACTGGTCCGACGCGACGTTCGAGAAGCTGATCGCCGCCGACCCCGAGGCGCTCACCTCCCGCTTCCGGGTCACTCACACCATGCTGCTCTCGGTGATCGCCCGGCCGGGCAACGCCTTCGAGGCGATGCGGCATCTGCTGGAGGACAACCACGAGACCCGTCGCAACCAGCTGCGGCACATCCGGCGGGCCATCGCCATCTACCGCTCGCTGGAGGCGGGCGGGGTCGTGGAACGGCTGCCGGAACCGGACGCGGAGGGCCGCATCGTCCGGCTCACGGTCGACCTCCAGTCGGACTTCGCACTGAACCAGCCGCTGTCCACCTTCGCGCTGGCCTCCTTCGAGCTGCTCGACAAGGAGTCGCCGTCGTACGCCCTCGACATGGTCTCCGTCGTCGAGTCCACCCTCGACGACCCCCGGCAGATCCTGGCCGCGCAGCAGAACAAGGCGCGCGGCGAGGCGATCGGTCTGATGAAGGCGGACGGGGTCGAGTACGAGGAGCGGATGGAGCGTCTGCAGGACGTCTCCTATCCCAAGCCGCTGGAGGAACTGCTCTCCCACGCCTACGGGGTCTACCGTACGAGCCACCCGTGGGTCGGCGACCATCCCTTGTCCCCCAAATCGATCGTGCGCGACATGTACGAGCGCGCCATGACGTTCTCCGAGTTCACTTCGCACTACGAGCTGGCCCGTACCGAGGGGATCGTGCTGCGCTATCTGGCGGGCGCGTACAAGGCCCTGGAACACACCGTCCCCGACGACCTGAAGTCCGAGGACCTCCAGGACCTGACCGCCTGGCTCGGCGAGCTGGTGCGCCAGGTCGACTCCAGCCTGCTGGACGAGTGGGAGCAGCTCGCCAACCCCGAGGTGGAGACGGCCGAGCAGGCCGCCGAGCGGGCCGACCAGGTCAAGCCGGTCACCGCCAACGCCCGCGCCTTCCGGGTGCTGGTGCGCAACGCCATGTTCCGCCGGGTGGAGCTGGCCGCGCTGGAGAAGTACAACCTGCTGGCCGAACTGGACGCCGAGTCGGGCTGGGACGCCGACGCGTGGGCGGATGCCATGGACGCCTACTGGGACGAGTACGACGACCTGGGCACCGGCCCCGACGCCCGCGGCCCGAAGCTGCTGCAGATCGAGGAGCAGCCGGAGCACGGTCTGTGGCGGGTCCGGCAGACCTTCGCCGACCCCAATGGAGACCACGGCTGGGGTATCTCCGCCGAGGTCGATCTGGCAGCCTCCGACGAAGAGGGCCGTGCGGTCATCCGCGTGACCAACGTGGGCGAGCTGTGACCGGGCACGATACGAGGGAGTAGCGATGACCAACCCCGCCGAGCGGCTGGTGGATCTGCTCGACCTGGAGCGGATCGAGGAGAACATCTTCCGCGGCCGCAGTCCGCAGGAACGGCTGCAGCGGGTCTTCGGCGGGCAGGTCGCGGGCCAGGCGCTGGTCGCGGCCGGCCGCACCACGGACGGCGAGCGGCCGGTGCACTCGCTGCACGCGTACTTCCTGCGGCCCGGCCGTCCCGGCGTGCCGATCGTGTACCAGGTCGAGCGGGTCCGCGACGGCCGCTCATTCACCACCCGGCGGGTGGTGGCGATCCAGCAGGGTCGGACGATCTTCAATCTCACAGCCTCCTTCCATCAGCCGGAACCGGGCTTCGAGCACCAGATCCCGATGCCCGAGGTGCCCGGCCCCGAGGACCTTCCTAAGCTCGGCGACGAACTGCGCGAGCACTTGGGGGTACTGCCCGAGTCGCTGGAGCGGATGGCCCGCCGCCAGCCGTTCGACATCCGCTATGTGGAGCGGCTGCGCTGGACGCCCGAGGAGATCGAGGGCGCCGAGCCGCGCAGCGCTGTGTGGATGCGCGCGGTGGGACCGCTGGGCGACGATCCGCTGGTGCACACCTGCGCACTCACCTACGCGAGCGACATGATGCTGCTCGACGCGGTGCGGGTACCGGTCGAACCGCTGTGGGGACCCCGCGGCTTCGACATGGCCTCCCTCGACCACGCGATGTGGTTCCACCGCCCGTTCAGGACCGACGAGTGGTTCCTCTACGAGCAGGAGTCACCGATCGCAACCGGCGCCCGCGGCCTGGCCCGCGGCCAGATCTACGACCGCTCGGGCCGACTGCTGGTCTCGGTGATGCAGGAAGGGCTCTTCCGCAAGATCGGCGGCTGACCGCTCGTCATCCGTCCGGAGTCCGGCCGCTGTTCAGGCGCGCCGGAACAGCTTCTTCCGGCGGCCGGTCCGGGCGCTGTTCGCGGGCTGGTGCAACCGCCAGCCCCGGCGCGGGCGCGGCTCCTGGCACGGTTCGGTACGTGACTCCGGACGCGGCTCGGACCGATGCGCCCGTTGCTCCGGACGCGGACCGGGCCGGTGTTCCGGCTCCGCCGCGGTGGCCGGGCGGGGGGCCGGGCGCTCGTGGCGGGCGCGGTCCAGCGCCTCGGCCAGGGAGAGCCGGGCCAGGGCGATCTCGTCCGGATGATCGGCGGTGATCGCCGCGTCGATCGCCTCCCGGGAGGCGAACTCCCCGGGCCTGCCCGGCGGCAGACCGGACCGCAGCCTGCGCAGATAGGCCCGCTCGTAGAGATCCGGCACCACTTCCGCGGCGCCGTCGGTGCCCAGCAGCGCCGCCCAGACCGCCGCTTCCTCCCAGGCGTCGGCAGCGTCCCGCACCAACTGCCCGGCTCGGCGCGCCCGCCAGCCACGCGCCCGGTGGTCCTCGCTCTCGTCCAGGGCGCTGCGCAGCGCTACGGGGAGCCTGCCGAGGAGCAGTTCGGGATGGTCGCGGGCGTACTGCCCGACCTCGTCGGCCAGATACATCCAGACGACGGCCCGGTAGCGGTTGACGTACCAGCGGACCGGGCGGATGAAGCCGCCCTTCGCCAGTTTGACGAAGCGGTCGCGGCTGACACCCATGAGCTCCGCGCCGTCGCCGCTTCCGACCACGCGCAGCCGGTCGCGCAACGACTGCGGATAACCCTCCGCCGTGCGCAGCCGGTCGACTTCCTCGCGCATCACCCGCCAGCGGCCCTGTCCGGCCGGCGGGACATGGACCTCTCCGAGCTGGACGGCCAGCTCGAACTCACCCGCCTCCAGCTCCAGTTCTTCCCTGGCGCGGTTCATCCCGAGCACTTCCCCCGACAGCGCTTGCCCTGCCGGCGCTTCCCCCGCGAGTGACGGCCCTGTGCGTGATTCCCGAACGACCATGACTTCCCCCACCGCCTTCGACTACTGACAGTGACGAAGCTTACGCAGTCCGGTGACCCCTCGGCCGCGCCTGTGGATAACCCGCCAACTCCGCCAACTCCGCCGGGGCCGCCGGGGCCGCCGGGGCCGCCGCGAATCAGATCAGGGGCGTACGGCCTGGAGCAAGGACTCCAGCAGGCCGGGAAAGCGCTCCTCGAGGTCGTCGCGGCGCAGCGATACGTACCGGTTGCGGCCGCTGAGCCGGGTCGAGGTGAGACCGGCCTCGCGCAGGACCCGCATGTGGTGCGACACGGTCGATTTGTGCAGGTGCTCCAGGGATACGTCCTCCGGGGCGCAGCCGTGTTCCAGCCCGTCCGCGTAGACCGTCAGCAGCGTCAGCCGCACTGGATCGGCCAGTGCGTGCAACACCCGCACCAGCTCTATTTCCGCCACCGACGGCTCCGGCAGCTTCTCCATCGCATTCCCACTCACCACGCGTCAGACCTCCTCGGGCCAGCCTCCCCCTCCCAGTAATTGTTTGACAATCATCAACCTATCGCTATGGTTTTACTCACATCAAACCGTTGGGGGATTTCCATGCGCCTACGCCTCGTCCTGCTCGCCCTAGGAACCTTCGCCGTCGGCACCGACGCGATGGTGGTCGCGGGAATCCTGCCGCTCCTGGCCCGCGACCTCGATGTGCCCGTCGCGGCCGCCGGGCAGATCGTGACGGTCTTCGCACTCGCCTACGCCCTGCTGGCACCGCTGCTCGCCACCGTGACGGCGCGCTGGCCGCGCCGCCGCCTGCTGCTCACCGGTCTCGTGTTCTTCACGCTGGCGAACGTTCTCACCGCGCTGGCCCCGGACTACCCGACGCTCCTCGCGACGCGGGTGCTCGCTGCGGCCGGTGCCGCGATGTACACCCCCACCGCCGTCGCGGTCGCCACGATGATGGCGGCGCCCGAGCGGCGCGGCCGGGCGCTCGCCCTGGTGATGGGAGGGATGACGGTGTCCACCGCGCTCGGCGTGCCCTTGGGCACCTGGCTGGGGCGCACCGACTGGCGGCTGACGATGTGGCTGGTCGCCGGTCTCGGCGCGGCCGCGCTCGCAGGGCTCGCGACCATGTTGCCCGCGCTGCCCACGCCTAAGGCCGCGCCCGGCCTGCGGGACCGGCTGGCACCGCTCCGCGACCGCCGGGTGTTCGGGGCGGTCACCACCACTTTCCTGTTCTTCGTGGCAGTGCAGAGCGTCTACATCTACACGGCCACGCTGGTCGCCCCGGCGACCGGCGGGAGCGCGGACCGGCTCAGTCTGCTGCTGTTCGTGGCCGGGTTGGCCTCCGTCGCGGGCAACTGGCTGGCCGGACGGGTGATCGACCGGTTCGGTGCGCGCGCCGCGCTGGTGGTGGGCGGAACCATCACCGCGCTCGTGCAGTGCGCGCTGCCCTGGGGTTCCCTCAGCATGACCGGGATGCTGATATGCAATCTGCTCGGCCCGCTCGCCGGCTGGGGCCTGAACGTCGCCCTCCAACACCGGCTGAGCTCCGTCAATCCGGGCGCCGCGCCGTTGCTGCTGTCGCTCAACAGCAGTGCGCTGTATCTGGGCACGGCCGCGGCGGGCGGCGTGGGCAGCGCTGCGATCGCCGTCCTCGGCACCCGCTGGTTCCCGCTGGCCGCGGCGGCGCTCGCAGCGCTGGCGACGATCCTGGCCGCGGTGACCAGCCGGGCCGGAAGGGCCGCCGCCATCCCGGCCGCGGCGCCCGGGGTCGTGGCCCCGGCGGTCCATTGACGCGGGCGGCCGGACCGGGCCGGGCGGACTCTGTGGCGGGAAGCGGGCCGGACGGTCCCCGCGTCAGCTTCCGGAGGGGGCGACGCCGGGTTGCCGGGGCGCGACCCCGAGGTGCTCGCCGACCCGGTGGACCAGCAAGGTCATCTCATAGGCGACCTGACCGACATCCGCTTCCATGCCGCTGAGCACGGACAGACAGCTGCCGTCGCCGGCCGCGGTCACGAAGAGGTAGCCCTCGTCGAACTCGACCATCGTCTGCCGAACCCCTCCGACGCGGAACTGCCGGCCTGCGCCCTTGGCAAGACTGTGGAACCCGGACGAGACGGCCGCCAGATGCTCGGCCGTCGGCCGGTCCAGACTGCCGCTGGCCCCGGTCACCAGCCCGTCGTTGGACAGCACGAGAGCGTGCTGCACATGCGGTACTCGTTGCGTCAGGTCGTCCAACAGCCAAGCGAGTCCATTGCCCACCGTCATTCCCGACCTCCCCGTTTCGACTGCGGTACGAGACTGTCCTGCCCAGCGCGCTACGGCAAGTACCCATCGGGTCCCGGCCGAGATCAATATCCGGTTTCGGCACGCCGAGGCGCGTACCCTGCGCCCGTCAGCCGACCTGCCGGAGCAGCCGCTCGGTGTGCATCCGGCCGGCGTGCTCGACCAGCGCGATGAGCACCTCCTTGCCGGATTCACGGTCCCGCGCGTCACACAGCACGACCGGTGTCCCCTCCGTCAGATCCAGGGCCCGTGAGACGTCGTGGGGCCGGTAGGAGCGCGCTCCGGTGAAGCAGTTGACGGCCACGGCGAAGGGAATCCCGCGGTGCTCGAAGAAGTCGACCGCGGGGAAGCAGTCCTCGAGCCTGCGGGTGTCGGCGAGAACCACGGCGCCCAGTGCTCCGTGCGACAGCTCGTCCCACAGGAACCAGAAACGGTCCTGCCCGGGGGTGCCGAAGAGGTAGAGCGACAGTCCGGCCCGGATCGTGATCCGTCCGAAGTCCATGGCGACCGTGGTGGTGGTCTTGCGTTCGACCCCGCCGGTGTCGTCGACTTCCCTGCCCACGTCACTGAGCAGTTCCTCGGTGCGCAGCGGCCGGATCTCGCTGACGGCGCCCACCAGCGTGGTCTTGCCGGCCCCGAAGCCGCCCGCGACCAATATCTTCAACGCCAGGGCGGACTCGTCCCGGCGTCCTGGGCGCTCGGAGTGCGGGTGGTCGGAGTGCGGGTGGTCGGAGTGCGGGTGGTCAGAGTGCGCGGAGTCCATCGATCACCTCTCGCAGGATGTGTTCGCCGGGGAGTGCCGCGGGCGCCACCGGCTCGCGCACCCGGACCCACCCCAGCATCAGCAGGTCGCCCAGCAGGACGCGCACGACGCCCACGGGCAGGTCGGAGTCCGCCGCGATCTCCGCGACCGACAGCGGAACGTTTCGGCACAGGGCGAGGATCGTGCCGTGCTCCGGAGCCAGGGCCGGGTCATCAGCGGCACCGGATTCGGCGCCGGGGTCGGCGAACACCTGGGCTATCAGGTCGAGGTGCACACTGCCCGCGTCACCCCGGGTCCGGCCGCCGGTCAGCGCATAGGGGCGGACCATCGGGCCCGCCTCGTCGTCGTACCAGCGGTCGTCCATGTCCGGTCAGCCGCCGGCCGTGGTGTCGGAGGCGAGCCTGGCCGGTGTCCGCAGATGCTCCCCCACCTGTTTGACGAGGCGGGCCATCTCGTAGGCGACCAGTCCGACGTCGGCGGCGGCGGTCGCGAAGACCGCGAGGCAGGAGCCCTCGCCCGCGGCGGCCACGAAGAGGAATCCACCGTCGAGTTCGACCATCGTCTGCCGTACGTCCCCGGCGTCGAAATGCCGGCCGGCGCCCTTGGCGAGGCTGTGGAATCCTGACGCGACCGCCGCCAGATGTTCGGCGTCCTCGCGGCTCAGCGCGTGTGAGGCGCCCACCGCCAGGCCGTCGTTGGACAGGACCACAGCATGCCGCACCTCGGCCGCCCGGTCCGTCAGCTCGTCCAGCAGCCAGTCAAGACCGCCGGATCTGTTCGCGTCGATCATGCCGGGTCTCCCTCGTTCGACGGCGGGCGGCCGGCCGGTCGGCCGCCGCCGCGTACCCAGCCGCTGCGGTACGCGGTCATGGTGGCGCGGACCTGCTCAGGGGTACGCCCGTCCCCGTTTCCGTCCCCGTTTCCGTTCCCCGCCGCGCTTCCGTCCCGCTCCGGGGCGGGCCGTTGCAGCAACTGCGGAGCGAGATGCGCCTTGCGGACGCGACGGGGGAGGTCGTCACCGTCACCGATCGCGCCGTCCTGCGCCGGACCGGCCGGGCGCGCGGAACGCGCGGGGACCCCGGACGATCCGACTGACACGGGCGGCTCGGACGGCTCGGAGGACCGGAACCGCTCGGACGGTTCGGAGGCTCCCGACTCTCCGGAAGCTCCTGACGCCCCCGATGCCCCCGATGCCCCCGACGATGCGGACACCTCGGATGACGCGTTCAGCTTCAGCGCCTCAGCCCCGTGCCGCGACGCCAGCGACCGGACGACCGGGTCCTCGTGCTGGGCCCGTTGGGCCCGATGGTCCCGTTGGGCGCGGTCCCGCTCGGCCGCCCTGCGGGCAGGCGCAGAGTCGGGGACGTATCGCTCGACGAGTCCGGTGGGCAGCAGCACGACGGCCGTCGTCCCGCCGTACGGGGAAGGTCGCAGCGAGACCTTGACGTCGTGCCGGGCGGAGAGCCGGCTGACGACGAACAGCCCCAGCCGGTCGCTGTCGAACAGGTCCAGTGCCTGCGAGCGCTCGATCCGCTGGTTGGCCTCGTCCAGCGCCTCCTTGCCCATGCCCAGGCCCCGGTCCTCGACCTCCAGCACATAGCCGTTGCCGACCTGTTCGCCGTAGACCCGCACCTTGGTGTGCGGGGGCGAGAACTGGGTCGCGTTCTCGACGAGTTCGGCGATCAGGTGGGTGAGGTCGGCGACCGCGCCGCCGACCACGGCCGCGGGCGGCAGCCGCCTGACCTCGACCCGCGCGTAGTCCTCCACCTCGGCGACCGCGGCGCGTACGACGTTCTGCAGTGGCACCGGCCGTCGCCAGGCCCGGCCCGGCGCCGCCCCGGACAGGATGATCAGGCCCTCGGCGTGCCGCCGCATACGGGTGGTGAGGTGATCGAGCCGGAAGAGGTCCTCCAGTTCGTTGGGGTCCTCCGTCCGCCGCTCCATGCTGTCGAGCAGTGCGAGCTGCCGGTGCACCAGGATCTGGCTGCGGCGGGCGAGGTTGACGAATACGCCGGAGACGCCGCTGAGCAGCTCGGCGCGTTCGACGGCGGCGGTCAGCGCGGCCCGCTGGACGATGGCGAGCGCCTCGCCGACCTGGCCGATCTCGTCCGCGCCATGGGTGCCGGGCGGCGCCTCGGCGGCCACGTCGATCTCCTCCCCCGCCCGCAGCCGGCGCATGGCGAGCGGCAGTTTGCGGCGGGCGAGTTCCAGGGCCGCGTTGCGCAGCCCGACGAGTTCGATGACCAGGCCACGGCCGATGCGCACCGAGACGAGCAGCGAGGCGAGGACGGCGAGCAGTCCGAGCACCACGGCGGCGCCGGAGGTGGTGAACAGGCCTTGGGTGATGGGGTCGCTGTTCCCGGCGGCGCTGCTGCCCGCCGAGGTCTCGATGGTGCGCAGGCCGGTGAGGACCGGCGTCACAGCCGCGTCCCAGGCCGCGGCCGGTGCGGCGGTTGCGGCGGCGCGGCCGGGGTCGGCACGCAGCACCTTGTCCTCCGCGTCGCGCAGAGCGACGTACGGTCCTGAGTCGTTCAGCAGGCTCCAGGACGCGCGGTCGGCGCTGCCGAGGTCCACGGCCGAGGCTTCGAGCAGCAGCCGGCGGCTCAGTACCGCACCGGTGAAATCGCGGTAACGGGGGCCGGTCAGCGTGCCGGTGAGGCGCGCGACGGACAGCAGGGCGTCCTCGCGGGCGAGCATCTCGCCCGCCCGGCCGAACTCCAGCACCACACGGCTGCCGGGGGCGAGGACCGGGTCGGAGACGGAGGTCAGCGCCCCGTCGACCGCGAAGGCGTTCTCGATCACGTCGCCGTAGCTGCCGAACGCCTCGTCCCCGGTGGCGGCGTGGGCCGTGACGCGGGCGCGCAGTTCGCGCAGGCCTGTCACACCGTCGACGAAGGCGCCGACCCGGCGGGAGACTTCGGACGGAAGACCGGTGCCGTCGGCGACCGTGTGGGCATCGCCCTGCCGCAGAGCGCCCGCCGCCCGGTCGGTCGCGGCGGCGCGGCTGTCCAGTTCCGCCGCGCGGGCCGGTGTCGGGTCCGCGAGGTACTGAGCCGCGGAGCGGCGCTCGGCCTGCAACGCGGTGGTGGCCGCGGCGACCGGTTTGCGGACGGTGTCGTCGACCTGCTGGATCCGCAGCCGCCCGGAGACTTCCTGGGCGGTGTTGACGGCGGCGAAGGCCCACAGCGCCATCAGCGAGACGACGGGCACCATGAGGACCGAGATGATCTTCGCCCGGACGGTTCTCGGCCGCAGCCGCAGGCGCAGGCGGACGGGCTCGTTTCCGGTGGCGCCCGTCGCCGCGAGGACAGGGCCTGCCGGGCCGCCGGCGCGCAGAGCCGGCGGCCGGTGCCGTTCGTCGGCGGGCGCACCGGCATGTGCGCGGCGGCCGCTCGGAGCGGTCATGCCGTGTCCTCCCGGAGGGATAGGGCGGTCGTGGAGGCGGCACGCTCATGAGCGGTCGGCGAGAGGGCGACGAACGCCGAGGTCAGGAAGAGGTACGAGCCGAGGCCGACGGTGAGGGGAAACAGGAACGCGGTGGCGCCCGCGCCCGGCAGCGCCTGCGCCGACGGGTCGACCGCCACCCGCACGGCGAACATCCCCGTGTAGTGCATGCTGCTCACCGCCGCGCCCATCACCAGCGACGCCCCGGCCACCACGGCCGGCCGGCTGATCGTCAGTCCCGCCCACAGTGCGGCTGTCGCGGCCACCACGGCGATCAGTACGGACAGTCCGACCAGCGGCGGATCGTAGCTGACGGCTCCGTGCAGCCGCAGGGCCGCCATCCCGAGGTAGTGCATGCTGGCGACGCCGATTCCGGTGGTCAGTCCGCCGATCACCAGCGGGCGGACCCGGCCCCGCCCGTAGCCGACGGCGAACACGCCGAGGCCGACGACGAGGACGGCGACCAGCAGGCTGAGGACGGTCAGCGGCACGTTGTACCGGATCTCGGTGCCGGAGACCCGGAAGCCGAGCATGGCGACGAAGTGCATCGTCCAGATGCCGGTGCCGAGCGCGCTGGCGGCGGTGAGCAGCCAGTTGCGCCGGGAGCGGCCGGTCGCGCCCAGTGCTCGTACGGTGCAGCGCAGTCCGAGGGCCGAGCCCACGCAGGCCATGACGTACGAAAGCACCGGGGTGAGCCAGCCGAAGCTGGCGTGGTCCATGTGTCCCATGGATCCGGGACGCTAGCCCCGTGTGGTTCGCGCTCCCTCGGGCATTGTGGAACCCGGCGGTTATTGACAGCCTCGTGCGCTGATCCGGTCCCGAACGATCGCTCCGTGCTCGAACATGTACACAGGGGGCGCGTTTCAGCCACTGCGTGGCGCATACATGATCAAGCCCACTCCGACCAGGCAGACGAGCGCCCCCACAACGTCGAAACGGTCCGGCCGGTACCCGTCCGCCACCATCCCCCACACGAGCGAACCGGCGACGAACACCCCGCCGTACGCGGCCAGAATCCGTCCGAAGTCGGCGTCCGGTTGCAGGGTCGCGACGAACCCGTACAACCCGAGCGCGACCACGCCTGCCCCCATCCAGGCCCAGCCGCGGTGCTCCCTGACCCCCTGCCAGATCAGCCAGGCACCGCCGATCTCCAGCAGCGCGGCAAGGACGAACAAGGCGACGGAACGCAGCGGGATCATGGGAACATGATGCATGGAGACCGAGCGTGATCGAGTCCGTGAATTCTTCGCCGCCAAGGCCGTGGGCTGGGAGAAACGCTTCCCCGACGATGGTCCCGCCTACGACGCGGCCGTTGCGGAACTGGGCCTGCGACCGGGGCAGTCGGCCCTCGACGCCGGCTGCGGCACCGGCCGAGCGCTGCCCGCCCTGCGGCAGGCCGTCGGCCCGGCCGGTACGGTCATCGGTGCCGATCTGACCCCGGAGATGCTGCGTGAGGCGACGGTGCTCGGGCGGCACCGCGCCGGCTCGCTCGTCGAGGCGGACAGCTCCCGTCTCCCCCTGCGGGACGCCTGCCTGGAAGGCGTCTTCGCCGCAGGACTGCTGCACCATCTGCCGGACCCGGCGGCGGGGCTGCGCGAGTTCGCCCGGGTGACCGGGCCCGGCGGCCGGCTCGCGCTCTTCCACCCGATCGGCCGCGCCGCGCTCGCCGCCCGGCGCGGCCACACCCTGCACGAGGACGATGTACGGGCGAAGCCCAACCTCTCCCCGTTGCTGACCGATGCGGGCTGGGAGCTGGTGGTGTTCGACGATTCCGAGGACCGGTACCTCGCCGTCGCTGTCCGGCAGCGCTGACGGCGGCGGCGCTACCCGGCGGCGCCACTCACGACGAGGGGCTGACGACGACGCTGACGACGGCAGCGCTACCTGGCGACCGCGCTCCCGTCCCGGACCGCTCCAGCCCGGACCGCTCCGGCGAGGACGTCGGCGAGGGCGTCCGGGTTGTCGAACATGATGTTGTGGCCCGCGCCCGCCACCGTTTCGACCGCGACACCCGCCGCCACCAGTTCCGCCCGGCCGTCGACGTCCCCGCTCAACTCCCCGACCAGGAAGGTGCGCGGGATGTCCATGGCCAGCAGCATCGTCCGCATGGTGGGCTCGCTGCCCCGCACCAGCCCGGTCGCGCTGCGGTGCAGCGCCACCGGGTCGGCGAGCCGCATCGTGGCCCGCCAGGTCGGGCCGACCCGCTGCAGTGTCGCGGCGAATCCGCCGCCGTGTACGAACTCCCGTTCCGTGTAGGTCGCGACACCGCTGCTGCCCGGTCCGGCCGGCGGGTTCGGGTCGAGGTTGGCCTCGGCGAGCACTAGTCGTGACACCAGGTCAGGACGGCGGTGCGCCAGCACGATCGCGACAGCGCCGCCCATGCTGTGCCCGACGACCTCCGCGCCGTGAACACCGGCCGCGTCCAGGACCGCGGCGACCGCGTCGGCGTGCTCCTCCAGCGAGTAACCGAAGTCCGCGGGCCGGTCGCTGATCCCGAATCCGGGCAGGTCCACGAAGAGCGACCGGCGGCCCGCGAGCGCCGGGTGCGCGGCGATATGCGCGAAGTACGGGCCGGAGGCCGCCCCGAGTCCGTGCAGGTACACCCGCGCGGGGCCGGACCCGGCCGCCTCCGTCCACCGGATGAAAGCCCGCTGCGGCCGCCCTTTCGCACCTTCCGTACCTGCCGCTGCCACCGCCTCACCAGCAGTGCCCGCCCCAGCCGCCGGACCCGCCTCTGCCGTTCCCGCCGGTCCGAACTCCGTCTGCCGCATGCCCGTCTCCCCTGTCGCCCTCATCGGATGACAGGACTATACATCGATGTCGATGTATAGCGCTGGAGATGTATATCTCCGACGGTGTACAGCGGCGCGCTCTCCAGTGCGGCAGAATGCCCCCATGCTGGAGCTCGCGATCCTCGGTTTTCTCTACGACGCCTCACTGCACGGCTACGAGCTGCGCAAACGCATCGCCGCCCTCACCGGGCACGTCAAACCCGTCGCCGAGAGCACCCTGTATCCCGCCATCAAGCGACTGGAGAAGGCCGGCTGGCTCCAGCGCGAGACCCAGCCGGGCGCCGTCGCCGCCCCCCGCCACGTCCTCACCCTCACCGCCGGGGGCCGCGCCGAACTGCGGGGGCGCCTCGCCGAGCCCGCCGACCTCGATCTGAGCGACGAGAACCGCTGGTTCACCGTCCTCGCGTTCCTGCGGCACCTCGGTGACGCCGGGCAGGAGGCCGCCGTGCTCCGCCGCCGACTCGCCTTCCTGGAGCAGCCCGCCAGCTTCTTCTACGACGGTGAGCACCCGCTGCGCGCAGAGGAGCTCGACGACCCCTACCGCCGGGGCGTCCTCACCATCGCCCGCGCCACCACCCGCGCCGAACTGAGCTGGCTGCGCGCCACGTTGGACGACCTCGGCGACGCTGCGGTGCAGTGAACCTAGGCCGTGGGCAGGCCGAGCAGCCTCCGCGCCACGCTCTCCGGCTCCGCACCGTGCTCACGGGCCAGCGTGAGCACCGCGCGCTGCGCGAGCTCGTTCACGCCGAACATCAGCGCGTCGGGGGCGACCCGGCCCGCCGCCTCGTCGATCCGGTCCTGGTCGTCGTCGATACAGGCCACCACGTAGGTCGCGGCCGCGTCGAAGAGGTTGTGCTCCAGCGGGGCACGGGCTGTTGGACGCCCGTTGTCAGGACCCCGCACCGGCAGCCTGAACAAGTCGCCGATCCTGTGGAGCAGTCCGGGCATGCGGATCACCTCTCCCCGTAGCCGCGTTCGCGCTCTCCCCAGGGTTATCTCCACTACAGCGCGCGGGAACCCGGGCTGCCGGTCGGGGTGCGGCAGAGACGGCTCCGGCCACCGTTCGCGTGCCGCACAGGGTGCGCGAGCGCACCGCGGGCAGCGCCGGACGCGCTCCGGCCCGTACTCCTGCTTGGAGGAGACCCAGCACGGGAGGCAGACGTAGTGCGTGCGGTGGACACCCATGTCCCGCAGCGCAGGGGTCGCCGTGGCTCCGTGCCGAGCGGTTTTCCCTCCAGGTGAGCCCCGCTATCGACGTGGACGTTACCCGCTGGTTAAGGTGCGCGGACCGAAGAGAGGGAGGGCCCCGTGACCGAGACGACCGAGACGGACGACGACTCGCTGTTCGTGCTCACGGCGGCGATGCTGACGCCCGCGCAGTTCCCGAGCGTGCTCGCCGACGACTATCCGCAGGCGTGTGCGGTGCTCGGCCTTGAGCCGGCCGGGGAAGGCTACGGACTGCTCTTCGGACAGGACGCCGGCGGCGCCCGGTGGACCGTCGCGATCACCGATACGGCGCTGGTCGCGTGTGCCCTGGCGGCCTGGGACTGCGGCCTGGAGTACGACTTGTCGCCGGACGAGCGGTATATGGCAGCGGCGCTGCCGGGCTGGCCGCTGCCAGTGGCCGTCGCCGCGCCGGGCGTGCCCGATCCGCACGATCCGTCGGAGGAGGAGGGCGGCCGTCCCCCGCTGACGCCGCCCGACATGGAGGTCTGGGGCGGGGCTCAGCGGCGGCTGGGCGCGGACGAGATCGCACTGCGGTGGCGCGCGTGGCGCGAGCAGCTCGACGAGGGTTCCGGCGACGGGACGACACCTGGCACCGGAACGCCGGCGAGCGGAGCGCCAGAGGCCGGAGCGCAGGAGGACGGGACGCCCGGCGACGAAACAGCCGAGGACGGAACAACTCGGGACATGGCAACTGCGGACGGAACGCCCGGGGTCGGGACGTCGGAGGACGAGCCCCCCGCGCCCATCGCTCCCGGCCATGCGGGCGTCCGCCGGGCGCTGGCGGACGCTGAGGAGTACCTCAGTGCGCCGCCGCCACCCGGACGCGTCAGGTCGGCGCATGGAGCGGTGCGCGCGGACGGGCCCGGCTGGAGCCTGGTGGCGCGGACCGACGACATGGCGTTCGTGCTGCTCGACGACGACCCGGGCGAGGTTCATCCCGTCCGGCGCGGGCCGGCGCTGCCGGCCCTGCTGGAGGCTCTGGACAGACTGGCCGCCCGGCCCGTCTGACCTCAGCACGTCAACGCCTCAGCCCGTCAGCCCGTAACCCGTCAACGCCTCAGCACGTCAGTGGCCCCGCGTCTCGGCCTCCACCTTCTCTGCGGCCTTGCGCGCGGCGACCAGCACCGGGTCCCAGACGGGGGAGAACGGCGGCGCGTAGCCGAGGTCGAGGGCCGTCATCTGATCGACGGTCATGCCCGCGGTGAGGGCGACCGCGCCGATGTCCACGCGCTTGGCCGCTCCCTCCCGGCCGACGATCTGCAGGCCGAGCAGCCGCCCGGTACGGAGTTCTGCGAGCATCTTGACCGTCATGCGCGCGGCTCCCGGATAGTAACCGGCCCGGGCGCTGGACTCGATGACGGCGGTGACGTATCGCAGGCCGGCAGCCCGCGCCTGGGACTCCTTCAGGCCGGTGCGCGCGATCTCCACGTCGCAGACCTTGCTGACGGCTGTGCCCACGACGCCGGGGAAGGTGGCGTAACCGCCGCCGATGTTGATCCCGATGATGCGTCCGTGCTTGTTGGCGTGCGTGCCCAGCGCGATGTGCTGCAGGGCGCCGGAGACGAGGTTGAGCACCTCGACGCAGTCACCACCGGCCCAGATGCCCTCCGCGTCGCGCACACGCATCGCCCGGTCGGTGATCAGCCCGCCGTGCGCGCCGAGGGCGAGTCCCGCGTCGCGGGCGAGTGCGGTGTTGGGCTGGACGCCGAGCCCGAGCACCACCACGTCGGCCGGGTACTCGGCGTGCTCGGTGGCGACGGCCCGCACCCGCCCGTCGTCTCCGGTGAGCACCTTGCGCACCTCCGCGCCGGACACCACCTCGATGCCCATGCCCTCCATCGCCTCGCGCACCAGCCGTCCCATGTCGGGGTCGAGCGTCGACATCGGCTGATCACCGCGGTCGACGAGGGTCACCTCCAGCCCGCGCCGGATCATGGCCTCGGCCATCTCCACGCCGATGTAGCCGCCGCCGATCACCACGGCCCGCCGCGCCCCGCCGCGTTCCAGGGTCCGCAGGACGGCTTCGCCGTCGTCGAGGGTCTGCACGCCGTGCACCCCGTCCGCGTCGATGCCGGGGATCGGCGGCCGGCGGGGGACGGCTCCGGTGGCGATCACGAGCTGGTCGAAGCCCGTCCAGGATTCGGCCCCGCCCGCGACCTCCCGGGTGCGGACCCGCCGCCGGTCGAGGTCGATCTCGGTGGCCTCGGTGCCGAGCCGCAGGTCGATCCCGCGCTCGCGGTGCTCGGCGGCGGTGCGCGCGATCAGCGCGTCAGGACCGTCGACCTCCCCTCCGATCCAGTACGGGATTCCGCAGGCCGAATAGGACGTGTGGTGACCTCGCTCGAAGGCGATGGTCTCCAGATCGCCGGCGCCCCGGCGCCGGCGCGCCTGGGAGGCGGCCGACATGCCTGTGGCGTCCCCGCCGATGACGACCAGTCGTTCCGCCATGTCTCGCGTGCTCCTTTTTTCGCCGATGCGACCGTATGACCCTCTATCGGAGCCATATTCCCCGAGAGCCCCCGGGGAGCCCCGAGGAGCCCCCACCGGACCCGGACCGGACCCGAACAGGGTCTTCGCTGGAAACGGCGGGACCATCATGTTCCGTTCCCGGATTCGCACCGCGCCAGCGGCCACCGGTTTCACCGACCCGGCTGCCCCGGCGCGGCGCGGCTGCCGCACACTGGTGCGTCATGGAGCTGCAGATCACCGCGACCGCGCCCGAACATCCGGCGGCCCTCCTCGACCTGCCGTGGAGCATCCCGCTGGAGGAGTGGCCGGACGAGTATCTGGTCGCCCTGCCGCGCGGCATTTCACGCCATGTGGTGCGGTTCGCCCGCGCGGGCGACGAGGTGGTCGCGGTGAAGGAGGTCGGCGAGTGGGCCGCCGTGCGCGAGTACGGGCTGCTGCGCGACCTCGACCGGATGGCGATACCCGCGGTCGATCCGGTCGCGGTGGTGACCGGGCGGACCGGCGCGGACGGCGAGCCGCTGGAGCCCGTACTGATCACCCGCCATCTCAACGGCTCGCTGCCGTACCGGTCGATGTTCGAGACGACCATGCGGCCGAGCACCGTCAGCCGGCTCCTCGACGCCCTCGCGGTCCTGCTGGTCCGGCTGCATCTGGCCGGGTTCGCGTGGGGCGACTGCAGCCTGTCGAACACACTCTTCCGGCGGGACGCGGGCGCCTACGCCGCCTATCTGGTGGACGCCGAGACCGGCCAGATCCAGCCGCGGCTCACGAACGGGCAGCGCGACTACGACATCGAGGTCGCCCGGGTGAACATCTCGGGCGAGCTGATGGACCTGGAGGCGGGCGGCTCGTTGCACCCGTCGGTGGATCCGATCCTGTTCGGCCGGGCGATCGCCGAACGGTACGGCGAGCTGTGGCACGAACTGACCCGTGAGTCGGTCTACCCGGTCGGCAAACGGCACTACATCGACCGGCGCATCCGCCGTCTCAACGACCTCGGGTTCGACGTCGCGGAGATGCAGATCCAGCGCTCGCCGGACGGCGACGCGGTCACCTTCCTTCCCAAGGTCGTCGACGCGGGCCACCACCAGCGGCAGTTGCTGCGGCTGACCGGCATGGACGCCGAGGAGAACCAGGCGCGCAGTCTCCTGAACGATCTGGAGACCTGGATGGCCTCGCAGGACGACTACACGCCGGGCGACCCGCTCGGCGCCCGTCCGGAAGTCCTCGCGCACCGCTGGGTCCGCGAGGTCTTCCGGCCCACCGTCCGGGCGGTCCCCCAGGAACTGCGGGCCTCCCTGGACACCGCGCAGGTCTTCCACGAGCTCCTGGAGCACCGCTGGTTCATGTCCGAGCGTGCCCAGCACGACGTCGGTCTCGACGCGGCCATCGAGGACTACGTACGGAGCGCGGCCGCCGGCCGGCTGGTGACCGCCCGCCCGGCTGCCGGTCCTCCGGAGGCCGCTCATCCGGAGGACGGCACCACCGCCATCACCGGCACCGGCCCGTAGCCGTCAGTCGGAGCTCCGCCCCAGGTCCACCAGGAGCGCCGATTCCGCGACACCCGGATCCGCGTCGGCGCACAGGGCCGCGAGTTCGGCCGGCCAGGGAGCTCGCCACCCTGACCTCCGGCCCGCCGCGCCGACGAGTTCGACGGCGACCAGACCGGCGGCGGGAGTGCCGCGGTCCCGCAGGCTCACGACCGTCCGGTGCACGGCCGGGGACAGGGTGCCGTGGTGGTCGAGGTACTGCCCGCGTCCCAGGTCGAGACCGTACGGATGGTCGGCCGCCAGGACGAGCCAGCGGTCCCACTGAGCGGGGGCGGGATCCCCTTCCCGCATCGCCGACAGGGCCGCTTCCAGGGCGACCCGGGCGGCGGTCCGCCGTAGTCCGGCCCGCAGCAGGGCGTCGGTGAGGACGTCCAGCGCCGCGGCGGGCGTCGGACCGTGGCGGTCCACCAGATGGTGCAGGATGCGGAGCGCGGAGCGCTGCCCGTCCGGTGCGCCGGAACTCCCCTGCGCCGCGAGCGCGTCGAGGGCGGTGCGCAGCGCGGCGAGACCGGCCGGCGAACCGGCGTAACCCGTCAGCACCGCGGCCGCGCTCTCGCGGAGCGCATCCGGACGCGCCGGGTCGGCGGCGGTCGCGGCCAGCGGCCCGGCCACGTCCGCGGCCGGCCAGGAACGGGTGTGCCGCAGCTCCTGGCAGGCGGCTCCGGCGATCTCCGGTTCCGCCACGGGGACAAGCCCGGCGACGAACCGGGCGTGGGCGCCGCGCACCTCCACGGGCACCACGTCGCGGTCCGCGATGATGACGGCGTCGCGTACGGCCGGCTGGTGGAGGTGCGCGGTGAGCCGCGCCGCGATGGGCGGCCGGTCGACGCGCCGTACGATCGGCCGCGCCAGAACGGCGAGGACGTCGCGGTGCTGACCGGGGGCGTCCCATCCGGCCAGGAGCGCGGCGAACGCGGATTCGCCGGGCAGCTCCGCCAGTTCTGCCAGTGCGCGCGCCGCTTCCTTGCGGGTGCCGACCGGTGCGGCGCGGTGGCGGACGACCGGCGCGAGCAGCACGACGGCCGCGCTGTCAGGCATCGTGCCGAGCAGCCGCCTGATGGCCGCCATGGCGGCCCTGCCTCGTACTCCCGCTCCTGCGGCGTGCTCGAGGAGCAGGCCGAGCGCGCCCGCTCCCAGGTCGCCCAGTGCGGTGAGAGCGCCGCCGCCGCGACCGGCTGCGGCGCGTCGTCGGCGAGGCAGCGCAGCAGCAGCTCGTCGCGCAACAGGGCGGCGGCGTCGGCTCGTTGGCGCAGGGTCGCGTCCTCGTCGGTGGCGACCGACACCAGCCGCTGGTCGAGCAGCGCCCGCTGGCGCGGCAGCCAGCGGCCGGTGACCGAACGCGGCAGCCGGGGCACCCACGGCGTCCCGGTCCTCGCACCGGGGTCCAACGCCGTCACCCCGGGGTCCAATACGGTGTCGAGCAGATCGGTGCGGCGGTTCGCCAGGGTGTGCAGGACGCGCGGAACCGAGGCGAACGACGGGTCGGCCGCGATGAGCCGCCCGCATCGTTCGGAGCGGGTGGCGGGGTCGGCCAGCCATACGCCGGCGGCGCGGGCCGCGAGCTGCGGATCGCCGTCGGCCAGGGCGATCCGCTCCACGAGCGCGTCGAGTTCCGGCACCGGGGCGCCGTTGCCGGCGAGGAGTTCGGCCAGGGCGATGAGGCGCCGTGGACGCAGTTCCGCCCGGCGGGCGGCCTCCCAGACCTGCCGCGGCGCGCGGTCACCGAGCCTCAGCGGGACGGCTCCGCCCGCCCTGCGCGGGTCGGCGACGATCTCCGCCAGCAGGAGGGCGACGGCCGCCGCCCGTTCTCCGTCACCCCGCCCGGCGGCGACGGCCGCCGCGCGGCGCAGCCAGCGTTCGGCGGCCGCCAGGGTGCGGGCGGTGGAGTCACGGGACTGGACGGTGGTCAGCGCCGCGTCCCGCAGGGACTGCGGCGACACGGCGGAAAGGAGCCGGGCCGGGGCCCCGGCCGCCTGGGTGAGGGCTGCCTGGCGGACCATGTCCTGGTCGTGCCAGGCCCTTTCGCAGGAGACCACGATGCGGGCGTATTCGGCCGGATCGCCCTGGAGTTGGGCACTGGTGAGCAGGGCGGGCCAGGCGTGGACACGGACATGGACACGGTGGGAGTCCGTGCCTTCACGCAGCAGGGGTTCTGCGGCCGCCAGCGGAAGGGTGGCGGCCACATGGCGCAGCCGCCGGGGGCTCCGCAGGGCCTGGGGCATGAAGCGCTCCAGGAGGGCCGCGCGATCGGCGGGAGGGAGGGCGGCCAGCGCGGTGAGCGGGAGGGCGTAGCCGCCCTTCGCCTCCGCCACCCGCGCCGCCACGATCCGGACGCGGACGTCGGCCGGGAGCAGGACCAGCAGCGGGTCGGGTGCCACCACCATGCCGAACGGACCTTCCCGCCGGTGGGACGAGGTGCAGACGCCGGCGAGTTCGGCGAGCTCCCGCGGTCCGAGGGCGCGTACCGCGCGCAGCGCGGAGCGCGGCAGCGGACCGGCGGCCAGCGGGAGTTCCTTCGCCCCGGTGCGGCGCACCGATTCCAGGACGGCCCGCGGGCGGCGCAGCAGAACGGACATGGCGCGTTCGGTCAGCAGTTCCGGGGCCCGCTCCAGGAGCAGCAGTCCGGCGTCGGGGTCGCGCTCGGTCAGCGTGCTGACGAGTCGGGGGTCTTTGAACCGCCGGGTGCTGCGCTCGTGCGGATCTGCGCAGTCCCGGTACACGGCGGCCAGTTGGGCGGCCACCGCGCCGGGCGCCGTACGGGCCAGGGAGCGGAGCACTCCGGGCGGTGCGTCGAGCCGGGGCAGCCACTCCGCGGCGGCCCCGGGTGTGCACGCGGGGAGCAGCCGGGCGGCCTCCGCCCGGCCGTGACGCTCGTGCACCTCCGGCAGCAGCCGGTCGGCGAGGGTGCGGCGGCGCGACAGCCGCAGCACCCGGTACGTGTCATGGCGGACGGCACGAATCTCGCTCAACGCGAGCCCGGCCAGGGCCTGTTCGGGAATCGGGAGCCTGATCGCGGCCGACATCGCCCGGGTCCGCAGCAGCGGGTCGTCGAGTGCGGCGGTGACCGCGCTCAGGTCGCGGCGGGCGACGGCCAGGAAGAGCGCGGTGTGCCGTTCATCCGGATCGCCCGCGTCGAGCGCGGCCCGCAGGGCACGGTACCGGGCGTCGTCGAGGCCGCGGGCGTATCCGGCGAGGGCCCGCATACGGGCCGGGAAGGGCAGGTGGTCGAATTCGTGAGGGGTCATCGCGATCACCGGAGTGTCGCGAGGCCAGCCTTTCGGATCATCATGAAGGCGATGCTCGCATCCCGCCGGGGAGGTCCGCAACGGTATTGCGGACCTCGGGGCAGGCTCCGGCCCCGGGATCTCCCGGACAGGTCCTAGCCCGAAGGGGCGGCGGCGAGGCGTGCGCGGGCCTCCATCAGCGCGAAGCCCAGCAGGTTGAGCCCGCGCCAGCGGGCCGGATCCTGGGCGCGCTCGTCGTCCGCGGCCAGTCCGATGCCCCAGATGCGGTCGGGCGGGCTGGCCTCGACGAGCACGCGCTCGTTCGTGCCGAGCAGGTAGGCGCGCAGCTCGGGGTGTTGCGCGAACTTGGCCACGCTGCCGTCGACGACGAGCCCGAAGCGCTCCCGCTGCCAGGTCTCGTCGTCGAATCCCCGCACCGAACGCCCCACGGCCTTGGCGGCCTTGGGGTGGGTGGCCGCGACGGCCCTGCGCTCGGCCTCCGCGTCGCCGAAGAGCCGGGCCTTGCCGGCCATCATCCAGTGCTCGGCGGTGGCGTACTCCACGCCGTCCACGGTGAACGGCGCGGGCCACCACTGGCTGAAGCAGCCGGCGCCCACGCTGCCGTCGCACTGCGGCCGGTGGCCCCAGAAGTGGACGTACTTCACCCGCCGGCCGCCCCGGGTGTGCTCGATCAGGTCCTCGACGGAACGGATATCGACGGCCATCTCAGACCCGCTCCAGCGGGCGGTGCGGGCCTTCGGGCAGCTCGACCTCGATCGGGTCGCCGGGGTGCACCTCGCCCTCGGACAGCACAATGCCCATGATTCCGGCCTTGCGGATCAGCTCGCCCGCCTCGTCCCGGAAGACGACCTCTTTGAGCAGGCCGGTGCGGAAGGTGTCGATCTGCAGGCACGGGTTGCGCAGCCCGGTGATCTCGACGACCGCCTCCGCGCCGAGCCGCAGCCGGGCGCCGACCGGCAGGCCGAGCAGGTCCAGACGGCGGGTGGTGACGTTCTCGCCCAGGTCGCCGGGGGCGATGTCATAGCCAACGGCGCGCAGCTCGTCGAAGAGCTCGGCGTGGATGAAGTGGACCTGGCGCAGGTTCGGCTGCGTCGGGTCCTGGGCGACGCGCGAGCGGTGCTGGACCGTCACGCCCAGATGGGCGTCGCCCTTCACGCCGAGGCCGGCGAGCAGCCGGATGCTCTCCTCGTTCGGCTTGCTGAAGTCGTGTTCAGTACTACGGCTGACCGCGGTGACCGTCCCGCCCATGACCCGTTGCCCCCTCGTCCGGTGGATGATTCCACGATCACCCTACTCTCGGCGAGGGGCAGGTCAGCGGCCTATTTCCCGACGGGAGATCCTCTTGAGCCGGCGCCGCTGAGAGGGATCCAGGGTCAGGTAGGCGCCCACCGGCACACCGACGATTATGAGAAGGGCCAGCCAGAAGGGAACGCCCAGGATCATCAGGACGATCCCTATGCCCACCCCGCCAACGGCGAGCTTCGCGCGATTGGACATCTTCCGCCTCCGTCCGCGGCACATGCCGCGCTCATCCGGAAGAACGCGCGGCGGCCCGCCCTGGTTCCCCCAGGGTCCAGCGGGCTCCAGCGCGGCAGCGGCTTGTCCGGCCGACGCGCACCGCCCGCACCGGGCCTCCGCCGTCAGGACACGACGTCCTTGGTCCGGAATCCGCGGAAGGCGAGAGCGGTGAGCACCAGGGCGTAGGAGACGGAGACCGCCGTGCCCTGGATCATTCCGGACCATTCCAGGTGCGGCTGGAGGGCGTCGGCCCAGGAGTACTGCCAGTGGGCGGGCAACAGGTCGCGCCAGGAGCCGAGCGCGGTGACGGCGTCGAGGACGTTGCCGACGATGGTGAGCCCGACGGCTCCGCCGACCGCGCCGAGCGGAGCGTCGGTGACGGTGGAGAGCCAGAAGGCGAGCGCCGCGGTGACCAGCTGGCTGACGAAGATGTAGGCGACGACGATGCCCAGCCGTGGCAGCGCGGTACCGGAAGGCAGCGCCCCGCCGGTGGGGATCTGCAGATCACCCCAGCCGTAGGCGGCGGTCCCCGCCGCGAGCGCGACGACGGGCAGCAGGAGCATCGCGGCGGCGCTGAACCCCAGCGCCACCACGAGCTTGCTGGTGAGCAGGCGCATCCGGGGCACCGGGGCGGCCAGCAGATAGCGCAGCGAGGACCAGCTGGCCTCCGAGGCGATGGTGTCGCCGCAGAACAGCGCCACCGGCACGACCAGCAGGAAGCCCGCCGAGACGAACAGGCAGGTGGCGGCGAAGTTGGCGCCGGAGGCGGTGGCGGTGTCGATGAGGGACGGGCCGTTGCGGTTGTTGCTGCCGTCGGGCTGGCCGCCGATGGCGAAGGCCGCGATGAGGATGAACGGCAGTGCGGCGAGCACCGCGCCGACGACGAGAGTGCGCCGCCGCCGCAGCTGCCGCATGGCCTCCACGCGCAGCGGAAGGGTGCGGCGCGGGTGGTAGCCGGGAGCCGTGGAGGTGACGGGAGTGGGCGCGGGGCCGGGTGCGGGAGCGGGTGCCGGAGCGGTGGCGCTCATGAGGTGCCTCCGATGAGGGTGAGGAAGGCGTCCTCGAGGCGGCGGTGCGGGCCGACGCGCGTGACCGGGACGTCCAGGCGGACGAGTTCGACGAGGAGTTCGGGGACGGTCATGCCGTCGAGGCCGACCAGCAGGCCGTCGTCGCCGCGGACCGCGCTGGCCAGTCCCGGCAGTTCGGCGACCTTCTGGAGGATCCCGTCGGACAGCGTGCCCTCCACGCCGATGAGCAGGGTGTCGGCCGAGCCGGTGATCTGCGCGACCGGCCCCGCGGTGATCAGCCGCCCGCGGTCCATGACGACGAGATGGGTGCAGCTCTGCTCGACCTCGGCGAGCAGATGGCTGGAGACGATCACGGTGCGGCCCTCGGCCGCGTACCGGATGAGCACCTCGCGCATCTCGCGGATCTGCGGCGGGTCGAGGCCGTTGGTCGGTTCGTCGAGGATCAGCAGATCGGGCATGCCGAGCATGGCCTGTGCGATGGCGAGCCGCTGCCGCATGCCGTGCGAGTACGTACGGACCGCGCGTTGCAGCGCGTCGCCGAGGCCCGCGATCTCCAGTGCCTCCTCGAAGTGGGCGTCCTGCGCGGGGCGGCCGGTGGCCTGCCAGTACAGGTCGAGGTTGGCGCGCCCCGACAGATGGGGCAGGAAGCCCGCGCCCTCGACGAACGCGCCGACGCGGGAGAGGACCGGCGCTCCGGGCCTGATGGCCTGGCCGAAGACGCGGATCTCGCCGCTGTCGGGGCGGATGAGTCCCATGAGCATCCGCAGGGTGGTGGTCTTTCCCGCGCCGTTCGGGCCGAGGAGTCCGAGCACCTGACCGCGTTCGACGCGGAACGACAAGTCGCGTACGGCATAGCGGTTGGCGGACTTGGCGTAGCGCTTGCTCAGATCCGTGATCTCCAGCGGTACGCCGGACAGCGCCGGTTCCGGGTCCGGGGTGCGTACCCGGCGGCGGCCGATGAGCAGCAGCAACGCGGCGATCACGGCCGCGCCGAGCGGCATGCCCCAGGTCCACCAGGGCAGCCCGGCGGCCTCGGTGGAGACGCCGGGGTCGGTCGGCAGTGTGAGCGCGGGAGTGGCGAGCGAGACGGTGTACGTGGCGGGCGGTGCCGGCGAGGCGTAGGCGAGGTCGGTGCTGGCGAGCACCAGCCGCAGCCGGTGCCCGGACGCGAACTGATGGTCGATCGCGGGCAGTCGCAGCTCCACGGTCTTGCCGGCCACCGCGCCGCTCACCCGCACCGGGGTGACGAGTTGCGCGGGCAGCGACTGGCGGTCGTTCGGGGCGACGTCGTAGACCTTCGCGAAGAGCACCGCGTCGTCCGCCGCGGTCGTGACACGCACGGTGACGGAGGGCGAGCCGGTGACGCGGATGCCGGAGCCGAGCGGGGCCGAGTCGAATTGCGCGGACTGACCGGGGAAGTCGAGCGAGATGCCGGCGCCGAGGCTGGACAGCTGGGAGAGGCCGCCGATGCCGGGGACCGAGGAGATCGCGGGCGGGCTGCCGCCCGCCGGGTTGGCGATCCGCTGCTCGCGGCCGGCGAGCGGGACCGTACGGGACGAGGTGCCGGCCAGGCCCGGGTAACGGCCCCCGGTGGCGCCGCGCAGGACGGCGCGGCCGTCGGTGGTGTTCACTCCGCCGGTGCGGGTCACCCGGAAGGCCGGGCCCGTGCCGACGGAAGTGTCGCCCTTAAGGTACCGGTCGAACCAGGCGGCGACGCGGCCCTGTACCCGGGAGGTCTCCAGGTCGCCGCCGTCGTGGCCGCCGGCGATCCAGTCGACGGCGACGGGCGTGCCGCCGGTGGCGATCGCCTTCGCCATGGCGTCGGCCTGGCCGAGCGGGAAGAGCGAGTCGCTCTGCCCCTGCACGATCAGGGTCGGCACCTTGATGCGGTCCGCGACGGCGGACGGGCTGAGCCTGTCCAGCATGGCGCGGGCGGCCGCGTCGGGCCTTCCTGCGACCGCGACCCGCTCGTACATCGCGCACACGGCCGGTGCGAAGCGCCCGCAGACCGGATCACCGGCCCGTGCGCCGCTGGAGAAGAAGATCCCGGCCCAGAGCTTCTTGTAGACGTCACCGGGGAACAGCGCATCGGCGAGGTTCCAGTACGTGATCTGTGGGGCGATGGCGTCGATCCGCCGGTCGTACCCGGCGGCGAGCAGCGAGATCGCACCGCCGTACGACGCTCCGGCGACACCGACGCGGGGGTCGCCGGCCGCGTCGAGCCGTACCTCGGGCCGCTTGGCGAGCCAGTCGACGAGGCGGCTCACATCGGCGACCTCACCCTCCGGCGCGTTGAGGCCGATCGTGCCCGTGGACTTCCCGAAACCGCGCGCGGACCAGGTGAGTACGGCGTATCCCCGGCGCGCCAAGTCCTGGGCCTGGCCGCGCATGTCGTCCTTGCTGCCACCGAATCCGTGCCCGAGCAGCACGGCGGGACGGCGCTCCGTCCCGCCGTCGGTGAAGAACGACGTGTCCAGCCGCTCCCCCTGCCCGGGGAGCATCGCGTCCTCCTGGTGCACGGCGTTCGCGCCGCCGGACGCGGCGGCCGACGACTCCACCGCCCAGGTGCCGGCGCCACCGAGCAGGGCGAGCACCGCCGTGCCGGCCAGCAAACGCTTGCGCCGCGGCATTCGAAGATCCATAGCCTGATCCTATGGTCGCCCCCGCGGGCGGCGGCGGATCGGCCGGTGATTCTCCGCGTATTCACAGGTACCAGCCGTCCGGGAGACGGCCACCGCCCTTGACTTCTCGTACGGCCCATGCAATGCATGGCGGTCCGACTGCCCTACGGACCGGGAGCAGCATGCTGTCGCTCGCCGAAATCTCCGACCGGCTGGAGATACAGGACCTGATGGTCGACTACTGCCATGCCGTCGACACCCGGCAATGGGATCTCCTCGACGCCGTGTTCACCGCGGGCGCCGTCATCGACTACACCGCGACCGGAGGACCGCGCGGCACCCTCCCGCAGATCAAGGACTTCCTCGGCTCCGTGATGGGCCGGTTCCCGGCCTATCAGCATCTGCTGGGCAACGCGTCGGTCAGGCTCGACGGCGACACCGCGACCGGGCGCACCATGTGCCACAACCCCCTGGTGCTGCCCGGCGACCAGGGCGCGGCGGACGGCGGGGTGCTGTACTGCGGAATGTGGTACATCGATGCCTTCGTCCGTGTGGCCGGCGCCTGGCGGATCGCGGAACGCGTCCAGGAGAAGTCCTATATGCACTTCGCACCCGCCGCGCCGGGTGAGCCCCGGCGGCCGCGGCCGTCCCGTCCGGCGGCCGGCTGACACGAAGGGCCCGGACTCCTGAGATTTCCCGGAGCCCGGGCCCTTCGACGCACTATGGGGATGACCGTCCGCGGTGGATCAGCTGTGCGTGGAGGTGCGGCGCTTGCGGTTCATGAAGAGCAGACCCGCACCGGCGGCCACCACGACCGCGGCGATCCCGCCGATGAGCGGGGTGGAGCTGGAGCCACCGGTCTCGGCGAGGTTGGTGGGCGGGGAGGACTGGCTGGGCTTGACGACCGGCGCACTCGGCGTCGAGGCCACGGGGGTCGGCTTGGCGGGCGTCGTGCTGGGCGGGGTGCTCGGCTTGGTGCTCGGCGGCGTCACGTCACCGGCGCACGGGGCGACCGACTTGGTGTCGTCCAGGTTCCACGCGGCCGGGGCGTTCTCGTTGCCCGCCTTGACAACGATGTGGACCGAGACCGCCTTGGAGTGCTTGGCCAGGTCCAGGGTGCTCTGGTACGACTGGTGGAACGTCGTGAGCGGCAGCAGGTCCTTGCCGTCCACGGTGACGGTGACGGTGTTGTTCTCCTTGGCGTCATAGGCGGTCAGGTTGACCGTGACCTTGTCGCAAGTGACCGACCACTTCGGCGTGTGCGCCGACGCGGGGGTGGCGAGCACGCCCGTCCCCAGCAATGCCGCGAAACCGACGGCGGCTATCGCACCGGTACGAACCCGGCCGTGGTGCTTGATCTGCATGAATCCTCCATGAACATCCCTGGGCGGCAGCCCCGTTCAGCCGCGCACGTGCGAGAGGGGGGACCCTACACCCGGCCCTTCCGCGGCCTTACACCGCCCCATGCGACGCACCGGCCGCCGTGGTGACCTGTCAGGAAACCGCCCCGTGCCACACCGTGGTGATGTTGCAGAATTCGCGGATCCCGTGCCCCGACAACTCGCGCCCGTAGCCGGAACGCTTCACTCCGCCGAACGGCATGGCCGGGTGGGAGGCGGTCATGCCGTTGAAGAAGACGCCGCCCGCCTCCAGGTCCCGCACGAAGCGCTCCTGCTCGGCGCCGTCCTGGGTCCAGACGTTGGAACTGAGTCCGAACGGCGTGTCGTTGGCCAGCCGTACGGCCTCGTCGAGATCCGCGACCTTGTAGAGGGTGGCCACCGGCCCGAACGCCTCCTCCTGGTGGATCCGCATCCGCTCGGTGATGCCCGCCAGCACCGTCGGTTCGTAGAACCAGCCCGCCGTTTGCGACGTGGGGCGCTGCCCGCCGCACAGCGTCGTCGCGCCGAGCCGCTCGGCGTCGGTGACGAGTTCCTCCAGGTCCGCCCGGCCCTGCTCGGTGGCGAGCGGCCCGACATCGGTGGACTCGTCCATCGGGTCACCGACCCGCAGCGCCGCCATCACCCCGGTGAAGCGCGCGGCGAACTCGTCGTACACCTCGGCGTGCACGATGAAGCGCTTGGCCGCGATGCAGGACTGGCCGTTGTTCTGCACCCGGGCGGTGACCGCGGTCTTCGCGGCGCGCTCGATGTCGGCGGACGGCATGACCACGTACGGGTCGCTGCCGCCGAGCTCCAGGACGGTCCGCTTGACGACATCACCGGCGATCGCGGCCACCGAGCGCCCCGCCGGCTCGCTGCCGGTCAGGGTCGCCGCCGCGACCCGCGGGTCGCGCAGGATCGCCTCGACAGCGCCCGAGCCGACCAGCAGCGTCTGGAAGCAGCCCTCGGGGAACCCCGCGCGGCGGAACAGATCCCCCAGGTAGAGGGCGGTCTGGGGAACGTTCGAGGCGTGCTTGAGCAGGCCGGTGTTGCCCGCCATCAGGGCCGGCGCGGCGAAGCGCACCACCTGCCAGAGCGGGAAGTTCCACGGCATGACCGCCAGGACCACGCCCAGCGGGCGGTACCGCACATAGGCGCGGTCGCCGCCGGAGTCCTTGACGTCGACCTCCGCCGGGTGCTCGTCCGCCAGCAGCGCCGGGGCGTGCTCCGCGTACCAGCGCATGGCCTTGGCGCACTTGGCGGCCTCCGCGCGGGCCGCGACGAGCGTCTTGCCCATCTCGGTGGTCATGGTGCGGGCGATGTCCTCGCGCTCCTCGTCCAGCAGCCCGGCCGCACGGCGCAGCAGCTCGGCGCGCTCGCCGAAGGTGGTGGTGCGGTACTGGCGGAAGGCGGCTTCGGCGCGGGCGAGCTTCGTCTCGATCTCGGCGGTCCCGAGTGCCTCGAACGTCCTGAGCGTCTCGCCCGTCGCCGGGTTCACGGTCTCGATCGGCACGGCAATGCCTCCTGGGGCTCGGCTGTCCTGATCGTTTGCCCCAGTTTCGCGCATGAACGCGCATCCGGACACTGCTATCGGTGCCGGCGGGGTTCGTGTCCGGGAATCCTCAGTGATCCACGGTGTTGAACCGAAGGTGACATCAGCACTGCGAGGGACTCCGCTGTCCATCCTCGACCGGTCACGTACCCGCCAGGGGCAGAGCATGCCCCTGGCGCTGCGCGACACGGTCCGCTTCGCCCAGCAGGCCGAGGCGCTCGGCTACCACCGGTTCTGGGTCTCGGAGCACCACAGCGTGCCCGGCGTGGCCGGTTCCGCGCCGACCGTACTGGCGGCGGCCGTCGCGGCGGCCACCTCCCGGATCCGGGTCGGTACGGGCGGGGTGATGCTGCCCAACCACCGGCCGCTGGTGGTGGCGGAGCAGTTCGGCGTCCTGGAGGCGCTGTTTCCCGGGCGGATCGACATGGGCCTCGGCCGGTCGGTCGGTTTCACCGACGGCGTCCGGCGGGCGCTGGGGCGCGACAAGGAGGCGGCCGAGGATTTCGGCGCGCAGCTGACCGAGCTGCTCGGCTACTTCACCGGCGACCAGCAAGTCCATCCCGAGGTGCACGCCTGGCCGGCGGAGGGCCTGCGGCCGCCCGCGTTCGTGCTGGCCACCGGCGCCGGAGCCGACCACGCGGCGGCGCTGGGGCTGCCGCTGGCGATCGGGGCCATCCGTGGCGAGGAGCCGATGCTGAGCGCCATCGAGCGGTACCGGGCCGGTTTCCGCCCCTCCGTCTGGTCGCCCCGCCCGTACGTCGTGGTGTCCGGCACGGTCGCGGTCGCCGGAACGCCGGAGAACGCCCGCCGGCTGCTGGTCTCCGAGTCCTGGTCGAGCGCGTACTCGCGCACCCACGGCACCTTCCCGCCGCTCGTGCCGACGCACGAGGTCGAGTCGCTGCGGATGTCCGCACGGGAGCGCTCCTTCTTCGACGCGGCGCTGGAGGGCCATATTCACGGCACCGCGGACGAGGTGGCCGTGGCGCTGGCCGCGCTCGCCGGGCGCACCGGAGCCGACGAGATCATGGTGACGACCAGCACCTTCGACCGTGCGGAACTGCTGGACTCCTTCACCCGGCTGGCCGCGGTGGCGGGCCTCACCGCTCCGGAGGACCTCCGTGTAGCGTCGGCGGGGTGACGGACTTCAGCGGGCCGCTGCCCGTCCCGGGAAACCTCGACGTCGAGTGGCACGCCGGCTGGCCCTCCGCGAAGCACGACCCCGCGCCGGAGATCCAGGTGCACGCGTACGACGAGCACACGCTGATCCTGCGACAGAACAAGTCGGTGCACTTCGAGGCGCCCTTCCTGTTCCTGCTCTTCGGCGGCGAACGGGCTCTGCTGCTGGACACCGGGGCCACCGCCGACGAGCGGTACTTCCCGCTGCGCCGCACGGTCGACGCGGCGATCGCCGAATGGCTCGAAAACCACCCCCGTCCGCGGTACGAGCTGCTGGTCGCCCATACCCACGGGCACGGCGACCACATCGCGGCCGACGGCCAGTTCGCCGGCCGCCCCGCCACCACCGTGGTGGGTCCCGGGCTCGCGGAGGTCACCGCCTTCTTCGGCCTGGCGGGCTGGCCGGACACCGCGGGCGAACTGGATCTCGGCGGCCGGGTACTGGACGTCATCCCGGGACCGGGTCACGAGGAAGCGGCCGTCGTCCTGTACGACCGGTCCACCGGACTGCTCCTGACCGGCGACTCCTTCTACCCGGGCATGATCTACGTACGGGACACCGCCGCGTTCACCGCCACCGTCGACCGGCTGCTCGCCTTCTGCGCGACCCGCCCGGTGACCCACATCCTGGGCTGCCACATCGAGATGAGCGGCACCCCCGGCGACGCGTATCCGCGCGGCACCACGTACCAGCCGGACGAGCCGCCCCTGCAGATGACCGTCGGGCAGCTGGCCGCGCTGCGGCGCGCACTCACCGAGACCGACGGCCGCCCGGGTGTCCACCCCTTCGACGACTTCATCGTGGACAGCACCGTCTGATCGCCGCGGCTTCTTGCCGGTGGGCGCATCGGTGACGTCTCGGCGGTCCGGCGGGCCGCCACAACGGATGACGGCCGCCCCCTGCCGCGCATCTCCTCGCGCGTCCCCCTTCAACACCCTTTTGTGCCACAGGTACAGCTCTTCCTTGCAGTCAATCGTCGCAATATTGCGCTGACTTATGGACTTGCTGCAGGGGTGCTCGTAGTCTCTCCACGCCCGGCCGAAACCCCCGCGTCATGTGCCCGAAGCGCACGCGCAATGCGCGCCGCTCGCCCCCCACCTTCGACCTGCAAGGACGTGCCTCTGTGATGCATGCACCCCCAAGTCCCCGCCTCAGGCGCAGTACGACCGCGATCGTCGCCCTCATAGTCAGCGCGGCCGCCGCGCTGACCGGGGTGGGGCTCGCGACCGCGCCCTCGGCGCACGCAGCGGGCGTGGCCGCGCTGTCCCCCCTGGATGTTCCCGGCCGCGGCGCCGTCGTGCCGTTCAAGGAGCAGGAGGCCGAGTACGCTGCCACCAACGGAACGGTGATCGGGCCGGACCGGCTGTACGGCAATCTGCCGTCCGAGGCGTCGGGCCGGCAGGCCGTCACGCTCAACGCGACCGGCCAGTACGTCGAGTTCACCCTGAGCGCCCCGGCGAACGCCATGTCGTTCCGCTACAGCCTTCCCGACACCTCGAACGGGACCGGCCGGGACGCTGCCATCGACCTGCGGATCAACGGTTCGGTCCTCAAGAGCGTCCCGGTGACCTCCAAGTACAGCTGGTACTACGGCGGATACCCGTTCAACAACAACCCGGGCGACACCAACCCGCACCACTTCTACGACGAGACCCGGACCATGTTCGGCTCGACGCTGCCGGCCGGGACCAAGATCCGCCTTCAGGTGAGCTCGACCTCCCAGTCCCCCACCTTCACCATCGACCTGGCCGACTTCGAGCAGGTCGCCGCCCCGATCGCCAAGCCGGCCGGCGCACTGGACGTGGTCGCGGACTTCGGCGCGGACCCGACCGGGGCCGTCGACTCCACCGCCAAGTTCCAGGCCGCGGTCAACGCCGGCCAGGCGCAGGGCAAGACCGTATACATCCCGCAGGGCAGCTTCACGCTCTACGACCATGTGGTCGTCGACGGGGTCACCCTGGCGGGCGCCGGGCCCTGGTACAGCGTGCTCGGCGGGCGCGACCCGGTGAACCGCAACCGCGCCGCGGGCATCTACGGCAAGTACGTTCCCGGCGGCGGCTACACCGGAGCGGTACGGCCGCACGAGGCCAACGGCCCGAGCCACAATGTCACCCTCAAGGACTTCGCCATCATCGGCGACATCCGCGAGCGCTCGGACGACGACCAGGTCAACGCCCTCGGCGGCGCGATGAGCAACTCCGTCGTCGACGACCTGTGGATCCAGCACACGAAGGTCGGGGCCTGGATGGACGGCCCGATGGACAACTTCACCATCAAGAACAGCCGCATCCTGGACCAGACCGCGGACGGCGTGAACTTCCACACCGGGGTCACCAACTCCACGGTCACCAACACCTTCCTGCGCAACCTCGGTGACGACGGACTGGCCTCCTGGCCGGAGCGGGTGCCGAACGTCGGCGACGCGTTCACCCACAACACGGTGATCCTGCCGATCCTGGCGAACAACATCGTCACGTACGGCGGCAAGAACTTCACGATCTCCGACAACGTGATGGCGGACACCATCTCCAACGGCGGCGGGCTGCACATCGCCAACCGCTACCCCGGTGTCTCCTCCGGGAACGGCACCGCTGTCGCGGGCACCATAACGGCGGCCCGCAACACCCTGATCAGAACCGGCAACAGCGACTTCAACTGGAACTTCGGAGTCGGCGCGATCTGGTTCGACGGCCTGAACGAGCCGATCAGCGGCGCGGCCATCAACATCAGCGACACGGACATCCTGGACAGCTCCTACGAGGCCATCCAGACCATCGAGGGCGGCGTCAGCGGCGTCAGCCTCACCAACGTCAACATCGACGGCGCCGGCACCTACGCCATCCAGGCCCAGGTCTCCGCCAACATGAAGTTCACCAACGTGACGGCCAAGCACATCGGCCAGGCCGCCACCCCGATCCACAACTGCGTCGGCACCAGTTTCGTGATCGTCGACGGCGGCGGGAACTCCGGCTGGAACACCGATTCCACCTGCACCGGCAACTGGCCCGCCCCGATCTGGACCAACGGCGGCATTCCGTCGGGCCCCACGACCCCGCCGACCACTCCGCCCACGACGCCTCCCACCACTCCCCCGACGACGCCTCCGGCCTGCGTTCCGGGCACCGGCAATCTCGCTCAGGGCAAGTCCGCCACCGCCACCAGCTCCAATGGGAGCTACACCGCGGCCAACGCCGTCGACGGCAACGCCGGCAGCTACTGGGAGAGCAACAACGGCTCCTTCCCGCAGTCGCTGACCGTCGACCTCTGCGCGGCCACGAGCGTGGACAGCGTGACATTCAAGCTGCCCCCGGGCTGGGGGTCCCGCTCCCAGACCATCGCGGTCCTCGGTTCCGCCGACGGGACGGACTTCAGCCAGCTGGCCGCGCCGAAGGCGTACACCTTCGACCCGGGCAGCGGCGACAGCGTGACCGCCGGCTTCACCGCCGCAACGGCGCGGTACGTCCGGGTGACCGTCTCGGCCAACACCGGCTGGCCCGCCGCCCAGCTCTCCGAGCTCGAGGTCCGCTCCACCGGTGGCACCCCGCCCACGACGCCTCCCACCACTCCCCCGACCACCCCGCCGGCCAATGGCAATCTGACCGCCGGCAAGAACATCAGCGCCACCAGCACCAGTGATGTCTACGCGGCCCGCAACGCCGATGACGGCAACTCCGGCACCTACTGGGAGAGCGCGAGCAACGCCTTCCCGCAGTCGCTGACCGTCGACCTGGGCGCGGCGACCGGGACCGGCAGGATCGTCCTGAAGCTCCCGCCGGCGTCGGCCTGGGCCACCCGCACCCAGACCCTCAGCGTGCTCGGCAGCACCGACAACAGCTCCTGGAGCACCCTGAAGGCGTCAGCGGACTACACCTTCAACCCGGCGAGCGGCAACAGCGCCACCGTCACACTGCCCGCCGGAACCACCACCCGCTATCTGCGGCTGACCTTCACCGGCAACACCGGCTGGCCCGCCGCTCAGCTGTCCGAATTCGAGGCGTACGCCTCTTGACCTGCCCCATGGGGCCCGGCCGGCGACCCGCACCACGCCGGCCGGGCCCGCGTGGCTTCCGGTGCCCCCGGACGCCCGGGTCAGTCCACGTCCAGGTGTGCCCGGACCCGCTTGCCGTTGAACACGCGCTCGGCCGTGACCCGCCGGCACAGCCGCTCGACGATCTCCATCCCGTGGCCGCCGATACGTGACGGGTCGGGCGCGAACCGCCGCGGCAGCTCGGCACTGGTGTCCCAGACCGAGACCTCCACGCCCCCGCCGACATAGCTCAGGTCCATCACACACGGCCCCGGCGCGTAGCGTCCCGCATTGGTCACCAGCTCGCTCACGACCAGCAGCACATCCTGGACACGGTGCTCGGGTACCGGGGCGTTGCGGTGCGGGGCGAGGTCGCGGAGGAACGCGGCGGCCATGTCGCGAGCGGCGGCGATGCTGCCGTTCCGGCCGTCGTAACGGGCCGAGCGGTACAAAGGCTCCGTCACAACGGTCAGCACATCCAGCATGTCGGGTAAGCCCCTTCTGCCTCAGCAGCGGTCACGTGCTCGTCCTCTCCGGCCCCTGCCCAAGCGGCCGGGTTCCATGCGTGCCGGAATACCCCACTGCGCCGCCCTCCGCCCCGCCCGCCACTCGCCGGTGCTGCCCCGGCGCGGTTCCGCGCGGGTCAGCGGCGGCGCCTGCGGCGGCTGGGAACCGCCCATCCGGAACCGAGTCCGGCCAGGTGCAGTGCGACCAGTACGAGCCCCACGAGCTGCAGGCTCCCTGGTGTGAATACGATGTCCGTCGAGGTCTCGGTCGCGTTGATGATGAAGGCGACCGCGAACACGACAGCTGCGGCGATGGCAAGCATCCGGACTTCCTTTCCCGAGCTTCTCCGAGCCTCCCGAACACACGGGAGGATCATGCGCTGGCCACAACTGACCGGTCATCTCTGCTTCTTGCCCGCAATCGGTCCTTCAATCACCGCGCCGGAACGGGCGCACACAGTTCGACGAGGAGCCGCAATGACCGACGAGCAGGCCCTGCCCACCGTGGGGCCCCCGGGCCGCGTAGCCGCGGCGTCCGCCCCGGCGGCCCGGCGCCCGCGGGTGTTCCTGGCCGCGCTGCGCGACGCGGCCGTCGCCGCCTGGGACGAGGACGCCTCCGAGCGGGCGGCGGCCCTCACCTACTACGCCATGCTCGCCCTGTTCCCCACCCTCCTGGTGACGGTCTCCGTGATCGGCCTGCTCGGCACCTCCACGACGAGTGATCTGATCGGCCAGGTCTCGGGCGTGGTGCCGGCCGCATCGCGGCAGCTCGTCGCGAGCACCATGAAGGACATGGCACAGGAGCACTCCGCCGCCTGGTTCCTGGCCGTGAGCGGCACCGTGGGGGCGGTGTGGTCCGCCTCCAGCTACCTCGCCGTGTTCCGGCGCGCACTGCACTCGATGTACGGCGTGAGCGACCACCGGCCCGCTTGGCGGACCGCGCCCCGCATCGTCATCACCGCCCTGGTGCTGCTCACACTGCTCGTCTGCAGCGCGGTCACGCTGATGGCGACGGGCCGGCTGGCCCGTCGCGCCGGGCAGCTGCTGGGCATGGACGCCGCGGCGCTGGCCAGCTGGAACGCGCTGAAATGGCCGCTGCTGCTGTGCCTGGCGACGGTCCTGGTGCTGATCCTGTTCCGCTCAGGACCCGCCGGATTCCGGCCGCTGCGCGTCATGGCGCCGGGTGGCGCGCTGGCCGTCGTGCTGTGGCTGCTCTCCTCGGTGGGATTCGCCCTCTACGTCTCCCTCTTCGGGACGTACAACCGGCTGTACGGGTCGCTGGCCGGCACCGTGGTCTTCCTGGTCTGGCTGTGGGTGTCCCATATCGCGCTGCTCACCGGCGCACATTTCAACGCCGAGCTGGCGAAGGCGCGCGGCATCCGGGCAGCCGCCGGCACCCGGTCAGATCCGCTGTGCAAACGGGTTTCTGAGGCCGCATAACCTGTCCCGTCCACCGTTTGGAGCAGGTCACCGCGCCGTACGGGCCGAAGCGTTCCTAACGTTGCATCATGACTGCCTCCGGCCCGGCCCGTACCCCGTCCCTCTGGTCCCGCGTGACGGTGCTCACCGCCGTCTGTCTGACCGTCAGCTGCCCCGCCGTCCCGGCCCTGGCCAACGGGGACGACGGACCCGCGCCCCGGCCCGCGCCGGCGCGGGCCGTCGCCGCCGGGGTGGCGCTGAAGAGTCCGGGGCTGCACGTCCTGCCGAGGGACGGATCACCCGAGCCGCCCGATGACCTGTCGGCCCTGTCGTGGGTCGTGGCCGACGCGCGCACCGGAGAGGTGCTGGCGGCCAAGGACGCGCATCTGCGGCTGCCGCCGGCCAGCACCCTCAAGACCCTCTTCGCCATCACCGTGCTGCCCCGGTTCCCGCAGGAGACCAACCACATCGTGAGCGACGCCGAGCTGGAGGGCATCGGCGAGGGCAGCAGTCGGGTGGGGGTGCAGGCGGGACAGACGTACACGGTGGCCGATCTGTGGCGGGGCGTGTTCCTCAGCTCGGGCAACGACGCCGTCCATGTACTCGCCCGGATGAACGGTTCGGTGTCCCTGACCGTCGCCCAGATGCAGGCCAAGGCGGAGATGCTCGGCGCCGACGACACCGAGGTGATCTCCCCCGACGGGTACGACGCCCCCGGCCAGGTCTCGTCCGCCTACGATCTGACGCTCTTCGCCCGCGCCGGTCTGGCCTCCCCGTACTTCACCGGATACACCAGCACCGCCACCGCCATGTTCCCCGGCGGGGAGGACCCGCGGGGCCATGCGATGCCGCCGTTCCAGATCCAGAACACCAACCGCCTGCTGACCGGAGCCGACGGCCTGGGGAGGTATCCGGGGCTCATCGGGGTGAAGAACGGCTACACCACCAACGCGGGAAACACCCTGATCACCGCAGCCCGGCGCGGGGACCGCACGCTGATCGCGACGGTGATGAACCCGCAGTCAGGCCAGCCGCAGGCCGTGTACCGGGAGGCGCGCGCCCTGCTGGACTGGGGTTTCGCCGCCGCCGGACGGACCGGGTCCGTCGGCACGCTCAACACCGCGACCCGCGCCTCCGCGCCAAGGGTGCGGCCGACGGCCGCCGCACTGGCGCCCGTGATGACCGCGGTGCCCGCCCCTGATACCGGTCTGTCCTGGATCGGCTGGTCGGCCGCCGGAGGCGCCGCGCTGGCGGCCACCGCCGGGACCGTGTTCGCCCGCCGCAGATACCTCCGCGCCCGCTGACCGCACCGGGTCCGCCCCGACGCGGCGCACAGGCATTCCGGACCGTTCTACCCGACCGATTTCCCCGACCACCCGAAGCGGCGTGCTACAGTGCGAACAGCACTCGAGTACGCCGCTCTCGGCGCCGGTGCTTGTTCCATCCCCCGCTGTGGCGAAATCCGTCCCTCCAGGACCGGCCGCCCGGCATTGATTCTCCTTCCTTCTCCCTCGCGGGTCGGCAAGCCAGTTGTGGTGCGTGACACGTCCGCTCCCTCGCTCCGCCCCCGCCGGGACCCTTCTTTGGTATGTCCGTGAAAGGACCCCGCATGACCACCACACTCGAACACCCCCCTGTCCGCACCACCCGCGGCACCCTCCCCACGCCGGTCACCGGCATCCTCGACATCGTCGGCAACCAGGGCTTCCTGCGCGCCAAGGGCTACCACCCGGCGCCCGACGACGTACAGGTGACAGCCGCTCAGATCCGCCGCTACGGCCTGCGCAAGGGCGACCTCGTCGAAGGCGTCACCGAGCGGCCGCGTGCCCTCGGCAGCCTCGACCGGATCAACGGCCGCGAGGCCGGCGCACTGGGCCGCCGTCCGCACTTCGCCGATCTCACCCCCGTCCATCCGAACCGGCGGCTGCGGCTGGAGACCTCGCCCGGCGCCCTGACCACCCGGCTCGTCGATCTCGTCGCGCCCGTCGGCAAGGGCCAGCGCGGGCTCATCGTGGCCCCGCCCAAGACCGGCAAGACCCTGCTGCTGCAGAGCCTGGCCAACGCCGTCGCCGTCAACCATCCCGAATGCCACCTCATGGTCGTCCTTCTCGACGAACGCCCTGAGGAGGTCACCGACATGCGCCGGTCGGTACGCGGCGAGGTACTCGCCTCCACGTTCGACCGCCCGGCCAAGGAGCACATCGCGCTCGCCGAGCTCGCCATCGAACGGGCCAAGCGGCTCGTCGAGCTCGGCCAGGACGTGGTGGTGCTTCTCGACTCGATCACCCGGCTGTGCCGCGCCCACAACAACGCGGCACCGGGCAACGGCCGCACCCTCAGCGGTGGCGTCGACTCCGCCGCCGTGCAGGCGCCCAAGCGGCTCTTCGGCGCCGCACGCTGCGCCGAGGAGGGCGGCTCGCTGACCATCCTCGCGACCGCGCTCGTCGACACCGGTTCCCGCGCCGACGACTACTTCTTCGAGGAGTTGAAGGGCACCGGCAACATGGAACTGCGGCTGGACCGCTCCCTCGCCGAGAAGCGGATCTTCCCGGCCATCGATGTGACCCCGTCGGGCACCCGGCGCGAAGAGCTGCTGCTGCCCGCCGCCCAACTGGCGGCCGTGCGCGGCCTGCGCCGTGCCCTGCAGTCCAGGGACACCCAGCAGACCCTCGAAGTGCTGCTCGACCGGATCCGGCAGACGCCGGACAACGCCGCCTTCCTCCAGCAGATCCACCGGACGGTCCCCAGCGCCTGAGCCGCGCGGTGACGATCCCCGCGCTCCAAGAGCTCATCATCCCGGCCGGAAACCCGTTGGCGCCCGCCACCCAGTAGCGGTGAGGATGGCCGAGTGGACGCTACGACGATCGACCGGTTCCTCGACAGCGGCTTCATCAAGATCGAACGGGCCTTCTCCGAGGACACCGCACAGGCCTGCGCCGACCTGCTCTGGGCGAGGACCGGCACCGACCCCGATGATCCGTCCTCCTGGACCCGGCCGGTGCACTGGGTGTCCGACATGCCGGACGCGCCCTTCGTCGCTGCCGCCAACACCCCGGTGCTGCATGACGCCTTCGACCATCTGGTCGGTCCCGGGCGCTGGGTACCCCGGCCCTCGCTGGGGTCCTTCCCGCTCCGCTTCCCGCACACCGAGGAGCCGGACGACGCCGGCTGGCACATCGAGGGCAGCTACCTCCCCGAGGGCGCCCAGTGGTATTACGCCAACCTCAGGTCCCGGGACCGGGCGTTGCTGATGCTGTTCCTCTTCACCGAGACGGGTCCCGACGACGCGCCGACCCGCATCAGGGTCGGATCGCACCTGGACGTCCCGCCGGTCCTCGAGCCGTTCGGCGAGGCGGGGGCCTCCACCCTGGAGATCGCCGCGCGGATCGACGAGGTGAGCGCGCACCGGCCGGTCGCCCTGGCCACCGGCGGACCAGGGGACGTCTATCTCTGCCATCCCTTCCTGGTGCACGCGGCCCGGCCGCACCACGGCACCCGCCCCCGGTTCATGGCCCAGCCCCCGCTGTATCCGGCGGTCCGCTACGAGCTGGAGCGTTCCAACGGCGCCTACTGCCCGGTGGAGACCGCCATACGGCGGGGCCTGGAAGGGTCCCGCGGCGTCAGCGGCGGCCGGACCGTCGGCTAGCGTGCGGAGCATGTTGCACGGGCGCGCGGCGGAACAGTCGGCCATCGGGGATCTGCTGGCCGGCGCCAGGGACGGCCGCAGCGGGGTGCTGGTCCTGCGCGGTGAGGCCGGCATCGGGAAGACGGCGCTGCTCGACCACACGGTCACGGCCGCCGCCGGAATGACCGTGGTACGCGGCTCCGGCATCGAGTTTGAGGCCGAACTGCCCTTCGCAGGGCTCCAGTTGCTGCTCCGTCCCGCGATGGGAGCGGTCGGCGCGCTTCCCGAACCCCAACGGCTGGCGCTGGAGGCGGCGTTCGGGACGACCGTCGCGGCGGCACCGGATCCGATGTTCGTCGGACTCGCCGTACTGTCCCTGCTGTCGGCCCACGCCGGCGACGGGCCGCTGCTGTGCGTCGTGGACGACGCGCAGTGGCTGGACCGGGTCTCGACCGACGCGCTGATGTTCGCCGCCCGGCGGCTCGACGCCGAGGGCATCGCCCTGGTCTTCGCGGCCCGCGACGGGGAAGGCACGTTCCCCGCACCCGGACTGCCGGAACTGCGGCTGCGCGGGCTGACAGCCGAGTCGGCGGGCGCCCTGCTCGCGGTGCACGGCGGCGAGCTGACCTCCACGATCCGCTACCGCGTCCTCACCGAGGCCCAGGGCAATCCGCTGGCCCTGCTGGAACTGCCGCTCGCCTTCCGGGCGGAGCGGCCGGACGGCAGATTCCGGCCCGGCGCGCTGCCGCTCACCAGTCGGCTGCACATGGCGTTCCACGGCAGGGTCAGCCATCTGCCGCCCGCCACCCAGCTGCTGCTGCTCGTCGCCGCCGCCGACCACACCGGGGATCTGCGGACCGTCC
>NZ_JASISZ010000230.1 GCF_030063355.1 Streptomyces sp. PH10-H1
GAGGGATCACCAGTTCGGTACCTGGGTTCGAAAGCACACGAACGGCCGTACCGACAGGGAGATCAGCTGTCCGCCAAGCGGGATCCAAAATGTCCGCCTACAAGGATCTTGCGCTGTCCGCTCTCAGCCTTCGCCGCCCAGCACCCGACGCGAAACCTCGCCACCTGGACCATCTGGGCCGGCCCAATCCCCGACCGACCCACCTGGACCCTCACGGCATCCCCGCACACCCCGAGCTCGCTACTGGCCAACCTCGCCGACAACCTCGCCCACGGCACCGGCACCCGCCAGGCACAGATCACGGGTAGCGAACGCAAAGCGAGCCTCAGCACCAGGTCGCCGGCTATCCCAGGGGGCGCGGCCGGCCACGCAACCAGCCATACACGGTGACCGCCAGCGCTATGCCCAAACCACGGCCAAGTTCCGCTCGTTGTCTCGGGCATGGGAGGGTTGATGACACAACCCGTTGACCTGGCCAAACGGTGCGGTGGGCCGAGTCGCCGCACAGCCCGCCTTGCCGCACGCATCCGGCACCTCGAAGCCTGGCCCAGCGTAGTCCTGGGCGAGCAGGTCTGGCGCGAGGCCAGCATTGGCGGACCCGATGACATCGAACAGCTCCAGGTCCAGATCACCACCCTCGAACAGCAGGTCATCGACCTGGAACTCAAGCTCGAGGATCAGGGCGACGACCTCGCCGCCGCCCGCGAGCTGATGGCCCAGCTCAACCGCCACGCTGACCGATCACTTAGACCGACCGGCAAATGGATCACTTGAGCCGCCGGGTGGTGGGGCGGCCGTCCCAGCGATAGCGGCTCGTCGCTCGGCGAATCAGCATACGGAGCGTGACGAG
>NZ_JASISZ010000231.1 GCF_030063355.1 Streptomyces sp. PH10-H1
AGTAGTGCTTGGTCAGGTTGGTGCCGGTATGGGGATGTTGCGGTGGCAGGTGGGGCAGGCGCCGGTCCAGGTGGCGAGGAGGGTCTGCAACTCGCGGACGATTTGGTAGAGGCTCAGGCTGGCGCCGCGTCTTTTGGGGCATGGGCGAGTCGTTGCAGGGTGCAGAAGGCGTGCGCGACGGAGACGAGGGTGACGTGGTGGTGCCAGCCGTTCCAGGTCCGGCCCTCGAAGTGGGCCAGGCCCAGGGCTTGCTTCATCTCGCGGTAGTCGTGCTCGATGCGCCAGCGGAGCTTGGCGAGGCGGACCAGGGTGGTCAGAGGGGTTTCGGCGGGTAGGTCGGACAGCCAGAACTGGACCGGCTCGCTCTCGCGTGCGGGCCACTCGGCCAGCAGCCAGCACGCGGGAAGCTCCGGGCCGTCGGCGCTCTGGCGGACCTCGCGTCCAGCAGGCCGGACCCGCAGGGCCACGAAGCGGGAGTACATGCGCTTGCGGCCGGTGCGGCCGGTGCCGGGCCGGGAGCCCTCCCGCCATTGCACCGGACGTGCAGCTGTGCGGCCCGCCGCGATGACCAGCTGTTTCACCGACTGTGGCTTGTCGGGGTACTTCGCCACCGGCGGGCGTCCCGTCCCGGAGTACGGCTCGGTCGCCGGCACCGCGCCTTCGGGCTGGGCCGACAGTGTGGTGGAGATCCCGACCACGTAGTTCAGGCCGCGGGCCTGCACCCCGTGCCGGAACGCGGCGGCGTCGCCGTATCCGGCGTCCGCGATGGCCAGCGGCACCTCGATGCCCCACGAGCGGGTCTCATCGAGCATGTCCAGGGCCAGCTGCCACTTCTCCACATGCCCGAC
>NZ_JASISZ010000232.1 GCF_030063355.1 Streptomyces sp. PH10-H1
GTACTACAGCCGGAGATCTTGAGGGTGGGTGATGGGTGGGATCGGCTGGTGGTGTTTCCAGGCGTGCAGCCCGGGCGGCAGGGGGTCTCCGCGACGTCGGTAGTGGCTGACCTGGGCGCGCGTCTGATGGAGTCGGTGCCAGAACTCGCAGGCCAGGATGGTCTCGACGGGGTGGTGGGGGTTGAAGCGGGTGGCGGCCAGGCAGTGCCGGACGGTGTGGACGGAGGGCCGCAGCAGTGGTCCGGGAATCAGACGGCGGCCTCGTTCCCGGTCGTGGCCTGGGCTTTTCCCGCCGTGGGGTCAGGCCCGGTGTCGGGGAGGGCGGCGTGCTGGACGGCTAGGAAGGCGGTGGCGGGCATGCAGGCCGTGACGTGCCGGTGCCAGGGCGTCCACTTGCGGACCTGGTATTGGGCGAGTCCGGCGAGCTGCTTGTTGATCTCGTTGTCTTCCTCGATCTGCCATCGGCCGCCGGCCCGGGCAATGATCTCGCTGATCGTGGCGTCGGCGGGGGCGTGGGCGAGGAAGTAGGCGATCTCGCGGCGCAGTTCACCGTCCTTGCCCCGCCGGTTGGGGTGCGGGGACCGGCGCAGGACAAGCCAGTGCGCGTGCCCCTCGGCCGGGGACTCGTCCTTCATCTCGACGGCGAAGGCGGTCCAGTTGGTCCAGTCGTAGAGCCTCTCGCCCTGGGAGCCGAAGCCGCAGGAGCGACGTTCCCACTGGTCACGGGCCTTCGCGTAGTGAAGGAGGTCCTCGGCTCGCTTCACGGCCGGCTGGCGCTTCTTGCCGGGCGCGCCGTGAAGCGGCAGGTCGAC
>NZ_JASISZ010000233.1 GCF_030063355.1 Streptomyces sp. PH10-H1
TGCGCGGACAGGTGCCCCCACCACATCCCCCGCCTGACACTTTCCCCACCAGCCCAACTTCGCTGTCACAAACTAGCGTTGGTCCAACTTCGGTGGCAAACGACCCATCTTCGCTGGCACAGGTCAATGACGGGCCTTGCAGCGACGGCGTGCTGCACTGCTGCACGCCAGATGTCCCCGGCCGGTGTCACCTGCGCTGCAAGTTCTTCGTACTCGGCGAGCGCCGCGTCTTCGGCGGGGTAGCGGAACGGCCTTGTCGGCAGCATGTCCGGGTGCTTGTCGCGCCAGTCCCGCAGTTTCCCGATCGCGTCGGCGCTGGTGTGCCAGCACGCGGCCAGCACCTGGTTCACCAGTCCGGCCGCGAGGCGCACCGTCACCCGCTCGGGCCAGCCGCCGTCGCGGGTGCCGGGCCAGCGGCCCGGGTTCTTCGCCTGCGCCGGCAGCATCGGCCAGTCCCGGTCCCAGCCGAGCGCCGCCAGCTCGGTCCGTACCCCGAACGCCACCAGCCCGTCCAACGTGTCGGCCAACTCGCCGGCCTCGCGCAGGTGCGCCCGGTACATCGCCCACTGCGCTCGCTTTGCCGCGGCCTCCCGGCCGGGAAGTCCGTCCCAGTTCCACTGTGCCGACGTCGACAGCGCCCGCGCCCTGGCCCGCTCGGCCTTGAACAGCGGCCGCATGTCGGCGAGCTGCCGCTTGGTGCCGTACGCGACGCGGGCGGTGACGGTGATGGTGCCGGCCTCGGTCATGCCGAACATCATCTCGCCCCACCCACCCAC
>NZ_JASISZ010000234.1 GCF_030063355.1 Streptomyces sp. PH10-H1
GGGAGCCGAAGCCGCAGGAGCGACGTTCCCACTGGTCACGGGCCTTCGCGTAGTGAAGGAGGTCCTCGGCTCGCTTCACGGCCGGCTGGCGCTTCTTGCCGGGCGCGCCGTGAAGCGGCAGGTCGACGGGGACGCCGAACACGTAGGGCAGCTTCTGTTCGTGGCACCACGCCCGCAACTGCGGGTCGCGGCCGTAGCCGGCATCGGCCAGCACCCAGGCGAACGGCACCTGGGCGGCGACCGCCTGCTCAAGCATGGCGATGGCCTGCCCGGGCTTGGTGGCGAAGGCGACGTCGTCGCGGATGCCAGCCGCGCGGCACCGCTCCCGGTCCTGCGTCCACTCCTTGGGCAGATACAGGCGGCGGTCGATGAACGCGTGCCCGGCCCCGGTGGCGTAGGTGAGCATGACCATGGTCTGGCAGTTGCGGACATCCCCGTCCAGCCCGCAGTGCCGGAAGGCTACCCCGACCGACATGGCGCCCTTCTTCTGCGCCTGGGTGTCGCCGATGACCAGCGACGCTTCCGGATCGCCCAGATGCCTCACGACGTAGTCGCGCACCGCGTCCCTGAGGACTGCCTCTTCGTTGATGACTTCTCGGACAACGTCGAGGCGGCGCGCAGTACAGGTGGCTGCGCCATCTTGAAGTGGCTGGTCAACAGGGGTGGCGTGACCCCGTTTCGGGGTGCTCGTGCTGGTCGTGGGCGGCAGTCTGGGGTGTAGATCGTCCGGCGGGGTGGTTTTGCCGATGAGTT
>NZ_JASISZ010000235.1 GCF_030063355.1 Streptomyces sp. PH10-H1
TTAGACCGACCGGCAAATGGATCACTTGAGCCGCCGGGTGGTGGGGCGGCCGTCCCAGCGATAGCGGCTCGTCGCTCGGCGAATCAGCATACGGAGCGTGACGAGGGCTGCGGCGAGGTAGAGGTAGAAGTCGACGACGCTGCCGCTCCTTTCCGTGCAACGCCGGAGCTTGCCGTAGGCGTTCATCCACGAGTGGGTGCGCTCGACCACCCAGCGTTTGCCGGCCTGGATCGGTGCCGGCACACCCTTGCGTGCGATCTCGGCTGTGAAGCCCAACTCCGCTATCAGCTCGCGTGACTTGAGGCTGTCGTAGCCTCGGTCAAGGTTGACGTTGACCGTTTCCGGCAGCGCACCGACCTGCTCCTTCGCCGCTTCCAGGGTCGGTCCTAGCAGGGGCGAGTCGTGCCGGTTCGCCCCGTCGGACACGATCCCCAGTGGAACGCCGCAGGCGTCGGAGGCGACGGAGCGCTTCAATCCCTGCTTGCCGCGGTCGACCGGCGACCGTCCCGCCTTCTCCCCGCCGGACGGGGCCTTGGTGATACAGCCGTCCACCGAGATCTCACCCAGTCCGAGACCGATCATGCGGTCGTACGCCTCCAGGGTGAGGGCATGCACCTGTTCGGCAATGCCCTGCCCAGCCCACTCCTTGACGCGGCGTCGGATCGTACGGTCAGAGCATCCGGGCGTGGCGATCCGCTCGTAGCCTGAGCCGTGGACCAGCGCGAGCAC
>NZ_JASISZ010000236.1 GCF_030063355.1 Streptomyces sp. PH10-H1
GTACTGATCACGAGTCTCCAGGACCAGACGCACGGCCCGCTCCTTGAGCTCCTTCGGATATTGCTTCGCCATAACGGACTCGATCCTTCCAAAAGATCGAGCCTCGATCAAACCCGGAACGGTTCACCCGTCCCGTGGTGGCCAAGCCCGGACACGTCCCGGGTGAAGCCGGGAACGAGGTCGACGTGCTTCGGGTCAACCTTCAGGTAGACCAGGAGCTTGCTCCGCTGAGGCGGACAGACGCAGGCGAAGTTCCGCAGACGCTGATACGCCCGGTACTGCTTGCGCTCCACGCAGTTCACGCCGTCCCCGAGACCGAACAACGCCTCACCGACCGCGTTCGCCACCTCGATCATCGACGCACCGGGGACGTCGGCTGCCGCCCGTGCGACCGCCTGCCGACGCGCACGCCGGGGTGCCTGTGTCCCACCGCTCACGGACGCCACGGTCTCCAAGCCAAGCAGGTCGCTGCCGAAGAGGCGGTAGCGGACCAGGTCGATCGACCAATGCCACGAAGTTAAGGGCCCGTTGGCGATGTCAAGGGTAGGAGAGATGTAGGAGGGGCCTCTGCTATGCAGGGGATCGACCAAGATCTTCCTGAGAGAGCAGAGGCCCCGTGGTCCAGTTTGT
>NZ_JASISZ010000237.1 GCF_030063355.1 Streptomyces sp. PH10-H1
ACGGGCTTCCGGGTGAGCGCACACCTCGAGTCGCTGCCCGGCACCGCTGCCGACGGCCGGGCGGTGCGGCGCCTGCTCGTCCCCACCACCGTGCCGCATGCGGCGGCCGCGCTGCCGACCGCCACCGACATCTTCGCGGGCGCGGGCTGGCACGAGCGCGAGACCCACGAGATGTTCGGCATCGACTGCGCCGGTCACCCGCACCTGGTGCCGCTGCTGCTCCCCGAGGAGTTCGAGGGGCACCCGCTCCGTAAGGACTTCGTCCTCGCCGCCCGCGTGGCGAAGGCGTGGCCCGGCGCCAAGGAGCCCGGCGAATCGGAGCACGGCGGACCCAAGCGCCGGACGAGGCTCCCGCCGGGGGTCCCCGACCCGAACGAGTGGGGCCCGCTCACGGGTCAGCTCCCGCCGGCTCCCGCCCGCCCGGCCCGCACCCCGCGTGCGGCAGGCGCGGCCGGTGCGGGCGGAGGGGCGCGCGGCGCGCCCGGTGCCGCAGCCGAGCGGCCGGCGCCCCGGCCCCGCCCGGCGAGCGAGCAGCCC
>NZ_JASISZ010000023.1 GCF_030063355.1 Streptomyces sp. PH10-H1
GATGAGAAGAAGCTCAGGATCATGGGTGCTGACAGTAGAAACACCACACGGCTCAGTGCAAAGCCCAAACCCCCTGGCCATCAGCCCAGTTAGAGTCAATCGCCACACGCAAACTAAGCAGAGACAAGGCGGCGGAAGTCGTGGGGAGCGAACTTCACCTCGGCGAACCGCGGGTCGGTGTCGATCAGTCCCTCCGCGGCCCGGCGGATCATCCGCCACATCGTCGTGGTGGACATCGCCCGCAGTCCCCCTGCGTGCACGTTTTGGAACAGGTAGGGCAGCGGCTCGCTCCAGACCTTTTCGTGCAGGTCGTATCGGACGCAGGTCGGAACGGTGCCGTGCGCTGATGTGGCGGCGGATGATCTGGGCGATGACGTGGAAGAGTTCTGCGGACATCGGGATGACCCGTTCTCGGTCGCTCTTGGACGGCGTGATCACGAGCAGGGCGACGACTTCACCGCTCGGGCGCTGGTAGTTGCGCACGCTCAGGTGAGTCAGCTCGGTCAGTTCCTCGGCGCGCAGCCCGGCCAGCCGGAGCGTCTCCACAATCGCCCACTGCCAGAACGCCTGGTTCTCGGTGTGCGTGAGCTGTACCAACTTCCCCGTCACCCGGTTCACCGCCCGGATCGGCGCGGTCGTCGGGTCCCGGCGTTCAGCGTCGATCTTCGCGGAGACGCGCTGCCACTCGGTCCCATCGACAATGAAGTGCTCACCGAGCCCGACCGCACGGGCGCTCTCCAGCACAGTGCGTTGCCGCTGCCACTGATCAGTGACGTGCTAGGACAGGACCGGCAGCAGCGGCTGGCGTTCCCGTGTGCGGTTGGCCATCCGCTCCTGGACACGGCGCCGGCGGACATGGAACCAGCGCACGTCTTCATCGCGGATCGGGCAGGGCGCCACCCACTGGGCCCAGCGTTCCGGCTCTGCGACCGCCCAGGTGTGCAGGTCCAAATAGAAGGCGCGGACCGCGAGGAAGGGGCCCTCGACGTGCAGCCGCGGCTTGCCGTCCGGCCGGACGAGCAGGCTCTCCTTCCAGTGGGTGACCGCCTCGGGCGACAACCGCAGGTCAGCCTGGTCCGGGTTGAAGTCCTCGATCACCTTCCAGAACCGGACGAGGTTGGTCACCAGGGAGGTGAGGGTGGAGTGGTCGACCTCGACCGAGCGCCGGCTGATGTAGTGGATCAGCAGGTCGCGAACACCCCGGTTGCGGACCTTGTGCTTGTCGACGAGTTCGGCGACAGGACGTTGGCCCTTGACCACGGCGGCCCGCAGCGTGCCTGGGGTCGAGGCCGGGAAGTGCCCCATGTTGGAGAGGATCGGCCAGGCTTGAGTGGCGGCGAAACAGCCGTCCCCGCCCGCCTCACCGGCCGTGACGCCGTACTTCCTGGACTCCGTCGCGTAGAAGAGCAGGGCCTCCGGCGTCAGGTCGGCGATGTCGATCCCGAAGACGGTCAACGGGACGATCACGTCGAACTGGGCCCGCCGAATCGACTGGCGGCTCACGTTCAGCGACAGGGTCCGCTCGCAGAACTCCTCCAGCACCGGGTCCTTGGCGATGGTGCGGAACCACCGCAGGTAGTGGGAGAAGCGGTAGGAGCGGAAGGCCAGCAGCGACGGCTGGATCAGGCGCATTGCGAAAGCGTGGCCCGCAGAGGTGTTCATGGTGCTCTTGATCGCCCTGCTGCGGCCCTGGTAGAGCTGCTGGGCCTGGCGTTCCCCACTCGTTGAGTCCGGCCGCTTCCCACCGCTCCTGCCATGTGTCGCCGGGGAACTCCTGCAGGTGTTCCAGCAGCCGTTGCATCTCCGTCGTCCACTTCGCGACACCGGAGCCGATCCCGAGGACCGTCCCGGCCAAATCTGCGATGTCCTCGATGGAAGCGGTCGACAACTCGCCCAGAGGCCGGGGCGGATGGACGGGCCTCGGCGGAGGCGTGGGCTCCACCGCAGTCGGCTTGAAGCTGAAGTCCCGCTCGTAGATCTCCAGCGAATGACGGCGTACTCGTCCGGTGGTCGGGCCCTTCACCCGGGCACTGTTGCCAGCCTGACTACCGGGCACCGAACACCACCGCCACGTCCTGCGGGTCGTACTGCTGGGACCACGCGGCCGGCTGGGCCGGGCGCCCGTAGTGCTCGGCGAGCTTGTCGACCAGATCGTCCAGGCCCACCACGGTGTAGAGGGCCGTGGTGGTGACATGCGCGTGCCGAAGGATCGTCTGCACCTCCGCCAGAGTCATCTCCGGGTCCCGGGCGAACCGGGTCGCTGCCGTGTGCCTCGCGTCATGCAGCGTCCAGTTCATGCCCAGCTGCTCCGTCGCCCGCTGGAGAATCCGCCGGGCTGCCCAGTAGGTCAGCGGACGCGTCTCGCCGCGGCGAGTGCGCCAGATCAGCCCGCCGTCATCAGGCAAGCCGACGTCGTCGAGGTAGGCCGCCAGGTAGGCCAGCGCCTCGGGAGACACAGGCACTGGCTGACGGTCCCGGGTCCCTTTGGAGACGACCACAACTGGCCCTTCTGCCAGTCGATATCGGCAAGCCCAACACCCAGCAGTTCGGTGGCCCGCGCCCCGGAGAATACGTAGCAGGCCAACAGCGCCCGATCCCGGGCGCACCGCATGTATGCGAACAACTCCTCCCACTGAGCATCGGGAATCGCCCGCGGCTGACGGACTGGAACCTTCGGACGCAGACGGCCCCGACGATGCCGACCGGGAACCTCCAGCGGCGACCGGTGCGTTAGCGTCGCGCGGCGGGCCCGATTCTCCGGCACCGGGTTGAGCACCGGCCCACGTCCGAAGTGCAGGTGGAAGGCATAGAAGCCGTGCACCACCGACAGGCTGTGCGCGATCGTCGCCGGGGCATACCCCGCTGCCAGGACCCGCTTGCCGGTTGTCGGATTCACCGACCCGGGAGGGGACCCGCCCTCACGACATCTGTGCCGCTGCGGATTGCGGGCACACCGCAGCCAGCCCACCATCGCGGCTGCCTCCGCCTCCGTGGCCTGCTCCCATCCGACGTCCACGGTCCACAGCACCCGGAACCAGCGCAGCAGGTCGTACGCGTAACTCCGGCAAGTCAACGGACTCACGTCCCCCAGCAGACGGTCCCGCAGATAGCTGCTGACCGGCTCGACCTCACGCCCCGCACCATCCACCACCAGCCACGGCAACGACACCGACGTACCAGCAGCAACCGCCCCGATCCTCGACAGCCGTACACGGCCATCCATCAGATCTCGATGTACCCGGGAGAACTCATGCGACAACGACATGCCCAGATGCTCCTGACGCACCGCCTCCAAGTCGAGCCGTGGCCTGAGTTAGTGCAGTCAACTGACCCAACGATCCACAACCCCGGCAAGGCCGTCCGACTCGGTCGACCCGGCCGGCAGGAGCCCCGGGCGAGAGGGCGGGCGTCAGAGTCACATCAACGACGCGTCAATAGGGCAAGGGCCACATCTGCGGTGGTAGCCGGGCAGGTGCAACCCCGGGCGAGGTGGCCTGCGACCTGATGCGCACCGCGACTTCGTCCGTTGAGGGGGTGCCGCGCCGGCGGCTCCCCCCTCAACGGACGAGCCTTACGGCTGCATGACGTACGCGCCGGACAGCGCCTCTACCTGTGTCCAGACCCGGGCCGCGCGCCCGGCGTCCGAGACCGGGCGGCGGACGTGGGCCAGCGCCCAGGTGGCCTGCTCGTCGGTTGTTGAGCTCTTGCCGTGCAGCTCGGTGGCATGCGCGGAGAAGTCACGCACCAGGACGTCGAAGATCTCGTCCAGCAGGTCGGCGTCTGTGCCGGTCAACTCGGCCTGCTCCAGTACCAGCTGGCCGTAGACCACCAGGGCGAAGAGCTGGCCGATCTCCAGCAGGAAGTCCAGGTCCTGCTGCTGGGCCTCGCTCGGCGCATGGGTGAGGAGGAGCGTGCACAGGCCGTCCGCCTGCTCGCGGAAGCGGGCCACGTTGGGCAGGTGCGCGTGCGCGTCGTAGGCGGTGCGCCAGTCGTGGAAGCGGATCGCGCCCAGGCCCCGGGCCGGGCCCTGTTGGAACAGGAAGGTGTCGTCGGCCGGGTCGAGGCGGCTCGGCACGGCGGGGTACTCGGCCGGGTCGAAGAGGTAGTTCGCCATGAACTTGAGGATCAGGGCGAGGTTGACGTGCACCGTGCCCTCCAGCTTCGGCAGGCCGCGGATGTCGCGCGCGGCCTTGTCGAAGTAGGTGTCCGTCTCGAAGCCCTTGGCCGCGATGACGTCCCACATCAGGTCGATGACCTTCTCGCCCTCGGTGGTGACCTTCATCTTGGTCATCGGGTTGAAGAGCAGGTAACGGCGGTCGTCAGGCGAGGCGGAGCGGAAGTAGTCGACAGCGCGGTCGCTGAACAGCTTCATCGCCGTGAGGCGGGTGTATGCGTCGGTCAACTCGCGGCGCACGTGCGGGAAGTCGGTGACTTTTCGGCCGTACAGCACCCGGTTGTGTGCGTGCGTGACGGCCTCGTACATCGCGTGCTCGCAGATGCCGATGGACGCGGTGCAGAGGTTGAACTTGCCGACGTTGACGGTGTTCAGCGCGGCGTCGAAGGCCGCCTTGCCGGTGTGCAGCACGTCCTCCACGTGCACCGGGTAGCTGTCGAGGCGGAACTCGCTCACGTACATCTGCGAGTTCACCACGTTCTTCACCAGGTGGTATGCCTCGTGCCGGCTGTCGGCGGCGAAGAAGACGTAGCCGTCCGGACCCTCGACGTCCGAGCGGCGGCCGAAGACCGAGACCAGGCCGGCGACGTTGCCATTGCCGATGTAGTACTTGGAGCCGCTCGCGGTGAAGCCGCCCTCGCCGTCCGGGGTGAGGATCATGTCGGTCGAGTAGATGTCTGCGCCGTGCGTCCGCTCGGAGAGACCGAAGGCCATGACATGACCCTCCGTCAGGAGCTTGGCGGCACGCGCCCGCACCGCCTCGTTCTCGCTCTGCCAGACCGGCCCGAGGCCCAGGATGGTGACCTGCCAGGTGTACCAGTAGCCCAAGCCGTAGAAGCCGAGGATCTCGTTCAGCTCGGCGATCCGCGCGGTGTCCCAGCGCTTCGAGCCGTCTGCGGAGGCGGGGGTGAGGAACTCCGCGAACAGCCCCTCCTTCGCCGCGAATTCGAGGAAGTCGCCGTACCAGGCGCGGTCGACGTAGGTGTCGATGAGTGCCTTCTTGCCGCGCGACTCGAACCAGTCGACGGTGGCGCGAAGCAGCCGGCGGGTGCGCTCGTCGAACTGCACGGGGTCGTAGGTGCGCGGGTTGAAGAGCATGTCAACTCCAGTTGAATGAAGGTCAGTTGGCGAGTCGGTGGAACGTGGCGAGCACGTCGTCCAGCCAGGCGAGGGTCATCCGCTCGTACTCGATGCCGCCGCGCAGTACCACGTGCTGCAGCTCCTGCTGGGCGGAGAGCGAGGTCAGTTCGGGGAAGTCGCGCTGCTCACCTGTGAGGTAGCGGGCCAGCAGTGCGGCATGGCTTTCGCGGTGCCGCTCGACCTCGGAGATCAGTGAGGTCAACGCGGCCCGGTCGTCGAAGGCGGCGGCGCGGATCTTGACGGCGAGTTCATGCCGGACGGTCTCCGGTTCGACGGGCTCGCGCAGCCAGGAGGCCAGGGCCGCCCCGCCCGGACCGGCGGCGGAGTAGACCTTCTTATCGGGCCGACCGTCCTGAGCGACCTCCTCGGCGGCGATCCAGCCGTCCGTCTCCATCCGGCGCAGCACCCGGTAGATCTGCTGATGGGTGGCAGTCCAGAAACGGCCGATGGAGCGGTCGAAGCGGCGCGCCAGCTCGTACCCGGAGCCGGGCTGTTCCAGCAGGGAGACGAGGATCGCGTGCTCGAGGGCCATGTCCGCATCCTGCTATGCAACGAGTTGCATAGGCAATGACACCCGGCCCCGTTGAGACACGGATCACGCGCGGCAGCCACTGCCTCCCGCGGACCAGCGCACCTGGACACCAGGCGGCGATGTGCCACGCTCTGCCGGCAGTCCAAGGTACGGCGGGTGCGGGTCCACGACCCTGCGGCAGAGGTGCGCGTCCCTACTGCGCGCACAGGGCATAGCCGCTCGGACCATCATGGGGAGACGCTGGGCCACAGCTTGAGCGCCGCGACGGGCACCCGGCCCACGACGATTCGGCTCTGGACCGAATTGTTGGACGGGGCGTCCAGACGCACGGTGCAATGTCCCGGGCGACCCCTCGTCCAGCCATGCAAGCCGCCCGCACAGTCAGGAGACCAGTCGCATGGTCAAGCTCCGCAAGATGCGCCGCTCCATCGCCACGGCCACCCTCGCCTCCCCTTGGGGGTCACGTATGTCCGTCCGCCGCGCCACCCGCCGGTCCGTCGCCATCGCGGCCGCAACCTTCGTCGCCGCCACCGCGCTCACCGCTGCCGCCCCCACCGCCTCCGCCCACGCCGCGGGCTGCGACCCTAACGGGCAGCGAATCATGCTCGGCCCGTCCACCCCCGTGCAGGTCTCCAAGTACAACAGCCCATGGAGCACCATCGGATACCTGTACATGGGCTGGATCCCGTCCTGCTCGTGGGCCTACGCCGAGATCGACTGGATCAACGGCTGGCAGGGCGACGTCTCCGGCAGCGTCTACATGAACTGGAACGACCCCGCCCACAACAGCGCCGAAGGCCGTGTCTCCTTCCAACCCGGCGGCCCCGTCTCCTGGGTGTCCCACATGCTGTACGAAGGCCCCGGCACGCCCTACATTCCCGGCCGCTCCTTCACCGCCGCCGCGCAAATCACCGTCACCATCCCCAACTGGGGCTTCGCCCAATGCGGCCCGAAGGTCATCGTTGGCAACACCCACGACTTCTCCAACGGCGCAAACAGTGGCGTCGGCGACGGCCACTGCCACGTCTGAGAGGGTGATGCATCCTGCGGATGATGTCTGATTCTGGGGCGTCGGGTTTCCCAGGCTGGGGTGGTTTCACCGGTGCGACGACCAGCAACATCAGCAGCAGGCCGAGGGTGTCGGTGACGATGCTCCGCTTCCGGCCGACGATCTTCTTGGCAGCGTCCGTTCCCTGCTCGGCGGCCGGGACGCTGGGCGAGGTTTTCCCGCTCTGCACGTCGACGATGGCGCCTCAACGCCACCGAAGACCTGGAAGCCGCCGGCGAGAACATCGTGCTTGCCCGAGCAGTCCGGCCGACTCTCGTCCCCGGTGCGTCGGCGGGTCCGCACCACCGTGCGCGGGCGCCCTCGCCGCGGCAGCCGGGTCAGGCGGCATCATGGAAAACCAGGCCGAGGGCATGGCGACGGCCGGAACGTACGGTGCTGACCCCGTGCCGCATACCGCCGGCGGACCAGCCGCGGATGGAGCGGATCGGCCGGTCGCGGGTGGCGAAGACCAGGCCATGCCCCTGTGGAAGCGCGGTGGTAATGCCACGCGACTGGGCCCGGGGCCGCTGTTCGACGAGCAGGAACTCGCCGCCGGTGTAATCCGCTCCGTATTCGTCGAGGCCGATGACGACCTGGAGTGGGAAGAGCATGTCGCCGAAGACATCGCGATGCAGGGCGTTCCAGTCATCCTGCCCGTAGCGCAGCAGGATCTGCGCGGACCTGTCCTGGCCCGCCGAGTGACACATCGAGATCCACTCCGCAAGGCTGTCGGGCCAGGGCGCCGCCCGTCCGAGCCGTTCCGCCCAGTCCCGGGCGACGGCGAGAAGGTGTGGATACAGTGCGCCGCGCAGCTCCCTGACGGGATCGGGAAGGTCATGGGTGAAGTAGCGGTACTGGCCCGATCCGAAGCGGTGGCGGGCCATGTCCACGGTGGAACGGAAGCGTTCGGCCTCGTCGTAGAGGGCGGTGAGGGTGCGGCACTCGTCATGGGTGAGCAGCGGAGGCGTCAGGGCGCAGCCCTGGGTGTCGAGTTGAGCGGCCACGGCCGGCCAGTCGGCCGCGGCCACCCGCCGGCGGGCCTCGCCGGCAGTGAAAGTGCTGTTCATACGGTTTCTCCGGAGTAGGTGGACCGCGTGATCCGCGGCCGCCGGGCAGTTGTCTGCGGGGCGAGGCCGCGCGGGCTGCCACACGTCAGATGAGAACGGGCTGCAGGGCCCCTTCGTGGATCAGGAGATCCTGCTTGCGCCCGACGCCGCCGGCGTAGCCGCGCATCGTGCCGTCCGCGCCGATGACCCGGTGGCACGGGCGGACCAGGAGCAGCGGATTGGCTCCCACCGCCGCGCCCACGGCGCGGATTTCCGCGCGCTCGATACCGAGCTGGTCCGAGAGGCGGCCGTAGGTGGTCGTCGTGCCGTACGGGATATCGTCCAGGGCCTCCCAGACCCGTTGCTGGAACGCCGATCCGCCGGGCACGAATTCCAGATCGAAGACCCTCGCTCCGCCGGCGAAATAGGCCCGCAGCTGACGCGTCACTTCGGTGAATGCCTGCTCGTCACGCTGCCAGCCGTCCTGGACGGCTGCGGCGTTCTTCCGGCCCTGCATCGACAGGGACGCGAGCGCGATGCCGCCCCTGGCCGTGGCGGACTTCTCGCCCACCAGAAGAAGATCGCCGAGGGGGCTTCCGGCTGTGCTGTAGAGCGTCATCGTCAGGTCCCTTCGTAGCTTCGTAGTGGTCCCACTTCCTCACTATGCTCCGGGCCGGAGGCCGGGGCTGGCGGAAATCGGACGGGGCGTTCACCGACTGCGGGGGCCTGGTGACCACGCCGAGCCGACGTCAACGGGGCAATGCATTGCTGAGTTCCGCGTCCGTTTTGGGCGGGAAGAACTCGAAGGAGAAGGACCGGGTTCCTGTGGCCAGGATCTCGCGCAGGGTGCTCATGAGGGGCCTCCATGAGCGTTGAAGTGGCCGGCTTGGGGGTGGTGGATGATGATCGCGTCGGTGGACTGCTCGGGGTGCAGCTGGAACTCCTCGGAGAGGATGACGCCGATGCGTTCCGGCTTGAGCAGGTCCATGATCTTGGTGCGGTCCTCCAGGTCCGGGCAGGCCGGATACCCCAGCGAGTAGCGGCAGCCCTGGTACTCGGTACGGAACATCGCGTCCAGGTTGTCCGGGTCGGCGCCCGCGATGCCCAGCTCAGTGCGGACCCGGCCGCGGGCCGCTCTGGATGGGGTCTGCGGAGACAGCGGGCCCGGGACGCCTGAGGTCCGGGGGATCCCCGGAACCTGCCGCGAGCAGCCGGACGAGGACCGCCGTGACCAACGTCAGCACCGCCACCACCACCGCCACCACCACCACCGCCAACGCCACGGCCGCCACGGTCGGCGGCCGGCGACGGGATGCCGCCGGCGTCCTTCGGGAGTGCTGCGGCACGACCGGCCGAGCAGGGCACTGAGAGGCCGGGGTGGCTGGGGTGGCCGGGCGAGAGCTGCCGGAGCCGCCAGGGGATGGGCCGGCCGGGGACGGAACGGTTCGCGGAGCCTCAGCGATGAGCCGGGAGGCGACCGCGGCGAGTTCGGACACCCCTGCGGACTCCCAGGCCGGCCCGAACGCCGCGACGGCCGTCCGCTCCACTTCGGCGACCAGTTCCGCTGTTCCCGGGCGTCGCTCCGGTCCCTTGACCAGGCCCGATCGGAGCAGCGACCTCAACGGCTCTGGGACCACCGCCACGGAGACGGGTGCGGTCAGATGCCAACTCATCAGGCTGAACGGCTCCTTCGCCTGCGACGGCGGTTGGCCGGTCAGGCAGGGGAGGAACACGCACATCGCCGCGTACACGTCCGCCGCCGGCGACGGGAGACCGCCGCGCCAGACCTCGGGTGCCCGGAAGGCAGCATCCCCCTGAGTGAGCGCCGCTACCGCGAATCCGGTCAGCGCACTGTGCCCGGCGGCGCTCACCACGATCTTGGCCGGCCGCAGGTCCCCATGAGCCAGACCCAGCAGGTGTGCCTCGGACAGTCCCCACAGGGTGCGCTTCAGCAGAACCAGCGCCACCGCGCCCGTCAGCGGACCGTGCCGGTCCAGTATCCGCCGTACGGAGACGCCGTTGACCGCATCCGTCACCAGTGCCGCACCCGGGCCTGCCCCCACGCACAGATGCGGCCGGGCGATCCTCGGGTCTTCCTCGTAGTGACGCAGACCGGCTACGAAGGGGTGACCGAGGAGGGCCAGTGGCGCCGGGGCCGATCCACTCGGCCAGGAAGACCCGGAGCCCCCGCTCGCACAATCGGGACGCCAGCCGCTTGGCCTGCTCGACGTCCACAGCGGCGCAGGAGATGAAGACGTCGTAGCTCCCAGCGGGATCGAGACCGGGCACGGGATCGAGGGCGGGCGGTGGATCAAGGCCGGGTACTGGAGTCGGGCCACCACTCCGGACGGCGAATCTGGTCCCGGAGCGGAACATAGGCGAAGTACGCCACCACCACTCCAGTGATCATGCTGGCGAGCGCGACGGCCAGGTTCGCCCAGTCCATGCGGCCCAGGCTAGTGTCCCGGTCCAAGTTCTGCGCCCTTATGGACTACTGGTACCCGCCGCCGGACCGGGGCGGCGGGTACCAGCGGGAGCGCGGCGAACCAGGCGGAGCCGTACCCGTAGCGGGAGGACCGGGCTTCGGGGGCCGGGTGATCACTGGCCATGATCGGGACCCGGTTACCCTGGTGGGATGGGAGCGGCCGACGCTTCCGAACCACGGGGGTGGGCGGCTGTGCTGCGTGTGACGTTGGCCGGACTCCGGGCGTACAAAGTACGCCTGCTGCTGTCATCGGTGTCGATCGTGCTGGGGGTCGCGTTCATCGCGGGCACGTTCATGATGACCGATTCGATCAATCAGGTTTTCGACCACAGCTATGCCCGCGCCGCGGAGAATGTGGATGCGGCCGTGCAGCCGTCGGACACCGCGAAGCAGCGGCTCGCCGCCCAGCCCGGCGTCACGGTCCTCACCCCGGAAGTTCTGAACGCCGTGCGCCGCGTCAACGGGGTGGCCGCGGTAGCCGGCCGGATCAAGGCACCGGCGCCGATGCGCGACGTCGACGGCCGGCTGATGACGACCGACGGACTCGTCGGCAGTGCCCTGGCGATCCCGGATGACGTGGCACTCAGCAGCGGCACGGTCGTCGCAGGCACACCGCCGCGCAGGCCCGACGAGGCGGTGGTCGACAAGGACACCGTCTCGGAACGGCATCTGACGATAGGTCAGCAGATCCAGATCGTCGCTCACGACCAGCAGGTGCGGCAGTTCCGGCTGGTCGGGGCCATGGAGTTCGGGGTGGACAACCGGGCCAACGGCTTCACGGTCGTGGGGCTGCGGCCCGATGTTGCGTTGTCCGTCACCGGACATACCGGCTACGACCAGATCGACGTACGTGCCGCTGCTGGGATTTCGCAGGCCCAACTGGCGGACCGCCTTCGCGCGGCGCTCGGATCGTCCGCTGATCTCGCGGTCCTGACCGGACAGCAATTCACCCAGGCGACCTTGCTGCACCGCGCGAAGATAGCCGGAAACCTGCCGCAGATCCTCGCGGTCTTCAGTGTCACGGCGCTGCTCGTCGCGGCATTCGTCATCTACAACACGTTCACGATCCTGGTCACTCAGCGGATGCGGCAACTGGCACTGCTGCGCTGTGTGGGCGCGACGCGCAATCAGGTGTTCGTCAGCACCCTGCTGGAGGCAGCGGTGGTCGGGCTGCTCGCCTCGGTGGCCGGACTCTTCGCGGGGATCGGCATCGCGGCGGGGCTGCGGTCCGTGGTCCGGGCCCTGTCCACCGGGCCAGTGCCCGCCGGCGGTGTCGTGGTGCACAGCACGACGGTTGTCGCCGCCTTGACAGCCGGGATGGTCGTAACGGTGGCCGCCGCGGCGATACCGGCTCGCGCCGCGACGGCGGTGGCTCCGATATCCGCCGTGCGCCAGCAGCCCGACACCACCGCTTCCCCTGCCCGGATCGCGGTGCTGCGGCTCTGGGTGGCGATCGTGCTGGGCATCACCGGGATCACGGTCATCGAGTTCGGCACCCGCTCGTCCGAGCTCTATACCGGCATCAAGGTGATCGGTGTGGGTTGCGCGACGGTCTTCCTCGCGGTCCTGGCGATCGGCCCGGTCGTCGTCGGACCGCTGACGCGGGTGCTCGGTTGGTTGCCGGCCAAGGTACTCGGCACGCCGGCGAGACTGGCAGCCGCCAATGCGCGGCGCAACCCGGGGCGGACGGCCACGACGATGGCGGCCCTTTCGGTCGGCGTGATGCTGATGAGCCTGTTCACCGTGATTCAGGATTCGGCCATGGTCACCCAGTCGCAGTGGATCGAGGCGCACAATCCCTACGACTACTCGGTCGACCCGCTCGCCGGTTCCGACCAGACCGTGCCGTTCAGCGTGGCGGCGGAGCTGCGCAAGAAACCTGAACTGGCCCATGTCGCCGCGCTCGACGGTACGAAGACCAATGTCAACGGTCACCCGTCGGATGTGGGTGCCGTTGAATCGAGTGCCTACGGCTCGCTGTTCCAACCGAACGTGCGCGAGGGCTCCCTCACCGACTTCACCGCCGGGACGGTCGCCGTCTCCAACGAGCTCGCCGCGACGCTGCGTCTGAAGGTCGGCGACACCGTGAGCGTGGCGACACCGCGTTCCGGTACCGTCACCGCCCGGCTCACCTTGATCTACCAGGTCTACACCGGGCATGGGATCGACTGGTTCGACGTCCTCCTGCCCCGCGAAGATTTCCTCCGCGGCTTCGCACCCGCCGGCGACACCCAGGTGCGGATCCTGGCCGGAGCGGGCGTGAACATCGCTGATTCGCGCGCGGCCGTCCAGGGCGTCATCGCCGCGCTGCACCTGCTCCACATCGGAAGTCTCGCGGAGAAGAAATCGGACCTGTCCGGCAGTGCACAGTCGACCCTGACACTGTTCACCGTGATGCTCGCCATGGCGATCGTGATAGCCGTGCTCGGCATCGCCAACACACTGTCCTTGTCGGCCGTGGAACGCTCCCGGGAGTCCGCTCTGCTCCGCGCCCTGGGCCTCTCACGCGGCGCGATGATGGAGATGCTCTGGGTGGAGGCCGTACTGACGGCCCTGCTGGGCACCCTCATCGGGCTCACCCTCGGGGTGTCGTTCGGCTGGGCGTTCGAGCAACTCATCGGCCACAGCCAGGGCGGCGCCGTCCTCAGCGTCCCGGTCGCGAAGCTACTCGCCTATGCGGCGATCGCCACGGCGGCGAGCCTGTGCGCAGCCCTGCTACCGGGCAGCCGCGCCGCGCGCGCCTCGGTGGTTACCGCCCTGGCGGACGCCTAGAACGAGCCGGCCGTGGCCCTGTGCGGGTCCCGCCGGGGTCGGTACGTTCCGGATGAGCCGACCCTGGCTCGTAGGGCTGCCCATCCTCCCCCTGAACGCGACCCCGAAGCGACCCCGAGCGCGGCCTCCGCACGCGAACTCCCGCAAGCGGCACCGGAGACGAGCGCGCTGAAGACCGTGCATTCGGATGGGCCGTACCCGTTGACGATGCGGGTGTCCGGCAGGGCCCGCACGGCGCGTGCGACGTGCTCCTGGGAGAGTGTCTCTCCGCCGATCAGGAGCTGGTTCAGGCCCGCAGCGAGGACACGTCGACGTCGACCGCCGTTGAAGGCGGCCGACGTCAACCAGAGCACGGTCGCACCGCACGCGGCCGCCTGCCGGGCGACGGCCAAGTTCATCGGTACGCCCGACCAGGTGGCGGACACCATCACCGCGTGGTTCGAGGGCGGTGCCCCCGGACGGGTTCAACAGCATGGCACCCGCCCTGCCGTCGGGCCTGGAGACCTTCATCGAGCAGATGCTGCCGATCCTGCGCAGCAAGGACCTGTTCCGCGAGGAGTACGAAGGCACGACCCTCCGCGAGCACTACGGGCTCCCGGTACCGGCGAACCAGTTCCACTAGGCAGAGACCGAGGTGCTCCTGCCGCTTCTCGGAGCGGCGGCAGACCACCAACGCTCCTCGTTCAGGGGGTGAGCAAGACGTACGGGGACGCCTGCGCCGCATCGCCCTTGTCCCACGCGCTGTTGCGGTCGTTGTGGAGGTCGAAGGACTTGCCGTCAGAGTAGACGTAGCGGTAGTCGCCCAGCACGTAGGCAGCCACCGCGTCTGCAAAGGCCTCGGTCCACGCGCATCCCTTCGAGCCGGCGATGTCGAAGGTGTGGTTCTCGCAGTTCGGCGCGTCCGGGAACGAGTGGTTGTACAGCTGGAAATGGAGCCAGTGCCCGGCCTCGTGGAGGATGGTGTGCTTGGAGCCGGCGTCGTCGGCGGCGAGGACGACGTTGTGGGTGTCGGGATCCCAGTAGCCGCCGTCGACGGCGTCCGAGGCCCAGGTGAAGGTCAGCTGATCGCAGCTGGTGTTGGTCTGGTGGCGGGTCCAGCACACGGATCCGGAGGTGTCGGCGGCGACGGCTTTAGATCGGCTGGTTCTCACCGGCTTCGACATCCCGGTGCTCGTACATGAGCGTCCCGCTGATGCAGATCTGGGCGGCGGCCTGGGAACCGGCAGTCGGTTGGCTGCCGGCCCTGGACGGACCGCAGGCCACCAGGCCCACCAGCAGCGCCACGAACTCACGGTGTCGGCCGACGGCACCCTCACCGTCGACGACGCCGGGCCGGGTATACCGGCCGAGTTGGCCGGCTCCCTGTTCGAGCGCTTCCGGAGCGGCTCCGGATCCACCGGCCTCGGCCTGTCCATCGCCTCCTGGGTCGCCCACACCCACGACGGCACACTCACCGCCGGAACCAGCCCGCGCGGCGGTGCCCGCTTCACCCTCCGCCTCCCCGCACACCGCCGGTAGCGCCCGGACAGGCCCTGGGTGGTTCACCGCGCCCAGCGGATGCCATGGAAGCCCGGGGAGGCGTCGAAGTCGACCACGTGGGCCAGCCTGCCGTCGATGAGGCGGAGCGGGGCCACGTCCTTGTGCAGGGAGTGGCTGTCGAGCCGCCAGATCCGGTGGACCCGCTTGACGCCGACCTCGGGTTCGAAGCGGACGGCCAGTTCGAGACGCCGACCGGCGCCGCTGAGCCAGCGGCCGTAGTACGACTCGCAGGTCTCGGCCGCCACCTGGTACTCCAGCGCGAGCGTCTCGCCGCGGCCGAGTGGTGCGAACAGCAGCTCTGCGGCAACCAGTTGGGCCTCGGGGTCGGTACGCACACGCCCGAGCCGGGTGTCCCGTCCGGCCTGGATCTCGGGCGGCGCACCGCTGGAGACATGGCAGAGCACCACATGCCGGTCGACGCCGGAGCGACGGGCTCGGACCACGACGCGGACGACGGCCAGACAGCCGCTCACCGTCACCGTCACGTCGTCCTGCACGGCAGGCACGTCCAGACCAGGGTCGCCGGACACGTCGAGTGCGGCCCGGAGCCGCGCGGCGGCGGGCCGAGAGGTGCCTGGGGAGAAGCTCTGACGACGGCCTCGGTGGGCGGGCTCCGCCAGCAGTCGCCGCAGGGCACCGTCCGGCAGGTCGAGCACGACCTCCAGCGCGGCGACAGCTCGAAGGCTGTCCACGCGCCGGGGACGGCCGGCCCCGCGCTGCCAATTGCTGAGCGTGGAAACGCTCACCGGGAGCCCGCGACTCGCGAGCCGCTCGCGAAGGCGGTCGAGGCTGAGGCCGCGGGAGTCGATCGCCCAGCGCAGCGCCGTATGGAACGGGCCGGTGAGGAGGACGTCATGGATGTCGTCGATCGGGAACCTCCCCTTACCCGCCGGTACTGGAATTCCATCGCCGCAGCGCCATTCTTGCAGGCAACGCCGTTCTGTGGCTTCCCCGCACCCCCACCCGATCCGGAGAACCGGCTTCCCACCGGCTCGGACAGCCACCACGATGTCCGCGAATCCCTGCCTCCTGTGTCCGGCCCGACAAGCAGCATCGAGCACCTCTCTGCACATGGTCACTCCGGGTTGGGACTCATCCAGCGCCTCCCGCACACCACTTGAGGAGCCCCTGTGCGTATCCGCCGTCCAGCCATCGGCCTCACCGCCACGCTCGGCCTGCTCTGTGGTCTCGCCGCCTCCGTCACCGCTGCCCCGCCCGCTTCTGCGGCCGTCAGCCCGCCGCGCCCGGACCACGTGGTGATCGTGCTGTTCGAGAACACGTCGCAGGGCTCGATCATCGGCAACCCCCAGGCCCCGTACTTCAACCAGCTGGCCAACACCGGGGCCGACTTCACCAACTCCTTCGCGATCGAGCACCCCAGCGAGCCGAACTACCTGGACCTCTTCTCCGGCTCCAACCAGGGAGTCACGGACGACTCCTGCCCGCACACCTTCGGCACCGACAACGAAGGCGCCCAACTGAGCGCCAAGGGGCTCACCTTCGCCGGTTACTCCGAGGGCCTCCCGTCGACCGGATCCACGGTCTGCACCTCCGGCAGGTACGCCCGCAAGCACAACCCGTGGGTCAATTTCAGCAACGTCCCGTCCTCGGCCAACAAGCCGTTCTCGGCCTTCCCGACCGACTTCACGCAGCTGCCCACGGTCTCCTGGGTGGTCCCCGACCTCTGCAACGACATGCACGACTGCTCGATCCCCACGGGCGACACTTGGCTCAAGACCCACCTGGACAGCTACGTCCAGTGGGCCAAGGCCCACAACAGCGTACTGATCACCACCTTCGACGAGGACGACAGCGCCGGGAACAACCAGATCGCCACCATCTTCAACGGCCAGCCCGTCAAGACCGGCAACTACGCCGAGCGGATAGACCACTTCAGCGTGCTGCGCACCATCGAGGACATGTACGGCCTGCCCTACGCCGGCGCCGCCGCCCAGGCCACCCCGATCACCGACGCCTGGACCACCGGCGGCCCGAGCGGCAACGTCACGGTCACCGCGCCCGGCGACCAGAACGGCACCATCGGCACCGCGACTTCGCTGCAACTGCAGGCCACCGACACCGCAGGCGGCACGCTGAGCTGGTCCGCGACCGGCCTGCCCGCCGGACTCACCGTCAACAGCACCACCGGCCGGATCTCCGGAACCCCGACCACCGCGGGAACCTACTCGGTGACCGCCACGGCCACCGACTCCACCGGCCCGTCCGGCAGCGCCACCTTCACCTGGACCATCGGCGGCGGGACGGGCGGCTGCACCGCGGGCCAGTTGCTCGGCAATCCCGGCTTCGAGACCGGCACCGCCTCCCCCTGGACCGCCACGAGCGGCGTAATCGACAGCGGCTCCTCAGAACCGGCCCACTCCGGCGGCTGGAAGGCCTGGCTGGACGGCTACGGCAGCACCCACACCGACACCCTCTCGCAGACCGTCACCATCTCCGCCGGCTGCAAGGCAAGCCTCAGCTTCTGGCTGCACATCGACACCGCCGAGACCGGCACCACCGCCTACGACAAGCTGACCGTCCAGGCCAACTCCGGCACGCTGGCGACCTACTCCAACGTGAACGCGGCCTCCGGCTACCTCCAGAAGACCTTCGACCTCTCCGCCTACGCCGGCCAGACCGTCACCCTCAAGTTCACCGGCACCGAGGACTCCTCACTGCAGACCGGCTTCGTCATCGACGACACCGCCCTCAACGTCTCCTGACCGCCATCCGTGTGCGCCGGGCTGTGATCCCCCGGTGTCCTCGGCTTCCTTGGACTGCTGCGGTAGCCGGGCGGCGGTGTGCCGCCCGGCCGGCCGTCAGGTGCGGCAGGCGCAGTAGACCGAGCAGCGGCGCGGTTTGCCGAGTCGGCCGGGTGTCCAGAAGTGCTCCGGTGCGCTCGGCTGGCACGGCGTCGGCCATGCGTCCGAAGGACGTGGCAGTCGGTGGGGGTTCACCAGCGCATCGCACTTCAGCAGGGCCTTCCGCGGCGCCTACGGCATGACCCCGCGCGAGTGGAGCGCGATGAATCGACGTAGTTCCGACGTGGTTCCCGGGTGATGGCCCGGCCGGGCGACGAGCGAGGCCCATCGCCCGGCCGGACACGTCGGGCCTACCGCTGCGCGTCGGCGCATCGCTCCAGCACGAGCCGGAGCGCCTCGTCCGGCGTCGACTCCTTGCAGCAGCTGCCGCATGGGGACGAAGCCGGCCGGACGCACCCAGGTACGGTCCACGGCCGGGACCTGCGGGTCCGCCGCCGCGTTGAGCGTGATGACGACGTTCACGCTCAACGAGGCGAGCGATCTCACGATGGCGGCGAGAGCGTCCGGGGCGTCGACGAACCTTCCCAGCGTCACCAGGACCAGCGGCGGGTTCCCGTGACCCGCGAACCGCGGCACGGACCAGGCGTCGTGCTCGGAGGAATCGGAGGAATCGGAGGAATGCGGCTCGGGGCGCACGGTGATCCGGTCGCCCGGTGGAGTCCAGTCCTGGCGATGCAGACGGTCGGGCCAGGGATCGAGATGGGCCAGGCGCCGTGTGGGCGTCAGACCGCGCTCGGCGTACCGCGGGAGGACGGCGCGGTCCAGGGCCGCGGTCAACTGCTCGTCCAGTGCCAGGCCCCAGCCATGGGACGCCCATGGCACGTTGAGAGCGGCGGCGACCAGCGGGCCGATGCAGTCGACCACCTCGGCGATGATCAGGTCGGGGGCGAAGTCGCGGGCCACGACGAGCGCCTCGTCGACTCCCAGGTCCACGCGGGCGCCGCCGAAGAACTCGGCCGGTGTTGCGGGGGTCGTGTCGGTGCCGGCATCGGCTCCGGTGCGACGCATCACTTCGGCCAGGGTGGCCTCCACAGTCGCGCCCGCGGGCAGAACCCGCAGTGGGGCGACCGCGTCGGCCATCGACGCGTGGGTGACCAGCGCGGTGTGGTGACCGGCGCGGCGGGCGGCCGCGGCCAGCGGCAGCAGAGGTAACAGGTGCCCGAAGGCGGGAGTGCCGAAGAACAGGATGCGCATGGGATTCCTAGAACGTGGGTGATGCTGCGGGACGGCTGCCGGGGACCCGCATCGGGTGGGGTACGAGGGGTCAGGGAGCCCCGCGCAGCACGAGCTTGCCGCGGGTTCGGCCGCTCTCGCCCCGACCGTGGGCGTGCGCGGCCTGATCCAGCGGGAAGACCTCGTCGATCTCCACCTTCACCTCGCCGGTGTCGATGAGTTCGGCGATGCGCGTCAGGGCGGGGCCGTCGGGCGCGACCAGGAAGGCGCTGGTGCGCAGGTGCCGGGACTCGGCTGCCTTCAGCAGCGCGGGCGAAACGCCGGAGGGGATCGCGACGATGAGACCGCCTTCGCGCAGCACGCTCAGGGAGCGGATGCTGGTGTGGTCGTGCTCGTCGCCCACCAGGTCGATGACGACGTCGATGTCCTTGACCGCGTCCTCGAAGGGGACGGCGGTGTAGTCGATGAGTTCGTCGGCGCCCAGTTCGGTGAGCCAGACATGGCGGCCGCTTGTGGCGGTGCCGATGACGTGGGCGCCCAGGTGTCTGGCGAACTGGACGGCGAAGTGCCCCACGCCGCCCGCGGCCGCGTGGATCAGCACGCGCTGGCCGGGCTGGACGCCGGCGGTGTCGACCAGGGACTGCCAGGCGGTGAGGGCCGCCAGCGGGACGGCGGCAGCCTGTTCGTGGCTCAGGGCCGCGGGCCTGCGGGCGAACTGCCGGGCGGGCGCGGTGACGTACTCGGCGTAGGCGCCGGCCGCGCGGGGAAACCACGGCATCCCGTAGACCTCGTCGCCGGGCTTGAGAGTGGTCACCCCGAAACCGGTGGCCTCCACCACTCCGGAGACGTCCCAGCCGGGGATGAACGGGCCGTCCCGGGAATCGGTCCGGGCGCAGAAGGCTTTGAGCTCCGTGGACAGGACCCTAGGATCGATGACCGGCCGGGTTTTGACCGTCAGGGCAGATGCACTTGACCGAGAGCGAACAGCACATCGTCCGAATCCTGGCCCTGACCGCACGAGAATCCTCCTCGCGAGGCTTCCTACCGTTGGAACCGGGAGACTCTCAGCACGGAGGGTTGTACGGGAGGTCCGGAACGTATTTCTTCCATTCCTCTCTGGTGATCTTGCTGGCGATCACGGTGCATATGTAGGCGGCGACCTGGTCGGTGTCGGTGTTCCACAGCCAGATGGTGCTGTTGCTGGCGGAAGCAGCGAGGGTGCGGCTGTCGGAACTCAAGGTGGTTGGATTCTTGGCTCCACCGCCATCGCCCGCGGCGCCCGATTCCGGGGCGGCGCGGGCGATGGCCAGTACCGTCAGACCGTCAGGCGCGTTCCGCGGTGAGGGCGGCCAGCTCGCGGTCGACTGCGAGCCGGTGCTCCTCGGCGTCCTCCCGTGCCTTCTTGGGACTCCAGCGTCCGGACATCACGAAGATGAACGGCAGGAACAGCGCCTGGCCGCCCACGCACACCCACCACCACGTACGCCACTGCCCGGGGCCGTCCGCGGCGGCCTTCTGCACCTTGGGCCCGTACTCCTGCAGCAGCCGCAGTTGGGGCTGCGCCTTCTGGACCACCGCCAGGTCGGACGGCCCGACCTCCTTCACCGCGCGGGCGCCGAGGGCCGGCGGGACGGCCGTGGGCGGGAACTTGCCGAGCTCCGCGAACAGTTCCTGGTGGGCGCCGACGACGGCGAGGGCGGGAGCTGCCTGGACGTGTGCCGCCTGTACCTCGGCACCGTGGTCGACCAGCGGGGTGACCGCGGTGACGAGCACCGGGATGAAGGCCGCGGAGACGGCGACGACGGCCCGGATGATCCATCCCCAGATGGCCAGGCCCGTGGCCGTGGCTGCCGGATTGTGCTTCTCCACCGTCTCGGTGAAGCTCGCCATCCACGGTGCGTAGGCGAAGCCGGCGAAGGCGCCGATGCCGACGAACAGCCAGGCGAACGTGTAGTAGCTCGTGCCCGGATGGGTGGCGCGCATCGCGAACGCGGCGGTGACCACGATCGAGCCCAGCGCCCCCACGACCATGAACGGCTTGCGCACCCGGAGCCGGTCCGACAGCAGACCGGCCGCCACCAGGGCGACCGCGTTCGCGGCCCAGTACCAGTTGGCCACCGCGTTGGCACGCTGCTCGCTGTAGCCGAAGACGGTCGCGAAGAAGACGACGAAGTTTCCGACCGCGGCGAAGTACAGCAGCAGGTAGACGCTGATGGCGAAGGCCGAGCCGACCACGTCCAGCCGGAGCATCTGGCGCCAGTGCCCCTGCTGGGCGGCCTGCGGGTCCATGCCCTTGGCCCGGGCTTCGACAAGGGCGCGGTCGCGCAGGCTGACCATGATCTGGTCCCGTAGCGCGGGCGAGAGCTCGCGCAGCGCGAACAGCGCGACGACGAAGATCACGAGTCCGGCCGCGCCGGAGTAGCGCAGTTCGTCCTGCCAGGAGGAGGTGGTGAGGGTGTTGCTGGTGACCGTGGTCACGACGAGGCTGCCGATCACCGGGCCCATCGTCCAGTACCCCATGGCGGTGGCCCGCCCGAGCTGCGGCGAGAAGTCGCGGATCAGCGCGGGAGTGGCGACCAGGACGACACCCTCGATGAAGCTCACACAGGCGAAGAGCACCAGGTACGTGGTCTTGTCGGCGGCATTCGGCAGCCCGAACAGGACCAGCAGCGCGGCTGTCAGCAGACCGTAGACGACCATATTGGCCCGCCCCCAGCGATCCGCGAGGCCCGCGGCCAGGGACGCGAAGGCACCGATCGCGTTGCCGATGACCGAGACCCAGATGAAGTAGCTGTAGGTCATGTGGAAGTGCGTGATGATCGATGTGGCGACCGCGTACTGGATGTAGAGCATGTAGTACAGCACGACGGTGGTCACCACGACGATCGCCAGGTACGCCATGCGGCGGCCGGTGGCGGGGTAGTGCGCCAGGTCGCGGTGCCACAGGCGGGCGGCGAGGCCGGGCCCGGGCCTGACGGGCAGGTAGGGGACGGCGTTGGCGTCTTCGTTCGACGACGGGGACGTGGACATGCGGCTCCTCCTGGATGCCGGAAACGCGGCATCGGCGGGTGCGGCTTCGGGGGCGTGGCCAGAGGGTAGTACCGACCAGTCGGTACGGCCTAGACGTGTGCACGAGGCAATCGAAGTCGGCTCGACGGCCACGCAATCCGACGGCCTAACACCCCGGGGGCCTGCTCGGATCCGGGCCGGCGGTCGCGCTATCGTCCTGTTTCGGGTCCGTGCACCGGACGCCGACCCCGCAGCGCCGCCGCTGATCCTTCACGCCAGGCGGTTCGTCGCGCCGAAACCGGTCGGAAACCAGCTGCATCTGAAGAGGGGCGAGGTCCTGCGATGGCCGTCTACGAATCGGTCACGGACGCGATCGGCGGAACGCCCCTGTTCCGGCTGGCACGTCTCGGCGACGGAATCTCCACGCCGGTCTATGCGAAGGCCGAGTTCCTCAACATCGGCGGCAGCGTCAAGGACCGTGCCGCGCTGTCGATGGTGGAGGAGGCCGAGCGGGCGGGGCTGCTCCGGCCGGGCGGGACGATCATCGAGGCGACGTCCGGGAACACCGGCATCGGGCTGGCCATCGTCGGCCGGCAGCGCGGCTACCGGGTCGTGGTCGGAGTGTCCGACCGCGCCGCCAGGGAGAAGAGCGACATCCTGCGGGCCTACGGCGCCGAGGTCGTCCTCGCCCCGACCGCGCTGTCCAAGGACAGTCCTGACCACCTCTTCCATGTGGTGCGGAGGCTGGCCGAGGAGATCCCCGGCGCCTGGCTGGCGAATCAGTACGACAACCCCGCCAACCCCGACGCCCATGTGCGGACCACGGGGCCGGAGATCTGGGAGCAGACCGGCGGCCGGGTCACGCACTTCGTAGCCGGCGTCGGCACCGGCGGCACCATCAGCGGCACCGGCGGCTTCCTCCAGAAGGTCTCGGGCGGACAAGTCACCGTCGTCGGCGCGGATCCGGAGGCGTCGGTGTACTCCGGCGGCGACGGCAGCGCCTACTTCGTGGAGAGCATCGGCCACTTCGTCCATCCGGAGACGCAGGAGGACGTGTGGCCGGAGTCGTACCACCAGAACGTGGTCGACCGGTTCGAACGGGTGCCGGACCGGGAGTCGTTGCTGACCGCGCGGCGGATGGCCCGCGAAGAGGGACTGCTGGTGGGTCCCTCGTCGGGAACGGCGGTGGCCGCGGCGCTGCGGGTGGCGCGGCGGCTGGGCCCTGACGACCTGGTCGTCGTCCTGCTGCCGGACTCGGGCCGGTCCTACCTCTCCTCGGCGCTCAACGACGACTGGCTGCGGCAGCGGGGCTTCCTGGAGGAACCGCGCCACAGCGGCGACACCGAGCCGACGGTGCGCACGGTGCTCGGTGATGCCCCGGACCGCGGCGAGCGTCTGGTCACCGTCCCTTCCGCCGCCTCGCTCGGCGAGGCGCTGACCGTGCTGCGTGCCGGGCACGCCACCGTCGCACCCGTGGTGCTCGCCCGTGCCGGCCGGCCGTTCGGGATCAGCGCCACCGAGATCATCGGCTCCGTCGAGTCCGCCAGGCTCCAAGTGGCAGTCGACTCGGGGGCGGCGCGCCCGGAGGAGCCACTGCGCGACCACCTCGGCCCGGCGCTGCCGATCGTCGGCGTCGGCCAGCCGCTCTCCAGCGCGCTCGCCTCACTCGACACCCCCGGACACCGCCACGAAGCCGCCGTGGTGCTGCTCGACGGGCGCGCCTACACCGTGGTGCACCGGTCGGAGTTGCAGGCCGGTCCTACCGCGACGCGCACACCGTATTAAGCGGGCAGGGCCGACACCCTGTGGACCGGCCATCGCCGCGGCCACCAGTACGCCGTCAACAAGAAGGAGACCTACGCCGGCGAACGTCCAGCGCCACCCTCACCATCGGCCACGACGCCTGGGACGCCCTCGTCGCCATCGTGGGTCAGCCACCTCGCCGGGCTGGCGAGGAACCTTCCATGTCCGGCGGATGATCGGCGGGCGTTCGGCGTACCAGCGACGGCCTCGGCGCCTCCGGTACGCCTCCAGTACGCCTCCAGTACGGCTACCTGTACGGCTACTTCGGCGCCCGCCGGAAGCGGACATGTGCGACACCGGGCGAGCTGACGAACTCCACGCACTCATAGCCGTCGGGGCCACCGTCGAGGTGATCGAAGAGCCGCTCGCCACCGCCGAGCAGGATGGGAACGACCGCCAGGTGCATCTCGTCGATCAGGCCTGCCCGGAGGTACTGCTGGACGGTGGAGGCGCCGCCGCCGATCCTGACGTCGGCACCTTCGGCGGCGTCCTTCGCCCGGTCGAGTGCCGCTTCGATGCCGTCGTCGACGAAGTGGAACGTCGTGCCGCCCTGCATCGTGATGGAGGGATGCGGGTAGTGGGTGAGCACGAACACCGGGTGGTGGTACGGAGGGTTCTCGCCCCACCAGCCGGTCCACTGATCGCCGCCCCACGGTCCGCGGACCGGGCCGAACATGTTGCGCCCCATGATGGTGGCGCCGATGCCCACGTCGCCCTGGGCGAGGAGCTCGTCGTCGAGGCCCTCGTCACCGCCGTCCGTGTCCTGCATCCGATGACCGGTGCGCGTGGCGAAGGCCCATTCGTGCAGCCCCATGCCGCCCACTCCGAGTGGGTTCTCGAGGCTCTGATCGGGTCCTGCCACGTACCCGTCGATGGAGACCGCGAGATTGTGTACGCGCAGCTTCGGCATGGGTGTCTCCCCGTCCGTTGATCGAGCGCTTTGCTGGATGACGTCGCCACCGGTGGCACCGGCGCAATCGGCGGCATCGGCGGAATCCGGCACTGTCGTCATCGGCACCGCCGGATCCCTCGACGTTCTCTCATCCCCACAGAACCATGCATCCACAGCCAGGTCGTGGACCTGATCGAGAAGTCTCGCGTGTCATCCGGCCGTACCGCATATCGCGACGGGCGTTCAACACTTCGACACAGCCGCGGTTCCGGGATCCGCCGTATTGACGTGATCTGCCCCAAGCGTTCAAACCTCGTGCTCCGGCGGCCGGTTGTGGAGATTCCCGTGCTACTTCTTGACGCCATCGAAACAGGGTTGTAAACATCACCCCACCGGGAGAGCGCTCTCACGGAGATTTCAGCCTCCATCACGGACCCCCACCCGTTTCAGGAGACGCCATGTCAGGCATGAGTACTTTTCTGCCGCGCCATCGGTTGAGGCGAGTCAGACAGCCGTTTCTCATCATCGCTCTGCTGGCCGCATTGCTGGCGGGCCTGGTGTTCGTCATGACGCAGTCGCCGGCCCGTGCGGCGGGCACGCTGCTCTCGCAGGGGAAGCCGGCCACGGCGTCGTCCACCGAGAACGCCGCGACTCCCGCGAGCGCCGCCGTCGACGGCGACACCGGCACCCGCTGGTCCAGCGCCTTCAGCGACCCGCAATGGATCCAGGTCGACCTCGGCACCGCCGCCTCGATCAGCCAGATCGGACTGACCTGGGAAGCGGCGTACGCGACCGCGTTCACCATCCAGGTCTCCGACACCGGCACCGGTAGCTGGACGACGATCTACTCCACCACCACCGGCACCGGCGGCACCCAGACCCTCAACACCACCGGCACCGGCCGGTACGTGCGGATGAACGGCACCACCCGAGGCACTCCCTATGGCTACTCGCTGTGGGAGTTCCAGGTCTACGGTCTTCTCACCCCCGGCGGCGGATGCGGCACCGACAACGCGGCACTGAACCGTCCGGCCACTTCGTCGTCCACCGAGAACTCCGCAAGCCCCGCGAGCGCCGCCGTCGACGGCAACACCGGCACCCGCTGGTCCAGTGCCTTCAGCGACCCGCAATGGATCCAGGTCGACCTCGGCGCTTCACAGCAGATCTGCCAGGTCGTCCTGCAGTGGGAGGCGGCGTACGCGACCGCGTTCCAGATCCAGGTCTCCGACACGGGCACCGGTAACTGGACGATGGTCTACTCGACGACCACCGGCACCGGCGGTACTCAGACCCTCAACGCCACCGGCACCGGCCGGTATGTGCGCATGAACGGCACCGCGCGGGGCACCGCCTACGGCTACTCGCTGTGGGAGTTCCAGGTGCACTCCGGATCCTCGACCAGCACCCCGCCCACGACTCCCCCGACCACGTCCCCCGACCCCGGCTCGTTCTGGGGCGACACCAGCACCATCCCGGCCGCGCAGAACGTCGTCATGCTCAAGATCCTCAACCGGACGAACGGCAAGTACCCGGACAGCCAGGTCTACTGGAGCTACAACGGGCAGGCCCACTCGATCGCCGAGCAGCCGTACTTCGACATGCCGGTCAACTCCGCCGGCCGGATGTACTTCTACCTCGGCTCCCCCAACAGCCAGTACTTCGACTTCATCGAGTTCACCGTCGGCGCGAACGTCTTCAACGGCAACACCACGCGGGTCGACGCGTTCGGTCTGAAGATCGCGATGCGGCTGCACACCCACGACGGATACGACGTGTCCGTCGGCGAGGACCAGCCGACCTTCGCAGAGGACCGGTCGGTCACCTTCCAGAAGTTCATCAACGAGGTGCCGGCGCAGTTCAAGGTGCTGGCGCAGTCCCAGGCCCCGTACCGGATCATCGCTCCGGGCAGCGACCCGACCTTCAGGACGGGCGGTGTGAACGCGAACTACTTCACCGCCTACGCGAATTCGGTCGGGGTGAACGCCCCCACGTCGGACGTCTTCGGGTGCGCGGGCACGCTGGCCGAGAACCCGAACATGTGCGCGGCACTCAACCGGCATGTCGCCACGCTGCCGCAGTCGCAGTGGTCGGACCCGGCCCAGTACTACCTGTCCGCCCCGGCGAACTACTACGCGAAGTTCTGGCACGACCACGGCATCAACAGGCTGGCGTACGGCTTCCCGTACGACGACGTCGCCGGCCAGTCCTCGTTCGTCTCCCACGCCAACCCGCAGTACCTGCTGATCGCCGTCGGCTGGTAGTCGGCCCGCACCCCGCGGTACCGGCCGAAGATCAGGTGGCGAATCCTGACGCCCGGCGGGCGAACGCCTCACAGGGTCTCGGAGGCGAGTGCGCGGACCGTGGACACCGTGTCGGCCTCGGCGGCCGGCTTGTCGTCGCGGTAGCGGAGGATGCGCGCGAAGCGCAGGGCGAGGCCCGCGGGGTAACGGGGGCTGCGCTGGAGGCCGTCGAAGGCGACCTCCACCACCAGCTCCGGCCGGACCCTGACGACGTATCCGTCCCGGCTCTCCTCCCGGTCCAGCAGTTCCCGGGTCTGCCAGGTGAGCAGTTCGTCGGTGAGTCCCTTGAAGGTCTTGCCGAGCATCACCCAGGGCTCGGGGTCCGATTCCTCGCCCCGCGCCGCGAGATGCAGATTGCTCAGCCATCCCTGGCGCCTGCCGTGACCCCATTCCGCGGCCGTCACCACCAGGTCCAGGGTGTGCCGCGGCTTGACCTTGATCCACCCGGCTCCACGGCGTCCCGCCGCGTAGGGTGCGGCGGGGTCCTTCACCACGACGCCCTCGTGGCCGCGGGCAAGTGCCTCGCGGAAGAAGCGCGCGGCGTCGTCGGCGTCCCCGGTGACGAGGCGTGGCACGCGCAGCTCCGCCGGGGCCACAGCGTCGAGCGCCTCCCAGCGGCGTTCCGCCGGCAGGTCGAGCAGATCGGCGCCGTCGCGGTGCAGCAGATCGAAGAAGAAGACATGCAGCGGCACCTCCGCGCGCAGCCGCTCCGGATCCTGCTGCGAGGCGGTACGGGCAGCGGTGATCTGGAAGGGGCGGGGGCGCTCGTCCGGTCCGAGGGCGATGGCCTCGCCGTCGAGTACGGCGGTCCGCACCGGCAGCGCCCGTGCGGCCTCCACCACTTCCGGGACACGGGAGGTGATGTCGTCGAGGCTCCGGGTGAACACGGCCACGTCGTCCCTGTCGCGGTGCACCTGCACCCGGATGCCGTCCAGTTTCCACTCAAGCGCGGCGGGGCTCACCCGTTCCAGAGCCGAGGCGACATCCGGGGCAGTGGCGGCGAGCATCGGCCGCACCGGGCGTCCGACCTCCAGACCGAACGCCCGCAGCGCTTCCTTCCCGCCCGACATGGCGGCAGCGGCGACCGCCCGGGCGGATCCGCGGAACATCAGCGCCCGGCGCACCTCCGCCGCCGGAACGCCCGCTGCCTTCGCCACGGCGTCCGCCACGACGGCGTCCAGCGCCCCCTGGCGCAGCTCGCCCACCAGCACGGCGCCCAGGAACGTCTGCTCCTCCGCGGTGGCCCGGGCGAACAGCTCCTCCAGCAGCCGTCGCCGTTCGCCCTGCGAGCCGGGTCCGCGCACGGCGGCGAGCGCGGCCAGTACGTCCTGGGTCTCGCCCACCCCGAGCTCCGGCTCCTCAGCCGGCGGCGGCAGATCGCGCAGACCCGCGGGGCCCACCCCGATCCGCATCCGGCGGGACTCGCCGGACAGCAGAGCGACGGCTGCGGGCACTTCGTCCGGTCCCAGGCTCCGCAGGTAGTCGGCCAGCAGCGCGATCTTCGCGTTGCGGGCCGGCTCGGCGCCGACGGCGTGGGAGGTGACGGCCAGTTCGTGAAGCAGCATGGGCGGGGCACTCCGGGGCTGGTGGCGACGACGGCGCCGGTTTTTTGTCCGTTTCCGCTTTCCTCCACGGTCTCCCGTACGGCGGCTCAGCGCACGCCGTGCGGGCGGAATTGCACGCTGATGCGTGGCCCCACCGACCGCGCGGTCTTGGGAATCGCGTGCTCCCAGGAGCGCTGGCAGCTGCCGCCCATGACGATGAGGTCGCCGTGCCCGAGCGGCATGCGCACGGTGGCAGGTCCGCCCGTGCGCGGCCGCAGCACCAGGTTCCGGGGCGCGCCCAGCGAGACGATCGCGACCATGGTGTCCTCGGTGGCGCCCCGGCCGATGGTGTCCCCGTGCCAGGCGACACTGTCCCGGCCGTCGCGGTAATAGCACAGTCCGGCCGTGGTGAACGGTTCGCCGAGTTCGGCGGCGTAGTGCGCGCTCAGTGCGGAGCGGGCCTCGTCGAGACTCGGGTGCGGCAGAGGGTCGCGACCGCCGAAGAACGACAGCAGCCGGGGCACCTCCACCACCCGGTCGTACATGACGCGCTCCTCGGCGCGCCAGGCGATGCCGCTCGCCAGCGCCTCGAAGAGCGCGTCCGCCCCCACGAGCCACTGCGGAAGCACGTCGATCCAGGCACCGTGCCCGATGTCGGTACGGCGCAGCCCGTCGAGCGGGCGCGGCCCGATCTCGTCCTCCTGGTCGAAGAGTGAGCTCTGCAGATGTACGGCCATGGCACGAGCCTACCCGCATTAGCACGTGTGTACGAATTATTTGCGCCCGGACGGCACGCGTGGCGGCTTTGCCGTCAGCGCGGGCCGCGACGGCGCAGGGCGGGTGCGGTCAGACGACACCCTGGGCCAGCATGGCGGAGCCCACCCGCTCGAAGCCCGCGATGTTGGCACCGGTGACGTAGTCGCCCGGGGCTCCGAAGCGGTCGGCGGTGTCATAGCAGGTGTCGTGGATGCCGCGCATGATGGTCGCGAGCTCTTCCGCCGTGCGCTCGAAGGACCACGATTCGCGGCTGGAGTTCTGCCGCATCTCCAGTGCGCTGGTGGCGACGCCGCCGGCGTTGGCCGCCTTGCCGGGACCGAAGGCGACTCCTGCTTCGCGCAGCAGCTTGACCGCGTCCGGAGTGGTGGGCATGTTCGCGCCCTCCGAGACGGCCTTCACGCCGTTGCGGACGAGGACGGCGGCTGCGTCGCCGTCGAGTTCGTTCTGAGTCGCCGACGGCAGGGCGACATCGGCGGGCACGTCCCACACCCGGCCGCCGGCCACATACGTGGCCGAGGCGCCGCGCCGCTCGGCGTAGTCGCTGATGCGGCCCCGCTCGGTCTCCTTGATCTGCTTGAGCAGTTCGAGGTCGATGCCCTTCTCGTCCACGACGTAGCCGCCGGAGTCCGAGCAGGTGAGGACGTTGGCGCCGAGGGACTGGGCCTTCTCGATGGTGTAGATCGCGACATTTCCCGACCCGGAGACCGTGACCTGCTGACCGTCGAAGTCCTCGCCGCGCTTCTTCAGCATTTCGGCGGTGAACAGCACGTTGCCGTAGCCGGTGGCCTGGGTACGCGCCTGGGAGCCGCCCCACTCCAGGCCCTTTCCGGTCAGGACGCCCGCTTCCCAGCGGTTGGTGATCCGCTTGTACTGGCCGAAGAGGTAGCCGATCTCCCGGCCCCCGACGCCGATGTCGCCCGCCGGAACGTCCGTGTGCTCACCCAGGTGACGGTGCAGTTCGGTCATGAAGGACTGACAGAAGCGCATCACCTCGGAGTCCGAGCGGCCGTGCGGATCGAAGTCGCTTCCGCCCTTGCCCCCGCCGATGTTCAGCCCGGTGAGAGCGTTCTTGAAGATCTGCTCGAACCCGAGGAACTTCACGATGCCCAGGTTCACCGACGGGTGAAAGCGCAGGCCTCCCTTGAACGGACCCAGGGCGCTGTTGAACTCCACCCGGAATCCCCGGTTGACGTGGATTTCGCCCGTGTCGTCCTGCCAGGGCACCCGGAACATCAGCTGCCGTTCCGGCTCGCAGATGCGCTCGACCAGCTTGGCGTCGGCGAACTCGGGCCGCGCCGCGAGCAGCGGGGCGAGGGTCTCCAGCACCTCCTGTGTCGCCTGGTGGAATTCGGGCTCTCCCGGGTTCCGCTGTATCAACTGGGCACGAAAGGAAGGCTTCATATCGATTCCATTCAGGAGCGGCTGCTGGGCGGAACACCGTGCGCTGTACTACGAGCGCCGCGGGCTCGACGTTCACGACCGTCCCATCGCCCCCGCGCGCAGTTGATGTTCACATCCGGTCCCGGGCTCCACAAGTACCGGCAGACAAGTCAGGGGTTACGTCGCGGTGAGTGTGGAGTGGGCAACAACGGGGATCACTCGAGGCTGAACGGACCCATACTGGCGGTCATGACGACTGTGGCCAACTGGGGTGGGACCAGCCGCTTCGCCGACCTCGGCGGGCCCGTCCACTGGGTCGACTTCGGGGGGCCTGAGGACGCACCACGGGCCGTCCTGGTGCACGGGCTCGGCGGGTCGCATCTCAACTGGTGCCTGCTTGCGCCCAAGCTGGCCGGCCGGGTGCGCGTGGCCGCCATGGATCTGGCCGGCTTCGGACTGACACATCCGGAGGGCCGGGGCACTACGGTGCAGGACAACGTCGCGCTGCTCGACCGCTTCCTGCGCGAGGTCATCGGCGAACCGGCTCTGCTGGTGGGCAACTCGATGGGCGGGATGATCTCGATCCTGCAGGCGTCGGCCCGTCCGGAGACGGTCACCGGGCTCATCCTGGTGGACCCCGCCCTGCCGCTGCCCTTCGGGGCGCGGCCGGATCCGCTGGTCCTGTCGACGTTCATGCTCTACGCGGTGCCGGGGCTCGGGGAACGGCTGCTGGCCCGGCTGCGCACCGGTCGCACGGCCCGGCAGCAGGTACGGCGGCTGCTCAGCCTCGTGTGCGCCGATCCTTCGGGCATCCCGGAGGATCTGATCCTGGCTTCGGTCGGCATGGTGGAGCGGCGCGCCGAGGTGCCGGGGCTCGACGCGGCCTTTCTGGCGGCCGCACGCTCGCTGGTGCTGGTGAACGCGCGCAGGGCCACGTACTGGTCCGCGATGCGGGCGCTGCGCATGCCGGTCTTCCTCATGAGCGGCGAGCAGGACCGGCTGGTGCCGGTGCGGTCGGCCCGCGCGGCGGCGGCACGCAATCCGCACTGGCGATTCGAGACGTTCCCCGGCGTCGGCCATGTGCCGCAGCTGGAGATCCCCGACGTCGTCGCCGAGCGGATGCTGGACTGGCTGGACCGGCTCGACGAGGCGCATGCAGCCGGTGAGCCCACGCACTAGGTCAGCGGTCCAGGTCAGCGCTCTAGGTCAGCGCGAGGAGCTCGTCGAAGCCGGCCCGGATACCGTCCGCGAGCACCTGGACGTCCGGTACGCCGTCGAAGTCGGCGTTGATGCCGAAGGTGATCTGGCCGAGGTAGGAGAAGATCCCGACGCTGATCCGCATCGTGCTCGCGATGGGCACGTAGGGGTACATCTCGGCCAGCCGCCTGCCGAGCATGTACAGCGGCACGCGCGGGCCCGGCACATTGGTCGTGACCGTCTGCAGGAACTGCTGCGGGAAGCGCATGGCGGTGCGCGAGCCCAGCGCCAGCAGGGTGGGTGCCGCGAAGTTCGCCATGCCGGTGATGGCGTCCGCGCCCGCGGCCTGGCGGCTGCCCTTGAGGTCGTCCATCTGCTCGCGCACCGCCGCCAGCCGCGCCTTCGGGTCGGGCTCGCTGACGGGCAGGTTCACCAGGACCGCGCTCACCCGGTTGTCCAGTTTGTTGCGCTGGTCCCGGGAGCGTACGGAGACCGGCACCATCGTGCGGACCACCATGCCCTCGGCCAGCTCGCCCCGGCTGTCCAGCAGGTCGCGGAAGCCGCGGGTGATCGCGGTGAGGATCACGTCGTTGACGGTCCCGCCGGTGACCTTGCGGATCTGTTTGGTCTCCGTCAGGTCCGCCTTCGCCCACACCCAGCGCCGGTGCGGACCGAGGGACCCGTTGAGGGAGCCGGCCGCGCGCGTGGTGAGCCGCCGGGCGGTGCCCGGCAGGCTGCCGGCCAGGGCGCGGCCTATGCCGAGCAGTTCGGAACCGCTGCGCAGCCGCCGGGCGAGCGCGGGGACGGCGGACAGGTGCTCCAGCGGGGTCAGCAGGGCGTCGCGCACCCCGTCGGCGACGAGTCCGAGCGTGGACGGGCTCGGCTCCGGCGACCAGGGACGGGGTTCCGGCAGCTCGCTGTCCTCGCGCCAGTCCAGGAGCACCTGCATCAGGTCGGTGCCGGCTATGCCGTCGATCATGCAGTGGTGCACCTTGGAGATGAGTGCCCAGCGGCCGCCCGCCAGCCCTTCCACCAGCCAGATCTCCCACAGCGGCTTCGTCAGGTCCAGGCGCTGGGCGAACAGCCGGCCGGCCAGGTTGCGCAGCTGATCGTCGTCGCCGGGCGCGGGGACCGCGGTGTGGCGTACGTGGTAGAGGATCTGGAAGTGCTCGTCGTCGACCCAGACGGGACGGCCGAGATGCATCGGCAGGCTCTTGACCCGCTGCCGGTACCGGGGCACGTCCGGCAGCTTGGACACCAGGAGTCTGATGACGTCGCCGTAGGACGGCACCGACCCCTCGAAGACCAGGACCGATCCCACGTGCATCGGCACGTTCTCGTCCTCGATGAAGTAGAAACCCGCATCCAAGGCGCTCATCCGGTCCATTGACGCAACCGTAGATGGGCCCCTCGTCCCCGTCCAGACCGCGTGGGGACCGATCCCGGCCTCGTGGGAACAGGCGGACTCACCTGACGCGATGCCAGGAGCCGCTGACGGTCCACACGAAGCCGGCGGTATCGGTGGCGCCGCCGCGACCGGTCGCGGTGACGGCGACCGTGCTGGTACCGGGAACCGTCGCGGTGCCGGAGATCACCCCGTCGCGGCTGATGGACAGTCCCTCGGGCAGGCCGGTCGCGGTGAACACGAGGCCGGAGCCGACGGCGCCGGTGGTGCGGGCCGTGACCGGCAGCCGTACCGCGGTGCGGGCCCGGCTGCTCATCCCGTGCGGGTTGATCACGGTGACGCTTCCCGCCGCGCTGCCCGTGCCGGTGACTGTGCCGGTGACCGTCCTGGCCGTCAGCGTGGCACCGACCGTCAGGGATCCGGTCAGGGGCAGATTGCGGGACGAGTCGCCGATCAGGATCCGGTAGCCGCCCGGGGTGGTCGTCCAGCCGCCGGCGGTGTCCGACCAGTGCGCCAGGTCGTGCGCGGTGACGGTGAACCGCACCTGCCGGCGCTCCCCGGGTCGCAGGTCGACCCGCTGGAACCCCTTGAGCTGCCGGACCGGTTCACCCGTCGAGGCCGGCGCGCCGGCATAGAGCTGGACGATCTCCGCTCCGGTGCGGCGGCCGGTGTTGGCGACGATCGCGGCAACCGTTGCGTTGCCGCTCGCGTCGGGAGCACCCACATGGAGGCCGGAGAAGGAGAACGTCGTATAGGACAGGCCGAATCCGAACGGGAACAGCGGGGCGATGCCGCCGGCGTCGTACCAGCGGTAGCCGACCTTCAGACCCTCGGAGTACTGCACCGTGCTGCCGGTGCCCGGCCACTGGGCGGCGGTGTGTGCGGGCGCGTCGGCGAGGCTCGCCGGGAAGGTGACCGGCAGCTTGCCCGACGGGTTGGCGTCACCGAACAGCAGCCGGGCGACGGCGTTGCCGACTTCCTGCCCGGCGTACCACTCCTCCAGCACGCCCTGCACCTGGCCCAGCCACGGCATGGTGACCGCGGAGCCGGTGTTGAGGACCACCACGGTCCTCGGGTTGGCGGCGGCGACCTGCGCGATCAGCTCGTTCTGCCGGTCCGGCAGGTCGATGCCGGGCAGGTCGAAGAACTCCTCCTCCCCGTAGCCGACGCAGACGACCGCCACATCGGAGGCACGGGCCAGCGCGACGGCGGACGCGATGTCGGAACCGTCGTTGTACTGGACGGTGGTGCCGGTGCCCGCGACGCGGTTCTGGATCCCGGCGAGCGGCGAGACGGTGCCGGAGCTGGTCACGGCGGCGCTGCCGCCGCCCGCACTGCGCACCCCGGCGCCGCCGTCGGGGCCGAGGAGCGCGATCGAGTGCGTCGATGAGGTCGACAGCGGCAGTACGCCGGTGTTCTTCAGCAGGACGCTGCCCTGCTCGGCGACCTGGCGGGCGGTCGTCCGGTGGGCGGCGGAGGTGACCACGGCCGTGGTCGATCCGGTGTGCTGTTTGTCGAAGAGGCCGAAGGCGAAGTACTGCGTGAGCACCCGGCTCACCATGGTGTTCAGGGTGGCCTGGGTGACCTGGCCGTTGGCGAGCGCCTGGGCGAGGGAGCTGGAGTAGAAGTGTCCGCCGGGCATCTCCATGGTCATCCCGCTGTTCGCGGACTCCACGGTGGAGTGCGTCGCGCCCCAGTCGCTGGTGACGAAGCCGCCGAAGCCCGCCTGCTCGTAGAGCGCGGTGTTCAGCAGATAGGGGTTCTGGCAGGCGAAGGCTCCGTTGACGGTGCTGTAACTGCACATCGCCGAGGCCGCCGCGCCGTTGCTGACCGCGGCCTGGAAGGCGGGCAGATAGATCTCCTGCAGGGTGCGGGTGTCGACGACGGCGTTGTCCAGCGGCCCGTTGCGGTTGGTCTCCTGGTTGTAGACCGCCACGTGCTTGGCCTGCGCCATGACGCCCTGGCTCTGCAGGCCCTGGATGTTCGCGGTGGCCATCCGCGCCGTCAGGTACGGGTCTTCGCTGTAGGTCTCGAAGGCCCGGCCCCAGCGCGGGTCGCGCACGATGTTGAGTGTCGGGCCCAGCGCCACATCGGCGCCCTTGCCCGCGAACTCCTTTCCGGCGACCGCGCCGTACCGGTGCTGCAGCGCGGTGTCCCAGGTGGCCGCGGAGGACACGGCCGAGGGCAGCTGGGTCACGCCGCCGAGGAGATCGCCCACACCGCCGGGGCCGTCCTGAAGGCCCACCGAGGGGATGCACAGGGACGGGATCGCGGCCAGGTTGCCGATGTACGGCTCCTGGTTGCCGTTGCCGTGCAGCATCTGGATCTTCTGGGCCTGCGTCATCCGCGCCATGAGCTGCGCGACGCGGTCGGCCACGGGCGCGTTGGAGCCCGCCCAGGGGCAGTTGCCGTCTCCGCCCCCGAGCGCGTCGGCAGTTCCGCCGGGGGTCAGGACGATGAACTCCCAGAGCGAATAGCCCCATGCGGTGGCGCGCTGAGTGCCGTACATCCGCACGTACCGGCCGGTGCCGTTCACTCTCACCGTCTCGCTGCCGCCCGCGCCGGTGGTGGTGGAGTAGACGGTGTTCCAGGTGGTTCCGTCGTCCGAGAGCTGGATCTGGTACGCCTTCGCGTACCCGGTCTCCCAGTCCAGTTGGACTCCGCAGACCGGCCGGCTGGAGCCGAGGTCGACCTGGAGCCACTGCGGGTCGCTGGGGGCGCTGGACCAGCGGGTGCCCGCGTTGCCGTCGAAGGCACCGCCGGCCGGGGTGCTCGCGTTCTCGGCGGAGGAGGCGGTCGCGGGCCGGCCCATCGCGGCGGTCGTGATGCCGCAGACGACGGGCCCCACGCCGCCGTGCCGTTGCGCCGCGGCCTGCGCGGTCGAGCCGGTCACGGCCGGCGTCAGGCACACCACCAGGGCTGCCACCAGCATGAGGACCAAGGACCACCGGCGCCCGTGCGGGGGCACGCGGCGGGGTGCGCCACGCCGAAGGGGGAACTGGGGAGTGCCGGACATGGCGTCTCCAATCGGTGATCACCACAGCTGCGAGGGCGCTCTCCTGACGATGTGATAGTTACGGCGCTGTTGCCATTGCGTCAATAAGTGGGACTTATCCCGTTTTACTGTTCACCGTTTGACGCCCAACCCCCTTGAAGCGGGAGGTATTTGGCAGCCTTCACTCACGACACACCGATATCCGTAAAGAAGTTGCATCCACTGACTCGACATCAGGCGCCGCAGCGGAGGGGCCAATTCCGCTCAGCCGCCGGCTCGTGGCAGCGCCGGGAGCGGGGTCTCGCGCAGCCACGCGGTGAAGAGGCCGTCCAGCGGAAGCAGGGTGTACCGCTTCGCGAGGGCGGTGAACTGCTCGGTGGCGACGGTGCCGTGGCGGTGCTCCGACGTCCACGCGCGCAGCAGCGCGAAGAAGGCGGTGTCACCGACTGTCGTTCGCAGCGCGTGCAGCGCGAGCGCGCCGCGCTTGTAGATGCGGTCGTCGAACATGTACCGGACACCGGGGTCGCCGACCCGCAGGTCCTGGGGCAGCCCGGCGAGCCGGGCATGCGCGCGGGCGGCCAGGACCGAGGCGGGGGCACCGCCGGCGGCCTCCGACCACAGCCATTCGGCGTAACAGGCGAAGCCCTCGTTCAGCCATATGTGCCGCCAGTCGGCGAGCGTGAGGCTGTTGCCGAACCACTGGTGGGCCAGCTCATGGGCCACCAGGCGCTCGAAGCCGCGGCGTCCGTCGATGTGGTTGGCGCCGAAGACCGACAGCGCCTGCGCCTCGACCGGTACTTCCAGCTCCTCGTCGACCACGACCACCGCGTAGTCGTCGAAGGGGTACGGGCCGAAGAGGTCCTGGAACAGGGCCATCATCTCCGGCTGGCGGCCGAAGTCATGGGCGAACGGTGCGAGCAGCGCCGACGGGACGGCCGCGGGCTGCGGGACCGGGCCGCCGAGATGTTCCAGCAGCTCGTAGGGGCCGATCTGGACGCTGGCGAGATAGCTGGCCATCGGGGCCCGCTGCTCATAGACCCAGGTCGTGGTGGAGGCGCCGATGGTGCAGGACTCCAGGGTGCCGTTGACGAGCACCGTGCACGGCGACGGCGCGGTCACCGCGATGCGATAGGTGGCCTTGTCGGCGGGGTGGTCGTTGCAGGGGAACCACGAGGGAGCGCCGATCGGCTGGCTGGCCACCAGCGCCCCGTACTCCAGAGGCTCCCAGCCGAGGTCGCCCCAGTAACGGCTGCGGACCGGGCGGGGCGTGCCGACGTAGTGCACCTCGATGGTGAAGGGCGCCCCGGCGGGCAGTTCGCGGGCCGGCCGCACCCGCAGCTTGCCGGCGCGGTGGGTGTAGCGGGCGGGGCGTTTGCCGTCCACCAGTACCCGGTCGATACGGAACGCGCCGAAATCGAGGCTGAACTCGGAGAGCGCCTGATCGGTGACGGCGGAGATCCGCGCCCGGCCCGACAGCCGGTCGGTGCTCGGCCGGAAGTCCAGGTCTAGTTCGTAGCGCACCGTGCGGTAGCCGCCGTTGCCGTGTTCTGGAAGGTACGAGTCGGTGGAGACGGCTGCCCCGGGCCTGGCGGGGGCGGCCGCGCGGCCGCCCCCCGGTGCGTTGCTCACTACCTGCGCGTCCCCTCTGCGTGCCGGTCGGTGTGCCAGGCGGCGATCGGATTGCCGAGCCAGCGGGTGCCCTCGGGCACCGACTCGCCGCGCATGACGAGCGACGCAGGACCGATGGTGGTGCGCGGCCCGATGGTCGCGCCGGGGAGCACGATGCCATGCGGCCCCAGGGTTGAACCATCCCCCAGCGTCACCGCGTCCATGCGCATGATCCGGTCGTGGAACAGATGGGTCTGCACGACGCAGCCCCGGTTGACGGTCGCCCCGGCTCCCACCCGCACGAGGTCGGCCTCCGGCAGCCAGTACGTCTCGCACCAGGCGCCGCGTCCGATCCGCGCACCGAGCGTCCGCAGCCACAGGTTCATCAGCGGGGTGCCGGCGGTCGATCCCACCAGCCACGGCACGGCGAGCACCTCGACGAAGGTGTCCGCGAGCTCATTGCGCCATACGAAGGAGCTCCACAGCGGATGCTCCACCGCCCGGAACCTGCCGACCAGCAGCCACTTGGCCGCGGCGGTCACCGCGCAGGCCACGACGCCCGCTGCCGCCGGAAGCAGTCCGGCGCACAGGGCCGCGACGGCTGGTCCCTCCGTACTCGCCAGCGCCTCGAAGGCGCCCACGACCAGCACGGCGAGGGCCACCGTGCACATGACCGGCACGATCCGGCAGAGTTCTACGGCGGCACGGGCCACCATCAGCGCGCGGGGCGGATCGTAGGTACGGCTCTGGTCGCCGGCCTCGGTGGGCCGCGGCAGTTTCATCGGCGGCATGCCCAGCCAGGAGCTGCCCGCCTTGGCTCCCTTCGGTGTCGAGGACAGCACACCGACCAGCCCGTTCTTCGGTACCGAGCGGCCGGGTGCGGTCATCCCGGAGTTGCCCAGGAAGGCCCGCTTGCCGACGCGGGCGGCCGCGATGCGCATCCAGCCGCCGCCGAGTTCGTAGGTGGCGATCATCGTGTCGTCGGCGAGGAACGCGCCGTCGCCGACCGTCGTCATGGCGGGCAGCGCCAGGACGGTCGACGCCTCGACGCGCCGGCCGACCTTCATGCCCAGCGCGCGCAGCCACACCGGGGTGAACAGGCTGGCGTACATCGGGAAGAGCACGACGCGGGCGGTGTTCATCAGCCGCTCGGTCGCCCAGGCCCGCCAGGCGACGGGGCTGTGCACGGCGTGATAACCCTCGCGCAGTCCGGTGCCCAGCGCCCGTACCAGGCCCAGGACGAGCAGCGCGTAGGTGACCAGCGACACCACCGTGGCCAGCGGTACCGCGATCAGCGCGGCGGTGAGCGCGGCACCGGGCGCGGACTCGCCGCGGACGAACAGGACGAGCGTCAGCAGTCCGGGAAGCGCGGCCAGCGCGGGCAGCAGGCCCAGCGCGGTGGAGGTGAGCCCGTAGACGAGGGTCCACCGGCGAGTGCGCGGCGGGCGGCTGCCCGGCCAGCGGTGGGCGGCCTTGCCGGACCGGGCCGCCGGGACGCCCGACCAGCGCTGCCCGGCCGGTACCGCGCCGGTCACGCCGGAGCCCGGCGCGATCTCGGCGCGCTTGCCGACCCGGGCGCCGGGGAACAGGGTGCTGCGCGCGCCGACCGTGGCGCCCGCGCCGATCCGGATTTTGCCGATGTGCAGCAGGTCGCCGTCGACCCAGTGGCCCGACAGGTCGACCTCGGGTTCGATGGCGCTGCCCTTGCCGAGCCGCAGCATTCCGGTGACGGGCGGCAGCGAGTGCAGGTCGGCGTCGGCGCCGATCCGCGCGCCGAGCGCGCGGGCGTAGTGGGTGATCCAAGTGCCGGTCAGGTTAGCCGCGCCGCTGCGTTCGGCGAGGCGCTCGGCCGTCCACAGCCGCAGGTGGACGCTGCCACCGCGCGGATACGTGCCCGGGCGTACGCCGCGCAGCAGGAGGCGCGCGCCCCCCGCCGCGATGGCGACCCGGCCGGCGGAGCTGACGCACAGCAGCCAGCCCAGCGCCACCCACCACCAGGACACGGTGGGCGCCCACGGGAAGTCGCCGTACCGGGCGAGCACGTTGTTCAGCGCGGCGACTCCCACGGCCCAGCGCAGTCCGGAGACGGTCAGCAGCGGGAGCATCAGCGCCAGCTGCACGGCGGCGGCGCGAAGGGGGGTGGGGCGTACGGTCCGCACGGCGCTCTCGCGGGCGTCCGACGCGTCCAGGACGCGCGCCAGCCCGCCCAGCGACGGGTTCTGGTAGATGTCGCTGACGGAGATGTTCGGGAAGCGTTCGCGGATGAGGGCGACGAGCCGGGCGGCGCCCAGGCTGCTGCCGCCGATGGCGAAGAACTCGGCGTCGGCGGTACCGACGGAGGTGCCCAGGATCTCGGCCCACTGTTCGGCCAGCCAGGCCTCGGTGCCCTCCAGCGGGCTGTCCTGCCCGGCGGTGTCCAGAGCCGGCAGCGGCCAGGGCAGCGCGGCGCGGTCGACCTTGCCGGAGGTACGGGTGGGCAGGGTGGCGACCACCGCGATGAGCGGCACCAGCGAGGCGGGCAGCGCCTCGCGCAGCCGGCGCAGCGCATCGACGGGGTCGAACGCGCCGGCGCCGTGCTCCGTACCGGCCCCGTCTTCGCTGCTCGCGTCGGTCTCCGTTCCGGCGTTCTCCGTGCTCGCGTCGGTCTCCGCGCTCACCACGTAGCCGACGAGGATCTGGTTGCCGCCCCGGGTGGTGCGGACGGCGGCCGCCGCGCCCGCGACGTTCGGCAGGGCCTGCAGGGCCGCGTCGACCTCGCCGAGTTCGATACGGCGCCCGCCCAGCTTGATCTGCTCGTCCGCCCTGCCGACGAACAGCAGCCCGGCGGATTCGGCACGGACCAGGTCCCCGCTGCGGTAGGCGCGCGACCAGCCCAGCGAGGGCAGCGGCGCGTACTTCTCGGCGTCCTTGTCCGCGTCCAGGTATCGGGCCAGCCCGACACCGCCGATGACCAGCTCACCGACCTCACCCATGGGCACGGTCTCCCCGCGGGCGTCCACGACCGCCAGATCCCAGCCGTCGAGCGGCAGCCCGATCCGGACCGGGCCCTCGCCGGTGAGCTGGGCGGCGCAGGCGACAACGGTGGCCTCGGTCGGGCCGTAGGTGTTCCACACCTCGCGGCCCTCGACGGCCATCCGCTCGGCGAGTTCGGGCGGGCACGCCTCGCCGCCGAAGATCAGCAACCGGACGTCGTCGAGTGCCTCGGTGGGCCACAGCGCTGCCAGGGTGGGGACCGTGGACACGACGGTGATGCGCTGCTCGACCAGCCAGGGGCCCAGATCGAGCCCGGTGCGGACCAGCGAGCGCGGCGCTGCCACCAGGCAGGCGCCGTACCGCCAGGCCAGCCACATCTCCTCGCAGGAGGCGTCGAAGGCGACCGACAGGCCGGCCAGCACCCGGTCGCCCGGTCCGATGGGCTCCTCGGTGAGGAACAGCCTGGCCTCGGCGTCCACGAACGCCGCGGCGCTGCGGTGGGTGACGGCGACGCCCTTGGGCTTGCCCGTCGAGCCCGAGGTGAAGATGATCCACGCGTCGTCGTCGGGTCCCGGCCGCCGGCCCACGACGCCGTGCGGCGTGCCGCAGGGGCGGATCTCGCGGTGGGCGCCGATGACGGCGCTCACCCCCGCTTCGGAGAAGACCAGCTCGGCGCGCTCGTCGGGGTCCTCGGCGTCCACGGGCACATAGGCGGCGCCCGCCGCCAGCACCGCGAGGATCGAGATGTAGAGGTCGACGGTGCCGGACGGCACCCGGATGCCGACCCGGTCGCCGGCGCCGATGCCGGCGGCCGCGAGTCGCAGCCGCATCGCTTCGGTCTCCGTGGCCAGCGCGCGGTAGTTCAGCGCCGTGGTCCCGTCGTCGACAGCTGGACCGTTCGGGTGCCTGCGGGCGGTCTCCGCCAAGATGTCGAGCAGGGTCCGCTCGGGGGCGGAGCCGTGCCCGGAGAAGACAGCGCGCGGCGCCTGGGTCCCCAACCCCTCGAGCAGTGGGCCGAACGTCAGTTGAGGTGCCTCGACCAGCGTCATACAGCGCTCACGCTCCCGTTCCCGGCCGGTGTGAAGGGCGGCGGCGCACAGTGCGCGTCGATCCGATCAATGCCGGCCAGGAACGGACGCATTCTTACCCTCCGATATATCTGGACTGTTCGCCGTGCGCTGCGGGGCCTGCTCCGGGGACGGCCCCCACGACCGTCCCGGCCCACCCGGGCGGCTACGCACACGCCGGGACTCGCCGGGCTCTTGGTGCACCGGCTCCGCAGCATCCGTGCCACGGCAATCAGGCCGAAGGGACACGTTACCGGCGGTTGGTGAACACAGCCTGCCGGGTTTGCCCCGAGTGGCCGGTATCACAACAGTCCCGCCACACCGATCTACGGGCGTTCAGCGCGGCTCAGAAGGCGAAAACCGGGCCCGTTTCGCCCCCCATGACGCAGGAGTTCGCGTAAGTGTGGGCGTACGAGACCCGCTGCCCCTGCCAGACTCCGTCGGCGGTGACCACGACCGGGTCCCAGATCCGGGGGCAGATCTTGCCGGGGTCGCTGGCTAACAGCGCGGCGAAGTCGCCGCCGGCGACGTTCAGTTCCGTACACGCCGCTTGTGCCGACGGGTGGTCGCCGCCCGGGGTGGGGCGACAGCGCAGCAGTACGGCCCGCTGGACCGCGGCGGTCGACACGTTCTCGCCCCTGCCGATGGTCAGCACCATCGCCGACGGTGCGTACAGCCGTTGGGGCTGAGGGGATTCAGCCCGCGCGGTCCCGCTGGTGCCCGCCACACAGCTGACAGCCAGCGCGGCTCCCAGCCCGATCGCACCTAGGGTGTAGCGCATTCCGAACACTCCTTCTCCGTTGGTTGCGGATAACGGACAGGAGTCTTACGGAGAGGTCACATGAGCGCATCTTGAACGATCACTTCCGGTCGCGGTGCGTGATCACCCGATGGCTCGTTGTGCGATCCAGGCAGCTCAGCGTCCCTCCCGGCGCACCGCGCGAGCCGTCCAGCATACGGACAACTGTACGTCTGGCAGGAGTTGTCACGTCTGCGACCTGCGAGAACGTCGCAGCCCAGTGGTTCCCGGCCGACCGCTCTCGACCGGAAACCACCGCTGAACGCGACCACTGAGCGCCACCATCACCGCGGGCCGGCGCGATCAGAGCCCGTATACGGCCGTGGCGGTCCCTCCGAAGACGGCGTCGCGCTCGGCCGGACTCAGCGCGGCCATCAGGGCGCGGGCCGTGTCGGCCACTTCCCCGTACGAGGCGGCGAGGAGGCAGACGGGCCAGTCGGAGCCGAACATCAGCCGCTCAGGACCGAACGCCTCCAGGACGGTATCCGCGAACGGACGCAGATCCGCCACCGACCAATCGGCCCAGTCGGCCTCGGTCACCATGCCGGAGAGCTTGCACACGTTGTTCGGCACCGCCGCCAGCGCCCGCACCCGCTCGGCCCACCGAAGCAGTTCACCGGATGCGATGGGAGGCTTGCCCAGGTGGTCGAGGACAAAGGTCAGTTCGGGCAGTGCGGCGGCGGCCTCGGCCGCGGCCGGGAGCTGGTGCGGCAGGACCAGCAGGTCGTAGGCGAGCCCCGCGCGGGCGACGGCCCGCAGTCCGCGGAGCACCTCGGGGCGCAGCAGCCAGCGCGGGTCGGGCTCGCCCTGGACCTGGTGCCGGATGCCCACCAGGCGCTCGCCGCCCGGCAGTTCGCGCAGGGCGGCGAGCGTGTCGGCCACGTCGGGCGCCGTCAGGTCCGTCCAGCCGACGACGCCGGCCACCAGATCGCTTCCGGCGGCCAGCGCGAGGAATTCCGGGGTCTCTTCGGCCACCGTGATCGTCTGGACGAGTACGGTCGCCCCGATGCCGGCGGCCCGCGCCGGGGGCTCCAGCTCCGCGAGGGTGAAGTTCCGGCGCAGCGGGGCGAGTTCCGCGCCGGTGATCCAGTCCTGGTCGCGGACCGACAGATCCCATACATGGTGGTGGGCGTCGACGACCGGCACCGGCGTCACAGCTCCCACACCACGGGCAGCGACGCGTCCGCGCCGTCGGCGGAGTAGTCGTGCGCGACATCGAGGAGTTCACCCATCCTGGCCTGCCAGGCGGTGTTGACCGGCAGTTTCTCCAGCGCGGCGATCATCGCGGCGTAGTCGTCGACCTCGATGACGTGGAAGAGGTCGGTGCCGCTGCGCCAGATCGTCCACGATGTCGCGCCCGCGGCCCGGATGGCGTGCACGAGTTCTTCCGGCACCCCGCGGTGCGCGGCGTCGTACTCGGCGGTCCGGTCGGCGCGGACCTTGGTGTGCAGGGCGACTCTCACGGCGGCTCCTCGGCGTCGGCGCTGGGCGGCACGGCGATGACGCCGGGGCGCGTGTGCCGTACGCGCCCATGACGTGATCGAGTTCATTCGTGATCGAGTTCAATATCACCCGCGGCGGCCGCTCCTGAGAAGGGGATCAACGACCCCGATGCCGCACCGGAAGGTGCGGGGAGGTGCCGGTCAGGTGGCCGAGCCCGCGGCGGCGCCGGTCTTCAGGTCGGGGCCCCAGCGGTCGATCGACTCCTGCAGGTCCAGCGTGCGGATCCGGTTCGGCTCGTCCTCGGACGGCCAGTCCTCGCGCGGCACCCGCCACATGATCTCGAACTCGTTGCCGTCGGGGTCCTTGGCGTACAGGGACTTCGACACCAGGTGGTTGGTCGCGCCGACGAGCGCGCCGCGCTCGGTCAGCTTGGCGGCGGTGTCGGCGAGTTCGCCGAGCGTGCCGACCTCCCAGGCCAGGTGGTACAGGCCGACCCGGCCCTGCTCGGGGCCCGGGGCGTCCGCGCCGATCGCGAAGAGGCCGAGGTCGTGGTCGTTGAGGGTGTCCTGAGCACTGAGGAACGCGGCCCGGCCGGGGATCTCCACATCGACTCTGAAGCCGAAGACATCGGTGTAGAACTCGACGGCGCGCGGGACGTCGCGGATGTAGAGCACTGCGTGGTTGAGGCGGCGTACAGGCATGGGGCACTCCTGGTCGTACTCGGTCGCCCCCGTGGTCGGGGGTACTTCTCCGACGGTACGCCCACCAATTTGAAAGTTCAAGTAATCGCTTCGGGGCTTCCTCCCCTGCCGACCGCTGTGGCCTCAGTGCAGCGTGACCTCAGTGCACCGCGTCGGAGAGCCGGACGAAGCGATGGCCGGCCGCGAGCATCTCCGGGAGCGCGCGGGCCATGCCCCGGGCGGTGCCTCCCGCCGGATGGTTCATATGCCCGATGACGATGGACCCGGCGGTCGCGGTGAGTGTGGAGCGGTGCACCTGGGCGGGAGTGAAGGTCGCCCCCGCGTCGGCGTTGACGCTGAAACCGGCGAAGCGTTCCCCGAGGTCGGCGACGATGCGCGCTGCGACGTCGTCGCAGTACGCGGTGCCGGAGCGGAAGAAACGCGGCGGATGTCCGAGCAGGGCGGTGAGCTTGTCGCGGTTCCCCGCGACCTCGTCGAACACCTCTCCCGCGTCGCGCGTCCCGCCGATGCCGTACGCGGCGCGCCCGGACACCGACAGCGGCCGGTGACGTGTCCCGTGATTGGCGATCTCGAAGAGCGGATCGCCCGCGAGCTGCTCGAAGTGCGCGCGGTTGGCGTCGATCCAACGCGCGTTGAGGAACAGGGTCGCGGGCACCTTGCGCGCCCGCAGCAGGTCGATCAGAGCCTCGTCATAGCCGCCGCCACCCGGCCCCCCGCACGCGTCGAAGGTCAGCGCGATCGCCGGCCTGGCGGCGGACGGCAGCTCGGTGACCACCCCCGGAGCCGTGAAACCCCAGGTGGTGGCCTTCGTCCGGCCGTACTGGGCGACCATCTCGGCGCGGGTCACCCGAGGTACCGCCCCGGGCGAAGACGGCACCGGTGACGGCGTACGGGCCGGGCCGTCGGTCGGACGCGCCACGGTCGGCGGGGGCACCGTCCGCGCCGTGGGATCCGGTGCGGACTCGCACCCCGCCAGGAATCCGCCCGCCACGACCGTGAGCAGCGCCCGGCGACTCAGCGACATCCGTTCCCCCGAACATGATCCATGGCGCACCCACCCCGGCCCTAACCAGCCAGTTCATATGACCATACGATGCAGTCTCCGCTGTGGTCGCCGCCACCCCCGCCGCCGGTGTGTCGGCGGGACGAACGGACCGCGCCGCGCCGCACCAGCGCACACAGCGCCCGGTATACGGAACTTTCGTCCCCGGCGACGCGTCCACTACACCGGAGGAGATGATCTCCGCAGCGCGAAGCGGTGACAGGCGCGAAGCGGTGGACAGCGCAACGCAGTGGTACGGGAACGGAGCTCTTGGTGTACATCGGCCTTCTGACAGCCGTCGCGGCATCGGCCTGCTACGGCACGGGGTCGGTCCTGCAGGCCCTGGGATCCCGCAAGTCCGCCCGCCAGGAGACGGCCGCCGCCTCCACCACCGGGACCACCCAGCACGGCGGACCGAGCCTGTCCTCCACCGCGAAGGCAGCCGTGACCTGGGAGTTCATGCTCGGCACCGTGCTGGACTTCATCGGTTTCGCGCTCGGGGCACTGGCCGCCCGGCTGCTGCCGCTGTTCCTCTCGCAGACGGTGATCAGCGCGAACCTGGTGATCACCGCGGTCCTGAGCATCAGACTGCTCGGCATCCGGCTGAGCCGGCCCGAGTGGATCTCCATCGGCGTCGTCTGCTCCGCCCTGGTACTGCTGGCCACGGCGGCGGGCCCGGAAGGCAGCGGGCACACCCCGCGTGCCACCCACTGGTGGCTGCTCGCGGCCGCCGTCGCGATCATCGGGGCCGGCAGCCTGTTGGTGCACCGCCTCGGCGCACGCGGCGCCATCCTGGCCGGCCTGCTGTCAGGGCTGGGCTTCGGCGCGCTCGGCGTCGGCGTGCGGGTACTGGACGGCGTGGACCCCTTCGACCTCCCCACCCTGCTGGCCGACCCCGCCCTGTACGCGATCCTGATCGCCGGCATCGGCGGCATGTACCTCCACACGGTGGCCCTGCAGATCGGCTCGATCAACGGCGCCACGGCCGCGCTGGTGGTCGGCGAGACCGTGGTGCCGGGCATTCTCGGTGTGGTCTGGCTCGGCGACACCTCCCGCAACGGCTTCGGCTGGGTGGCGGCCGTCGGCTTCGTCCTGGCCGTGACGGGCGCCGTGGCGGTCGCCTGGTACGGGCAGCCGGAGGACGCCCGGGCCGATGAACCGAGGTCCGAGGCGCTCACCTCCACGGGGAGCTGACCGGGCGCGGGAGGGGGTGTGCGCGGTCGCGCACCCGCTGGGCGTAGCGTCGCAGCTGTTGAGCACTGGTGAAGAGAAAGAGGCGCCCGCCATGGGTGAACTGATCCTGGTCCGGCACGGCGAGACCGAGTGGAGCGCGTCGGGGCAGCACACCAGCTATACCGACCTGCCGCTCACCGCCCGCGGCGAGGAGCAGGCCCGCGGCCTGGCGCCCCTGCTGGCGCGGTTCCGGATCTCCCTCGTGTTCACCAGCCCGCTGGGGCGCGCGGTGCACACCGCCAAACTCGCCGGTCTCGGCGAGGCGCGCATCGACCCCGATCTGCACGAGTGGGACTACGGCGGCTACGAGGGCGTCACCACGGCCGACATCCACCGGACCCGGCCGGACTGGAACCTGTGGGCCGACGGCGTGCCGCCCGGCGTCCCCGGGCATCCCGGCGAGCTGCCGGAGGAGGTCGGAGCGCGCGCCGACCGGGTACTCGCCCGGGTGGACGCCGCGATCCGCGACGGCGCGGACGGCGCGGACGGCGCGGACGGCGCGGACGGCGACATCGTCCTGGTCGCCCACGCCCACTTCCTGCGGGTCCTCACCGCGCGCAGACTGGGTCTGCCCCCGGCGGCCGGCGCGCTGTTCCAGCTCGCCACCGGGACCGTCAGCCGGATCGGCACCGAGCACGGCCATCCCGTCCTCGTGTCCTGGAATCACGCCCCGTAGGCCTATTCAGGCCGCCGACCGGCGCCGGGACACGCCGGGTCACCGGCATGTCGCCCTCTGTGCACCAGGGCCGGCACCCCCGACACTGAGGCGAAGCACTCTCAAGGGAGCGGGTATGACGGTGACGGCGGACCGGCAGGCATCCCGGCTCACCTCGCCGTGGGTGCGCGGCGCCGCGGCGGCCGCGGCGGGCGCGCTGCCCGCGCTCGCGTTCCCCGCACCGTCCCTGTGGTGGCTGGCGTACGTGGCGCTGGTGCCGTGGATCCTGCTCGCCCGATCCGCGACAACGGGCCGGCGAGCCGCGCTCGACGGCTGGCTGGGCGGAGCCGGTTTCATGCTGGCCGTCCACCACTGGCTGTTTCCCAGCCTCAATGTGTTCCTCGTCGTACTGGCGCTGCTGCTCGGGGCGCTGTGGGCACCGTGGGGGTGGCTGCTGCGGCGGACGCTGGGCGGTCGGCCCGGCGCACGGCGGCTGGCCGCGGCCATGGTGCTGGTGCCGTGCGGATGGCTGATGGTCGAGCTGGTGCGCTCCTGGCAGTACCTGGGCGGACCGTGGGGACTGCTGGGGGCGAGCCAGTGGCAGGTCGCCCCCGCACTGCGACTCGCTTCGGTCGGCGGAGTCTGGTTGATCACCGTGCTGGTCGTCTCGGTGAACACGGCGGTGGCCGCACTGATCGCGGTGCCCGACGCCCGCGCTCCCGCCGGCGCCGCGCTGGCCGCCGCCGCGGTCGGCACGACCGCCGTCTGGCTGGGCGCGCCGGTACCCGAGCGGACCGGATCGGTGCGGATCGCGGTGGTGCAGCCGGGGGTGATCGAGGGGGCACAGGCGCGGTTCGACCGCGAGGAGGAACTGACCCGCGCGCTGGCCGGGCAACGGCTGGATCTGGTGGTGTGGGGCGAGAGCAGCGTCGGCTTCGACCTGTCGTCCCGTCCTGATCTCGCCGACCGGCTCGCCGCGCTCGCGCGGGACGTGGACGCGGACGTCCTGGTGAACGTGGATGCCCGGCGCGCCGACGGACGCGGCATCTCCAAGACCTCGGTGCTGGTGGGAGCGGGCGGCGTCACCGGGGAGAGCTACGACAAGATGCGTCTGGTGCCGTTCGGCGAGTACATCCCGTTCCGCTCGATGCTGGGCTGGGCGACCTCGGTCGGCAAGGCGGCCGGCGAGGACCGGCGCCGTGGCGACCATCAGGTGGTCATGACGGCCGGGGAGCTGCGCTTCGGCCCGCTGGTGTGCTTCGAGTCGGCCTTCCCCGACATGAGCCGCACCCTGGTGGACTCCGGGGCGCAGCTGCTGGTGACCCAGTCGTCCACCTCGTCGTTCCAGGGCAGTTGGGCGCCTCCCCAGCACGCCTCGCTCGCCGCGCTGCGGGCGGCGGAGACCTGGCGTCCGATGGTGCACGCCACGCTGACCGGGGTGAGCGCGGTCTACGACGGCCGGGGCCGGCCGGTGGGCTCCTGGCTGGGCACCAGCGCCAGCACGGCGGCGGTGTACCAGGTGCCGCTGTCCGAGGGCCGCAGCCCGTATGCCCGGTTCGGGGACTGGGTGCCCCACCTCGCGCTGGCGCTCGTCGTGGTGGCCGCGGGCTACGAGATCTCGCTACGCGTCAGGCGGACTGCTCGCGCACCGCGGTGACGATCCGCTCGCACAGCTCGTGGGTGCGCAGCGCGTCCTGCGCGTCGAGCAGTTTGCCGCTGCGCACCGCGTCGAGGAAGGCGAGGATGATCTGCTCGATGCCGCGCTGGCGGGCGACCGACACCCAGTCCCCGCGACGGCGCACCGTGGGCTGGCCCTTGTGGTCGATGACTTCGGCGAGGTTGACGACCTGGCGCTTGGTGTCGGCGCCGCTCACTTCGAGGATCTCCTCGGTGGAGCCGCTCATCCGGTTCATGGTGCCGACGGCGGTGAATCCGGATCCGGACAGCTGCAGGACGACATGGTGCAGCAGGCCGTCGCGGACCCTGGCCCGGACATCGGTGTGCTCGATCGGGCCCGGCACGAGATAGCGCAGGGTGTCGACGACGTGGATGAAGTCGTCGAACACCACCGAGCGGGCTTCCTCGGCGAGCCCCACCCGGTTCTTCTGCATGAGGATCAGATCGCGCGGATGCTCCGCGCACTGGTTGTAGCCGGGCGCGTAACGGCGGTTGAAGCCGGCCATCAGGCTGACGCGGCGCTGCTCGGCGAGGTTCACCAGATGCCGCGCCCCGGCCAGGTCGGGAGCGAACGGCTTGTCGACATAGGCCGGGACGCCGGCCTCGATCAGCGCCTCGGTGATCTCGACATGCCGGTCGGTGGGGGCGTGCACGAAGGCGGCGTCGAGCCCTTGGCCGATCAGCGCCTCAAGGCTGGTGTGCCGGTGCGGCAGGCGGAGCGCGTCACCGACCCGGTCCAGGGTGGCGGGGGTACGGGTGTGCAGGTGCACTTCGAGCCCCGGCTGGGTGGCGAGCACCGGCAGATACGCCTTCTGTGCGATGTCGCCGAGCCCGATCACCCCGATCTTCAGGGGGGCGTTGCCGGATCCCATGTGCCTCTCCCGTTCTACCGCGGTGCCACGTCTAGTGTGTTCTGGCAGCATACGGGGCCCGCGGGGGCCGCCGACCGGCGATGCCGCGGAAGCCCGCGGCGGGGATACGTGGTGGCGCTGCTTTGGTGGCGATACGTGGTGGCGATACGTGTCACTCCGCGTCACTCCTGCGGGGAATACCCAAGGGCAGCTGTGACCGGCAGAGTTGTCCGAATGCGTCATTTGGCAGCAGTAGTGCTCATTGCGGCGACTTCCGCCGTCACCGGATGTACGACGGTGAACCAGCAGCCCGTACCCGAGTCGTCGCCGGGGCCGGTCGTGCCCGGCTATCCGCTCCCGCAGGACCGGACGATCGTCCGGCAGCCGGACCACGAGGCGCTCGCGACCGTCCGTCCCGAACCCTCCGCGGAACCGCGGATCCCCACCCCGCGGCCGGAGTCCGCCCCACGACGGCACAGGGCCCGGATCCCGGCGGCGGCACCCGCCCGGTCCGGTGCCGAGCCCGCCCCGGCCGCCAGGACAGCCCCGCGCCCCCACCCGGCCGCGTCGCTGCCCGGCGGGGCGGGGGTGTGCGCGCTGGGCGAGTCCTACGGCGGCTGGGCCAAGGACAGTGACGCCTCCCGCATCTGCCACGAGTCCTACGGCCGGTGACCGGAGCCGTCCAGCCGCAGCTCCATCCGCCCGATCGCGGCCCGCAGGCCGTCGCCGTAGTCGTCGTCACCTAGCGCCCCCGAGGCGCTCTTCGCCCGGACGAGGTGATTGCGCGCCAGCCCGTGCTCCCCGACCTTCACGTAGTCGGCGGCGAGGTTCAGATGCAGCGACGGGTAGAAGCCCCGCACGGCGAGCGACTCGTGGTGGCGGCCCATGCGCTCGTCGGAGAGACCGTCCGCGGCCCGCAGGGCCCGTAGATCCCACTCCAGTTCGTCCTCGGGATCGTCCTGGGTGTCGGCCATGAAGTGGGCCAGGGTGCAGCGGTGGAGGGGATCGCCGTCCTCGCCGATCTCCGCCCACAGTTGACCGAACCGGGTCCTGGCCTCTTCACGGTCGCCACCGTGCAGCAGCATCATGACCTGGCCGATCCGCGTCATGACCGCGTCCTGCCCGCCGCCCCAGCCCTGCTCGTGCTCGTGCTCCTGCCCCTGTTCCGTCACTGCCGCCTCCTGCGCCCTGCGGGCGTCCCATTCCATGGATTCCTTGACGCTATCCGCAGGGTCCGGCAATCGCGGTCAGGCGCGGACTCCGAGGTCCGGGACGCGCCAGTCGATCGGAACGTGGCCCTGCGCCTTGACCGCCTCGTCGATCTGCGTGAAGGGACGGCTGCCGAAGAAGAGCTTCGCGGACAGGGGCGAGGGGTGCGCGCCCTGGACCACCGCATGCCGCTCGGTGTCGATGAGCGGCAGCTTCTTCTTGGCGTAGTTGCCCCACAGCACGAAGACCGCCGGGTCGGGCCGCTCGGACACGGCCTTGATCACCGCGTCGGTGAACTTCTCCCAGCCCTTGGCCTTGTGCGAGTTCGCCTCGGACTCCCGCACCGTCAGCACCGCGTTCAGCAGCAGGACGCCCTGCTCGGCCCAGGGCATCAGATACCCGTTGTCCGGTACCGGGTGGCCGAGTTCCTCCTTCATCTCCTTGAAGATGTTCCGCAGCGACGGCGGAGTCCTGACCCCCGGCCGCACCGAGAAGCACAGGCCGTGCCCCTGCCCCTCCCCGTGGTACGGATCCTGGCCGAGGATCAGCACCTTCACCTGGTCGAACGGGGTGGCTTCCAGAGCCGCGAAGACCTCGTCTCGGGGCGGGAACACCTTGTGCGCGGAACGCTCGGCCTCCACGAACGCGGTGAGCTGCTCGAAGTACGGCTTGTCCAACTCCTCGCCGAGGACGTCCTGCCAGGAGTCGGGCAGCATGCTGGGCACGTCAGGAACCTCCGGTACACGATCCGTTACTGGACTCCGAACGTACCGGGAGCCACTGACAACGCACTGCCCCGGGTACTTCCCGGTGCTTTCGCGGGTGCTTTCCCGGCTGCTTTCCCGGGTGCCGCATCCTCAGCGGCACGTGAGAAATCCTTGGTTCCGGCCCCTGTTCGGGACCGGCACCAAGGATTGCGCGTTGCGGTACGGACGGGGGCGAGGACCGCTCAGGCGACGCCCGCGTGCAGGAACAGCCCGCCGTCCATCACCAGAGTCTGGCCGGTGATCCAGCCCGCCTGCTCGGACAGCAGGAACGCGGCGGCGCCGCCGATGTCCTCCGGCAGACCGAGCCGCTTGAGCGGATAGCCCGCCGCGGCCTCCTCCTCGCGGCCCTCGTAGAGCGCCGCGGCGAACTTCGTCTTGACCACCGCCGGAGCGATGGCGTTCACCCGCACCCCGGGCGCCATTTCGGAGGCGAGCTGCAGCGTCAGATTGACCATCGCGGCCTTGCTGATGCCGTAGGCGCCGATGAAGGGCGACGGCGCGAGACCGGCGACCGAGGCGATGTTGACGATCGCCCCGCCGTTCTCCTTCTGCCAGGCCTTCCAGGTCTGCTGGGCGAAGCCGAGCGCGGAGATCACATTGGTCTCGAAGACCTTGCGCGCGACGTTCAGGTCGAGTTCGGCGATCGGGCCGAACACCGGGTTCGTACCGGCGTTGTTCGCCAGGAAGTCGACACGGCCGAACGCCTCCATGGTGCGTTCGACGGCGACGGCCTGGTGGGCCTCGTCGTGCGCCTTGCCGGCCACGCCGATCACCCGGTCGGCGCCGAGCTTCTCGACGGCCTCCTTGAGCGCGTCCTCGTTCCGGCCGGTGATGCAGACCCGGTCGCCGCGGGCCACGAGTGCCTCGGCGATGCCGTAGCCGATGCCCCGGCTGGCGCCGGTGACCAGGGCGACCTTGCCGGTGTCGGTGCGAATTTCACGTGTCATGGTGCTCAGATCTCCGATGCGCGTCAGTTGAGCGGGCCGCCGGCCACGTACAGGACCTGCCCGGAAACGAAGCCGGCCTGCTCACCGGTGAAGAAGGCGATCGCGTTGGCGATGTCGTCCGGGTTGCCGACCCGCTGGACGGGGATCTGGGTCGCGGCGGCGGCCTGGAACTCCTCGAAGCCCATGCCGATCCGGGCGGCCGTGGCAGCGGTCATGTCGGTGACGATGAAGCCGGGCGCCACGGCGTTGGCGGTGACGCCGAACTTGCCGAGCTCGAAGGCCAGGGTCTTGGTGAAGCCCTGCAGACCCGCCTTGGCGGCCGAGTAGTTGACCTGACCGCGATTGCCGAGCGCGGAGCTCGACGACAGGTTGACGATACGGCCGAACTTGGCCGCCACCATGTGCTTCTGCACCGCACGGGACATCAGGAACGCGCCGCGCAGATGCACGTTCATGACCGTGTCCCAGTCGGTCGCGCTCATCTTGAACAGCAGGTTGTCGCGGAGCACGCCCGCGTTGTTGATGAGGATCGTCGGCGCGCCCAGCTCCTCCGCGACCCGGGCCACCGCCGCTTCGACCTGAGCCTCGTCCGAGACGTCACAGCCGACCGCGAGCGCCTTGCCGCCCTCCGCCGTGATCTGCTCGACGGTCTCCTTGCAGCCGTCCTCGTCGAGGTCCAGTACGGCGACGGCGCGGCCCTCGGCCGCCAGCCGCTTGGCGGTGGCGGCGCCGATCCCGCGCGCGGCCCCCGTCACGATCGCGACGCGCTGCTCGGTCGTGGACATGCAGTCTCCTTTTACCCTCAAATGCGGCTCTTGCCCTGAAAGCGACGCCGCGCGGACTCCGCCCGGACTCCGCACATGAGCAACCGCTTAGTAGGTTAGTTGTCGAAACCGTAGGAGCCCTGTGACCCGCTGTCAACGGAACCCCTCGCGAGTGTGTTTCAGCGCACCAGGAGACCGAGCAGCCGGTCCACCTCCGCCTCGGGGTCCGCGGTCAGCCCGGTGTGGATCGGACCGGGCTGGACCACCGTGCTGCGCGGAGCGGTGAGCCAGCGGAAACGCCGCCCCGCGTCATCGCCGGCGGCCTGCCCGGCCCGCTCCCCGCCCTCGCACACGCCTTCGTACCCGCGCAGCGCGGCCCGCACCCCTTCGACGTCCACCTGCGCGTCGAGGCAGCGCAGCCGCGCCTCGTCGAGGTGGATCCGCGCGCCGACGAAAGACTTCGCGCGGCAGTACACGAGCACGCCCGCGTTGATCATCTCGCCGCGCTCGATCCGCGGTACGACCCGTACCAGCGCATACTCGAACACATCGCGGCCACTGCCCCGGTACCCGGTCACTTCGCGGCCTTCCCGTCCACCCAGGTGCGCAGCCAGGTCGGCGCTTCCTGTTTCTGCTTCTGTTCCGGCACGAGGGCGATCCGCTCGTGCACGGAACCCGCGCGGGCGAGCAGCACCCGCTCGTAGGCCCGCCTGACGTCTTCGGGTCCGTCGAAACCCGGCTCGTCAGCGATCCACTCGTCGGGCACGAGCGCGGTGACCTCGCGCAGCAGGTCGCCGGTCACCTTGGGCGCGAGCTCGGCCGCGGCGGCCGCCGGGTCGGGCGAGAAGCGGGACAGGGCGTGGTCTGCGGCGTCGAAAGGCTTGGCCGACGTCTGCTCGGCGGTCTTCCAGTTGTGGTGCCAGATCAGCGAGGCGCCGTGGTCGATGAGCCAGAGGTCCTTGTGCCAGATCAGCAGATTGGGGTTGCGCCAGGAGCGGTCCACATTGCCGATCAGGGCATCGAACCAGACGATGCGGCCGGCCTCGGCCGGATCGATCTCGAAGACCAGCGGGTCGAATCCGAACGAGCCCGGCAGGAAATCCATCCCCAGGTTGAGGCCGCCGCTGGCCTTGAGCAGATCCTGGATCTCCGCGTCGGGCTCGCCGAGCCCGATCACCGGGTCGAACTGGAACCGCACCAGTTCGGGGATGCGCAGCCCCAGCCGGCGGGCCAGCTCGCCCGCCACCACCTCGGCGACCAGCGCCTTGCGGCCCTGGGCGGCTCCGGTGAACTTCACGACATATGTGCCGAGGTCGTCCGCCTCGACCACCCCCGGCACCGAGCCGCCCTCGCGCAAGGGCGTCACGTAACGGATTCCTGTGACCTCTGTGAGCATTCCACCAGGCTACGTGCGAGGCGCGGAGCGGACGATCAGCCACCGGCGGGGTACCGGGGTGGGGCGACGTTGGCGATGGGTGCCGGCTTTGGCATGCGGGTCCGTGTGGGTGCCGGCTGGAATTCCTGCGGATCACGTTGAACGCGCCGGAGGATCTCTGCGTATGACGTGGCGGGCGCACAACACGCCCGCCGGGCGGCGCTCCCCCGCCACCCGGCTCTTCTCCAGCCGACAGGAAGTGTCACATGACCGATACGTCCGGTATCCCAGTGGCTCCGACCCGCCGCACGATGGTCGCTGCGGCGGGCGGCGTAGGTCTCATCGCCGCGCTGAGCGCGTGCGGCGGGTCGGATTCGCCGAAGGCCAGCGACTCCAAGCAGACCACGACTCCGCCGTCGGAGTCCTCGGCACCGGACCCGTCCGCCACCACTGGGGGCGGAGACGGTGGCGCGTCGCTGGCCAAGACGGCGGACATCCCGGTGGGCGGCGGGAAGATCTTCGCGGACCAGAAGGTCGTCGTCACCCAGCCGACCGCCGGTGATTTCAAAGCGTTCTCGTCGATCTGCACCCATCAGGGCTGCGCGGTGAGCGAGGTGGCGGACGGCACCATCAACTGCCCCTGCCACGGCAGCAAGTACCACATCGCGGACGGCAGCGTCGCGAACGGTCCGGCGACCAAACCACTCGCCGCCGCCAAGGTCACCGTCTCGAGCGACTCGTTGAAGCTGGGCTGACCGCTACGGATTTCCTCCTCGCTGTCCCTGCCGCTTCCAGCAGGCCAGGATGTCGTCGGTCGCACTGATCGTGGAGACGAGCGCGAGGGTGTGGCGGACGACGGCCTCGGTGTATTCGCGGGGCACCCCCGCGATGGCGTCGGCGGGGACCACCACCTGGTACCCCAGGTTGACCGCGTCGAAGACGGCGTTGGGGATCGCGATGTTCGCGGAGACCCCGGCGACGATCAGGGTGCGGCAGCCGAGATTGCGCAGCAGGGCGTCCACATCGGTCCCGGCGATCGGCGACAGCCCGTGCAGTCGCCGTACGACCAGGTCACCGTCGGCGAGCGGGATGCCGTCGGCGAGCCGGACGGCTGGCGTGCCGGTCAGCTGCTGAACGGGCAGCCGACCCGCGGCGCGGAACAGCCGTGCGTTGTGGTTGGCGCCTCGCCCGTCCGGGCGGCGTTCGGCGATGGCGTGCAGGACGGCGGCGCCCACCTCATGGGCGCCGCCGACCAGGCGTGCCACATTCCCCAGCGCCCCGGACTCCCGCGCCTCGGCGGCGAGCTCCGGCAGCGCACTGTCCGGCCCGACGACACCGCGCTGGCACTCCACGGTCAGAACGGCGGTGACCGCAGGATCCAGCAGCTCCACGAGCCGGTCGCTCGGCGCCATGAATGCCCCCTCGTACGACGGACCAGGACGGGGCGACCGTAACTGACGAATCGTCAGACAGGAAGGGATGCGGCGCCGGGGACAGCCCGTCGGCCCGCCAGCGGGAGGCCACGACCGGAGCGGCACTGGACGGCCGGGCCGCCATCCCCCATTATTTCTGACACACAGTCAGATTACTGGAGGTGCTCGACGCATGGCCGTCATTCAGCGGCGGGGCCGCAGAATCATGATGACACCGCACGAGGTCGACGCCTTTCTCGCGGAGCAGCGCACCTGCCGCGTGGCCACCGTCTCCAAGGACGGCCGGCCCCACGTCGGCGCCCTGTGGTTCGCCTGGGACGGCGAATCGCTCTGGCTCTACTCGATCGTCCGCAGCCAGCGCTGGACAGACCTGCTGCGCGACCCCCGCGTCTCGGTCGTGATCGACGACGGAGTGGAGTACGGGGAACTACGCGGCATCGAACTGTCCGGCACCGTCGAATTCATCGGCGAGGCCCCCCGTACCGGCGAGACCGTCCCCGAACTCGGCACCCCCGAGCGGCTGTTCGCCGCCAAGAACTTCGGCCTCGACTCCATGCCGCACGACGGCCGCCACGCGTGGCTGCGACTCACCCCGGAACGGGTGGCCTCCTGGGACTTCAGCAAGCTTCCGCGGTAGAGGGAGCGGGGAGGGGAACGGGGAGGGGAACGGGGCTGGGCGGGGCGGCGCTGGGCCGGCTCACCAGATGCGGATCTATCTCTGGGCACGGGCACGGGCACAGTCACGGCCGGTCCCGTGTCTGTCCTCGCGTCCGGGTCCGGTCGGCGGCAGTGCGCAGTTCGGCCCGGACGCGCTCGGCATCCCGGTCGGCGACGGGCTCGCGGAAGCCGTGGATGGTGTCGCGGTGGTCGTGCGCGCCACGCCCGGTGGCCCCCATGATCGCGGCCGGCGCGAGTGCTCCGAACACGGCGAGCAGCACCCACATCAGTCGGTCCACGATCCGTGCGCGGCGCCCCGGGCGGAGGCGGCGGCACCCGGCGGGTTCACGGCGACGGCCTTGGCGAAGGTGTAGTGGAAGGTTCCGTCGTCTGCCGCGGTGCGGTGCAGATCGGCGATACCCCGCTCCCAGTCGGTACGGGTGGTGAGACCGGCGGCCAGCGCCTCGTCCCGGACCGATTCGATCATGGCGATGAAGGTGTCCCGGGTGAACCCGTCGACCAGTGCGGGCCGGGTCCGGTCGGCGTAGACCGTCCGCGGCCGGACCACGACATCGTCGAATCCGGCACTGGCGAGCAAGGGCTGCAGCTGTCGTCCCATCAGCGCGTTTCCTCCAGCGGCGGACTGCAGCCGGACCTGGTGGCCGATCGCCGCGTGGGCGTAGGCACTGTCGGGATGGAAGAACGCCGATCCGTGGTCCCCCTCGATCACGGTGACGGTGCCCCCGGGCCGCAGCACCCTCCGCAGCCCGGCCAAAGCCCGCCGCGGATCCAGCAGGTGCTCCAGAACGAAGCAGACGAAGACGTGGTCGAACTCCCCGTCGGGGAACGGCAGATCGAACAGGTCGGCGCGACACCACTCCACCGCCGCCCCGGGGGCTTGAGCCGCCATACGGGCGCGGGCCTGCGCGAGGGAGTCGCCGGAGACGTCGACTGCGACGAAACGCGCCTCGGGGCTGGCCGCGACCAGATGCACCGTCTGTGCGCCGACCCCGCAGCCGGCTTCCAGCACCCGGCTGCCCGCGGGGTACGCCGTACCGGCGTGCAGCAGCCCGGCCAGGGTGTCCGCCTGGTCCCCCAACCGGCGGGTCTCGTACTCCGAGTACCCGTGCACGTAGCCGACGGCCGTCATCGTCCGCTCCTGCCGGCGCCCTGCCCGCCGCCTGTACCGCGTTCTCGCGCTGTGGCCCCGTTGCCGGTCCCCGGCGGCGCCGTCATTGCTGTATCCATGCGTTCAGCCTCGCGCCACAATGGTCCGATGAACAGGTCCAATGGAGACGCTTCAGACCAGGCCATAACCTCCAGGGAAGCGACCCGGGAGACGTCCGGGTCCGACTTCCTCCAGCTGCGTATCGACGAAGCGCCGACGGGCGGCAGGTCCGAGTGGCTGGCCCGCCGGCTGCGGCTCGCGATCTCGGACAACCGCCTGCCCGTCGGGAGCAGGCTTCCCGCCTCCCGGGTACTGGCCGGAGAGCTGCGCGTATCCCGCGGCGTGGTCACCGAGGCCTATCAGCGCCTGATCGAGGACGGGCACGCCGCGGGACGCGGACGGGGCGGCACGATCGTCGTCGCCGCTCCTGTGACCGCTCCCCCTTCCGCCTCCGCGCCCGCTCACGGTTCCATGGCGGCACCGACTGGCGCGCCGATGCCGGAGCGGACACCGGCGCGCTCCGGCGGCCGGCAGCCGACGAGCTCGACGCCGGGCAGCACACCGTCGGCCGGCGCGTTGTTCGCGACCGCACCCGGCGTGGACATCTTCGACGCGATGCGAGCGATTCCCGCACGCATCGACCTCTCGCCCGGCGTTCCCGATCTGGCCGCGTTTCCGCGAGCCGCGTGGCTGCGCGCCGAGCGGTCCGTACTCAACGGCCTCTCCGCGTCCGACTTCGGATACGGAGATCCCCGCGGGACGCCGGCGCTGCGCCTCGCCGTCGCGAACTGGCTGGCCCGCAACCGGGGCATCAGGGCGGACCCGGGCGAGGTCGTCATCGTCGCCGGTGTGGCCCAGGCACTGGGACTGCTCGCGCAGGTGCTCCGCCACCACGGGATCAGTGAGGTGGCGGTCGAGGATCCCGGTTCGCTCGGGGCCCGTCAGCATCTGCGCCATTGGCAGCTGGACACCCCGCCGATCCCGGTCGACTCCGAAGGGGTTCGCGTCGATGCGCTGCGCGCTCAGGGCTCTCCGGCCGTCCTGCTCACCCCGGCCCATCAGTTCCCGACCGGCGCGGTGCTCGGCGGCGAGCGGCGGCGCGAGCTGATGCGGTGGGCCGGCGAGGGTGGGTTGATCATCGAGGACGACTACGACGCCGAGCACCGCTACGACCGGCCACCGGTCCCCGCCCTGCGCTCGATGCTCGCGGAACGCGTCTGTTACGCCGGAAGTGTGTCCAAACTCCTCGCTCCCGCGCTGCGCGTGGGCTGGGTGCTCGCACCGCCGAAGTACCAGGACGCCCTCGTAGCCGCCAAACGGTTCGCCGATCTCGGCAACCCCGTACTGCCGCAGCTGGTTCTGGCGCAGCTGATGGATTCGGGCGAGATGGAACGCCAGTTGCGCTTTCTCCGCAGGCGCCACCGTCGCCGCCGGGACGCGATGATCGACGCCATCGCCACCCACCTCCCGGGCGCGGTCGTGCACGGCGCCGCCGCGGGCCTGCACCTCATGATCACCTTCGACTCCTCGTTCGCCGGGGCCGGGGCCGGGGCCGGAGTCAGGGCCGCGGCCGGAGTCAGGGCCGGAGTCAGGGCCGGAGTCGGGGCCGGAGTCGGGGCGGGGGCCCGGGCCGGGGTCAGGGTCAGCGGCGACGCCGACATCGCCGCTGCCGCACTCGCGCGCGGCGTAAAGGTGCAGCCGTTGTCGTGGCACGCCCAGCGCCCGCAGCAGCCGGGGCTCGTCCTGGGTTACGCCGCGAACACCCCGTCGGACATCACCGAGGGCGTGGCGATCCTCGGCGACGTCGTGCGCCGCCTGTCCTGAAGGCACCTGAAGGCAGTAACGGCGCAGGCCCGGACATCGCCGGGCGTACGGCGGCATCGCCGCAATGGCCCTGCTTCTCCTGGCCGCCTGCGCACCAAGCGCCGAGACTGGGACCGGTCCACCTCGCACCAGCGCACCCAGCACCCAGCACCCAGCACCGAAAAGGAGAACACCATGGTCACCTCCGACCTGCACCCCGCTGTCCGGCGCGCCACGGACGCCGCCAACTCCGGCAACACCGAAGCCTTCCTCGACAGCTTCACCGATGACGGCGCGGTCGACGACTGGGGCCGCGTCTTCACCGGGCGCGAGGCCATCCGCGGGTGGAGCGACAAGGAGTTCATCGGCACGGCCGTCAGCCTGGACATCACGGCGGTACGCCGCTCGGGCGACTCGGTGACCGTCAGTGCGACGGTGGGCGGCAACGGCTTCAACGGGCCTTCCGACTTCGCGTTCACGGTCGACGGCGACCGGATATCCCTGATGCGGATCACCGGATGAGGCCGGGCCGATCGCGGCGGCGCAGCCCCGTCGGCATACGTAGCGGCGCTACGCCATGCTTAACGTCCCATTCGTGAGTACACGAGCGCGCATCCTGGAAGTGGCGGCCGACCTGGTCGCGGCCCGGACGATGCCCAAGTACCTTCCACCGCGAGCCGGTTGAGTACGCTGCTGCGCCAGTCGCCCGATTCGGCACTCACCGTCGCCGAAACGGTCCTGATGACCGAATGGCTGGACCGGCTGTCGAATACCCCAGCCACCGTTGACCACGGCGACCCCGCTCCCACCCCGCCTCCTGGGTCGCGACCTGAGTTCCCTCTCAGCTGTCGATTCGGCCGTGGCTCGTTCGTATAGAGGGTGAGAGGCCGGCACGGAGCCGGCGGGACGACCGAGGAGGAACGCCATGAAGCAGTATCTGCTCAGCGTGATGCAGCCCGACGGAGAGCCGCCCGCCCCCGGGGTCCTGGAAGAGATCATGCGGGACCTCGACACCTTTCACCGGGAGCTGAGGGCCGCCGGAGCATGGGTCTTCGCCGGGGGGCTGCACGCCCCGAGCACGGCCACTGTGGTGGGTGTCCAGGACGGTGACGTGCTCACCACCGACGGCCCGTACGCCGAAGGCAAAGAGCACCTCGGCGGGCTGTGCATCATCCAGGCGCCCGATCTGGACTCCGCGCTCGAATGGGGCCGCAAGGCCGCCCGGGCGACCACCCTCCCCATCGAGGTGCGGCCGTTCCAGGGGGAAGCAGCGGGCTGATGCCTGGTGTGCCGGCCCTCCCCGCCGCGGAGATCGAACGCGTCTTCCGGGCGGAGTACGGCCGCTCGGTGGCCGTCCTGGTCCGCGTCCTCGGTGACATCGACATCGCCGAGGAGGCGGTCCAGGACGCGTTCACCACGGCGCTGGAACGGTGGCCGTCCGCCGGGCTGCCCCCGAGCCCGGCCGGCTGGATCATCACCACCGCGCGCAACCGGGCCATCGACCGCCTCCGCCGGGAGGCGTCCCGCCAGGACCGGCATGCCCAGGCCGCACTGCTGCACACCCGCGGCGAACAGCTGGAGGAGGGACCCGTGCGTGACGACCGGCTTCGTCTGCTCTTCACCTGCTGCCACCCCGCGCTCGCCACCGGCGCGCAGGTCGCGCTGACGCTCCGGCTCCTGGGCGGGCTCACCACGACGGAGATCGCGCGCGCCTTCCTGGTCCCGGAGCCGACCATGGCCCAGCGGCTGGTCCGGGCCAAGGGCAAGATCCGCGATGCGCGGATCCCCCACCGGGTCCCGTACGAGGCCGACCTCCCGGACCGCCTTCGAGCCGTGCTGGCCGTGGTCTACCTCATCTTCAACGAGGGCTACACGGCGAGCTCGGGCGAGGCGCTGGTCCGCGAAGACCTCTGCGCGGAAGCCATCCGGCTCGGACGGCTGCTGGCCGAGCTCATGCCCGACGAACCGGAAGTGCTGGGGCTGCTCGCTCTCATGCTGCTCATCGAGTCACGCCGGCCCGCCCGCTCCACCCCCGACGGCGAACTGGTGCTGCTGGCCGACCAGGACCGCGGTCTGTGGGATCGCGGTCTCATCGCCGAGGGGCAGAGCATCGTCCGGCAGTGCCTCCGGCGCGACCAGCCAGGCCCCTACCAGCTCCAGGCGGCGATCAACGCCGTCCACAGCGACGCGCCGGCGGCGGTCACTACGGACTGGTGGCAGATCCTGCAGCTCTACGACCAGCTGCTGGCGCTCGCCCCCAGCCCCATCGTGGCCCTCAACCGTGCGGTCGCGGTGGCCGAGGTCGAGGGGCCGGACGCGGCGCTCGCCCTCGTCGACGACCTCGGTCCCGATGGACTCGATGGATACCACGTGTTCCACGCCGTCCGGGCCGACCTGCTCCGCCGCCTGGGCCGCGATACCGAGTCCCTGGCGGCGTACGAGGCGGCGATCGCCCACACCGGGAACACCGCCGAGCGCGACTTCCTCGAGCGCCGCCGTCGAGCCCTGGCCGCCAACGACTGACCTACGCGACCTGCCGGCCGCGCACCAACTCGGTATTGGCAGTGGCGGACCGGTGCGGAACTACCCGTTCGGATCCAGGAGCTTCGCTTCTGTCTCCGGGTCCAGTCCGACCGGGGGACGGTCGGGCCGGTGCGGCGCTTTGCCGCCCAGGGCCAGCAGCCAGCTCCAGGTGTCGGCCACGGTCTCCTCGACAGGGCGGCAACGAAGCCCGGCAGCAAGTGCCTTGGAGACGTCCGCTTGGTGCATGCCGTCGTAGTCCTCGCCCGGTGGCAGCCAGATCGGCAGGTCCATCCACGGCTCGATGCCGGCCGCGAGAATCGTCTCCGGTTCGGTCCAGCACAACTCGGCGTCGGAGCCGGTCACCCGCACGCACGTCTCGAGGAGCTCGCCCATCGTGGTGTGTCCCGGCGGGCTCACGAGGTTGTACGGGCCGCCCAGCCCGCTTTCGACGGCGTCCAGGGACCAGGTCGCGAGATCGCGCGCGTCAATGTACTGCAACGCCAGTTCATGCGGGCCCGGTGCCAGCACCCGGCCCCCGCGGCCGATCCGCCCCAGCCACCACGGCAGCCGTCCGATGTTCTCCCCGGGGCCGATGATCAGCCCCGCCCGTACCAGCAGCGCCCGGTCGCCGAACGCCGCGAGCGCCGCCAACTCCCCGCCCCGCTTGGCCTGTGCGTACTCCACCTCGCCGTCATCGGGCGAGGCGTCGACCACAGGGCCGTCCTCGGCGAGCCCTGCCGGATGCGGGAACGGGTACACCGACCGGCTCGACACATACACATACGACCCGACCCGGTCGGCGAGCAGCCGGGTCGCGTCCCGCACCGCCGACGGCGCGGCAGACCAGGTGTCGACGACGACGTCCCACTCACCGCGATCCAGCGCCGCCAGACCGCCCTCGACGCTCCGGTCGCCCAGCAGGGTGGCGACCCCCCGCGGTGCCTCATGGCGACCACGGTGGAACGCCGTCACCTCCCAGTCACGCGCCAACGCCACGTCGGCGACGGCCCGACCGACGAACTCCGTTCCACCCAGCAGCAAAATTCTCATGGCAGTCACCCTGCCCGCCGGCCACCCCCGCAGGAGCGTTTCCATGCTCTCAGCGGAATCGCCCAGAGCTGAAGCCGGCCGCTGTCCGGGCTCGCACAGCCCTGCCTCCGCCCGAGCTCACCTCTGGAGCTCGGGCGGTCCGACGGGACTCACTCGCCGGTGGCGCGAGCCATCCAGCTGGGCCTCGGTCGCGCGGATGGGGCCGCCGGCGTCAGGGCTTTACCGGATCGCTGAGGGCGACCACCGCGAAGGCCGCGCCCTGCGGGTCCTGCAGGACGGCCATCCGGCCGACCTTCTCCATGTCGAAGGGAGGCACCATCACCGATCCGCCCGCGCGGACCAGCGCGTCGACCGTACTGTCCGTGTCGTCCACGACGAAGTTCACCAGCCAGTGCGGCGGAACCCCCTCGGGAAGGTTCTCCATTCCCTGCACGCCGCCGATGGTGCGCCCGTTGACCTGGAAGCCGGTGAACTCCGGCATGTCAGGCATGGGTGCGGCTTCCAGACCCAGCGCCGGGCCGTAGAAAGCCCCGGCCCCCTTGGGGTCGGTAGTGCTGAGCTGGTTCCAGACCAGCGCGCCCGGCTCGTTGACGATCTGGGCTCCGGGGAACTCCATCGCCTGCCATACACCGAACACCGCCCCCTGCGGGTCCGCGGCGATCAGCATCCGGCCCATCGTGCCGACATCCATGGCCGGGGCGATCACCGTGCCGCCGTTCGCACTGATCGCGGCCTGGGTGGCATCGGCATCCGCGCTGGAGAAGTAGCTGGTCCAGTTGGGCGGCGGGGGCTCGTCCCCCATGGACATCGCATTCATGATCCCGGCGACCGGCTTGCCCTTCAGCGTGCAGACCGAGTAGCCGCCGAACTCCTCGGGGCCGACTTCTCCCTGCCAGCCGAAGAGGTCTCTGTAGAAGTCCAGAGCGGCCTGCTGGTCGGGAACCATCAGGTCGAGCCAGCACGGCGTGCCGGGTTGGTACGGAGCGGTGACTTCAGACATCTGTCGTCTCCAAGCGGTGGTCCGCCGCGGGCGGGGCGCCCGGGCGCGTACGCGTCCCCCCGACCCACTTTCCCACGCTCCACGGATAACGCCATCCGGCACACAAGAAGCCCCCGTCCGGACGAGAACCCACCGGCTGGGACCGGGGCTAACCGAGCTGGGCGAGGCTTTCGGTCGCGATGCGTTCGAACAGTTTGTGGTCAGCGGCGAAGTCGGAGTCCGGGATCGGCCAGTGGACGACGATCTCGTCGATTCCCAGCTCCGCGTGGCGGCCGGCGAAGTCGATGAAGGCGTCGAAGGAGTCCAAGGGGCGGTCGGGGGTGAAGCCGGTGAGCATGATCTTGTCCAGCTCGGCGACGTCCCGGCCGATCTCGGCGCAGGCCGTGCCGAGCTTGGCGAGCTGACCGCGGATCGCTTCCAGCGACTGGGCGGGAGTACCGGTCTCGAAGAGCTTCGGATCGCCGGTGGTGACCCAGGCCTGGCCGTGCCGGGCGGCCAGCTTCAGACCGCGCGGCCCGGTGGCGGCCACCGCAAAGGGGATCCTGGGCTGCTGCACACACCCGGGAATGTTGCGGACCTCGTGCGCGGAGTAGAACTCGCCCTCGTAGGACACGACATCATTGCTGAGCAGCCGGTCGAGCAGCGGCAGGAACTCCGCGAAACGGTCGGCCCGCTCGCGCGGCGTCCACGCCTCCTGGTCGCTCGTGAACAGGGCCGTCGCGTCGAACCCGGAGCCGCCCGCCCCGATGCCCAGCGTGATCCGCCCCTCGCTGACATCGTCCAGCGTGATCAGGTCCTTCGCCAGCGTCACCGGATGCCGGAAATTGGGTGATGTCACGAGAGTACCGATGCGGATACTTTCCGTAGCCAGGGCTGCTGCGGTGAGAGTCGGCACAGCGCCGAACCACGGCTGATCTCGAAAGCTCCGCCAGGACAAGTGGTCGTAGGCGTAGGCGGCGTGGAAACCGAGCTCCTCGGCCCGGCGCCAGACCTTCTGGCCTTCGGTCCATCGGTGGATGGGCAGGATGACAGTGCTCATACGCATGTCCTGACTTTACGTGTGGGCGGGGTGTTCCCTTGCGGCCGTCAGCCGAGCCGGCGGCCGTCGCGCATGAGGTCGCGTACGACCTTGACCCGTGACGGTGACGCCGGTTCGAGCGGCGCGGCGGACAGCGCCTTCTCGAACCCGCGGCGGAGTCTTCCGTCGGAAGGCTCCGCGGAGAGCACGTGCCACCCGGTGGGACATGACCCGTGCGGGTGTGCCCACCCCTCGCCGCAGCGCGCGCGGGCGCGTGTCAGCGGCGTACGTCAGCGGAGCGCGTCGGCCTGGCCGTGCAGGTGAGCACGGTCCGCGGCGGCCGCGCCATGGACCCAGCCTTCCCGGTCCCGGGCCTGCGTCTGACTGTGGTTGTAGGACAGTTCCGTGAACCATTCACCCACCTGGTATTCCACCGCCTGGGCGCGGGAGGCCAGAACCGGTAGCAGACCGGGCCCGTGGTCTTCGCCGGCCGCCGTTGTGGCCTGTTCGGTCGCCCGGCTCAGCCGCTGGGCGATCCGGGTGGCGTAGGCGGTCAGGAACGACTGCCGGTAGGAACGGGTGCGCGAGGCGCCGTCCCGGTAGGTCCGGGTTCCAGCCGACTGGAGCGCGTACTGCGCCTGCACCAGCAGCGAGGTGTACAGCAACTCCACCGCCCGCGCGTCGGCGGCGAAGCCGACCACGGTGGAGAAGCCCAGACTCCGCGACCACACCGTGCGGCAGCGGTTGGCCTCGGCCACCGCCTGCAGCAGGAGCACCTTCGGTTCCTCGTACGGGGCGTCCACTCCGACTCGTACGCCCCCCGGCACCTGCCGGGTGTCCTGCTCGGCGTCCAGCAGCGCCGCGTCGATGCTGTGCTGGGCCATCAGCTGCTGCGCCTTGGCGGTGAGCGACTCCGCCTCTTCGGGGAACTCGGTGGACTCGGCCTTCGCCAGCAGCCCCCGGACCTTGGCGAGCACCGGCGCCTCCGTACTGCCGCCACCGGAGGCCGGGCCGGGGCCGGCCTCGCACGGGGGCGGCATCAGCCGCGGAATCTCCGGGAGCCCGCTCAGCAGGTCCAGCAACTCCACCAGCGCCCGCCCCAGCGCGGTCGGTTCGCACTTCTCGCGGGCGGCGGCACCGGTCAGATACGTGTCGTCGTCGCCCCACCACACCTCGGTCGACACGGCGGCCAGTTGGGCTGCCCAGCGCTCGTCCAGAGCCGCCGTCGGGTGCGTGCGGTGTTGGGCGGCGATCAGGTCGGCGGCGAGCCGCCCGTGCCGCGCCTTGAGTTCACGCCTGGCGGCGCGCACCACATCGGCGGGCTGCCAGCCGCGGTGCCACGCCTCGTGCAGCACCTCGCCGCCCGCCGCCAGCACAGCCCGGCCCATGCCTGCCCTGGTGAACAGGGCGGCGGCCCGCCCCAGTTCGGCTTCGCGACGGGCGGTGTCCGCCGATGGGATGGCACACACCCGGCCCATCGCCTCGTCGAGCAGGTCGGCGACGGTCCGCGGGCCCCGGGGACGCGGTACGGACGCCCCGCCGCCCTCTGTGCAGAACGGGTCGCCGCAGGCACAGCCACCGAACCCGAACGCGGCCCCGAAAGCCCGCTCCTGCTCTGCCCGAGTCCGCTGCCGCGCGTCGCGCTGCTTCTTCTTGGCGCGTCGTCGTTCCTGGTTGTGTTTGCCCACTGGCCGTCCCTTGCACCTCTGCCCGCATGTCACCTTCCCTCACCGAGGGTAAGGGACGCGGCCGCCCGCCCCCGCCTTTCCCGGGTGCGCTTGAATGACCGCATGGCTGTGGTCATGAACAACGAGACGGTACACGCCTTCGCCGACGACACCGAGGTCACCGAGGGGCGGATCCTGCTCGCCGACGGCGCGGTGATCGGGGCGGAAAGCGAGCCGCGCGGCATCAGCGGCCTGGTACGGGACGGCTCGGGCACCGCCCGCGACGTACGGGTGCAGGTCGTGGGACGGGACCTGACGGCCGAGTGCGACGGCCCGTGCGCCCGGGAGCCAGGACGCCTGTGCCGACATGCTGTCGCCCTCGCCCTGCACGCCGTCGCCCGGTGCCTGCCCTGGCACGCCGGGCCCGCCGACGGCACGCGCCGCGTCCCCGGCGAAGTCCTTGACGCTCTCACCACCCTGGAGAAGGCCGCCGTACTGGACCGACTGCTCGCCGCCCGGCCCGAATTGCGCACGGACGCCGACGAACTGGCCGCACGGCTGCTCGCCCCGCGCACCCGCGCGGGACTGGCCGCCCTTCGGGACCGGACGGCGGCCGAGGCCGAGCAGGCCCTACGCGCCCTCGACATCGACCACCTGAGCACAGGCCACCGCCCCGGCTTCGGCTACACCGACGTGTACGAGGCCGCGCACCGCCTGATCGAGCCCGTCATCGAGCAGTACGAGACCGACGTTCGCCGCCGCCTGGAACTGGGCATGACCGACGCGGCCGAGGCGGTGGGCCTCGGTGTACTCGACGGCCTGGACGCCTGCGAAGGCGACTACGGCGGCGACGAGGTGCTGTGCTACGCCGGGGAGGACCTCGCCGAGACCTACGGACACACCATCCGCGAGCTGATGCGCACCGCGGGCCGGGCCGTGGATTAGCCCGCCCGCCTCGGCTGCGACCCGGCGGTCGTGGCCGGCGATCACGTCGTTGGCTCTGCATGGACTCCTGGCGCCCCGATCTCGATCCTGACCCCGGTCCGTTCCGCTCCGCCGCGGTGAGTCCCCAAGGAGCTGCTTCCCGCAGCGCGGTGGCCGGGATCCGGCCGGGCCGAGGTCGGACAGGACTTGATGAGCCAGTTCGAGGGGCTGGTTGCGGGGGCCGTGGGGTACGGAGCCGGCGGATTCGAAGCCGCACTGCGCGGCAAGGGCCTTGGAGGCGACCAGGCCGATGAGCCGGCAGTGCCGCCACAGGGACACGGGCCGTAGGGCGACGACAATGAGGTCGCACGGCGCCGGACGATCCGGCCCGGCCTCTGCCGCTGGAGTCGGAGACAGCGGCGCGGCGGCCGCCCGGCGCCCGCCGCTGGCCGCGCCTCCCCTCACACGCCCCGGATGTGGCAGCCTGACAGGTATGCCGAAGAGCCGTGGCCGCTGTAAGGCCTCTTCGAAGAAGTCCGTACGCCGTTCACCGGCACCCGCGCGCCTGTCCGACCAGGTGGTGCGCGACGCCCGCCGGATGAGCGGAGGCAGCGTCGACGTACTGCAGGCCGAGGCGTGGGCGAGTAGCTGGCTCGGCGAGGCATGGCTGGCCGCCCCGCTGGGTGAACGCGAACCGGAGGAACGGCTCTGCTGGAAGTGACCGGACGCGCCTCCACCACTCCCTCCCCGCACGGCCTCGCCGCCGTCGCCGCGCTGGCACGGGTCGCACCCGAGGCGAGCCGGCCGATGCTGACGAGTACCGTCACCATCCTCACGGAGACCCAACCCCTGCCCGCGTGGCACGGCACCGGCGATCACCGGCCGGTACGCGCCTGGCAGGCGGTGGACGTCTACGACAGCGAACGCGTGCTCTTCATCGCCTACGACGGCCACGTCCCCCACACCCTGATGGTTCAGATCACCGAACCCGGCGGCACCCTCGTCGACAAACTCGCCCTGCTCGCCCCCCGACGCGGCCACCGCCTGGACGGACCTGCACGACGACGAGGACGTCCCCATGCCGCTCGCCGGACATCCCGTCCCCGACAGCCTCGCCGACCTCGCATCGGCCCTGCGCACCACGGCCATGACCTGGCCCCGCCACGATGACGAGGACTACGTGACACTGCGCGCCCTGGCCTGGTCGCGCTGCCGTGACCACTTGCCCGACTGGCCCGCCCACCAGGAGATGCCGGAGACGGAACGCGACCGTCTGCTCACCGAGTTCACCGCGAGCCGCGCCGCCGCCGGCGACGACGACGCGGCCACGGTCCGCTCGCTGGCCGAGATCTTCCTCGACTACGGCGCGAGTCACATCACCACCGGCCCCCTGTGCTGGAGCCCCACCCACATCGCGCTGTTCCTCACCGACTGGCTGCCCCGAAAAGCCGTCCTCGACCAGGATCACCACACCCTCCTGCCCGGCGTACTCAAGGACTGGGTGTGCTTCGCCCTCACCGAGCGAGGAGTCGCAGACCGCTGGATCACCCCCGTCACCACAGCCATCGCCACCCATCTGCCCGACTTCGAGGCGGCCTTCGGCGAGCACACCGCCTGGGGCCCGGCCAAGCAGACCGCCGCCGCCCTGGCCGCCCGCGGCATCGACCTCACCGACCGCGCCGCCGTCGACACCGCCATCCGCGCCCTCAACGCCGAACGTCTCACAGGACAGCTCACCCAGGAACTACCCGCCCAGCACGAACCCTGACGGCGCGCGCCCCACCCTCCCCGAGGCCGACTCAGCTCTGGCCAGAGGTTGCCGACGCGGGGCGGGACGTGCTCCGGTCGGTACAAAGCCCTTGCCATGCGGAAGCGAGGAAACCCATGAGTACGAGCCGAAGCCGACGCGAGCCACTCACCGTGATCTGGGAGATCGCGACCGTCGGCGGCGAGGAAGGCGAGGCACGAACGAGCCCCGCCCTGGTGTCTCCGTGATCGGCGACCGTCTCAGTGCGCTCGGTGCCGGTCGCCGGTAGCTACAGCTCACGCGGTTCGGCACCTGCCGTACAAGCCCGACGACCCATGGAATGAAGCGCAGCCTCCGCAAGGTGGCCTGCGGGGCGGTTGGCCGAGCCGACCACGCTCATATACTCGCACCCGGCGCGCCAGCGGATTAACATGTCATGTACTACACTTCTCGTATGGATACGTCCCGCCCTGGCAAGACCCGAGTGACCAGCGTCTCTCTGCGTGCCGAGACCTTGGAGGCGATTCGCGCACGCGCCGGTAAGCAAGGTGTCTCCTCATACATCGAGGAGGCCGTGCAGCGGCAGCTCCAGCGCGAGGCCATCGACGATTACATCGCCGCCGCTGAAGCGGAGCACGGCCCCGTCGACCCGGCTGATGTGTCGGCCAAGGCCGAGCGGATCCGCGCCCACCACGCTGCCCACCGCGGTGGATCCGCTCCAGCGGACGCCGCATGAGCGGGACTCTCGTTCTCGACAGCGAGGCCCTGTCCAAGCTCTCCCGCCGGCACCGCGACATGACCGTGTGGCTGGACGTCGCCCGCAGCCTGGACCTGCTCGTCGTGACGAGCGCGGCCACGCTGGTGGAGGCACGCGACCCGAAGGTGCCGCAGGCGGCGTTCGACCATGCCGTTTCCCTGACCAAGGTGCGCCCCGTCACGGAGGAGATCGCACGAGCGGCAAGCAGACTGCTCGCCGCCGAAAGCCTGCACGGCCACAAGTACGCCATCGACGCGATGCTCGGTGCCACGGCCCACCTGGAGCACGGCGACGTCACTGTCGTCACGAGCGACACCGATGACCTGCGCCGACTGTGCCACCCTCGCATCGCCGTCGAGCCGATCTGAGCCGCCCACGTTGGCCTTGCCGCCGCCCTTGTCGCGTTCCAGCAGGTCAGCCCGTGATAGGTGAAGGCGGCTTGACTGACGTGACGAGCGTGCCAAGGCGCAGGCGCTCGGTCGCCGCTGCGCCAGCGGTCAGCGTGGGGACTGCCCCGAACCACGGCTTGTCCCGGAACGACCGCCAAGAGAGGTGGTCGTACGTGTAGGCACAGTGGAAACCGAGGTTTTCGGCCCGCCGCCAGATCTTCTGCCCTTCGGCCCACCGGTGGATGGGGAGGATCACCGTGCTCAGTCGCATGCCACCGACCATACGTGGAACGCCGCTCCGGGCTGCGGCAAGGCATGGCCAGATCTGACAGATTATGGGCATTGTGGACGCCCGCATCGGGCGCAATGATCGTGACGTGCCTGAATCACGCAGAGTCGTCATTGCCGCTTTCCCCGGCACCGAGTTGCTGGACGTCACGGGGCCGGCCGAGGTGTTCTCGGTCGCCTCGCGGCTGATCGCCGCTGACGATCCCGGCTATCGGGTCGAGATCGCAGCGGCGCAGGGCGGGGAGCTGACCACCTCCAGCGGGATCCGACTGGTTGCCGACGTAACGCTGGACGAGGTGGGCAGCGGGGTGGACACCCTGCTGGTATCAGGTGCGATGGCCTTCGTCTCGGGCAGAGTCGAAGCAGTGGTCGACCCTGCCATTGTCGACTGGTTGGCCGTGGCGGCGCCGCGTGCCCGCCGCGTCGCCTCAGTCTGCGCCGGCGCGCACCTGCTGGCCGCTGCCGGGCTTCTCGACGGACTGCCGGCCACCACGCACTGGCTCACCGCCGCGCAACTCGCGGCCGACCATCCGCGGATCACCGTCGACGCAGATCCGATCTTCATCAAGGCCGGGCGGGTGTGGACCTGCGCGGGCGTCACCTCGGGGATGGACTTGGCGTTGGCCATGGTCGCCGAGGACTACGGGCAGCCATTGGCGCTCGCCACCGCTCGCGCGATGGTGATGTACCTCAAACGCCCGGGTGGTCAAAGCCAGTTCAGTGTTCCACTCTCCCTGCAGGCCTCCTCCGACGACCGGATCGACGCGCTGCGCCGGTGGATGGCCGACCACATCGCCGAAGAGCTTCCCCTGCAAACCCTTGCCAACCAGATGCACCTGAGTGTGCGTCATTTCACCCGGGTATTCCGCCGCCGCACCGGCCACACACCTGCCGCCTACCTGGAGTCCATGCGGCTGGAGGTCGCCCGTCGGCTGCTGGAGGAGACCGACCGCGCTCTGCCGGATGTCGCCGCCGCCAGCGGACTCGGCTCGGTGGAGACGTTGCACCGCACGTTCAAATTCCGGCTGAGCACCACCCCGGCCGAGTACCGCCGCCGCTTTCGGTCGCCGACCGCGGCTGCCCAGTAGTCCCCTGATTCGTGGAGGAATTCCTGTGCCGCTCGCTCCGTTCCCTGACTCACCACTGGCTCGCGCCGCCAATGAGCTCCTGCTCGCCGTCTCCCCTCCCGCACTGGTGGCCCACTGCCATCGCACGTACCGGTTCGGAGCAGCCCTTCTCACCGAACGCGGGCGCGCCTTCGACGCGGAGGCACTCTTCATCGCCTCCGCACTGCACGACCTGGGCCTCACCGATGCGTACAACCACCCCCGGACCCCGTTCGAGTTGCACGGCGCTCGGCTGGCCGAAGAGCACCTGCTGGCCGGTGGCGCCCGACCCGAGACCGTTGCGCTGGTCCGGGATGCGATCACGCTCCACCTGGAACCGGAGACGGCCGACGACCCCCGCCCCGAGGTGGCCGCAGTCCACCTCGGCGCAGCGGCGGACGTCATCGGGGCGCGCCTGGACCAGCTGCCGCCCGGACTTCTCGCCGCGGTGCTGGAGATCCACCCCCGGCAGCACTTCACCAGCTATCTCATCGAGGTGATGGCCCGACAGGCGGCGACCAAGCCGACCTCACGGATTGGCGCTCTGGTGGAGCGCACAGAGTTCCTGGACCTGATCGCCAACGCCCCGTTCGCCGACTGACCCCGAGTTGCCCCCATCGCCAGCGACGCCCTGAGAATCACGGAGAAGCCATGTCCCGAACGAAGGTCATCCCCATCCCTGTCCTGGGCAGGAGAGCCGTCAACGCCTACCTGCTGCTGGGCCGGCACCCGGTCATCGTCGACGCCGGGATGCCCGGGAGTGGCCGCAGGATCTACGACCAGGTCGCCGGACACGGAGTGGACCCGGAGGACGTACGCCTGATCGTCATCACCCACGGTCACCTGGACCACTACGGTTCCGCTGCCGAACTGCACCGGCTCACCGGCGCGCCCATCGCCGGGCACGTCGCCGATCTGGGCCCCTACCGCACCGGTCGGCCCCGCCTGCCGTACCTGCCGACCGGGCCGATGGGACGCCTCATGAACAGGAGCAAGAACCTGCACGTCCAGGTCGAAAAGTTCGAGCCGGACATACTCGTGCATGGCGAGACGAATCTGTCCGACTTCGGCGTCGACGCCCGGATCATGCCCACGCCCGGGCACACGGCAGGCGCGATCTCCGTCCTCACCGACGAGGGCGCCCTGGTAGCCGGCGACCTGGTAGCCAACTCCTTCATGGGTCTCATCGCCGGCCGCCCGGCCAACCCGCCCTTCCACGACGACCCGCTGCGCAACCTGGCAAGCCTGCGCGAAATGCTCGCCCTGAAGCCCACCAGGCTGTATGTCGGCCACGGTACCCCGCTCGACCCCGACCGGGTCGGCCGCTGGGCAATCCGGGAGCAGGCCCGGCTCTCCGGACTCGCGGCCCGGGGCCGCCTCCAGGTCCGAACGGAGAGCGCTGAGCCGCAGGCTCAGTGAGGATGTTCCAACCTGAGGTGTACGGACTGCGAGGTACGCCTGATCGCTGAGCGACGCGGCCCGGTTCCGATCTTCTCCGTCGTCCGGCCGTACGTCGAGCACGCGTTCGCCGAGTTGCGGAAGTCAATCGCGATGTTGGTGGTGGCCGCCCGGGAACATCGGCGCGGTCCCGGCGGTCAGAGTCAGTTCAGTGGCCGCTGGCCCAACTCCCGGGCACCCTCGAGGACGTCCACAACCTGCGCCGCTGGATCGGCGAGCACCTGGACGACGACCTGTCGGCGCGCGCTCGCCCACCGGATGGCGATGATCGAACGGCACACTTCGCCCGTGTGTTCCTTCCGAGACCGGCAGCACACCCGGTGCCTTCGTCGAACAGCTGCGGCTCGAAGCGGCCCGCCGTCTGCTTGAACGTACCGACCGGCTGACCACAGACAGGACCTGCGCGGTCGGCTCAGTCGAGACCCTCTACGGCGTCTCTCCGTACCTGCCGCGCATCCGCATCGCCAGAACCCCATCTCCCTCTCAAGGAGCATTTTCCTCATGAAATACCGAAAACTCGGCGCGAACGGCCCTGACGTCTCCGCCCTCGGCCTCGGCTGCATGGGGATGTCGGGCGTCTACGGACCCGAAACCTGCAACCCCGGCGAGTCCCGCTCCATCAAGGTAATCCACCGCGCGTTCGATCTCGGCGTCACCTTCCTCGACACCGCCGACATGTACGGCGATGGCAGGAACGAGCGTCTCGTCGGCCGCGCCCTGGCGGGCACGCGCCGTGACGAGGTGATCCTGGCCACCAAGTTCGGCTTCCATTCCGGCGAGGGCGGCGTCCAGACGATCCGCAACGACGCGGCGTACGTCCGCGAGGCCGTGGACGCTTCGCTCGCCCGACTCGGGGTCGAGCACATCGACCTGTACTACATGCACCGCCGCAACCCCGATGTGCCGGTCGAGGAGTCGGTCGGCGCCATGGCGGAACTCGTACGGGCCGGCAAGGTGAAGCACCTGGGCTTGTCCGAGGTCAGCGCCGCGACCCTGCGCGCGGCCCACGCCGTACACCCGATCGCGGCGCTGCAAAGCGAGTACTCGCTGTTCACCCGCGGCATCGAGGCGGAGATCATCCCGACGGCGCGCGAACTGGGCATCGCCATCGTCCCCTTCTCCCCGGTCGGCCGCGGTCTGCTCACCGGGACGATCACGACGTTGGAAGACCTGTCCCCGAGCGACTTCCGCCGCCAGAACCCCCGGTTCCAGGGCGACAATCTGGAGGCGAATCTGAAGCTGGTGCTCGAATTGCGCGCGATCGCAAAGGAGAGCGGCCACAGCGCCGTCCAACTCGCGCTCGCGTGGCTGCTGGCTCAGGGCGCGGACATCGTGCCGATCCCCGGGACCAAGCGGATCAAATACCTGGAGGAAAACACGGACGCCGCCGAGGTCGAGCTGACCGCCGGGCAGATTGCCCGTATTGAGGCAGCCGTCCCCGCAGGAGCCGCCATCGGTGAGCGGTACGCGGCCTCTGGACGGGCCCACCTCGAACGCTGAGGTTGCCTGTGGTCGACGGATCTGCGGGTGTATCAGCTGCGAGTGCCGCAGGTGGTGCACGGTCCGCCGTCGGGCAGCACCACACGGCGGACCGTGCACCGGGAGGGCCGCGCGAGCCGGAAGCCGCAGGGTGGTCACGTCACGACTCGGCAGCACCAGACCAGACCGATAGCCAGCGCCTTATCTCGCCGACCGGGGTCGATCCTTCTCAGCAGAGCCGCCTGCGGGTCGTGGCCCCCCCCCCGGTGCCCCACCGAAATTCTGGCCCACCCGCTCGTATCCGGGCCCGCTTGAAAACGAAGATCCCGCCGGTCTCCGGTTCGGCGGTGAGCGTGCCGCCCAGCGCACCGACGCGCTCGCGCAGCCCGGTCAGCCCACTCCCGGGCGGCCCTGAAGCGGAGGGTCCGGACACCGCAGAGTGCACCGACCCCGCCGCCCCGTCGTTCTCCATGGTCAGTACGGCCGGGCCCGCCGGGGGTACCCACAGCCGGATGACGCAGCTGCGGGCGTCCCCGTGCCGCAGCACGTTCGTGGTGCCCTCGCGGACCACCCAGCCGATCACGGACTGGACCGCGGGCGACAGCGTCGACCCGTCGTCGCCCTCGGCACGGCCGTCGATGCCCACTGGGCCGACTGAAGATCGCAGGTCAGCACGTGATGGGCGATGACAGTGCTCAGACGCATGCCCTGACCTTGTGTGGGCGTCAGCTCGCTGGAAGTCCACGTCCTCAGCCGCACCGCTCGCCGGGTGGGGCGGGTGTGTTCCCGTGCGGCGGTCAGCCGAGCCAGCGGCCGTCGCGCATGAGGTCGCGTCCCCGCAGCTCGTTCGCCTCACGCGAGGCTGAGTCGCCCCCGGCCGTACGCCAGCAGGTTGCGGCCGGTGACCGAGGCGCGCGGCGTCGAGATGAGGAACGCGTTCCCGTCCCAGAGGTACGAGAGCGGGATGAGGTGGACGCCGCCCGGGAGCCCGACGTCGCGACCCAGAGATCGACGTCGCTCTCCAGTTTCGCGCGAGTGTCCCGCAGCCTCTCCTCAAGTCCACGTGGCGGCGCGCCCGTCATGCTTCCTCCGGTCACTTCGTGGAGAGCCCTTCCTTCAGCGGACGGGCTCCGCCGGTCATCGGTCGGTTCACCGGGGCGGCGAGGCGCGGTGCACTCGGTCCGAGTGACGATGGCGGCCGGCCGCGGTGGGCGCATCAGCTCGGCACCCGCCACCGCCGCCCCGAGCCCGGCGGCTGTCTCGTGATCGGCGACCAGGCAGGGCAGGGCAGGCAGTAATGACACATCAAGGCGTGGGTGCCGGCGATGCGGCCTCCCATGCAAACCCGTCCGGGTCGGTGAAAGGCCCGGCATCGCCGCCGATCACGAGCCGGTGCGATCCGGTGCCGTCGGGAGAGACGCCGGCGTCCTTGGCAAGGGCACGGCGCCTGTACAGCGCCAGCTTGACGGGACTCGACCCAGCAGCGAACTCGACGTACATGCGGCCGAAGCTCTTCGCCACGGCAAGGCCTTGGGCGACGTAGAACCGCTTGCTCGCGGCCACGTCCGCGACTCCCAGCAGGAGCACGATCTCGTCGACCCGCCGGGTGGCAGGGCCGGTGTCCTTCTTCGCCGAGGTCGCGACCTTCCAGATCGTCCCGTCCGGGGCTTGTACGACACCGCCGTAGCCCCAGAGCGACTTCGCGGCAGGCTTCAGCGGCGTGGCGCCGGCGTCGAGGGCGGCGTCGATGAGGCTGTTGACGGTGGCCGGCTGGGACACCGTGAGCGCCAGCGTGAACCCACGGAAGCCGGTTGTGGGTGCCTCCGAGGCCCGCAGGCGTATCTGCGTGTCCAGTCCGAAGGCGGCGGTGTAGAAGCGGTTGGCGGCCGTGGGGTCGGCCGCGTCGAGGGTGACGGATTCGATGGATGCCATGGCCATCACGCTAGTTGCGGCTCGGCGACCGGCGCTTCTTGATTCCTGACCGGTCTTGTCACCTGTTTTGCCACACACGTCGGCATCCCCGCCGCAGCGCCCGTTGCGCGGCGCCGGTAGACGCTGGGCGGCATGCCGACCAGCTCGGTGAAGCGGGTGCTGAAGGTGCCCAGCGATGAGCAGCCGACCGCGAAGCAGACCTCGGTGACGCTGAGGTCGCCACGGCGCAGCAGCGCCGTGGCGCGCTCGATGCGACGCGTCATCAGGTACGCGTGCGCGCCGCGGGCGAGCGCCTCGACGTTCAGCGGCTGCGCGTACTCCCGGTCGATCCGGTCGCGGACGCGGCGCAGTCGCGCGAGGTCGCTCAGGCGCTGCGCCGCGGTGCGTGCGCGGCCCCACGAGGGGTGACACATGAGAGAACTCCTTTTCGTCGATGTCCGCGAGCACCTGGGTTGCAATGCCGAGGGAGGCGGCGAGGTGCTCGATGGCGATGACCGGCTGGCAGGAGTCGACGAGCCGGTCGAGCAGGCCGGACAACTGATCGACGGCGGCGGGATGGGGGTCGGTGGTCGGCTCGGCGAGGATGTAGGCGCCGCCCTTGTGGGCGGCCGGCGTGCGCGCCTCGGCCGCGTCGGCCGACATCGCGAGCACCTCTGCGATGGTGCGGCCGCCGAGGGGGTGGCCGAATCGATGGCCGGACGGCTCAGCGAAGCTCCTGGATGCGGACCAGGTTGCCTGCGGGATCGCGGAAGGCGCAGTCGCGGATGCCGTACGGCTGCTCGGTCGGCTCCTGGACGACCTCGGCGTCGCGGGCCTGCACCTTCTCGAAAGTGCCGTCGAGGTCTCGGGCGGCCAGCAGGATCCAGCCGTAGGTGCCCTTGGCCATCATCTCGACGATGGTGCGGCGCTCGTCCTCGGTGATCCCATGGTCGGCGGCCGGCGGCGCCAGGAGGATGGACGTGCCGGGCTCGCCGACGGGGCCGACCGTGATCCAGCGCATCTTGCCCTGTCCGACGTCGCTGCGGACCTCGAAGCCAAGGGCGTCGAGGTAGAAAGCCAGGGACGCGTCCGGGTCGTCATGCGGGAGGAAGCTCGTGTGAATGGTGATGTCCATGACAATCAGGCTAAGTGCGGCTCCGTGACCCGCGCTTCTCGATTCCTGATCGATCAGGCCAGATCGGAACTCACCGCTGACCGACTCTGTGCGGATGGCGACAGACGCACGGGGTCGGTGTCGGCCATAGCGCAAGCATACTGCAGTATGCTTGCGCTATGGCCGACACGACGCGCATCACGGTTACGCTTCCGACCGAGCAGGTGGCAGAGCTGAAGAAGCTCACCGACAATGTCTCCGGCTATGTCGCCGAGGCGGTGGCCCGTCAGATACGGCATCAGCTTCTCGGCGGAGACTTGCGGCGTCACCAGGAGGAACACGGGACCTTCAGCGAGGAAGAGCTGTCAGAGGCCCGCTCTAGTATCTTCGGTGCGGCTGAAGCCGACGGTCCGGCGAGTGCGGCTTGAACGAGCACATCGAAACCGTCGTCCTGGATTCCCAGGGGCTGTCCGCCTGGATCACCCAGGACCGCAAGATCCTCGCGATGCTTCAGGTGTTCCATACGATGAGTGCCGACCTTGTCATCGGCGCCAACACCGTCGTGGAGGTCAGCCACTCCCGGGTGAATATGCCACGGCTTCAGTGGGCGCTGTCCCGGGTGAAGGTCGAGCCGGTCACTGAGCGAGCCGCGAAGGCGGCGGCGGAACTGCTCAAGGCCGCCGGCCTGCACGGCCACAAGTACGCAATCGACGCGACGGTCGCGGAAGCCGCACTCCGCCAGCCGGGACCGGTGGCAATGCTCACCTCCGATGTCGACGACATGGCCCGGCTGTGCGGCAACCGCGTTCGACTGATCGGCATCTGAGGGCAGGGGGCGTCTCCGCAGGTCAGACCGTGATGGGTGAACGATGCTTGACTGACGTGACGAGCGTTCCCAGCCGCAGCCGCTCGGTAGCGGTCGCCGCCGCCGTGAGCGTGGGCACCGCGCCGAACCACGGCTCGTCCCGGAACGACCGCCACGACAGGTGGTCGTACGTGTAGGCGGCATGGAAGCCGAGCTCCTCGGCCCGTCGCCACACCTCCCGGCCCTCGGTCCAGCGTTACACGGGCAGGATCACAGTACTCGGACGCATACCCCAGACCCTACGACCACGCCCATCCGCACGCGCACCTGCCTGCGGCCCCACGCGATCTTCCCTCCGACCTCCGGCCTGCGACGTCCGGCCTCCGCACTCTCCGCTCGGCGTGGGCGATGAGTTCAGCCGGTGAGTGAGGTCTATATCTATGGAAGAGCGTATGGACGAGCGTATTGACCGCCGAACAGGAGGAGCACGGACTGATGGCAGACAGGCAGCCAGTGACCGAGTTGGACGCCCGGTTCAGCGGTGAGGGTGCGACCGCGACGGACTGGGCGCGGGCGCGCGGGATGCTGGAGGAGGCGGAGGTGTTCTGGCTGTCGACGGTGCGTCCTGACGGGCGCCCGCACGTCACCCCACTGCTGGCCGTCTGGCTGGACGAGGCGCTGCACTTCTGCACGGGCGCGGAGGAGCGCAAGGCCCTGAACCTCGCGCAGAACGCCCACTGCGCGCTCACGACCGGACGCAACAGTCTCGGCGAGGGCCTGGACCTGGTGGTCGAGGGCGACGCGACGCGGGTGGCCGACGAGGTCCGGCTCCAGCGGCTCGCCGACGCGTACGAGACCAAGTACGGCAGCAGCTGGCACTTCGACGTGCACGGCGGTGCCTTCCTCGGCGACGGCAACGAAGCCCTGGTGTACGCGGTCGCCCCCACCACGGTCTTCGGCTTCTCGAAGGGCGAGTTCAGCCAGACCCGCTGGCGCTTCGAGCGGGAGTGACGAGAGTGACGAGCAGAAGCAATCGGAGCAACGGGGGCAACGGGGGCAATCCGGGCATCAGGTCAGCTCATCCGCGGCCGTGCCGCCCCGAGTACGGCGATTCCCGTGCGCACCTGCCGCCCCACCACGCACAATTGGTTGTGCGCTCAATGATCGGCCCCGGTGCTTCCCCGCACGGTTCCGGCCGTCCGGCAGACGTGCACCCGCACGCCGGCCTGACCGGGGTCACCTTTCGCGCCGAAGCGCTACGGCGCCGAGGGGTTCGGGGTCGGTAAGCCCGTGGCGAACGAGCGGTACCCGTGAGGTCTCCGGGGAAGGTACGGGCCCAACAGCGCCCGGAAGCCAGGTCGAAGCCCCGGAAGCATGTGACCACGCGAGGAGACCCATGGCCCCGGCGGACCGTCAGCCGGTCGCCGCGGAGCCGGCGGAGGACTGCAGGGCGTCGACTGCGGCTCGGATCGCCGGGCGGCGGTCGGCGTCCTCGCGCCAGACCGCGTAGACGTGGCGGTGCATGGTGTGGCGGACCGGGACGACACTCACCCCGGCGGGGACCGGTCCCCGGCCGAGTCTGGGGGCGACCGCGACGCCGAGACCGGCGGCCACCAGCGCGAGCTGGGTGTGGTGTTCCTCGGCGGAGTGCGACAGCCGCGGCTCGATCCCCTTGCCCCGCAGGGTGAACAGGAGCCAGTCGTGGCAGAACTCACCGGCCGGCCAGGAGACCCAGTCGTCGTCCGCGAAGTCCTCGAGTTCGATCTGGGACCGGCCGGCGAGGGGGTGGCCGGACGGCATCGCGACGTCCGCGATGTCATCCAGCAGCGGGGCCTTGGCGAGGCCGGACGGCAGGGACAGGGGCCGGTTGTACCAGTCGAGGACAACGGCGAGGTCCATGTCGCCGCGCACCACCCGGGCCACCGACTCGGCCGGTTCCATCTCCTCCAGCCGCGGTCGCAGCTGCGGGTGGTCCCGGCGCAGGGTGGCGAGCGCCGCGGGCAGCAACCCCCTGGCGGCGGTCGGGAACGCCCCGAGGACGATCTCCCCGACGGCCGCTCCCCGGTGCGCCTCCAGGTCGGAGTGGGCCAGCTCGACCAGCGAGAGGATGCGTTCGGCGTGACCGGACAACAGCCGGCCCGCGTCGGTGAGGCGTACACCGCGGCCGTTCTTGGCGAGCATCTGCTGGCCGGTCTCCCGTTCCAGCTTGCCCATCTGCTGGGAGACGGCCGAGGTCGTCACATGCAGGACGTCCGCGGCGGCGCTGACGGAGCCGTAGGTGGCGATGGCATGCAGGATCCGGAGACGCTCCAGGTTCAACATGTAAGTAATACTACGCGTTGACTCACATTTAATCTCGCTTGTTCTACGCAATAAAATCAGTCATCGTAGGCGCATGAGCGTCCCCGCCGGCCTCCGGCCCGCCACCGCGCCCCCCGTCCCGGCACCGGGGGCGGCGACGCCGGTCCGCCGCGCGGTGGACTGGCGGATCCGCTTCACCGTCCTGGGCCTCATCTGGGGATTCAGCTTCCTGTTCATCAAGGTCGGCACCGAGGCGTTCGCACCGCTGCAGGTGACCCTCGGCCGGATGGTCTTCGGCACGGTAGTGCTGGTCGCCGCGCTGATCGTCAAGCGCGACCGGCTGCCGCGCGGGAAGTGGGCCTGGCTGCATCTGACCGTCGCGGCGCTCCTGCTCAACGCGCTGCCGTTCTCGCTGTTCGCCTACGCCGAGCTGACGATTCCCTCCACCCTGGCGGGGATCTGCAATGCCACCACCCCGCTGTGGAGCATGGTCGTCTCGGTCGTCGCACTCTCCGAGGACCGTCCGACGCGGCAGCGCTTCGCGGGCGTCGGACTCGGCTTCCTCGGGGTGCTGACCGTGCTCGGCGCCTGGCAGGGCTTCTCCGGCCAGGATCCGGCAGGCACCGCCATGGCCCTGATAGCGGCCGCGAGTTACGCGGTCGGCTGGGCGTATGTGCGCCGCACCCTGGCGGGATCCGGTAACTCCAACCTGGCGATGTCCGGCAGCCAGCTGCTGCTCGGCACGATTCAACTCGCTGTGATCACACCGTTCTTCACCTCCATGCCCACCTCCTTCCCGCTGCTGTCGGTGCTGTCGGTCCTCGCGCTCGGGGCCCTGGGCACCGGGATCGCGTTCCTGATCCAGTACGGCCTGGTCGCCGAGAAGGGGCCGACGATCGGTGCGATGGTCACCTATCTGATCCCGGTCGTGGCGACCGCCGCGGGAGTGCTGCTCCTCCACGAGCGGCTGGGCTGGAACGAGCCGGTCGGCGCGGCCGTCGTCCTGGCGGGCGCCGCGCTCACCCAGCTGCGCCCGCGCAAGGCGCGCAAGGCCCGGACCGCAGCGGGCACGCCTCAGCCGTAACCCGCGCACGGGTCTCAGCCGTAGCGCCCCGCGCCTGACGCCCCGACCACCCGGGCGACGGCGTCGGCGAGCGGCACGATGTCGTCCGGGCCCATGGCCGAGACCGTGAGCCGCACCCCGGGGGCCGAGGCCAGCCGGAAGCGGGCTCCCGGGGCGGTGGCCCAGCCGGCCTGCAGCAGCCCGGCCACGGCGCCGGTCTCGTCGGAGACCGGCACCCATACGTTCATGCCACTGCGGCCATGGGCCGCGATACCGCGGTCGGCCAGCGCCAGGACCAGGGCGTCACGGCGCCGGCCGTACGACCGCGCCACCCGGCGCGGATCGACCGCGCCGGACTCCCACAGGTGCACCACGGCGCGCTGGAGCAGATGGCTCACCCAGCCCGCACCCAGCCGGTACCGTCCCTGGACGCGGTCGACGGTGACGGGGTCGCCGGTGAAGACGGCCAGCCGCAGGTCCGGGCCGTACGCCTTGGCGGTGGAACGCACCAGCGCCCAGTGCGTGGTGACGCCGGACAGGCAGTGCAGCGGCAGATCGACCAGGCCGTGGACGTGGTCGTCGTCCACCACCAGCACCTGCGGGTATTCCACGAGCACCGCCCGCAGTTCCCTGGCACGGTCCGCCGAGATCGCCGCGCCGGTGGGGTTCTGCCCGCGATCGGTGACGACGAGCGCGCGCGCTCCGTCCCGCAGCGCCCGTGCGACGTCCGCGACGACCGGGCCGTCGTCGTCGACCCCGACCGGCACCGCGCGCAGCCCGACGGCCGGCACCAGGTCCAGCACGCTCCCCCAGCCCGGGTCCTCGACCGCCACCGCGTCGCCGGGGCGCAGGTGGGCCGTCAGTACCCGTTCGATCGCGTCGAGCGATCCCGAGGTGAGGCCGATGGGACCGTCCGGCACACCGTCCCGGTCGAAGGCCGCGCGGGCGAGGCCGTCCAGTTCGGCGTCGACCGCCGGTCCACCGTAGAGCGCGGGGTCCTCGGCGTTGCGGTCGAGGGCCGCCGCGAAGGCCGCCTTCAGCGGTGGCAGCAGCGCGACGTCCGGATTGCCCTGGGAGATGTCCCGCACCCCGGGCGGCACTTCGATCCGGATCTGGTCGCGCGAGGTGGTGGCGGGCCGGCTGCGCACCCGGCTGCCGCGCCGCCCGGCCGTCTCGATCACCCCGCGGTCGCGCAGCAGCCGGTAGGCGGCGGCCACCGTGTTCGGGTTCACGTCCAGTTCCTGGGCCAGTTCGCGCAGCGGCGGCAGCGGCGCGCCGGGCTTGAGCGCGCCCTCGCCCACCGCCCGCTCGATGTCGGCGGCGATACCCGATGCGCCCCGGCCTGTGATTCGATACTCTCCTAGCACAAACATGATTATGCACTAGTTCAAAGGATTCCGCCATGACCACCTCGTACGAGACCACGGACCGTACCGTCCCCACCCGGGCACGAGAGCGTGCCGCCTACGACCGTGAGACCGTCCACGCGATCCTCGACGAGGGCTACCTGTGCCACCTCGGGTTCATCCGCGACGGCGCGCCCGTCGTCCTGCCCACGCTCTACGCCCGGGTCGGCGAGCGGCTCTACGTCCACGGCTCGACCGGATCGCGGCCGTTGCGCGGCGCAGCGGACCCGGGGCTGGCCGTCTGCCTGACCGTCACCCACCTCGACGCCCTGGTGCTCGCCCGCTCCGCGTTCCACCACTCGATGAACTACCGCTCGGTGGTGGTGCACGGGACCGCCTATCAGGTCACCGAACCCGCCGAGCGCCTCGAAGCGCTGGACGCGCTGGTCAACCAGGTGGTGCCGGGTCGCGCGGACGACTCGCGCCGCGCCAACGCCCGGGAGCTGGCGGCGACCTCCGTCATCCGACTCGAGCTCCTGGAGGTGTCGGCGAAGCTCCGCACCGGTGGCCCCAACGACGAGCCCGAGGACGCCGGTCTGCCCTACTGGACCGGGATCGTCCCCGTCGACAGGACCTACGGCGCCCCCGTACCGGCCGACGATCTCGACCCGGCCATCGACCTGCCCGCCTACCTCGCCTGAGGGGACCGCGACATGCTGATCCACCCCTGGGACGCGCCGCTGGACGACGCCGAGTGGCAGACCTGGCTCACCGGCCACGACTTCGGGCAGCTCGCCGTCAACGGGCCGCCCGGCGAACCGCCGTTCGTCCAGCCGCTGCACTTCGCCTACGACGCGGAGCGCAACGAGGCGTTCACCCACCTCGCCCGCCCCAACCCGCTGTGGCACGCCCTGGAGGCAAACCCGCGGGTGACGCTCAGCGTCGTGGACGACTACACCTTCATCCCCGGCCCGTGGCACGCCCCTGAGGGCGTGCCCCCCGAGCACGGCACGCCGACCAGCTTCTACGCCGCCGTCCAGCTGGTGTGCACGGCGCATGTCATCGACGACGAGGCGCAGAAGGCCGCCGTGCTGCACCGTCAGCTCGCGCACTTCCAGCCGGCCGGCGACTACGCGCGGGTCGCCCCCAGGCTGGCCCCGTTCGGCCGGATGCTGCCCGGAATCCGCGGGATCCGGCTCGAAGTGACGGAGGTCCGCGCGAAGTTCAAGTACGGCGGCAACAAGCCCCGGCACATGCAGCAGCAGGTCACGGAGCGCCTCGCGGACCGGGCCGCCCCGCATGACGAGGCGGCCCGTGCCCATCAGCTGCGCCGGCTGGCCGCTTCCGGTTGATTCACCGGCCGGCGAGGTCTCAGGTGGAGCGGTCCCACCTGCCGGGGCCTCAGCCGGCGCCGGCCGACCGCACCGCCGCGCGGCGGCCGGCCGAGGCCAGCCGGGCCTCCTCCAGGCCCAGCGCCGTCACCGCACCCAGCAGGATCACGGTGCCCAGCACAGTCGCTCCGGTCAGCCGCTCACCGAGGACCACGACGGCGATGACCGCCGCTGACACCGGTTCGATCAGCGCGATGACCGAGACCGTCGCCGCGCGGACCACCGCGGCGCCCGCGAAGTACAGCCCGTAGGCGAGCGCCGTCGGCACGGAGGCCAGATAGACCATCAGCCACAGGGTGTGGCCGAGGTCGGCGCTGTGCGGCCACAGCCCGTCCGCCGCGGCGAGCGGCAGCAGCGTCACCGCGCACACCGCGAAGGACCACAGCGAGGTCGCGAACGGGTCCCCGGCGTCGCCGCCCCGGCCCATCCACCGGGTCAGCAGCGTGATGCAGGCGTAGCCAGACGCGGACAGCAGCGCGAGCCCGACCCCGGCCGGGGCCACGGACCCGCCGCCATTGCCCAGGACGAGTACCGCGAGCCCGGTCAGGGCGCCCGCGACCGCCACGGCGCCGCCGCGGCCGAGCCGTTCGCCCATGGTGACGCGGGCGCCGATGGCGATGATGACGGGTCCCGCGCCCAGGGTGACGACCGTGGCGACGGCCAGTCCTGTCGACTGGACGGCGGCGAAGTAGGCGGCCTGGAAGACCGTCAGGCCGATACCGGTGGCCAGGATGCGGAGCACCGCACGCCGGCGGGGCTCCTTCGGCGCCGCGGTACGGGCGGCAGCGCCGCGCCGGCGGGCCTGCCGGACCAGCAGCAGAAGGGCGAAGCCCCCGGCGGTGCGCCAGAAGGTCAGCGCGATGGGGCCGAGGCCGCTGCTCGCGAGGAGCAGCGCGGCGGCCGCGCCGGCGGTGCCCCAGGCGGTCGCGGCGAAGGTGATGTAGAGCAGGCCGCGTCCGACGGACGGGGCAGGGGTGTGGCCATGAATCGATGGCACGAGTGTTCTCCCGCAGAAGACATGAGGCGGTCGCGTGGTCCCGTGTGCGGGCAGCCGCGACCTGCTCGGGTACCTGCCCGAGCCGGGTCTTCCGTGGCTTGGCGGCCCGCCTAGGCGGCGGGCGGCGGCAGAACGGTGAGGTGCATGATCGTCACCTTACGAGGAGCGGGCGCCCGCTCACAAGGCCGGGTCCGGGCAGTGCCCCGCTGCGGCGAACAGGGCTCAGTCGACGTGCAGGGCTCAGACGAGGTCGGGCTGTGGCAACGGCTCGGCCACCGGCTTGCTCCTGCCGCCCTGGCTGGTGGTCTGGGCGACGAACGCGCCCGCCAGCACCAGCGTGCCGCCGATGATCTGCGGTACGCCCAGGTGTTCGCCGAGCAGCACCCAGGCGAACACGGTCCCCACCACCGCTTCGAGGCAGGCGACCACCCCGGCCACCTGCGGGGTCAGCTTGCGCACCGCCAGAACCCCGGTCAGATAGGCGACCACGGTCGCCACCAGGACGATCCAGCCGACGAGCAGCACGGCGGGCACCTGCTTGTCGCCGAGCGCGGCCTGCCGGCCGAGCACCTCCCAGTGCATCCCCCACGGTCGCGCCACGGCGGTCATCACCGCGGCGCCGATCAGCAGCCCGAAGGCGATGACGGCGATCGGGTCGGGGGCGTCCTCGCCCTCGGTGCCGTGGTCGGCCAGGACGAAGTAGCTGACCTGGCAGCAGGCCGCGCCGAAGGCCAGCAGCAGGCCGAAGGCGTCGAAGGCCAGGCCCGACCACACCTCGACCACCGAGGCCATGCCGCCGACCGCCAGCACCACACCGATCGCCGCGGCGCGGCTCACCGGCCGGCGCTGCACGAAGCGCACCCAGCCCAACAGCAGGGCGGGGCCCAGGAACTCGACGAGGATCGCGACACCCACCGGGATCCGGGAGATCGCCGCGAAGTAGAACGTCTGCACTCCCGCGATGGCGAGAAGGCCGAACCCCGCGAGCAACCCGGGCCGCTCGCGCAGCAGGGAGCGGTGGCGCAGCGCGACCGGCAGCATGATGAGCGCCGCCCCCGCCACGCGCAGCCACACCACATCCAGCGGGTCGAGTCCCGCCTCGATCAGCGGTTTCGCCGCTACTCCTGAACCACCGAACGCGAACGCTGACGCCAGAGCGAGCCCCAGCCCCGCGTTCCTCCCCTGAGAAGCATGCATCGGGTCATAATGTCAGCTCGCGACAGGACCTTCGTCCAGATAGCGGCTGACGTCCAGTCCCGCGGTACGCAGCACCTCCACCGCGCGGCTCTCCGGATCGGCGGCCAGCGCAGTGAGCAGGTCGACGCCGTCGGCCTGGATCCGGCCCCGGCGCTGGGCCGCCAGCACGGCCGTCCGCATCGCGGCGGCGGCGGACGGACTCCAGCCCGGGGCGGCGCGCCCGGCGATCACCGGCAGCGCCCCGGAGTCCTCGACCGAGCCGCGCCACTCCATGCCGTAGCCGATGCTGCGCTGCACCAGATAGCCGAGCACCCGCGCCACCTGGCCGCTGCCCGCGTCGCAGACGGCTCGCGCCCGGGGGTCGGTCTCCAACAGGGAGTGCAGCAGATGGGCGGTGTCGATCTGCCGGTCCCCGTCCCGTCCAGCGCGCCGCCGGGCGCCGGCGGCCACCGTGCGCAGCTCCACGGTGAGCCGCGCGTCGTCGTCGAGGTGGGTCAGGTCCAGGGGCCGGGCTTCGCTGTGCACTCTCCTACCTCATCAGGACGCGATCCCCGGAGCATCCCCGCGAGGGGCCATGTGCGGGTCCGTCCGAAGGCGGGGGGTTCCGGCCTGCCTCATCCCTGAGGATGAGGCAGGGCCACAGGACGCTTCACGGCCACAGCAGCCCCCGCCTCCAGTCGCCGCCCTGGCGGACGTAGTGCAGCCGGACGTGGAAGCTGTCCGGGTCGCCCTGGAAGAACTCCATCTCCTCGGCCCGCAGCCGGTAGACCGTATGGCCCGCCGGAACGGCCCCCGGGTCGGCGGCGACCAGGCCCGTGGCCCGCCGTCGTTCCTCGTCGTACGCGCCGGGTCCGGCGAGCGGAGCGCTCATCCGCCCGGTGAAGCCCGCGACCCGGGACGGCTCGCCGCGGCCCAGGAAGTCGCGGCGCGCGGTCTCGGCGTCCAGCACCTCGACGCTGCCGGCCGCCCGGATCTGACGGCCGTGCAGCGGCCAGTACCAGCTCAGCGCCGCGTGCGGGTTCGCCGACAGGTCGTGCCCCTTGCGGCTGCCCGCGTCCGACGCGAAGACGAACGCGCACGCGTCGGAGTCGATGCCGCGCAGCATGAGCACCCGCGCCGAGGGGCGCCCGTCGCGGTCCGCGGTGCTGAGCGTCATGACGTGCGGTTCCGGCACGCCGTCGTCCAGCGCGTCGCCCAGCCAGTGGGCGAACTGCCGCCCCGGGGCGGGGTCCGCGTGCCCGGGGTCGAACCGCGGCAGCGATCCGGCCAGCACCGGCGTGGAGCGCATCCGTGCCAGCAGCTGCTCGTCCATATGTCCTCCTGTTGACCGCGCAACCACGATGGCCCCGCCCTTCGTCCCTCACAGGCACACGAACCCGCCTGCCCCGTCCCGGGGAAGGAGACCGATGGCCAAACCGCTGCTTTTCCTCGACATCGACGGCGTCCTCAATCCGGTACTGCCATCGGCGGAATTCACCGCGTACGACATCCTGGACTACACCGTGCTGCTCTCGGCCGGTACACGGCGCGTGGCTGCGCGAACTGTCCGCCGTCTACGAGCTCACCTGGGCCACCACCTGGGAGCACGAGGCCAACCGTCACACAGCCCCGCGGCTGGGCCTGCCGGCGCTGCCCGTAGTGGAGTTCAGCCGCTACCGGCCGCGCCCCGGGGATCCTCGGCTGCCGCGCGCGGAACTGTTCTCGGGCCGCAAGTGGGCGCCGATCCTGCGCCACGCGGGGGCCGCCCGTTCGCCTGGACCGACGATGTCATCCCGCGGCGGCTCGCCCGGCAGGCGCGATTCCGCCGGGACCGGGTGCTGCTGCGGGTCAATCCGGCACACGGGCTGAACCGGGGGCATGTGGACCGGCTGCTGAGCCGCGGGCCGGTACCGACGCGGAGTGTACGGCTGGCCCGGCGCGAATCCCTGGCGGCTCAGCAGTTCTGACACTTCATCAGTATTGAATGTTCGGGCCCCTGCGACTACGTTCCGCGACACCGTCGCTGCGCGCGAGCCGCAGCGCCCTCGCACAAGGAGTGATCGCATGGCCGAAGTCTCCGCACAGGCGCGCATCGCGGCCCCGGCCGAGAAGGTCTGGAGGCAGCTGACCGACTTCGCGTCGTACGGCCAGTGGAGCGCCACCCACACCAGTTTTCCGAAGGGGGGCCCGTCGCCGCTGGCGGCCGGCGCCACCTACCAGGAGAACATGAAGATGATGGGCTTCCCGGCCGAGGTCACCTGGAGCGTGGAGACCCTGGAGGCCGAACGGGTTCTGGGCATCAAGGGCAAGGGCCCGATGGGCGTCAACCTCAGCATGACCTACACCCTGACCCCCGAGGGCGACGGCACCGAGCTGCGGATCGACAGCAGCTTCGCCGGCGCCGCCGTCTCCATGATGGCGGGCAAGCTCAAGGATTCGGCGACCGCCGCCCTCAACGAATCGCTGCGCAAGCTGGCCGGGCTCGTCGAGTAGCGGCCGCCGGCACTTGGGGGACGTGCGGACGGATGCGGGGCGGCGGCCGGAACCGCCGCCCCGCACCCGCCGGTTCAGCGCACCGTCACCGCGGCGGTCTTGTCGCCCGCCGTGAAGGTGTACGCGCCGCGCTCGACCTTCGGTGTGCCCGCGCCGTCGAGGTCGCCCGGCGTCACCGCGAGCGTGCTCGCCGGCACCTGCAGCCGTACCGTCCGGGTCTCCCCGGCCGCCAGGTGCACCTTGGTGAAGGCGACCAGCCTGCCGGCGGGTGCCAGGACGTCACTGACCGGCCGTGACACGTACACCGGCACCACGAGGTCCCCTTCCCTGCCACCGGTGTTGGACACCGTGACCTTGACTCCCACCGGGTCCCCGGCCCGCACCGCCGGCTTGTCCGCCGTGATCGCGCCGAAGGCGTAGGAGGTGTAGGAGAGCCCGGCGCCGAACGGGTAGGCCGCGTCGTACGAGGACTCGGGCCCGCCGTTGGTGCCCGGCAGCTGCTGGTAGTACAGCGGCCCGTTGCCGATGTGCTTCGGCCAGGAGACCGGCAGCCGTCCGCTGGGGTTGACCTTGCCGAACAGCACGTCGGCCACGCCGTGTCCGCCCTCGCTGCCCGGCAGCCAGGACATCAGCAGCCCCTGGGTGCCGTCCGCGTCGCCGAGCGCGAGCGGCCGGCCCGCGATGACGACGGTGACGACCGGCTTGCCGGCCGCCTTGAGCGACTTCACCAACGCCTGCTGGTCCGCAGGCAGTTCGGGCCGCGGGGTGTCCGCCGCACCTTCAGCGGCGGCCTTCTCCCCGACCACGACGACCGTCAGATCGGCGTCCTTGGCCTGCGCCACCGCGTCATCGGCGGTGGTGGCCCGCACCACTTGGGTGCCCGCGGGCGCCGCCTCCTTGATCCCGGCCAGCACGGTTATGCCCGGCAGGGCCACGCCGTTGGGGACGCCCTGCCAGCCGATGGTCCAGCCGCCCACCTGGTCGTTGATGTCATCGGCGTAGGAACCGGCGACCACGATCTTCTTGGCCGCCGGGGAGACCGGCAGCACCCCGCCGTCGTTGCGCAGCAGCACCTGCGACTCGGCGGCGGCCTTGCGCGCCAGGTCCTTGTCAACACCCAGAACCGCCGCGTCGGCCTTGGCGGCGTCCACGTACGGGTGCTCGAACAGCCCGAGTTCGAACTTCATCCGCAGGATTCGGCCGGCGGACTCGTCGATGCGCTTGACGGACACCAGGCCGCGGTTGACAGCGGTCTTCAGGCCGGTGCTCCACTCCTTGGCGAAGTACGGCTCCATGGCCATGTCCAGGCCCGCGTTGACCGCGAGCGCGATCGCCTCGGGGTAGTCGGCGGCGATCTTGTACTTGGTCTGCAGCGCCCGGACGTCCTCCCAGTCGCTGACCGTGACGCCCTTGAAGCCCCACTGGTCGCGCAGCACCTTGGTGAGCAGGTACTTCGAGGAGGTCGCCGGGATGCCGTTGACGGCACCGGAGTTGACCATCACCGTCTTGGCGCCGGCTTGGACGGCCTGCTTGTAGGACGGCAGCAGGGTGTCCTGGAGATAGCGCATGGAGACGTCCGCGGGCACCCGGTCATGCCCGTTGGACGGTTCGGAGTAGCCGCCGAAATGCTTCACGGTGGCCACGACGTGCTTGGCGCCGTTCGCCGAGTCGATGCCGTCGACGCTCGCGGCGGCCAGGGTGCCGGCCAGCAGCGGGTCCTCGCCGTAGGTCTCGTAGTAGCGGCCCCAGCGCTGGTCGCGGGCGAGATCGGCGACGGGCGCGAAGTTCCAGTCGATGCCGGTCGCGGCGACCGAGCGCGCGGTGGAGGCGCCCGCGGCCTTCACGGTGGCCGGGTCCCAGGTGGCGCCCAGGCCGATCTGATGCGGGAACACAGTCGCGCCGAGCACGTTGTTGTGGCCGTGCACGGCGTCCACCCCGTAGAGCACCGGTATGTGCAGCCGCGAGTTGTCGACGGCGTACTTCTGTACGGTATTGACCATCTTCGCCCACTCCGCGGGCGTGTTCACCGCGGGTCCCATCCCGCCGCCGGAGAGCACGGAACCGGCCGCGTAGTCCCCGAGCACCGACTTCATGCACGTCTCGTTGAGGGCGCCGCCGCTCCATTGGCAGTCGCCCTGGATCCGGGCGACCGCGATCTGGTCCATCTGCCCGATCTTCTCCTCCAGCGTCATCCGCTTCAGGAGGTCCTTGACGCGCAGTTCGACCGGCGCTTTGGAGTCGGTGTAATGGGGCGAGTCCCCGGCCTGGGCCGGTACCGCGCCGACCGCCGCGACGCAGGCCGCGGCGGTGGCCAGGGTGACAAGTCCCCTGAAGCGGGTTCTTGGTGACTTCATGGGCATCGCAGCATCCGTTCCTGTCCGGGCCCCGGTGAGCGGAGCCGCTTTACGTAAACGTTTCCGGTGCGCCGGAAGTCTGTCTTCGCCATGACACATCGTCAAGACTGTGTGCAGCACACAACCTCACCACTTCAGGAACAGGTGCCATCGCCGTGAACATCCGCGAACTCGCCCTGCGCAGCGGCGTTTCGACCGCGACCGTCTCCCGCGCGCTCAACGACCGCGCCGAGGTGAGCGAGGCGACCCGCAACCGTATCCGGCGGCTCGCCAGCGAACTGGGCTACGCGCCGAACGAACCCGCCCGCACACTGGTGCGCCGCCGGTCCGACACCATCGGCCTGGTCTGGGACACCGGCTATGAGACGCTCGGATTCCAGCATCCATTCCTGCAGGGCATGTTGAGCGCGGTGCGCACCGCGCTGTCCGAGGCGGACTACCACCTGATGCTGCTGACCACCTCGGGGCCCGGCGACGCGGACACCACGTATCTGCAGGCGGTGCGCCGCCACAACCTCGAAGGCGTCATCGTGCTGGGCACCCCCGCCGACGACCGCGCCCTGCGGGCCCTGGCCGCCTCCGACGTCCCCTGCTCCGGGATCGACGTCGCGCTGAGCGGCCCGCGCACCGTCCGCGTCACGTCCGACAACGCCGCCGGCGCGGCCGCCGCCGTGGAGCACCTGTACGCCCTGGGACACCGCAGGATCGCCACCGTCACCGGCCCGCTGCGGCTGCCGCCGGCCGCCGAGCGGCTGGCCGGATTCCAGCAGGCGTGCGCCCGGCTCGAGGTGGCCGTCCCTCCGGAGTACGTGGTCACGGGGGACTTCTTCCTGAACAGCGGTGAGCGCGCCGTCCGTACCCTGCTCGCTGCGGCCGAACCGCCCACGGCGGTCTTCGCGGCCGGCGACCAGATGGCGATCGGCGCGCTGCACGCGGCCGCCGACGCGGGGCTGTCCGTCCCCGGCGATCTCGCGATCGTCGGCTTCGACGACATCGACGCGGCCTCCCTGGTCCGCCCGGCCCTGACCACCATCGCCCAGGACCGGCACGCGCTGGGCTCGGCGGCCGTCAAGGCGCTGCGCGGCCTGCTGGACGCTGATCCGGCGGAGCCGGCCACGCCGTGGATCGTGCCGACCCGGCTCGTCGTACGCGCGTCGAGCCGGCCCGGGGCATAGCGCCCCGGACCGGCTCATCGGCCCCGCTCATCGGCCCGTCTCTGCGGCCCGTCTCTGCGGTTCAGTCCTCTTCGGCGAGGATGAGGTACAGCTTCTTGCGGGCGTCGTTGACCACGAGCAGCGCCTTCTCGCGCTGGTTGGGGGTGCCGGTCGCCCAGACCTGCTTGAAGGCCTCGACGAGGCCGCCGCCGGCCTTCCGGATCTCGTTCATGGCATCCCAGTCGATGCCCCGGCCGGCCTCTTCCCACGGGGCGTCGGGCCCCGCGTCGGATTCGGTCCGGCCGGCGTCGGTGAGCGTGAACAGCTTCTTGCCGCCCTCGCTCGCGCTGGTGATCAGGCCCTCGTCCTCCAGCAGCTGCAGCGTCGGGTACACCGAGCCGGGGCTCGGCTTCCACGCACCGCCGCTGCGCTCGGCGATCTCCTGAATCATTTCGTAGCCGTGCATCGGACGGTCCTTGAGCAGCGCCAGGATCGAGGCGCGGACATCGCCGCGCCGCGCCCGGCCCCGGGGCCCGCCCCGACCGCGCCCGCCGGGGCCGAAGGGGCCGCCCCCGAAGGGCGGGCCGAACGGACCGAAGGCCGCACGCCGCTGCTCACGTTCTTCTCCCCCGCCGTGGTGGCCGGGTCCGCAATGTCCATGTCCTTGGGAACGCATGATGACGCTCCTCCCATCGTTGATCGGTCGCGATGCTTCAACGATATATCGGAATCGTACGTTCGGCAAGGCTCTTCCGGGCCACCTTGACCTGTGCCAGTGAAGATGGGCCCCTTGTCATCGAAGTTGGGCTGATGGTTGTTTGTGTCATTGAAGATGGGCCACTGCATTGTTTGTGACATTGAAGTTGGAGCATCGATAGTGATCTTCTTAT
>NZ_JASISZ010000024.1:0-75985 GCF_030063355.1 Streptomyces sp. PH10-H1
CCCGAAGACCGCGACCGACTCACCGGTACGGACCCGGGCGGCATGGTGGACCGCCCCGTAACCGGTGAGGACGGCGCAGCCGAGCAGCGCGGCGTCGGTGAGCGGAATGCCGTCCGGCAGCGGCAGGACGGCGTTCTCGGAGACGACCGTCTCCTCGGCGAAGACGGCGGTGCCCAGGCCGGGGTACAACTCGCTCCCGTCGGCGGCGAGTTTCGCGTAGGGGACGGTGGCCGCGGCTCCCGCGTTGGCGCACAGCCACGGCTCGTCCAGCGCACAGAAGTGGCAGGCACCGCAGGAGGGTGCCCAGTTGAGGACGACGCGGTCGCCCGGCACGACAGCCGTGACGCCCTCGCCGACCTCGGTGACGGTCCCGGCGCCCTCGTGGCCGAGGACGGCCGGGACCGGCTGCCGCAGGGTCCCGTTGGACAGGGACAGGTCGGAGTGGCAGACGCCCGCGGCGGCGAGCCGGATCCGTACCTGGCCGGGACCGGGGGCGGGGATCTCGATCTCAGTGACGATCAGGGGCTGGCTGACGGCGGGAAGGACGGCGGCGCGGACCACGGGGTTCCTCTCGGACGCACTGTTGGCGCACTGTTGGCGCACTGTTCGGGGCGCGGAAGTCATCAGGACCGGCCGGAACCGGCCCGGTGCAGCAGGACCGGGCCGGTTCTTCCCGGGCAGGCCCTGGCCGGCCAGGAACAGGAAAAGGACCGGGCCGGCCAGGGCGGAGCCTGCCAGAACGGACCGGGGCAGGTCACATCCGGCGGGAGCGGGTCGGAAACGCGAGCGGGTCGGAAACGCGAGCGGGTCGGAAACGCGAGCGGGTCAAAACCAGGAGCCGGTCAGAAGCAGAAGCCGGTCAGAACTGGAGCGACTTGGTCTGCAGGTACTCCGCCAGTCCGTGGGCGCCCAGCTCGCGGCCGACACCCGACTGCTTGTACCCGCCGAACGGCGCCAGCGGATTGAACCGGCCACCGTTGATGTCGACCTGGCCGGCGTCCATCCGGCGGGCGAAGGCGACGGCTTCCGACTCCTCGGCGGACCAGACCGCGCCCGCGAGACCGTAGACGGTGCCGTTGGCGATCCGCAGGGCGTCGTCCTCGTCCTCGTACTTCAGGATGGCGACGACCGGGCCGAAGATCTCCTCCTGGGCGATGGTCATCTCCGGGGTGACGTCGGCGAAGACGGTGGGCCGGATGTAGTAGCCGGTCCCGAGTCCCGCAGGGGCGTCGGGGCCGCCCACGACGACCCGGGCGCCTTCCTCGATACCGCGCTGGATGTAGCCGCGGACGCGGTCGCGCTGCTTGGCGTTGACGACCGGGCCGAGCCGTTCACCCGGTACGTACTTGGCCGCCGCGGCTGTGGCGATCTCCACCGCCTCGTCGTAGCGGTCGGCGTCGACGAGCATGCGGGTCCAGGCGCTGCAGGTCTGGCCGGAGTTGGAGAAGACGTTGCCGAGGCCGGTGTTGACGGCCTTGGCGAGGTCGGCGCTCGGCAGGATGACGTTGGCGGACTTGCCGCCGAGTTCGAGGGCGACGCGCTTGACGGCGCCGCCCGCGGTGGCGCCGATCTGCTTGCCGACGGCGGTGGATCCGGTGAAGGAGACCAGGTCCACACCGTCGTGGGCGGCCAGAGCCTGTCCCGCGACCGGGCCGAGACCGGTGACGAGGTTGAACACCCCGGCCGGGATGCCCGCCTCATGGACTGCCTCGGCGAAGAGCTGGGCGGTGAGCGGGGTGTCCTCGGCGGGCTTGAGGACGATCGTGCAGCCCGCGGCGAGTGCGGGTGCGACCTTGGCGACGATCTGGTGCAGCGGGTAGTTCCAGGGGGTGATGGCGCCGACGACGCCCACCGGCTCCTGGAAGACGGTGGAGTTGCCGACCTTCTCCTCGAAGGCGTACGAGGCGGCGAGCAGCGCGTACGAACCGGCCACGGCGATCGGCAGATCGGTGTGGACCGCGGCGGCGAAGGCGAGCGGGGCGCCCAGCTCGGCGCTGATCGTCCCGGCGATCTCCTCACGGCGGGCGGCCAGCCGGTCGCGCAGCGCGCCGATGAGGGCGGCGCGGTCGGCGGGCGCGGTCGCGGCCCAGCCGGGGAGCGCGGCCCGGGCCGCGCTCACGGCGGCGTCCACGTCCTGCGCCGTACCGGCCGGTACGGATGCGATGACCTGCTCGTCCGCCGGGTTGACCACCTCGATCGACTCGTGCCCGGCGGCCGGCCGCCACGCCCCGTCGATGTACATCCCGTCGTGAGCCTTCACGTCGTCGTCCTCCCGGTATGGCGGATCTGTCTGACCCACCCAAACTAGCGCCGTTAGTTTTTGCACGCCAGAGGCCCTCACGTGCCCTGGCTCACGCCCTCGCCCGTCCCGTCCGGACGGGCGGACGGCCGGATCCCCGGCTGTCGGTATCCCCCGCTGTCAGCGACCTCCGGAGGCGGCCGAGATCTGGACCGGGAACCCGTTGAGTACGGCGGTGCCGGAGAGCGGGTCCAGCCGGGTGCCGTCCAGGAGTTGGTTGACGTTGGCCCCGGGGTGGAGGCCCGCGGTGGCGAGCCGGGTGCCGTCGCGGTCGTGCCCCCAGCCGTGCGGAAGGCTGACGACACCGGGACGTACGGCGTCGGTGACCTCGACCGGGGCCTCGATCTCACCGCCGTCGCCCTTCACGAGGGCGGTGGAGCCGTCGGTGAGCCCGAACCGGGCGGCGTCGTCGGGGTGGACCTGCAGGGTGCACAGGTTCGTACCGCCGGCGAGCGCCGGCACGTTGTGCATCCAGCTGTTGTTGGACCGCAGGTGGCGGCGGCCGATGAGGACGGGCCCCGCGGCCCGTCCGGTCAGGGAGCGCAGCAGCCGCGGCACATCGGCGGCGATGGGCGCCGGGGCGAGTTCGATCCGGCCCGAGGGGGTGCGGAGGATCTCGGGGACGCGCGGGGCGAGCGGCCCGAGGTCGATGCCGTGCGGGTGGGCGAGCACATCGTCGAGTGTGAGGGCGTAGGGGCCCATCCGGAGCATCAGGTCCAGGCGCCGCTCGTATCCGGTCCTGCCGCTGAGCCGGCCCGCCGCCGCGCCCGGATCATCGCCGTGGAACGGCGACTGCGGGTCGGCGGTCGCGCGGGTGAGCAGCCGGGCGATGGCCTGCTCGTCCACGACGGCGGGGTCCGCCCCGGCTCCCGCGCCGGACAGGATGTGGACGAGCCGGGCGTAGATCTCGGGCTCGTCCGGCCGGCCGTCCTCCAGGGGAACGGCCGCGCGGGTGTAGCGCACGGTGTTGCGGACGGCGAGCGTGGAGAAGGCGAAGTCGTAGTGAGCGCTCTGCGCCGGCCGCGGCGGCGGCAGGACGACGTGGGCGTGCCGGGACGTCTCGTTGAGGTACGGGTCCACGCTGATCATGAAGTCCAGCCCGGCCAGCGCCCGGTCGAGACGGTGGCCGTCCGGCGCGGAGAGCACCGGGTTCGCGGCGAGGGCGATGACGGCCCGGATCCGGCCTTCGCCGGGGGTGTCGATCTCCTCGGCGAAGGCGGCGGCGGGGAGTTCGCCCTTCACCTCGGGATGGCCGGAGACCCGGCTGTACCAGCGGCCGACGGTGAACCCCTTGCCGGGCGCGGCGGCCCGGGGAGCGCGGGCGGTGGGGGCGAGCGGGAACATGGCGCCGCCGGGCCGGTCGAGATTGCCGGTCAGCACATTGAGCACGTCGACGAGCCAGCTGCCCAGGGTGCCGAACTCGACGGCGGTACTGCCGAGCCGCCCGTAGACGGCGGCGCTGGGCGCGGCGGCCAGTTCGCGGGCGAGGGCGCGGATCTCACCGGCCGGCACCTCGCAGACGCCCTCGACGGCCTCCGGGGTGAACTCCGCAGCGAGGGCGCGTACCTCCTCCACGCCGGTGACCTGGTCGGCGAGCGTGCCGAGATCGGTCAGCCCCTCCGCGAACAGCACCTGGACGAGGGCGAAGAGCAGGGCCGCATCCGTGCCCGGCCGCAGGGAGATGTGCCGGTCGGCGGCCTCCGCGGTGCGGGTCCGCTTGGGGTCGATGACCGTGATCCGTCCGCCGCGCCGCCGCAGGGCCTTGAGCTTGCCGGGGAAGTCGGCGGCGGTGGCCAGGCTGCCGTTGGAGACGAGCGGGTTCGCGCCGAGGATGAGCAGGTAGTCCGTGCGGTCCAGGTCGGGGACCGGAATCGCGTTGGGGTCGCCGAAGAGGTAGCCGCACGAGACGTGCTTGGGCATCTGGTCGAGGGTGCTGGCGGAGAAGATGTTGCGGCTGCGCAGGGCGCCGATGAGCTGCGAGGGGTAGAGGCCGCCCGCGACGGTGTGGACGTTGGGGTTGCCGAGGACGACACCCACGGCGTCGGGCCCGTGCGCGGCGGTGACCGTGCCGAGTCCCGCGGCGGCCGCCGCGAACGCCTCGGCCCAGCCGGTCTCGACGAGCCGGCCGTCCTTGCGGACGAGGGGCCGTCGCAGCCGGTCGGGATCGGCGTCGAGGGCGCCGAAGGTGGCGCCCTTGGGGCAGATGAAGCCGGCGCTGAACACGTCGTCGCGGTCACCGCGCGCGCTGGTGACCTTGTCGTCCTCGATGGTGAGCGTCAGGCCGCAGGTGGCCTCGCACAGCGGGCAGATACGCAGAGCGGTACGGGTCATCAGGCTCTCCTGGGACGGCGGCAGCGCACGTACACGGCGAGCATACCGACCGGTATGCATGCGGGAACCCCCGTGGCTGAATCAATTGACCGAATCCATTGACCGCATCAAGCGGCCGAATCAATCGGCCGCGCGGTCGAGATAGGCGCGCAGCAGGCGCTTGGTCTCGGCGATGACGGCCGGGTCCCCCGACGGGTCGGTACGGAAGGCGAGCTGGATCAGGGCGTCGGCCGCTTCCACGCTGATCACGAAGGTGAGCCGGGTGTACACGTCCTCCGGATCGAGGCCCAGCCGGCCGGCGAGCAGGGCGAGCAGCCGGTCGGCGAGGTGGTGGTTGGGCTCACCGGAAATGCCGAATTCAACGAGTTCGAATCCGGGGGTGACCCCCTTCATGGCGATGTACTCGTCGACGACGACGTCGATGGCGAGATCGAGGGACAGGAGTCCACCGGTCCTCCGCCGGCCCGGGGCAGCGGAGGCCGGTTCCGCGAGGCGGGCCGTGACGCGGTCGAGGTACCGGTCGAGATTGCGGTGGGCCAGGGCGTCGGCCATCGCGCGCTTGTTGCAGAAGAACCGGTAGACGGAGCCGATGGGAACGGCGGCGCGGGCGGCCACCGCGCGGGTGCTGAGGCTCTCGTACCCGCCTTCGTCGAGCAGTTCCGCGCAGGCGTCGAGGATGCGGGTGAGGCGTTCGGTGCTGCGCTGCTGCACCGGGGTTCGGCGGAGCCCTTGGCCGGTCACGGCACACCCTCCTTTTCAGGCCACCCTAGCGGCGGCCCGCCACAAGGTCATTGACGGTTTGCACCACCCATTCCTATGGTCGACCATAGGAATGGGACAACGGCACCGGGAGCGCACGATGGGCAGCACACACGACACAGACCTCACGTACTCCCCCGGTTTTGGGAACGAGCACGTCAGCGAGGCGGTGCCCGGAGCGCTGCCGATCGGCCGGAACTCTCCCCAGCGCGCCCCGCTCGGCCTGTATGCGGAGCAGCTCAGCGGTACGGCGTTCACCGAGCCCCGGCACCACAACCGCCGCAGCTGGCTCTACCGGATCCGCCCGTCGGCCGCCCACCCGCCGTTCCGCCGAACCGACAACGGGTCGCTGCGCAGCGCGCCCTTCCTCGATGTGGAGCCGGACCCCAACCGGCTGCGCTGGAGCGCCCCCGCCCTGCCGGAGACCCCCACCGACTTCGTCCAGGGCCTGGTCTCCGTCGGCGGCAACGGTGACGTACTGCGTCGCGAGGGCATCGGCATCCACTGGTACGCGGCCAACAGGTCGATGACGGAGCGGGTCTTCTCGTCCTCCGACGGCGAGTTCCTGATCGTGCCCGAGCACGGCACTCTGCTGCTCCGTACCGAGCTGGGCGTGCTCCGGGCCGGTCCCGGCGAGGTCGCGCTGATCCCACGGGGCATGCGTTTCCGGGTGGAGCTGCTGGATCCCACCGCCCGCGGCTATGTGTGCGAGAACTACGGGCAGGCCTTCCGGCTCCCCGACCTCGGCCCGATCGGTGCGAACGGGCTGGCCGCCGCACGGGACTTCCTGGCGCCCGTGGCCGCCTTCGAGGACCGCGAGGAACCGGTCGAGGTGATCAACAAATTCGGCGGAAACCTCTGGGCCGCCACCTACGACCACTCACCGCTCGATGTCGTCGCCTGGCACGGCAGCCTCGTCCCGTACGTCTACGACCTGCGGCGGTTCAATGTCCTGGGCTCGCTGAGCTACGACCACCCGGACCCGTCGATCTTCACGGTGCTGACCTCACCGTCCGACACCCCCGGACTGGCCAACGCCGACTTCGTGGTCTTCGCGCCGCGCTGGCTGGTCGGCGAGGACACCTTCCGCCCGCCGTACTTCCACCGCAATGTCATGAGCGAGTTCATGGGCCTGATCGAGGGCGCGTACGACGCGAAGGCCGAGGGCTTCGTCCCCGGCGGCGCCTCCCTGCACAACATGATGTCGGCGCACGGCCCCGACCGCGCCACCTTCGACAAGGCCAGCGCCGCCGAGCTGAGGCCCCAGAAGGTCGACGACGGCCTGGCCTTCATGTTCGAGACCCGCTGGCCCGTCGTACCGACCGCCGGCGCGCTCACCGCGGATCACCGGCAGGAAGGCTACGACCAGGTGTGGCACGGCCTTGAGCGGCACTTCAGGGCGTCATGACCCCCTTCGCCCCGGACTCGATAGTCCTCAACCGCAAACTGCCGCTCTGGTACCAGGTCTCGCAGTCGCTGCGCGCCTCGATACTGGGCCGCCGCCCGGACGCCTCGCTGCGGCTGCCGACCGAGGACGACCTGGCCGGCCACTACGGCGTGAGCGTGCTGACCATGCGCCAGGCCCTCAAGGAACTGGAGACGGAGGGGCTGATCAGCCGGCACCGGCGGCGCGGCACCTTCATCGAGCCGACCGCGCTGCGCGGCGCGCCGGTACGGCTGCTGGGCTCGGTCGACGCGATCGTGGCCCAGCAGTCCGGCGGCCACACGGCCGTCATCGGGCGCGAGACCGTGCCCGTTCCGCCGGAGGTCGCCGAGCACTTCCCGGACCTGGCGGAGGCGACCGCCTTCCGGCGGCTGCGCTGCGAGGAGAGCGGTGAGCCGGCCAACTGGGCGGAGAATTTCGTCCGCCCGGAACTCGGCGACCGCATCGACCTCGCCGATCTCGAACGCTGGCCGATGACCAAGGTGCTGCGGGACGTGCTCGGCGTACGGATCAGCCGGATCACCGACACCGTGGAGGCCCGGCTGGCGGACCCGGAGACCGCGCGGCTGCTCCAGGTCCCGCTGCTCAGCCCGATCCTCCACTACACCGGGGTGACCTACGACGAGGCGGGCCGCGCGGTGGACGTGGTACGGATCCACTACCGCGGGGACCGGTTCTCGTTCACGGTGACGATGGAGGCGCGCTAGCTGGTTACGCGTCCTTCGGCCGCGTTGTCCTCAATCTCCGGACGGGCTTGATTTCAAGCCCGTCCGGAGATTGAGGACGAAACGGCGACAGTGCGGCCCCGTCCGAGGCTCAGTACCATGCCGACGGTGGGAAGCGCATCCGCGAATCCAGGCGCTGGGGAGGCCCGTCACGTGACGCCGCCACGAGCCGTCGGCTCCAACGCCGGGGCGGGCCATGACGCTCCCGCGCTCGCGGACCTGATGCCGTGGTCCGTCGCGCCGCTGCTCTACGGGCGGTCCTGGGCGGTGGCACCGGATGCACAGGCCCTCCGGGCCCGCTGGGCCGCGCTGCTCGCGGCGCCCGACGAGGCCGAACGGGAGCGGCTGCTGCGCCCGAGCCGGGCTCGTGGACTGCACACCCCGGTCCCCCAGCTGCCGGTGCCGCGGCTGGCGGGCCTGCCCGCCGCCACCACCCGGCTCGCCCGCGAGACCGGGCCCTGCCCGGACCCCGTCCGCGTGCTGCACGGGGCCTTCGACCAGCAGTGGCTGATCCCCGACCACCGGCTCATCGACGCCGCCCGTCCCGAGCTGTGGCGGGTCGCCGACGAGCGACAGATCTTCGCCGTGGAGCAGGCCCGTATCCCGAACGTCCCCGGACCTGCCCTGTCGTTCAGCGCCGTACTGCCCGACGGCCGCTCCCCCGCGGGGAAACCGGGCCGTATCCGGCCGCTGTACCGGCGGCCCGGCGGCCAGGACCCCAATCTCGCGCCCGGCCTGACCGAGCTGCTGGGCGAACTGCTCGGCCTGCCCGTGACCGCCGAGGACGTCCTCGCCTGGATCACGGTCGCCGGGCTGCCGGGACGGGACGGCGTCGTGGTGCCGCTCACCCGCGACCCGGACCTCTGGCTCGCGGCCGTCGGGCTGGGGCGTACCACGATCTGGCTGCACACCCGGGGCGAGCGCTGCGCGGATCCCGCCGCGGGGCGGCCCGGCGGCCAGCCCCGGCTGCCGGGCGGGCGGCGCCCCTACGTACGCGCTCCGCTGCCCGGTGTCCCGCGCGCCGGCGAGCTGGAGTACGACCCGGAGCAACAGGCGCTACGGGTCGGAGCCGGGCTGGTCTCACCGGTGCCGGCCGCCGCCTGGGACTTCCACGCGGGCGGAGTGCGGGTGCTGGAAGCCTGGTACGAACGGCGGACGGCCGTCGCGGCGCCGGGGACGCTGGAGGCGCTCCGCCCCTCGCGCTGGACCCGCGCGACCACCACGGAGCTGCTCGAACTCGTCAGCGTGCTCGCGATGCTGGCCGAGCTCCGGCCGGAGCGACGGCGGCTGGCGGAGCGGCTGGAGAGGGAGGCCGGGGCACGGCGGGCGGGCGCGGCGGGGATCTCCGCCGACGCCCTGCGCCGAGCGGGGGTGCTGCCCGCTCCCGTGGGAGCGCGGCGCCCCGCCTCGGTGCTCGACCACCACGAGGAAGGGCCGGACGGTCAGTTCGCGTTGCTGTGAGCTGTGCGGTGCCGTCCTGAGCTGCCGTGCTGAGCTGTGCCGTGCCGTGCCGTGCGGTGCCGGGCTGAAGCCATGCGGTGAGTCGTGCGGCAGGCACGGCGCGTTGACGCACGCGGACGCGCGTAGAGCCCCTGCCGTTCACGGCGAGCACACCGAAACGCCGCTGGCCGCAGCGCTGTGCCGGGACGGTGTGACCGCCGGAAGGTGGGATCAGCGGCGGCTGCCGAACAGCGAGCGCTGCAGGCGCCGCAGAGGCGCGAACAGCGACACTCTCGCACTGCGGCTCGCCTTGGTGCGCGCCGAATCCCGCGAGGTCAGCTCCCGCATCAGCAGCGTCGCCTCCGCGCTCTCACGGTGTGGTACGGCAGGGCCGCCCAGTATCGCGAGATGACGGTCCAGACGCGTGCTGGTCGTGCTGCTTCCGCAGTTGATGGCAGGCACTCTCGGCCTGCTCCGCATTGCTATTTGTTCCATGACACTCCCCACCCGTACGAGGGCACCCGGCCCGGGCAGGGTAACCCTATCGTCCCGCCGCGTCACCTGCGCATCCCCGGTCCCGGATTCACCTTCCCACCTTGGGTGTTGACGCGGAATCAGCGAATTACCGGTCCACGAACGGCAGTTGGACGCAGGTCCAGCGGCCGGGAACCGACGGCGAACCCCGGTTCCGGCCCCGCCCGGCATCGCGGTGACCGGCATCAACCGCACGCGATTGAGGTAGATTTCCCCCGAATCACTCCGGTTGCGGACAGGGGTTCGCGTTATGAGCGCAGGCACGGGTGATGAGCGCGTGATCGCGGACCGCTACCGGCTGATCGGCGGGCTCGGACGCGGCGGAATGGGCGTGGCGTGGCGGGCCCGCGACGAGCTGCTGGGCCGCGAGGTCGCCGTCAAGGAGGTACGGGCTCCGGCCGGGCCCGACGAGCGCGAGGTGCGGCAGCTGTACGCCCGCCTGGAACAGGAGGACAGGGCGGCGGCCCGGATCGTCCACCGGAACGTCATCTGGATGGCGGTGGAGGTCGTGAGTCCGAAGGCGTTCCCGTCGGACCATGTTCCGTTCACGGTGGACTGCCGGGCACCGACGACGCCGCCGTCAACGACGCCGGCGCCGGCAGTGACGACCGGGATCGGTCAGGCGGCTCCGCTGAACGCGGGGAGGTAACCGCCGGACTGCCCGGCCGCCTTGGGGTGATAGGACTCGTCGATCGGCCAGGTCAGGCTGTTCAGCCACGGTGAGCCGGAGCAGAGTTCATGCCCGGTGAAGGTGCCGCGCACATCGGCGAAGGTGAAGCCGTGATCGGCGACGCGCTTGGAGATCACCGTGTCGAGTTCGTCGGCCGCGCCGTTGATGGCGGCGCGGGAGGTATCACTGAGACCGCCCCAGCAGCTGCCGCCGATCTTGTAGAAGTGCGGGTAGCCGAGGACGACGACATGGGCGTTGGGGGCCTTGGAGCCGATGGCGTTGTATACGCCGTCGAGAAGACCGGGGAGGGTGTTGTCCGCGTAGGCGCGGGCTTGCGCGATACGGGCCAGGCAGGTGCTCTCGGAATTGAGCACGCAGGTGGTCATCACGTCGGAGAAGCCCGCGTCATTACCGCCGATGCTGATGCTCACCAGGCCCGTGGACGAATTGAGCGCTCCGAGCTGATTGTTGACGACGTCACCCGTACGGGCACCCGAACAGGCGATGAAGGAGAACCCGGACGGGGCATGGGCCGCCGCCCACAGGGCCGGGTATGCCTTGGTGCTGCGCTTGCAGGAGCCGCTGGCGCTGTCGTAGCTGCCGGCTCCGACACCTGCGGAGTACGAGTCTCCGAGGGCCGCGTACGCGGGGGTGGTGGCGTGCGCGGGTACCGCGCCTATGAGAGCGAGGCCGGTGGTGAGGATCAGCGCGGATGCGGCTGACGCAAAACGGGACAGTCTCATGGAACCTCCCTGGGCAGGATCTCTGCAACACCCGTTGTACCCGCCGGTAACCCTCGGGCGTAAGTGTCATGCTCATGAATTTTTTGCCGTGCACGTTGCATTCATATGAAACGTCCGCAACTCATCAACTCCCCAGCACAGCAGCCGACTCCGCTCGAAGTCCGCTCGAAGTCCGCAGCCGGTTCCGGGTAAGGCTTCCGGCCCGGAAAAGCACTGGGCGGATGCGGGCCCGTGCCGGATCATGGGCCGCATGTCCGTGAACCCCCGTGAACCGAGGAGGCTTGTGCCGCCGAGCCCGCCCGCCCTCGCACACACCCCACTGGTGCCACGTCCGCCGCACCGCGCCGTACCCGTTCATCTGCGCCTGGACGACAGCGATTCACCGTCCGACGTCGTCGACGCGCTCTTCCTGGGCCGCTTCACGTCCGGCGAACAGCCGTACTCGCGCGGCGCGTCGCTGGAGAACGTCAAGTCCGGTCTGACGCTGATCCCGCCGGACGCCGCCGTGCTGCGCCAGGCCCGCGACAAGGACCGCAGCGCCACCCTCGCCGAAGGCGACGGCTGGACGATCCTGATCTCCCGCTGGAACCGCGGCGCCGACGTCACCGTCGCCGCAGTCACCGACGAACTGGCCGAGCAGGTGCTCGCCCGGGCCGTCGAGGACGCCGAGGACGAACCGGAACCACAGCCCGAGAGCGTCACCATGGGCTTCTGGTACGTCTCACCCCGGCGCGGCCCGCACCGCACCACCCGGCAGATCTCCGCGGCCACTTGGGAAGAGCTGCGGGGCAACTACACGGCCCCGGTGGCCGAGGCCATGGACGGCCTCATGAAGCTCACCAAGGACGACATCACCGGCCGCCTGCTCCTCCTCCACGGCCCGCCCGGCACGGGGAAGACCTCAGCGCTGCGCACCCTCGCCCGCTCCTGGCGCGACTGGTGCCAGGTGGACTGCGTCCTTGACCCCGAACGGCTCTTCAACGATGTCGGCTATCTGATGGACATCGCCATCGGCGAGGACGACGGCACCGCCGGCGGCCGCTGGCGGCTGCTCCTGCTCGAGGACTGCGACGAACTGATCCGCGGCCAGGCCAAGCACCAGACGGGCCAGGCCCTGTCCCGTCTCCTCAACCTCACCGACGGACTCCTCGGCCAGGGCCGCAACGTCCTCGTCGGCATCACCACCAACGAGGACCTGGAACGGCTGCACCCCGCCGTCGTCCGGCCGGGCCGCTGTCTGTCCCGCATCGAGGTCGGACCGCTGACCCGTGACGAGTCCGCCGCCTGGCTCGGCACCACCGAGGGAATCGGGCGCGAGGGCGCCACCCTCGCGGAGCTGTACGCGCTGCGGCGCGGCGCGGGCTCCTCGATCCCGGCTCCCGCCGCGGCTTCCGACGGCCTGTACCTCTGAGTTCCGGCGGGCGGTTCGGGTGTCCGCACGTCGGCGCCCGCGTCGCGTGACAGCCCGGGCCCCGACCCGCAACGGGTCGGACGCGAACCACCAGCCAGCCGCACTACCCCTCGTAAGCGGCGCGCAGCGCGTCCTGGACGGCAGCGAGGGCGGAGGCGCGGTCCAGGCCGAGGCGGCGGGCGCGTTGCGCGAAGTCCGCGGCGGCGGCCGCGGCCTGACGCTCGGCGGCATCGCCCGCGGCAGCGACGAACGTGCCGTGGCGGCCCCGGGTCTCCACGACACCATCGGCTTCGAGCGCGCGGTAGGCCTTGGCCACCGTATTGGCCGCCAGACCCAGTTCCTCGGCGAGACCGCGGACGGTCGGGAGCTTGTAGCCGACGGGGATGCGGCCCGAGCGGGCCTGGTCGGCGATCTGCTCGCGCACTTGCTCGAAGGGGGCGGTGGCCGCATCGGGGGCGACGGTGATCCTCAGGCTCATGCCGGGATCCTGGCACAACGGACCGGATCAGCCCGCCTCCACGTCCGCCGACCCGCGCCGCCGTTGATAGTGGCGGGCGACCCTGGCCCGGTTGCCGCAGGCCGGCTTGCACCACTCCTGGCGGCCGTGTCCCTTGACGAAGTAGCGCACGCACCGTGGTGCGGCGCAGGCCCGCAGCTGGTCGCGTTGCGGGCCCGTCAGGAAGTCGATGGCGGAACGCGCCAGGCCGGCGATGAGCCGCACCCGCGAGTCGAGTTCCGTGGACAGCACCAGGGCGGCGGGGGCTTCGCCGTGGCGCCAGTCCAGCTGGGGGGCGACCGGTTCGCGGGCGGCGGCGCTGTTGAGGCGCGCCAGGGCCTGGTCGGTGGGTATGAGACGGTGGGCGTCCGCGCGGCTCGGCGGGGCGGGGCTCACGGCCTGGGCGAACAGCGCCCGTACCGCCTGCCGCAGGGCGACGATCTCGCTCCTGAGTTCCTCGTCGGCGGCGAAATCCCCGGCGGAGAGGCTGCCGGTGAGCAGGGCGTCCTGACCCCGGACCCAGCGGGTCGTCTCCTCGACGGTGGCCAGGTCGTCGGCGACACCGCCCTCCCCGTCGTGCCGGATCGTGCTCACCAGATCCAACGCCGGACAGCGCTCCATCGGACTCCCCCTCTCCGCCGCGGATCCATTCCTCGGGCCATGCGTTCACAGCCTACGACCCCTAATGAGAATGGGAGACTCACTCATTAGCCGCCCGGCACCTGGCGCCCGGCGGCGGCCCTACACGCTCGCGAACCGGACGACCGCGGCGTACCGCTCGTCGTGAACGGCCTTCCCCCAAAGGGCGGGGTCGTGTGCCAGCTGCTCGACGCGGATGTGTCCTGCGAGGGGCGCGGCCAGTTCGGCGAGGGCGTCGGCGGCGATGCCCACCGGGCTGATGTCGCCCCACCTGCCTTCGATGAGGACCATGCGTCCGCCGGGCCTCAGCAGCCGCGCCCAGTGCCGCAGCACCTCCGCCGGGTCGCGCAGCGTCCACAGCACATGGCGGACCAGCACCACATCGAACTGCCCGGCCTCGACAGGCGGTTCTGCCGCGTCCCCCTCCAGCACCCGCGCGCCGGTGCCGTCGAGTTTCCTGCGGGCCTGCTCCACCATTCGCGGCGACAGGTCGACGGCCGTGACACGGTGGCCCTGCCGCGCCGCGAGCAGCGTCAGGCTGCCGGTGCCGCACCCGAGATCGAGGACATCGCTGGCCCCGCCGGGCAGCCAGGACCGCAATCGTTCGTCCCAGGCGGCCCGTATCCCGGGGTTGCGCAGGCCGTGGTCCGGCTCGTCGTCGAACCGCTCGGCGGCGGCGTCCCAGTACTCCGTACTCCCGGTGCTCCCGGTGCTCCCGGCACTCCCAGTACTCCCGGTCTCAGCGCTCATACCGGAATCGTGTCACCCGCCTCTGACAATCCGAGGTTGCGATACCTGCGGCGCCGGGCGGCCAGCCGCTCGTCACGGTCACGGACCCGCAGAGCGGCCAGCTCGGTGCCCAGCAGAGCGCCGAGACGGGTGAGGAATTCCGTGGGGTCGTCGGCCGCGTCGGGGGTCTCCTCGACGATGGTGTCGACGATCCGGTTGGCGAGCAGATCGGCGGAGCCCACGCCCTGCCGGTCCGCGACCTCGAACGCCCGGTCCGTCGTCCGGTAGAGGATCGCGGACGCGCCTTCCGGCGGGAGCGGCGAGAGCCAGGCGTGCCGTGCGGCGATGACCCGGTCGGCGGGAAGGAGCGCCAGCGCGCCGCCTCCGGCGCCCTGGCCGAGCAGCAGGCACAGGGTGGGAGCGGGGAGGGTGACCAGATCGGCGAGGCAGCGGGCGATCTCCCCAGCGAGGCCGCCCTCCTCGGCCTCGCGGCTGAGTGCCGCGCCCGCCGTGTCGATGACGGTGAGCAGCGGAAGGCCGAGCTCGGCGGCGATCCGCATTCCGCGCCGTGCCTCACGCAGCCCGGCAGGCCCCAGCGGGGCGGGCCCGGCCTCGCCGGGGCGCCGGTCGTGGCCCAGGACGACGCACGGGGTCGGCCCGAACCGGGCCAGCGCGAGCAGCAGTCCGGGGTCTCGTTCCCCCGCGCCCGTACCGCTCAGCGGCGTGACCTCGCGCCCGGCCCCCGCCAGCAGCGCCCGCAGCCCCGGCCGGTCCGGCCTGCGCGAGCGCCGGATCGACTCCGCCGTGGAGACCCCGTCGACCCCGTCGACCGCTGCCGACCGCGCGGCGGCACCGCCGGAATCGACACGAGAACCCCTCTCGATACCCGTCTCACCACCCAACTCGTCACCCGCCTCGCCGCACAGCACGTCCAGCGCCCGGGCCGCGGCCTCCGCCAGCTGCCCAGCCGGGAGCACGGCGTCGACCAGCCCGTTGGCCAGCAGGTTCTCGGCGACCTGGACGCCGGCCGGGAAGGGCTCGCCGTACAGCGCCTCATGGACCCGCGGGCCGAGAAACCCGATCAGCGCGCCCGGTTCCGCGGCCGTGACATGGCCGAGTGATCCCCAGGAGGCGAGCACCCCGCCCGTGGTCGGATGCCGCAGATAGACGAGGTAGGGCAGTTGGGCCGCCTTGTGGTCGGTGATGGCGGCAGCGACCTTGACCATCTGCAGGAACGCGATGGTCCCTTCCTGCATCCGCGTACCGCCGGAAGCAGGGGAAGCGAGCAGCGGCAGTTGCTCCCGGGTGGCCCGCTCCACCGCTGTCACCAGCCGCGTCCCGGCCGCCACCCCGATCGATCCACCGAGGAACCCGAACTCCCCCACGATGAGCGCGACCCGCCGCCCCCGGATCCGGCCCTCACCCGTGACCACGGATTCATCAAGTCCGGTACGCAGCTGTGCCTTCTCGACATCGGCGCGATAGTCCTCCGCCACGGGCAGCCCGGTGACGGGTTCGTCCCATCGACGCCAGCTGCCGGCATCGACGGCGGCCTCGATCAGTTGCAGCGCGGCGGGCCGCCGGCTCGGTTCAGTCATGGCGCCACCCTGCCACGAGCCCTCACGCGAGCGCGTTCTTAATCGGCGCTCAGGGGCCCCTTAATGGCGGCATAAGGATCGGCTTTGCGCAGTTGGCGGCGTGATTTCGGCGGGTGGACGCGGCTAGCGTGCTGGTCGTCCGGCCGGTGTGCGGACGGAGAGCGGATCCGGACCGGATGTCGTTCTCCGCTTCTTGCCGGACCTGGCACCACCGTCGAAGGAGACACCCGGAATGACCGTACGTCGCAAGGCCGCCGCAGTCGCCGTCATGGGCTTCGCGCCGCTTGTGCTGACCGGCCTCGCCGCCGCTCCCGCGAGCGCGCACGGCTCCATGGAGAATCCCGTCAGCCGGGTGTCCGCCTGCTATGCGGAGGGCCCGGAGAATCCGCGGTCGGCCGCGTGCAAGGCCGCTGTTGCGGCCGGCGGGAGGCAGGCGCTCTACGACTGGAACTCGGTGCGGGACGGTGAAGCGGGCGGGCGCAGCCGGTCGAAGGTACCCGACGGGCAGCTGTGCAGCGGAGGCAATGCGGAGTACAAGGGCCTCGACCTGGCACGAGCGGACTGGCCGGCCACCGGCATGAGCAGTGGTTCGTTCACCTTCAAGTACCGGGCGACCGCACCGCACAAGGGCTCCTTCGACCTGTACATCACGAAGGACGGTTACGATCCGTCGAAGCAGCTCAAGTGGTCGGACCTGGAGGCGAAGCCCTTCGCGTCCGTCACCGATCCGACGCTCACGAACGGCAGTTACGTGTTCTCCGGCACGGTGCCGAAGCGGGCGGGCCGGCATCTGATCTACAGCGTCTGGCAGCGTTCCGACAGCACCGAGGCCTTCTACTCCTGCTCGGACGTGGTCTTCGGCAAGGACACCGGAGGCTCGGCTCCCGCTCCCTCCGTTCCTTCGCACACTCCCGCGCAGGGCGCCTCGCACAGCGCTCCGGCCACCGCCGATCCCGCGCCGTCCGCGTCCGCGCCGTCCGAGGCGCAGATAGCCGCGGGCACCTCGAAGTCCACCGTGCACCACGACCACACGGCGGCCATCACCTCCGCGCCGGCCGGCAACGCGCCGAAGGCCGACGGCTCGGCCGCTCCCGCCGACGGCACGAACCTCGCCGAGACCGGTGGTTCCAGCAGTACGGGACCGCTCGCCATCGGCGGCGCCGCGGTGGTCGCGATCGGCTGCTCGGTGCTGCTCACCACCGTCCGCCGCAGGGCCGCCGCGGCGGGGCGTCACCGCTCCTGACGGCCGTCTCCCCCTGGTCCGGTGCCGCTGTTCCCCCACGGGCAGCGGCATCGCCGTTTCACCGGCCGGTCGTATACGGGGCGTATACGACCGCAGCTCACGCAGGCGTCTACCAGTTGGGGCGGATGGGGCCGCCCGGCGCCAGGCGCGCGAGATCGTCGCGCAGGGCGTGCAGCCGGCGCTCGCCGAGGAGCGCGGCCCAGGGGCGTACGGCGTCGGCCGCGGACTCCTCCGCGGCGCGCGTGCAGGCCCAGCCGCGGTCGGTGAGAACGACGAGGCGGGCGCGGGCGTCGTCCGGGTGCGGGCGGCGCTCCACGTAGCCCTTGCGGACGAGTTCCTCGACCATCTGGCTCGCCGCCTGGCGGGTGACTCCGAGGTGTTCTGCCAGGTCGGCAGCTGTCGCGCCGCCCGGGGCCAGGCGGGTGAAGGCGAAGCCGTGGGCCGGCCTGAGGTCGTCGAAACCGCGGGCGACGACGCCGTCGTGGATGGCGGCGGTGAGACCGCCGGCCGCGGCGAGCAGGGTCGCGGTCAGGCTCATGGCGTCAGCGTTGTTCACGGGGACAGCTTGACACACTGCGCAAGCTACTTGACTATATAGTCAAGCAACTTGCTCAATCAGCTTGACTATATGGAGGTACGCCATGCCGGTTGTCCCCGCCGCCGAAGCCATCGTCCACGAGATGCACGGCATCCGTTTCGTCTCATACATCGTGCCCGCGCACGGCAGCAAGGAGCTGTGCGCCTGGCGCGGCGAGATACCCGCCGGCACCGCGGGCCCCGCCCACACCATCACCCGCGAGGAGGTCTTCCTGATGCTGAGCGGCTCGCTGAGGTTCAGCATCGACGGCGAAGTGTCCACCCTGGTGCCGGGCGACGCCGCCGTCGCCCCCGCCGGCTCCTCCCTGGGAGTCAGCAATCCCACGGAGGAACCGGCCACCATGTGGGTCACCACCAGCGTGGGCCTCGAGGCCGTGCTCGCCGACGGTTCCCGCATCTCCCCGCCGTGGGTCAACTGAACGTCGACCGAACGTCAACCGAACGTCAACTGAACGTCAACTGAACACGGATAGGCAGTTCGTCGTCGTGGCGTGCGCCGGGTCGAGGGCGTTCGCCGCCTCGTGGAAGGCGATCCGGTCGGTCAGACCGATCGCCACATGCTCGGAGATGTCGACCGCGCACAGGTCCTGCAGCAGGACGTTGTGCACATCGGGGCCCGACAGGAACTGCGTCGCGTACGGCGTCACGACTTCGTCGTACCGGGTCGCGATCACCGTGTAGTGCACCCCGGGGACGGTGTCGCCGCCCGCGTTGAGGAGCTGCTGGAAGGCCGATCCGGCCACCTGGTCGGCGAGCCCCGGAGTGATCGAGTGGATCGCGTCGGCCGCCCCCGGGAAGTACGGGAGCAGCTTCGTCAGACCGCCGAGGGTGGTTCCGTGGTTGTCGGGAGCCAGGCCGACCAGGGCGTTCACCTTCGACGCACCGCCGAGGAACTTCAGGTAGTAGCGCGGCATCATGCCGCCCTGGGAGTGCCCGACCAGGTCCGCCTTCGGCGCCGCGGTGGCCGCCAGTACGCGGTCGGTGAAGTCCGCCAGCTGCTGCGCGGAGTCCGCGATCGGGCCGAGGCCGTCGAAGAACGGAACTCCGGGCAGCTGGCCGTAGTCGAAGGAGAAGACGCAGTAGCCGCGGGCCACCAGATAGGGCGCGAAGCCGAGCCAGTTGTCGGTGCCGTTGCCGAAGGTTCCGTGCACGAGGACAACGGGACGGGGGTGCGCTGCGGATGGCCGGCAGGAGAAGTCGTTCCATCCGCTGGATGGCGCCGACTGCGCACTGGCGACGGTGGCCGCGGCCGGGGCCGCGGTCACCGCGAACGTCAGCGCCAGCGCGCTGACTAGCCGTTTCCAGGGCAGCTTCATGTGATCTCCTCGCAGGTCAGGGAAGTCTTGACACTCCGCTCACCCTGTGATCCGGATCACATGGTTGTTACGTTCACGTCAACTTACGCGCCAGTAGCAAAACTGGCCAGTTACGCGTCGGTAAAAAATTCACCGCACCGGGCACACCGGTAGCGAGGGGGTGGCGGTCAGCTCCGTCGGCCGTCAGGCGGTGAGAGTCGGCGCTTGCTCGTCGGCGTGCGGGCCGGCCGGCTTCGGCTCCGTCGGGACCTTGAGCAGGCAGTACGCCGCGGCGAGGATGCCGGCCGCGCCGACGGCGGTGAGGAGCAGGCGGTGGTCGACGACGGCGACCAGGGCGGCGCCCGTCACACCGCCCACGGCGGTGGGGGCGAAGACGAGCGTGTTCGCGGTGGCCGCGACCCGGCCGATCAGGTCGGGGGGCGTCTCCCGCTGGACGGCGGTCAGCACGGTGATCAGCACCCAGGGCAGCCCGACCCCGATCGCCGCGCCTCCGGCGAGCGCCGCGGAGACCCATGGGGTGGCGCGTACGGCGATGCCCAGGGCGAAGAGCAGCATGCCGGTGGCCGCGAAGACCCGTTCCGGCATCCGCCGCAACAGCGCTCCCGCGGCCACACCGCCGACGACGGAACCTGCGCCCTGCACCGCGTACAGCACGCCGACGAAGGCTGGCGAACGGTGCAGCCCCGCGTCGACCACCGCGTAGATCGCGGAGCTGCCGAGCGCGGACAGCAGCATGGCGGCGGAGCCGACGGCCACCAGGCGGCGCAGCAGCCGGTGCCGGCGCAGATGGCGGACGCCCGCGGCGGTCTGTTCGCGCCAGCTCGACGTGGCCGGTGACGGCGGCTCCTCCCGGACCCGGACCATCGCGAAAACGGCCGCGGCGAGCGCGAAGGTGACGGCGTCCAGTACGGCGACCGAGCCGCCGCCGAAGCGGACGAACAGGCCGGCGCCGGCCAGCGGGGCGAGGAGCTTCATCGCCTCGTTGGCCGTCATGCGCAGTCCGTTGAAGTCGCCGCGCAGCTCGCGGGGGACAGTGGCGGTGATGACGGCGGCCTCGGCCGCGTCGCACAGGACGGAAGCGGTCCCGTACAGGACGAGTACCGCGAACAGGATCCAGACCAGGTCCGCCGTACGGACCACGAGCAGCAGGGGCAGCAGCGCGGCCATCGCGGCGTTGACCCACACCAGCAGCGGGCGCCGCCGCACCCTGTCTGCCACCGTGCCGAGCAGCGGGCCGGTCAGGGTGGGGGCCCAGAGGCAGAAGCCGACCAGCGCCGCGAGACTGCTGGATCCGGTGAGCGACTTCACCCAGATACCGGCGGCCAGCATCATGGCCGAGCTGCCGAAGCCGGAGACCAGTACGCCACCCAGGTACATTCCCGCGTTGCGGTCGCGCAGGACCCTTATCGCCGTCATAACTCCCAAGCTAATGGTTGGGGGTTATGACGGCAATGGTCCGGCCACAGCGGAAGAAGCGGCGGAACGAGCAGCGGAACAAGTGGCATCCGGGCCGCGTTGGGACGGCTATGAGCCAGGAATCCGGAACCAGTCCGCTGCTCGACCTCTTGCGGCAGCACCCCCGCGGGGCGCTGGTCACCCTCAAACGCGACGGGCGTCCGCAGCTGTCGAACGTGGGGTACACCTACGACGAGAAATCCCACACGATCCGCATCTCGGTGACCGACGACCGGGCCAAGACCCGCAACCTGCGCCGCGATCCCCGGGCGAGCCTCTACGTCAGCACTCCCGACCTCGGCGCCTATCTCATCGCCGAAGGTGATGCCGAGCTGACCCCCGTCACCACCGATCCGCAGGATGCCACAGCCGACGAGCTGGTCGAGGTGTACCGGGCGATCTCCGGCGAACACCCCGACTGGGACGAGTACCGGGCCGCGATGGTCACCGACCGGCGACTCGTGGTGCGGCTGCGGGTCACCAAGGTCTACGGCTGGGGCCGCGAGGCCGGCGGAGTGAGCCTGGCCCTCGACGAATAGCGACCCAGCGACTAACGACTAACGGACGACGGGATCACCGGTCCGGGCGGACGGACCCGCGGACAGCCGGACGATCACTCCTCGTTCTTGCCCTGGGCGTTGCTCTCGATCGCCGCGGGAGCGGGCGGTGACTCGGGCACCGCCACCGGCGCGGGAACAGCGGCGAGCGGCGGGACGACGGCGGCAACCGGTGCCGGCTCAACGACCGGCGCGGCCACGGGGGCGGGGGCCGCCGCGGGAGCCGCGGGAGCCGCGGGAGTCGCTCGCTCCAGGAAGCGCAGCAGCTCCACCGGGAAGGGCAGTACCAGCGTCGAGTTCTTCTCGGCGGCGACGGCCACCACCGTTTGCAGCAGCCGCAGTTGGAGCGCCGAGGGGTTGTCCTCCATCTGCCGCGCCGCCTGGGCGAGCACCTTCGACGCCTGCAGTTCCGCGTCCGCGTTGATGATGCGGGCGCGGCGCTCGCGCTCGGCCTCCGCCTGCCGGGACATCGACCGCTTCATGGCCTCCGGCAGCGACACGTCCTTGATCTCGACCCGGTCGATCTGCACGCCCCAGCCCAGCGCCGGGCTGTCGATCATGAGTTCCAGGCCCTCGTTGAGCTTCTCCCGGTTCGACAGCAGCTCGTCCAGGTCGCTCTTGCCGATGATCGAACGCAGCGAGGTCTGGGCGACCTGCGACACCGCGAAGCGGTAGTCCTCGACCTGGATGACGGCATCGACCGCGTTGACGACCTTGAAGTACACGACCGCGTCCACCTTGACCGTGACGTTGTCGCGGGTGATGCCGTCCTGTCCTGGGATGGGCATCGTGATGATCTGCAGGTTGACCTTCCGCAGCCGGTCGATACCCGGGATGACCATGGTGAAGCCGGGGCCCTTGGGCTCGGCCCTGAGCCGGCCCAGCCGGAGAACCACTCCGCGCTCGTACTGCCGCACCACCCGGGACGCGGCGATGAAATACACCGCTCCGACCGATAGGGCGGCAGCCACCAACTCCACGATCATTGCGGCCCCCTGCCGTCATACGTGCAGTCTTCCCAGTGTACTGCGCGGGCTCCCGCCGGGCACCGGTCGTACGGGCGGGTAGCGGAAGCCGCGCCAATCAGGGTGATCTGTGCGACGGTGGGGAATGCCACGATGCACACGGTCCGGACCCGGCCTTGATGCCGTCCGGACAGGTTCTGCACGGTGCCTGAGGGGAGGCGGCTGGTGCGCAAGAAGGTGCAGGCGGCGGACGGGCGGCAGCTGGCGGTGGAGAGTGTCGGGGACCCGCGCGGGAGGCCGGTCTTCCTGCTGCACGGCACCCCGGGCAGCAGGTTGGGGCCCGCGCCACGGGGGATGGTCCTCTACCAGCAGCGCGTACGGCTGATCACCTACGACCGGCCGGGGTACGGAAGCTCCGACCGGCTGACCGGGCGGCGGGTCGCGGATGTCGCCCAGGACGTGGAGTCGATCGCGGACGCGCTGGGCATCGAACGGTTCAGCGTGGTGGGCCGTTCCGGCGGCGGGCCGCATGCGCTGGCCTGCGCCGCCCTGCTGCCGCACCGGGTGACGAAGGCGGCCGCGCTGGTCGGGCTCGCGCCCTGGGGCGCGGACGGGCTGGACTGGTTCGCCGGCATGGCGGCCTCCAACGTCCGCGAGTACACCACGGCGGCGGCCGGCCGCGACGGTCTGGCGGCCAGCCTCGTACCCCGCTCCGACGCCATCCGGGCGGACCCGCGGCAGCTGCTCGCCCAGTTGCGCTGGGAACTCACCGAGTCCGACCGCCGGGTCGTCAACGACTCCGGTATCCGGTCGATGCTGGTACGCAACTACCGCGAGGCGCTGCGTCATTCGGCGGACGGCTGGATCGACGACGCGCTGTCCTTCTGCAGCCCCTGGGGGTTCGATCCGGCCGATATCGCGGTCCCGGTCCTGCTGTGGCACGGCGAGGACGATGTCTTCTCCCCCGTCGGCCACTCCCGCTGGCTCGCCGAACGGATACCGGGCGTGACCACCATCCTGCAGCCGGCGGCGGCGCACTTCGCCGCGCTGCGCGTCCTCCCCGACATCCTGACCTGGCTCCTGTCGGAGACGACTCGGCCGATGAGAGCGGGGTAGCCGCCGCCTACACCGCCAGAGGTTCCAGGTCCCGGTGGACCCGTTTGCCCAGCCGCGCCGTCACCGTGTGCGGATGGTTCTCGCCGAGCAGCCGGGCGAGCTCGCCCGCCGCCTCCCGCGCCTGCCCGGCCTCCTGTTCGTACCCCAGCGCGGCCAGGGTGACGGACAGGTTGGCCCGGCAGACCAGGGTGTCCGGGTGGTCCGGCCCCAGGGTCCTGCGGAATCCGGCTCCGGCGGCGCGCTCCAGCTCCTCGGCCCGCTTCAGGTCTCCCGTCTCCGCCAGCACATTGGCCAGGTTGACGGCGCAGGACAGGCTGTAGGGGTGCTCCTCCCCCAGCACCTGCCGCAGAGTGCCGAGGTTGTTCTCCAGCAGCATCCGCGCCTGCTGCGGGTCGTGGCAGCCGCGCAGATAGATCGCGAGGTTGTTGACGGCGGCGAGCGTCGCGGGATGGCGGTCCCCCGGGGTTCTGCGGTACTTCCCGACGATCTCCTGCGCGAGTTCCAGCGCCGCGGTGCGCTCGCCCGTCGCATACAGGTCCGCCGCGAAGTTGAGGGTGCAGTCCAGGGTGTCCGGATTGTCGATGGTGTACTTCGCCCGGTAGTGGTCGCGGGTCTGCGCGGTGAGTTTGCGGGCCTCGTCCAGCCGCCCCGCCTTCCGCAGGGACACCGCCAGGCTCTTGGCGGTGCGCAGCGTCTCGGGGAAACTCTCGCCGAGTGCCTGCCGGTAGGAGTCGTAGGTGGTGCGCAGCAGTGTGGTGGACTCCTCGTAGTGACCCAGTTCGCGCAGGTCACGCGCGAGGTTCAGGGCCGAGAAGAGCGTGTACGGGTGCTCACCCCCCAGTACGCCCAGCCGCCGTTCCAGGATCTCCTTGTCGATGGTGCGCGCCTCCGCGTATCTGCCGACCATCCGCAGGCAGACGCCGAGGTTGTTGGCCGCCGCGAGGGTGCGGGGATGGTCCTCGCCGAAGAGGTCCGCGAAGCCGTTGTACGCCTCGGTCGCCATCTCGAGGGCCGGGCCGAACTCTCCGAGGGTGCCCAGGTCGGTGGCGAGTCCGCTGGTGGTCATGAGGATGTGGGGGTGCGAGGGGGGCAGGACGCGGCGCTGCCGTTCCAGAGTGTCGGCGTCCATGTCCCGCGCCTCCACGTACTTGCCCTGGGAGCGGAGGATGTTGGCCATGTGGAAGCGCAGATACAGGCTCTGCAGGTCGTCGGCGCCCATCTTGCGCTGCCAGGTCTCGCTGAGTTCCGCGCCCAGCGCGAGCCCGGTCCGCAGGTCACCGCGCTTCCACAGATAGCGCACCCGGTCGATGAGCAGCCGGCGGGTCTCCGGCTCGTCGCAGGTACTGGCTCCCGATGCGCCCAGGTGCGGCCAGATCTCGGTGAACCGGCTCCAGTTGTCCGGGTCGTCGGTCGGCTCCTCCTGGCGCGGCCGGGCGCCGACGAGGATACGGTGCACGGCGTGCTGGGCGTCCTCCTGCTCCTCGGGGGTGAGCTGCGAGCGGATGACGGCCTGGACGAGCCGGTGCACCTGGATGGTGTTGCTCACCCGGTCGACCTTGGCGAGGGCGAACCGGCCGATCTCCCGGATCACGCCGCCCAGCACTAGCTTCTCGCGCAGCGAGTCGTCGTACGGCACCAGCGCGCGGATCATCTCGTCGCTGTACAGCAGGTTCATGGAGATCGGCTCGGGGGCGAAGAAGGCGCACAGCTGGAGCAGCCGGACCGCCGCGGGTGAGCGTTCCTGGAGCCTGCGGATGGAGACGTTCCAGGTGGCGGCGACCGGTTCGGGGTAGTTGGCGGGCTGGTTGAGCGACAGCACCCGGGCCGCCTGTTCGTTGAGCTGCTCCAGGTAGGAGGCGACCGGGGTGGCGGTCTCGGCGAGCCAGGCGCCGGCCTGCTCGACCGCCAGTGGCAGGTCGCCGACGGCGGCGGCGACCTGTTCGGCGTCGGCGATGCTCAGCCCGGGAACGCGGCGCAGCATATGCTCGACGCTCTCCTCCCGCAGGAAGACATCGACCTGCAGGGCGTCGCCGTACTGCGACCAGGTCTGGTTGCGGGAGGTCACGAGGATGTGGCCGGGCCCGCCGGGGAAGAACCGGCGCAGTTCCTCCGGGTCGTCGGCGTTGTCGAAGACCAGCAGCCAGCGGGAGGTCGGGTTGGAGCGGGCCAGCAGGTCGCAGACCTCCTGCGCGGCCACCGCGATGTCCTCGCCGACGCGCAGTCCCAGCCGGATGGCGAGCTCGGAGAGGGCGGACTCGATGAGTTCGGTCTGTTCCGCGGAGACCCACCACACCAGGTCGTAGTCGGCCATGAAGCGGTGCACGTACTCCAGGGCGATCTGGGTCTTGCCGACGCCGCCGAGCCCGTAGAGGATCTGCGGCTGCGGGGCGGCCGCGGCCGTGCCGCCGCCGAGCTGGTCGCGCATGCGCTCCAGGACGCCGCCGCGCCCGGTGAAGGTCGGGTTGCGCGGCGACACGTTCCAGATCCTGGGCGCGGTGCCGGGAAAGCGCGGGCCGGCCGTGGCGCTGTCGCCCGACTGCTCGGCCGGCGGGGCGGAGCGGCCCATGGCGCGCAGCAGCGCGGTGGCGGCGTGCGCCTCGTCGAGCCGTACGAGATCGGCCAGTCCCTGGTCGACGAAGGTCGCGGGCAGCCGGATGTCACCGACCCGGACGGCCACCAGCTGCCGTCTGCCGCCCAAGGTGTCCCCCGCGGCCGGGCCCTCCCACACCGGGCGGGTGCCGGTGGAACGCAGATAGGCCGCCGACAGCAGCACGACGGTACGGGCCGGGACTTCGGCCCCCGGCGCGCTGGTCACGGTGTCCCACGGCAGCACGCGGAATCCGGCCCGGATGAGCTGCGCCTGGATCCAGTCCGCCCACATGCGGTCCTCGGGCACATAGCTCAGATACAGATCGGCGGGCAGCGCGGGGCGGTGGTGACGGGTGAACGTGTCGCGGTAGCGCAGCCGCAGTTCCTCGTCCATGGGCGGTAGCGAGGTCACCTGGGCGTCGGTGATGACGGTGGCGAGCCGCTCGAAGGCGGAGAGCAGCGAGGCGGTGAGGCCGGTCTCGTCGCCGAAGGTCGCCAGCGTCTCCTCGTAGGCGTAGTAGGGCCGGTACGGGATCTCCACCGAGCCCCAGTACGCGGCGAGTTCCTCGCCGGCCATGCCGTTGGGGAACCCGTCGAACTTCGTACGGGCCAGCGAGCGTCCCGCGTCGGCCTTCTCCTTCTCGCCCTCGTCGATGCGCATGGGGACGGGGAGGATGCGGATCTTGCGGTCGCGGAACCGGTCGTCGATGTGCCGGGCCACGGCGGCGGCGCCGTCGATGCTCTGGTCGCTGAGGGTGAAGCAGTCCACCAGGATGTCGGGAAGGTGGACGGTGCAGATGTCGGCTATGTCGCTGAGACCGGTCCTGCTGTCGATGAGGACGTAGTCGTAGTGCCGCTTCATGTCGTCGCGCAGCGCGTCGAAGAACTGGCCGCCGCCGAGCCGGTCGTAGAAGTTGTCCCAGTCGAAGTTGCTGACGGTCGCGGAGTATTCGCGGTTCTGCCGGCCGGCGGAGACGAAATCGAGGCTGCCGCCGTCCGGGAAAGTCCATTCGAGGGAGACCGCGTGCGGCAGGATCCGCGCGTAGTCGCGGTGCCAGTCACCGGGGCGCTGCACGGGACTGGTCGCGGCCCAGGCGAATTCGGTGATGAGGTCGATGACGCCCGAAGTGGCGCCGATGGTCGACGGGTCGAGGAAGGGGTGGAAGAACCGGTGCAGGCCCGGCGCTTCGAGGTCCCAGTCCACGACGAGGACCCGTCTGCCGTTGGCGGCCAGGATCCAGGCGGTGTTGGCGAGGGCCATGGTGCGGCCGGTCCCGCCCTTGTACGAGTAGAAGGTGACGATGCGTCCGTCACGACTGCCGCTCATCACAGTTCCTCCGCATCGTCGGGTGTGGCGCGGGGGGCCCGGTGGGATGCCGGGCCCGGGGCGATGGCCGGCGGGCCGGCTGGGTCTCCCGCGCCGACGGCTTCCGGCCCGACGAGCCGGAAGCGTTCGGGGCGCCGTCCTGTCGGGGGGAATGCCTGGGCGTGCTTGAGGTACTGGGCCGCCGCCAGCTCCACCACTTGCGGCAGGATTCCGCTGAACGCCTGCAGGCTGTGGATGCCGCTGACGGCGGACCGGCAGGCTGTGCGGCCCTGGTCCATCTTGAAGGGCATGGTCTCGTCCACGGCCGCGGTCAGCGCGTCCTCCGCCGCGTGGCTCTCCGGGTCGTCACGGTTCCACGGCACCATGACACTGACCCAGGGCTGCGGGGAAGCGTCTAACCGGCCGAGCCGTTCACGCCGCTTGGGATCACTCAGCGCCCAGCGGTCCAGCAGCAGTATCTCGGGGCCCGTGGGGGCCGTCTTGTCGTCCTGGCGGTCGGGCTCCTCGTCGAAGGAGACCAGGGTCGCCTGATAGTCGAGGCTGTGCGCCAGGTCGGCCGCGAAGGAGGCCAGCGGCCGGGCCGACGAGGGGTGGAAGGGGTTCCAGTCCAGGGCGCTCTCCCCGTAGTAGTCCGTGCTGCGGCCCTCCGGCGGACGGTCCCGGGTGGCGGCGGCCACGGTGACCCGCAGATTGCGTGCCCCGCGCGGGGTGCCGAAGGCGCTGGGGACCTTGCGGTAGTCGACGGCGGGCCCCGGTTCCACCCCGCCGGACTGGGCGACGCTGACGATGCGCTTCGCGAGTTCGTAGACGGCGCGTTCGTAGTCCTCACGGAAGATCCGGAGCTTGATCAGCCCGTACAACCCCTCCGTCACATAGGGGACGCCGAAATCCCGGTGGTTGAACTGCAGGCGCTCGGCGGCTCCGGGCAGCGCGTGCGGCGCGACGGGTACCCACAGCGCGGGCACGATCGCGTCGGTGGCCCGGTTGCTGCGGGTGTGCTGGTGGATGGCGCGCTGGGCGAAGGCGTACCACTCCTTGCCGCACTGGGCGCTTCCGAAGTAGCGGGGCGAGAAGAGCGGTACGAAGACCCGGCAGGTGGCGAGGGATTCCGCGAGCCGCTCGGACCAGCCCTCGCCGGAGTGGATCTCCCGGTCCATGAACCCGGCGGCGGAGCCGGCCGGCAGGTCCGTCAGCGCCATGACGTGACCGCACAGGTCCTGGTAGAGCCGCTCGACCCACATGTCCGGGTCGGGCACCGCCGAGCCGTACCGCGGCGTATGCGCATAGCTCAGAAAGAAATACGGCGCATGGTCGCCGGACCGCTCTTGTCCCGGTACGTGCACGCGTACCCCCCGTCCACTTGCGGTGACTGCCAGTTTAGGAAGGCGCGGTGCATTCGGAACATCAATGCGAGTATTCGGGCCGGGCAATCACGGACGAGCACCCCCGCAACGGCGATTTTCGGTCAGCCATACGGAACCGAAGTCCACGGCTTCCTTGATCCGCAGCAGCACAGAAGCCGCGCCGCCCACTTTTCCGTGCAGAACCGCCTCCGGGTATGGCGGCCGCGTCAATCCGGACTTTTCGAACGCCATTCCCAGTTCTTCGAAGTCCCGGTCGTCCAGGTCGACATCCTCGTACGACGTCCAGCGGCGTTCTCCGTCCCGCAGGACCACACACCGGTACATTCGCCGCGGCGGATCCGGAATTCGGTATTCCGAGAGATGGAAGCTACTGCAGACGTCGTATCCGACCCCGATCATCAGCACACTGGCCCCCGCGTCGTACAGCCGGGCCAGCGGGGACCGCTCCCCCAGGTGGCAGGTGCCGTCATGATCCGCCAGCAGCTCCGCCGCACGGGCGCCGACAGCGGCGAACGAGGTCTGCGGATGGGTGCTGCGCACCGCCCCGGGGGCCCGTCTGACCGCCTCCGCCAGCGCGCCCATGGCCGGTGCTGGGGTATGCGCCGGATCGAACGGCGGCATGGCGTCCCGGTACCGGGCGAGCTGCCCGGCGGACATCCCCCGGGTGCGCTCCCGGTAGTGCGGCGACGTGTCGGAGTTCTCCGCGGTGAACGACGGCACGACCACGGTGCCGCCGGGGCCCAGTACCGCGCGCAGCGCCGTCAGTACGGCCTCGGCCGCTCCCGGAACCGTCCTCATCGACCGCAGTGAGGCGTGCACCAGCAGGGTCATACCGGGCCGCACTTCCAGGCTCCGCAGTTCGGCGGCGAGCCTCTCCAGCACCGGGTCCGCCTCCTCAGCGGCCGGACGCGAAGGCGTCCCGCAGCCCTGAGACGAACCGCTGCCCCAGCGGTGTGAGCGCGCCGGAGCCCGTCAGCACCTCCAGTGCCCGCCCCGTCGCGCCGTCGCGCGGCCCGTCCGGCTGGAGCGCACCCGTCGCGACGCGGGCGCAGGCGTCCGCGAACACCTCGCCCACCGGGACCGGAGCAACGCGCCAGGGCACCCGATACAGCCTCGGGTCGGCCTCGTCGTACAGCTCGCACAGCCCGAGCAGCGCGTCCAGTTTCGCGTACTGGAATCCGCCGACGAGCGCACGGGCGAGCACGGCCGGGTCCCCACCCGGATCCTCGGTGGAGCTCTCCAGCAGGGCGATCCCCAGGGCGCCGAAACCGCGCGCGCCGCCCGCCGGATCCGCCGGGTCCGGGAGCGTCAGCAGCGGTGTGAGTGTGGTGAGTCCTGCGGCGAGTTCGGAGGCGCGGCCCGGCGCCATCGCCTGGACGAGGTCCCACGCACTGGCCGTCGAACGCTGCCACCGCGCCGCCTCCGCGCTGTCCAGCCGGTCGCTGACGGGCCGCCCGTAGCAGCGGCGGTAGGGGTCGGTGTCCTCCAGCGACAGGTCGAGGCGGCCGGCCCGCAGCCGCCGCACCGGCTCCCAGCGGCCGCCGGCCGCGTCAACGGATCCGGTGCCCAGGTCCACGCTTCCGGTGCCCAGGTCCAGCCGGCCGACGCGCAGTTCACGGCCGTCCGCCCGTACCGTCAGGCCGTCCTCGCCGGCCGTCAGCTCCGCGACGGCGGCACCGCTCGCACGTCCCCCCAGGGACACCCGGCCGAGCGTCGGCAGCTGGACGGCGCCGTCGACGACCGGGACCAGGAGCCGGCCGGAAAGCCCGGCCCGCAGCAGCGCCGCGGCGGCGAGCGAGGCGAGGTGCCCGGCCTCCGGCAGCGGGGCGCCGCCGCGTGCGGGATCCCGGCCGTTCAGCAGTTCCAGACAGCGCAGCGCCCAACTGCGGGTGTACGGGTGGGCCAGTACGGAGTCCAGCGTGTCACCGCGCTGGTCCAGGCCGGTGACGAGCTGCCAGGCCGGGTCCCACAGCTCACCGCCACGCTCCCCCAGCGCCTCGTTCACCAGGGCCAGCAGACCGCGGGTCACTTCGTGCTGGGCCGCGGCGAGGGCCAGGACCGCCGTGCCGTCGTCCGTCCCCGCAGCCAGTTCCACCAGGTCCTTGACCGGCGCCCCGACGGAGCCGGCGGTGGGCCCGGCCGGCGAGGTGCGGGCCGTTACCGTCTCGACCAGCGTCTTCAGGTCCGCGCAGAAGACGGACGGGTTGTCGAAGCCGGAGCCGGTGCGGTACCGGTGCGCGTAGAGGCCGCCGCCGCAGGAGGTGACCACCGGGCAGGACCGGCACTCCTGGCTGAGCCCGGCCATCCCGTGCTGCCGGGCGGTCACGCCGGGGTGCCGGGCGGCGGCGTCGAAGGGGTGCGAGAAGACGTCGAAGCCGGTGGCGGGAGCTCCGTCGTACGCGGTCTTCAGAGAATCGGCCTGTTCCAGGGTGCCGTCGGTCTCGATGACGACCAGATCGGTGGGGCCGAGCCCCATCGACTCGGTCAGGCTGGGCCCGCCGCTCAGTGTGGAGAGCACCGAGTCGAAGATCCGGACCGGCACCGGGCGGCCCTGGCCGTTCCACCGGTCGAAGACCGACAGCAGCCAGTCGGCGTACTCGGTCGGCAGACCGCCGGGACGGGCCGGCGGCTCGTCCCAGGTGGCGTGCGGGAGCAGGAAGTCGATACGCGGCGGCCCCAGTTCGACCAGCGCGTCGTACACCGCGAGCGGGTCGTTGGCCACGTCGATGGTGCAGAGCAGGCCCGCGTAGAGATGACGGTAACGATTCTGCCGCAGCAGGGCGACCGCCTCCAGCACCTGCCGATGGCTGCTGCGTCCGTCGGCGTATCGGCGGTGGCGGTCGTTGGCTGCCTTGTCCCCGTCGAGGGAGATCCCCACCCGCACCCCGTACTCGGCGAAGATGTCGAGATACCGCTCGCTGAGCTGCACGCCGTTGGTGTGGATCCGCAGATCCAGCGCACAGACCCCGTCCAGCGCGCGGTGCAGCTCCTCGCAGATCCGGCGCAGCCGCGCCGGACCCGCGAGCAGTGGCTCGCCTCCGTGCAGGATGACGTGCAGGGAGGGCAGTGCGTGTGTCTTCGCGTGCTCGGCCAAGCGCAGCGCCGTCCAGGAGATGGTCTCGTCCGAGATCACCTTCGGCCGGGCGCTCCAGCTCTGATCAGCGTGTTCGTAGACATAGCAATGATCACAAGCCAGGTCACATCTGCTGTGAACCTTCAGTACGAACTGGCGGAATGGGACCAGCGGTCCAGTCATTCCGCAATACTAGAGCGAGGACTGGAAAGTCGGGACCGCCGGAGTGAGGCGCTCAAGGGCGGGCAGAGTACGACGCAAGGTCTTGATGACACCGGGATCACTCTGTGCGTCGAGCCGCTCCAGCGGAACACGGCGCAACTTCGGGACTTCGGGATAGCGGATATTCGCTGGAGTGTTCACGGCAGTCCTTGGGCGCGAGGCGGCGCGAAATGATCTCTCTGGATCACTGCGCCGGCAGCAGTATCGTCGCCGTGGACATTACTCCGCGCACCCTTCGCACGCGAGGTGAACAGGGTTACCCTAACCCCCTAATAACAACTGTGACCACCTGAATGAGTGAACCCAACGTCACTGATCAGGACTTTTCACGAGCGTCAGTGTCGCCGAGGGGGTCACCTGTTCAGACCAGCCGTCGCGCGGCATCCCGGTGTCGTCCGCCGGACGCGAACGGGGGCGCGCATGGAGGGGCCAGGCGATGCCGTCCGGCGGAGCGCCGTCTTCGGTGACGCGGACCTGCCCAAGCTCTTCCAGTTCGCCGATTCCGCCGCGGTCTCACGGCAGCAGTACACCCTGCACTCGGCCAGACGGCAGTTGGTGCTGCTCGTCGCGGCGGCCGCGTTCTCGGCGCTTCCCTGGCGGCTGACGGCCCGCCATATCGACTTCTTCGCGCTGCTCAGCGCGTTGCTGTATGTCGCCGCGCTGGTCTTCGTCTGGCAGGCGGCCCGCCATCGGCACAAGGTCCACTGGCAGTTGCACCGCACCGCCGCCGAGTTCCTGCGCTCCCAGTGCTGGAGCTACGCGGTCTGCGGAGCGCCCTTCGACAGCGGGGCGCCCGACCCGGAGGGGCTGTTCGCGGTCAAGGCGAACGACGTGCTGGGCCGGCTGCGGGCGATCGGCTGGCGCGATCCGCGCCCGCCCGGTACCTCGTTCGCCGACCCGGACCTGGTGACGCGGTCCATGCGGGAGCTGCGCGCGAAGGCATTGACGGTACGCAGAGAGGTGTATGTACGGGACCGCGTCATGGAGCAGCGGGACTGGTACCACCGCCGGGCGCAGGAGTCCCGGCGGGCCGCGCTCCTGTGGTCCGCGGTGACGGTGTCGGCCACGGTCGCCGCACTCGCCGGGGCGTTGGCGAATGCCTTCGAATGGGGCACGTCGATGGACGTCGTCGGCCTGGCCTCGGCGGCGGCGGCCTCGAGCGTCGCCTGGACCGAACTACGGCAGTACCAGCCGCTGGTGGCGGCGCACTCGCTGGTGGCGCAGGAGTTGAGCGGGATGGCCGTCACGCTGGCGAAGGTCACATCCCCGCAGGGATGGGCGGCCGAGGTGGAGACCGCCGAGGCCGTCATCTCCCCCGACCACACCGCCTGGCTGGCGCGGCACGGCGGCCGCTGACCGGCCGCCGGCGCGCGCACGACGTGGTGCGGCGGCGACCCCGCTTGCCACGAGCTCGCTCCCTGCCGCGCACCGGGTCGTCAGTCCCGTTCCACGCCGGGCTGCCAGATCACCGTGACGGGGGTTCCGGTGCGCCGGGCGTACTCCACGATGTCCGCCGTCCCGCCGTGGCCGCGGGCGGGCCGGCCGTCCCACACCGCGAGGATCAGGTCGCTGTGGTCCGCGACGTAGACGCCCGCCGCGTAGAACGCCTGGTCGGAGACCTCGGGGAAGTCCATGCGGACGTGGGTGTGCGCGCGGTCCAGGAGGCGGTGGTAGCGGTCGAGTTCGTCGGCGCCGGCGAAGGAGACCTCGTAGCCGGCGCAGGGGGTGACGACCGTCAGTTCGGCGCCGCAGTCCAGGGCGACCTCGGCGAAGAGCTGGTCGGCTCCGGCGGCGAGGCTGCTCAGCGCCTCGACCGGCCCGGGATGTTCGCGGACGGCCGCCGTCAGGGTGTCGCGCGCCAGCCCGTACACCGCGTCGGGGATGTTGCGGTGGCCGGTCACTCCGATCCTGGTCACCGCGGTGGCGTCCGGTCCGCGGCCCGCAGCAGACGGGCGGCCACCACCCGTAGCTGGTCGGCGAGTTCGGGCGGCTCGTGCACCTCGAACTCGACTCCGAGCAGGGCGATGAAGACGGTGATGCCGTCGAGCGACTCGGCGCCGGTGCGCAGTTCGCAGGTCCGGTCGTCGATCGCCTCGATCGTGCCGAAGCCCGTCCAGCCGAAGTCGGCGACGGCCTCGGCGGAGGTGTGGAGGGTGACCCGTGCCTGGTAGCGGTACGCCCGGGAGGTGACGCCCTTGGCGACGTATGCCGCCGCGTCCTCGGGAGGTTCGCGCGGTGTGAAGCGCGGCCCGGTCGGCGACTTGGGCTCGATCCGGTCGACGCGGAAGATCCGCCAGTCCTCCCGGCCGGTGTCCCAGGCGAGCAGGTACCAACGGCGGCCGTGGTTGACCAGGCGGTACGGCTCGACGGTACGGCGGCTGGGCGTGCCGCTGTGGTCGCTGTAGTCGAACCGCAGCCGTTCGCGGTCGCGGCAGGCCGCGCCGATGACGGTCAGCACCTCCTGGCCGACGGTCGCCCGGCCGGGCGCGGGTGCCGGGACGGTGATCGCCTGCATCGCCTGGACCCGGTGCCGCAGCCGGGAAGGGAGCACCTGCTCCAGCTTGGACAGCGCCCGCACCGAGACCTCCTCGATCCCGGCGACCGTGCCGCCCACCCCGGTACGCAGGCAGAGCGCCACGGCGACCGCCTCCTCGTCGTCCAGGAGCAGCGGCGGCAGTGCGGCGCCCGCGCCGAGCCGGTAGCCGCCGGCCGTGCCGGGGGCGGCGTGCACCGGATAGCCGAGGGTCCGCAGCCGGTCGACGTCGCGGCGCACCGTGCGCGCCGTGACGTGGAGGCGTTCCGCGAGGTCCGGTCCCGACCAGTCGCGCCGGGACTGGAGGAGCGAGAGCAGGCGCAGCAGGCGCGCCGAGGTCTCCAACATGCGTCCAGTCTGCCAGCTGTCGCGGACAGCTACTGACCGCATGGATACGTGGAATACCGGACCGGCGCGCCCGCGCCGGAGCCCCCGCCGGCAGGGTCGGCGGGGGCTCCGTCCTGCTCATCGCAGGTTGGGGGGAGCGTCCGTGATCGGTCAGTAGACGCTGACGCCGTAGGCGCTGAGCGCCTCGGTGACCGGCTGGAAGAACGTGGTCCCGCCGGAACTGCAGTTGCCGCTGCCGCCCGAGGTGAGGCCGACCGCGATGGTGCCGTTGTAGAGCGAGCCGCCGCTGTCGCCGGGCTCGGCGCAGACGTTGGTCCTGATCATGCCGTAGACGATGTCACCGCCGCCGTAGTTGACGGTGGCGTTGAGGCCGGTGACGGATCCGCTGTGGACACCGGTGGTGGAGCCGCGGCGCTTGACGGGCTCACCGACGTAGGCGTTGCCCGCGCTGGTTATGTCCTGGCTGCCGACCGTTCCGGGGTGCGAGACCGAGGGGTTGTCGTAGCGGACGATGCCGTAGTCGTTGCCCGGGAAGCTGTTGCCGGTGGTCGGGCCGATGGAGGTGCCGGAGGATGTGCTCCAGGCCGGGTACCCGGAGGTGCAGTGGCCGGCGGTGAGGAAGTAGTACGTGCTGCCGCTGCGGACGTTGAAGCCCACCGAGCAGCGCCACTGGCTGGTGTATATGGCGTCGCCACCGGAGAGCAGCTTGCTGAACGTGCCCGCCACGCGGTTGATGCTGACGGCGTCGCCGTAGCCTCCGGTGGCCTGCTTCAGCCGGGCGAGCTGGGCGGCGGTCACCCGGCTGTCGACACTGACGTCGAGCTTGTTGGTCCTGGGGTCGATGGACCAGGCCGTGCCGGCGATGTCGGCTGCCCTGGTGGCTTCGCCGGCCCTGCTGAGCTGTTCCGCGCTGAACCGGACGGTCCTGGGTACGGCGCCGGCCGCCCGTACGGCGTTGGCCGCCGCGTCCGAGGTGACGTTGACGACGGTGGCCTTGGCCGCCGCGTCATAGTAGGTGCCCGCGGTGGTGGCGGAGCCGAGCGAGGTGGCTACCGCGGCAGCGGTCTCCGGGGATGCCGTGGCCGATGGGGCGGCGCCGGCCGCGGGCAACGAGAACGCGGTGGCGGCCAGCAGGCCGGACGTCACGGCGATCACGCTCACGCGTCGGGAGATCTTCATTCATTCCTCCTGTGGGGGGTGGAGGTCTGCCGGGCCCGCCGGAGCCGCACCGAATACCGAACTCGGCGTGACCCTGACAAGCACTGGAGGGGAGTATTCAGAGACCGCGCGCAACACACAAGGGCGCCTTTCGGCCGCGATACACCGGCGTGGCGGCGCCCCGGCGGTCGTGCGCACCGCCGGGGCGCGGGCAGCTGACGCCATCTCAACCGGTGAGAACCCTGCTCTCACCCGCTTCCAGCGCGAACGGCAGCGTGTTGCCGGGCGGCGGGAACGGGCAGACGAACGCGTCGGCGAAAGCGCACGGCGGGAGCAGCATCCGGTTGAAGTCCAGCACCACGCCGCCGTCCGCGGCGGGCGCGGGGGTCCGCAGGAAACGGAAGCGGTAGCTGCTTCTGCCGCTGGTCGCGTCGGCGATGACGCCCCAGAGCGTGCCGTCCGCCTCGACCGCGACCGCGAGCGTGTGCTCCGTACCGTCCACGGTGAAGGCCAGTTCGCCGCTGACGCCGAGCTCGCGCTCCCGGCCGTCGGCGTGCGGCACGCGCACGGCGCGGCCCTCGGGGTACGGGCGGAAGTCCGCGCGCAGCACCCACCGTTCGTCGTAGCCGAAGGCGTCGATCCCCGCGAAGTCGCGGCGGGCGTCGGAGGCCGGGTCCCAGATCCGGATGGCGAGCAGGCCCTCGCGGTCGATCGCCACGATCCGCTTGTCACCGAACAGCACCGGCTCGCCCTCGGGGACCAGCCGCCCGAAGACGCCGTCACCCCGGTGGACCACCGCGCCGTCCTCCTCCCGCCACTCCCCCGGCAGCCCGGGAATCTTCCCGTCCTCGGCGTCCGACAGCCAGTACGTGCCGGTCAGCGCCAGTGGCCCGTACGGCGCCCCGACCGACTCGGTGCGCCGCTCGCGCCAGTTCTTCCAGACCTGCTCAGTCTCGGTACTCATAGTGATCAAGCCTTCCATAGCGGCTGCGGCAGGCCGAGATGCTCGCGCAGCGTCATGCCCTCGTATTCCGTGCGGAACGAGCCGCGCTCCTGCAGGAGCGGGGCAACCCGGTCCACGAAATCGTCGAGCCCGCCGGCGAACGCGTCCGATGGCCGGAATTGGACCGTCCGGATCGTCGGCGCAGAGATCCCCGGCCCGGCGGCCAGGAATCCCATCAGGGCCTGTCCGGGCGGTCGAGGCCGAGGTGTTCGCGCAGGGTCGTGCCCGGCTGGAAGCGGCGGAACAGTCCGCGCTGCTGAAGCACCGGCACGGTCGCGTCCACCAGCCGGGCCGTGTCCCGGCGCGGATCGGCGGGCCGTACGTGGAAGCCGTCGGCGGCTCCGTCGCGGTGCCAGTCGCCGAACAGGTCGGCGAGGGCCACGGCGTCGGCCGGGTCGTACAGTGCGACGGCGAGAGAGATCAGGACCGTCAGCCGGTCGGGGTCGCGGCCGCGGGCCGCCGCGCGGCGGCGCAGGTCGGCGCGGGCCTCATGGGCCTGCCGCTCCGCGTCCGGGCCTTCGACCCGTATGTACGCCACGTCGGCGTGGAGCGCGGCCACCTCGCGCCGCAGCGCCGGCGTCGCGTCGATCGCCATCACCGGCCGTCCCTGGGGCGGTCTCGGGACCGTCGACGGGCCGCGCACGCCGAACCGCTCGCCCTCGAAGTCGGCATGGTGCACCTTGTCGCGGTCGATGAAGCACCCGGTCGGCAGATCACGGATCTCGGCGTCGTCCTCCCAGCTGTCCCCCAGCCGGGCGGCCACGTCCGCGGCCTCTCCCGCCTCCCGCCACGGCACGTCGTCCGGTGCGGTCGGCCGCCGTCCGAAGTGCCGGGCCCCGGCCTCGGTGTCCGGGACCTTCACCGTCCAGCCCGCCCGGCCGCGGCTGACCCGGTCGAGCGTGGCGAGGGCCGGCGAGACATGGAACGGCTCGGTGTGGGTCGTGGTGACGGCCGGCACCAGGCCGATCCGGTCGGTGGCGGTCGCGACCCGGGTGAGGACGGCGAGCGCGTCGAGCCGCCCGCCACCGCCCTCGGGCAGCGCCGGGTAGTCGTCAAGCGTGACGAAATCCAGTGCGCCGCGCTCCGCGAGCCGGGCCAGTTCCACGGAGTAGGGGGCCTCGTACTGCTCCGGGCCGTCGATCGCGACGGCCAGGTGCAGTGGGCGGATGGGGCGTGCCATGGGTCTGCCTTCCAGAGGCGGGGCGGGAAGCGGGAGCGGGGGTGCCGGAGGCGGTGGGCCGCGGTGGGCCGCGGTGGGCCGCAGCTCAACGGCTCAGCGGCTCGTGGGCTCAGGAACTCGGTGGCCTCGTACACGCCGTGTCGTACTGGCGGAAGGCGGGCGCGTCGTTCCGCCGGAAGGCGGGCGCTGGTCCGCGGCCGGGCGAACGCCTCGGCGAAAGGACGTGGTCGTCGTCGTGGTCGTGCGATCCGGACAGCTCCGCGCGAGGGCGGGCGCCGGCCACAACAGCCACGGCAGATAACGGACCGGGGGATGCGGGCATGTGGAGGCTCCGTGGACACTCGGAAGAATCACGGGAATTCGCCTGCACACAAGCCGCGTCCCTCAACGCGACGGGGTCATCACGACCCTGGCATGAGGCTAAGCCCAGGCCATCGCCCGCTGTCAAGCATGTCCAACTGGTGGGCACCGCGTCTCAGCGCGGTTGACGGATGATTCAACGGCTGTTCCACTGGCCCCATGCGTAGCTGTCAGCTGGTCACCCGTGACCACATCGACTTCGGTCGAGTGTGGTCGTCCTCGTGTTGTCGCTGACCATGTAGTTCCGCCCGTGATCCGGCCCGCGCGCTCTGCCGCCCCGGCTTTTCCTGACAGCCCTGTCGCCTTCGCACACGCATTCCCCTTCTCTCCCTCCCTCGTGCATTCGCCCGCTTCGAGTTCGAGAAGGTCCTTCAACAGCCGCAGTCACAACCGCAGTCGCAGCAATCGCAACCATCACAGCAGTCGCAGGCATCGCAGCAATCGCAGTCGCAGTCCCGGCACCAGCCCTCGCGGCGATTGCCGTTCCACGGATCGTCGTAGTGGTCCCGGCAGCACAACTGACAGGTGCAGCAGAGACCGCTCCACACCGCGCACCCGGCTATCAGCCCACGGCGGCGCGGCGGTTCCGGCGGCGGAAAGCCGTTGGGCGGAAAGCCCGGGCCACTCGGTGCGTAAGGGCTCTGGCCCGGCGCGTACGGATTGCCGCCCGGCTGCTGCAGAACCGGCGGCCGCTGCGCCGACTGCTGATGCCCGCACGAGCCCCCGAAGGCGCGGTCCACCGAGCGACGCAGCTCGTGGGCGAGCAGTACATGCACGAGCCGGCCGTCGCTGAACTCGGCGTCCTTCAGCGCGAGCCGCACCCCGCGTACCGCGTCGTCGCACAGCCGGCGCGCCTCGGCGCGGCCGGTGCCGGTCGCCGTCAGCGGGTTCCACGCACCGGACGCCGCGTCAGCGGCCTGGTCCTCGACCGCGTCCAGCAGATGCGCGAGACGGCCGAAGAGCCGTCCCGCCTCCTCCAACGGCGCGCGGTTGCCGGGCCGTCCGGCGAGTACCGCCGTGTAGCCGAAGGCCGCCGCGGTCGCCGTCTCGGTCGGTTCGGTGACCGTGAGCAGCGGGGTGCCGATCCGGGCCAGCGTCTCGATCCCGGCCTGCCGGTCTACCGCGTCCACCAGCACCGCCGTGTCGAAGCCGAGTCCGCTACCGGTTCGTGCCCCGGCCCGGTCCCAGCGCCGGGCGACGGTCCGCGCCGCCGCCGCGACCGGACGCCGCGCCATGGCGCCGTCCTTGTCGTCGATGTGGTCGCGCATCTTCGCCGACGCGAGCACGAGCGAGACGGCGGCGGCCAGCCGGGCGCCCTCGCCCTTCACCACCGGGGCGGTCCGCATGCCGCGCAGCGGGCAGGGGCCGGCGGTCCGCCGCCACTTCCCCGACCGGTCCGCGCCCGGGACCTGGGCCTCGACAAGCGCCGAAATGATCAGGCCGTCGTAGTTCGTGGCGATCCGGGCCAGCTGCCCGTGGTCGTCGCGCAACGCGAGGCATAGGCCGCACAGGTGCGCCATCCAGGAAGTCGCAAGTCCCTCCGGCATCCTGTGCCGGCACGGCCTGATAATTCCGAACAACGCTCCCCCACCGGCTTGATCATACGATCGGCCCGCCATGCTACCTATCGAACGATCTCATGACCGCCATACGGCCGTCCGGCCGTGCCGCGTCACCCGGAAGAGGGGAGCGCTCCCCTTGTTTCGTCACCTTCCGTGCGGCTATGGCTACCTGACTCCCCGACACCTATCTTGTGCACCAGTACCGTCACAAGTCCCCTGAGTGGCGGCTATCCGCTTGGCGCATCATCGGCATCATGGACGACCATAGGGGTGCGGACGATATTGACCGCGTGTGAGAGGAGGCGTCCATGGGTTCGGTTCGACGGGCGAGTGCCTGGTTGGGCCTCGTCGACGACAACGGCGACGAAAGCTACTACGACGAGGAGTACGCCGACTACGGCGAGGGGTCGGAGCGCGGCAACACCTGGGTGACCGACCCCAGGGTCCAGGTCGCGAGCGAGACGGCGGAGGAACAGGGCCGCCAGATCGCCACCGTGACCCCGGACGGGTTCCGCGATGCCCGCGGCATCGGCGAACTCTTCCGTAAGGGCGTCCCGGTGATCGTCAACCTCACGGGTATGGAGTCGAGCGACGCCAAGCGCGTGGTCGACTTCGCGGCAGGCCTCACCTTCGGGCTTCGCGGCTCGATCGAGCGCATCGCCACCCGGGTCTTCCTGCTGACCCCCGCCGACTACATGGTCCTCAACGCCGAATCCAAGCGCGGCGCCGACGGATTCTTCAACCAGAACTGACGGAACACCGGAACCCCGGACCGGAACGGCGACTCAGAACACCCGACCGGAACCACGGACCGGAACAACGGCAGCGAACAGCCGGAATTGAGCCGGGCGGCTCACCGGAAGGCGTCGAGTCCGGTGAGTGCCTTGCCCAGCACCAGCTGGTGCATCTCCACGGTGCCCTCATACGTGAGCACGGACTCGAGGTTGGTCGCGTGCCGCATCACGGGGTACTCCAGCGAGATGCCATTGGCGCCCAGGATGGTGCGCGAGGTGCGGCAGATCTCGATCGCCTCGCGCACATTGTTGAGCTTGCCGAAGCTGACCTGCTCCGGCCGCAGCCGCCCGGCGTCCATCCGCCGCCCCAGATGATGGGCGAGCAGGATGCCCTTGTGCAGCTCGACCGCCATATCGGCGAGTTTGGCCTGAGTGAGCTGGAAACCGCCGATGGCCCGGCCGAATTGCACCCGGGTCTTCGCGTAGTCCAGCGCCGATTCGAAACTGCTGCGGGCCGCGCCCATCGCGCCCCACACGATGCCGTAGCGCGCGTGGCCCAGACAGCTGAGCGGGCCCTTCAGCCCGGCGCCCTCGGGGAGTACGGCATCGGCGGGCAGCCGTACGTCGTCGAGCACGAGTTCGCTGGTGACCGAGGCGCGCAGGCTCCACTTGTGCTTGATCTCGGGCGCCGAGAAGCCCGGAGCATCGGTGGGGACGACGAACCCGCGAAAGCCTGGATTGTTGGGGGCGTCGCCGGTGCGGGCCCAGACCACCGCGACCCCGGCCACCGAACCGTTGGTGATCCACATCTTGCGGCCGTTGAGCACCCAGTCGTCGCCGTCGCGCTTGGCGTACGTCCGCATGCCGGCCGGATCGGACCCGTGGTCGGGCTCGGTGAGTCCGAAGCAGCCGATGACCTCGCCCGCGGCCATCCGCGGCAGCCACTCCTGCCGCTGTTCCTCGGAGCCGAAGCGGTGGATGGCGTACATCGCCAGCGATCCCTGGACGGAGACCAGCGAACGGATTCCGGAGTCGGCCGCCTCCAGTTCCAGACAGGCCAGGCCGTACTGGACGGCGCTGGCTCCCGCGCAGCCGTAGCCGGTGAGCGACATGCCGAGCGCGCCGATCGAGCCGAGTTCACGGGCGAGTTCACGGATGACCGGCAGCTCACCGGCCTCGTACCAGCCGGCCACGTACGGCAGTACGCGGTCCGCCGCCCAGGTCCTGACGGTCTCGCGCACCGCTCGGTCCTCGGCACTGAGCAGGTCGTCGATCCCGAGCGGATCGTACGGATCGAACGGCGGCAGCGCGCTCCCGGACATGACGGTCCCCTCAGTGATCTCAGGTGATCTACGCGGTCGGGGACGACGCTACGTGCGTGCTCCCGCCACGTAAAGGGCCGCCTGGTGTGCATCGGCGGACACATGGAGTCCGCCGCCGGCCGCCCGCGGATCACCGGACGTCCGCAGATCACCGGCGGCTGTCCGCAGCCCGCCGGGCGCCCGCAGCTCGTCGGGGCCCGCCGCCTTCAGCGCGACGGAGCCGCACTCCATCACCCGCGGCAGCCGGAGTGCGGCGAGCGCGCCGAGCAGCAGCAGTCCCGCGCTGACGAGGAGGGTGAGGTGCAGCCCGTTCACGAAGGAGTGCCGGGCCGCCTGCCGCAGCGCGGCGCCCGCCGATCCGCCGAGCCGGCCGGAGACGTCGTACGCCTCCCCCAGCGAGTTCCCGGCCTTCGCGCCGGCGGCGGACGGGACCCCGGGGACATGTGCCACGCCGGGCCCGTACGCGGCGTTCATGACGCTGCCGAGCAGGGCGATGCCCATGCCCGCGCCGAGCTGGTAGGAGGTCTCGCCGATGGCCGCGGCGCCGCCCGCCTGGGCGGCCGGAGCCTCGCTGAGCATGGATTCGTACGCCCCGAAGATCGTGGTCTCCAGGCCGAATCCGAGCAGTACGAAGGCGCTGGTGAGCAGCCACGGCCGGTCAGTCTGCCCCATCAGCGTCAGCGACAGGACGGAGACGGCGGTGAGCACGAAGCCGGTGCCGACCATGGCGCGTGGACCGAACCGGTGCAGCAGGCGCGAGCCGCACAGGCCCGCCGCCATCGCGGCGAAGGTGAGCGGCAGCAGGCGCAGCCCGGTCTCGAAGGGGCTGAGGCCGAGCACCAGTTGCAGATACTGCACGGCGATCAGTTCGAGGCCGACGAGCGCGAGCATGGCCAGGACGATGCAGCCGACCGAGGTGCTGAAGGTGGGCCGGGAGAACATCCCGATGTCTATGAGCGGGTGTTCGCGGCGCTTCTGACGGCGTATGAAGAGGATGAGCAGCGCCGTGCCCACCGCGAGCGGGCCGAGCGCCGCGAGGTCGAGCAGGCTCGCGCCGCCGCCGAGGCGCTTGACCCCGAGGACCACGCCGAGGACCCCGAACGCGGCCATCAGCGCGCCGAGGACGTCCCACGGGCCGCATCCCTCGCCCTTGGACTCGGGCAGCAGCCAGCGGGAGAGCGGGAGGATCACGGCCATCAGCGGGATGTTGATGAGGAAGACCGAACCCCACCAGAAGTGTTCGACGAGGAAGCCGCCCAGGACCGGCCCGACCGCCGCGCCGACGGCGGCGACCGCGCTCCACACACCGATGGCGAGCGCGCGTTCCCGCCGGTCGGGGAAGACCTGCCGGAGGATCGAGAGCGTGGCGGGCATGATCATCGCGCCGCCGACGCCGAGCAGCGCGCGGGCGCCGATGAGGACGTGGGCGCCGGTCGCGAACGCGGCGAGCGCCGAGGCGAGGCCGAAGAGCCCGTAGCCGATCAGCAGGATCCGGCGCCGTCCGACCCGGTCGCCGAGGGTGCCGAACAGGATCAGCAGCGAGGCGGCGACGAGCGGATAGGCGTCGACGATCCACAGGAGCTCGATCGAGCCGGGGTGCAGGTCCTCGGTGAGGGCGGGGACCGCGACATGCAGCACGGTCGCGTCGAGCGCGACGAGCAGCAGGCTCACGCAGAGGACCACCAGGACCGTCCAGCGGCCCGCCGGACGCTGATGCGGTGGGACGGCCGTCGGCCTCACCGTGCCGACCAAGGTCGTCCCGGTCATCTACGTACCTCCCAGCGGGGTGAGCGAGGTGCTCTCGCAACCGCGGAACGGGACGGCGCTACACCATCCCGGTTGACCGGCGGTAAAGGCGAGTGAGACGTCAGAGTACGCGAGGTGGTCGCCACGCCATGTGGCTCACCTCACGTTGACGGAACGGGTGACTCCGTGTGGGAGCCGGGAGCCTGGGCGGGACACGGGTCCCGTCCTGGTCAGCGCGGGTCCCGGCAGAGGACCCGGTTCGGGGCTGAGGGCTCGGATCGGGGTTCGGTTCGGGGCTGAGGGCTCGGTTCGGGGCTGAGGGCTCGGGCCTGGGCTCGGGGCTCGCGGCTCGATTCGGGCTCAGGGCTCAGGGCTCAGGGCTCAGGGCTCAGGGCTCAGGGCTCAGCCGCAAGGTGGCGGTACCCAGGGGAACCCATAGTGCGGGTGGTGACGGGCCGGCCGTCGATGAGGCCACGCGGCCCGGCGCCCGCAGCGCCCGTCTCTGCCCTCCGTGATCGCGGCGCTCGAAGGCGCAGGTCACGCGGTCGCGGCAGCGACGGCCCCAAACGCTGTCGCACGTCCACAGCCTCAAGATCACCGCGGCGTCCCGCCATTCGGACGGGGAAACTCCGTGGAACGCGAAGGGTAATAGCCGATAAAAAGGCGGGTGCGATGTGAGTATCGACACCCGAACATAAAATCAAGGAGTTCACTTATTCCGCTGAATCCACGAGCCCCCAAAGGGAGCGGTGAGACGCACTCCACATCACATCGTCATTACAAAGACGGCCGTTCGGCCGGTCACTGCTGTCACACGCTGTAACGTCGATTAGGTGCGTACCGATGAGAAGCTCCACCGGCCGGCGGAGCACCCGACCACACGCGACCTGCCTCGCATGAGTCGAACACGCCTCTGGCTGTTCGGCTCGACGCTGGCGGTCTACGTGGCCATCGTCGTGGGCGTCGTCACCTCCTCGAAGCTCGTGACGCTGGACTGGCAGGTCATGCTGTTCAGGCCTTACAAGCAGTGGCCGCAGATCCACGCCTTCCTGGACTACTTCGTGGTCCTGGGACAGCGCGGCCCGACTGCCGTGATGGTCGCCGCCTGGCTGGGCTGGCGCGCCTGGCGGCAGCGCAGCCTGCACCCGATCCTCGCCCTGGGTACCTCACTGCTCCTGCTGAACATCACCGTGGGCGCCGTGAAGTACGGGCTGGGCCGGCTCGGCCCGCACTACGCCACTGCCGTGGGATCCCCCGAGCTGTTCGCCGGCGGGGATATATTTCCCTCAGGGCACACCGCCAACGCGGTCGTGACCTGGGGCATTCTGGCGTACTTGGCGACCACACCGCGAGTGCGCCGGTGGGCTTCGGTGATCGCCGCTCTGCTGGCCCTCGGGGTCGGCATGACCACCATCTACCTCGGCACCCACTGGGTCAGTGATGTGCTGCTCGGCTGGGCCGCGGGCCTGCTCGTACTGCTCGCTCTGCCCTGGTTCGAGCCCGCGATGGCCTGGGCCGAGGAATTCCTGCAGGCCCTCTGGCGACGCCTCCGGCACGGTTCGGCACTCTCGCCCATCCCGGCTCCCGCGCTGGGCTCGCTTCCCGGCCTGGTGGCGCAGCGCGCCGCCATGGACGGCGGACAGTCCGCCTTCGAATCCGTCGGCGCCTCCGCCGGGAGCCACCCGGCCGCCTTGCCGCACGCGCCGGGGCGCCCGCCGACCGCACGCCACGAGCGCATGCCGGTCACACCGACCGGCAGCCGCCGCCCGCCCGCCGAGCGTCCCATCCGCCCCACCCCGCTCGCCCACCAGCAGGTGCGCGGCCGCGGCGCCGCGGGCAGCTAGAGCCGTGACCGGCACGGTCCACCGGGTTACGCGTCCTTCGGCCGCGCTGTCCTCAAGCGCCGGACGGGCCGAATTCAGACCGTCCAGGGGGCACCTCCCAGGGGTGGCCGGCGGGGCTTGAGGACGAACCGGCTGCCGCCGGGCCCGCCTCGGCCCCCGCTCCGGATACGCGTCAACCCTGCCAGCAGCGCGTCACTCTGCCGTCCGCGACGCTGAAGTTCAGCCGTCCCGCCACGTACTCCATCGTGATGATCGCCCCCGCGGGCAGTGACCGGACCGTGCTCCAGCCGCGCTCTCTCGCCCGCCGCTCCGCCTCGTCCGTGGTCAGCCCTACGTACGTCTGCTCGGGGTCGTCCTGCGGCCGGGATCCAGGTGTCGGTATCGGTGCCATACCCGCAACCGTAAGTCCGGCACGGACGCCGGGGAAGGCGGGACCGCCCTTCCCGGTCATTGATCGTCACGCTTCTGTCACAGAATCCGCTTCGGCGTTTGCCATGTCGCGGAAATGTTCGGAAGACCGGCGGAAGGCCGACAATTCGCTGTGGACACGCTATGCGCATGACTTGCGCACATCATGTCCGCAATGACTCCAACTCTTCGTCGGTCAACAGCCGCGAGCGGATGAGAAAGCGATTTCCCGTCGGCGCTTCGAGCGAGAACCCGCTCCCCCGACCCGGCACCACATCAATGGTCAGATGCGTATGACTCCAGTACGCGAACTGGTCCCGGGCCATCCACACCGGCACCGGCTCCATCCCCGCCACCCCCAGGTCTCCCAGGTGCACGTCCGAGTCGCCGGTCAGGAACTCCCCCGCCGGATAGCACATCGGCGAGCTGCCGTCGCAGCACCCGCCGGACTGGTGGAACATCAACGGACCGTGCTCATCGGCCAGCCGCCGCAGCAGCTCCGCCGCCATCCCGGTCACCTCGACCCGGTTTGCCACATCCACGGTTCACCGTCCCCTGTCCCGCACCACAGCTGCCCACAGACAGACTGCTCGCGTCCCGCCCGTTGCGCCAGCCTCGAACCGGTCCCGGGCCCTCCGGGCCGCGTCTCCACGGCCTGGAGGGCCTCAGCCGGGGCCTAGAAGAAGCCCAGGCCGTTCGGGCTGTAGCTGACCAGCAGGTTCTTGGTCTGCTGGTAGTGGTCGAGCATCATCTTGTGGTTTTCGCGGCCGATGCCGGAGTTCTTGTAGCCGCCGAAGGCGGCGTGGGCCGGGTAGGCGTGGAAGCAGTTGGTCCAGACGCGGCCGGCCTGGATGGCACGGCCGGCGCGGTAGGCCGTGTTCATGTCGCGGGTCCAGACGCCGGCGCCGAGGCCGTAGAGGGTGTCGTTGGCGAGGGAGACGGCGTCGTCGAGCTGGTCGAAGCGGGTCACGGAGACGACCGGGCCGAAGATCTCCTCCTGGAAGATCCGCATGCTGTTGTCGCCCTCGAAGATCGTCGGGGCGACGTAGTAGCCGCCGGCCAGGGCGCCGCCGAGGTCGACGCGTTCGCCGCCGGTGAGGAGTTTGGCGCCCTCGGCGATGCCGATGTCGATGTAGGAGAGGATCTTCTCGAGCTGGTCGTTGCTGGCCTGGGCGCCGATCATGGTGTCGGTGTCGAGCGGGTTGCCCTGCTTGATGGAGCGGGTCCGTTCGAGGCAGTCGCCGAGGAAGCTGTCGTAGATCGACGACTGGATGAGGGCGCGGGACGGACAGGTGCAGACCTCGCCCTGGTTGAGGGCGAACATGGCGAAGCCCTCGAGGGCCTTGTCGTAGAACTCGTCCGGGGCCGCCGCGACATCGGCGAAGAAGATGTTGGGGCTCTTGCCGCCGAGTTCGAGGGTGACGGGGATGATGTTCTGGCTCGCGTACTGCATGATCAGCCGGCCGGTGGTGGTCTCGCCGGTGAAGGCGATCTTGGCGATGCGGGGGCTGGAGGCGAGCGGACGGCCGGCTTCGGTGCCGAAGCCGTTGACGATGTTGACGACGCCCGGCGGGATGAGGTCCTGGATCAGGTCCATCAGGTACATGATCGAGGCCGGGGTCTGCTCGGCCGGCTTGAGGACGACGCAGTTGCCGGCGGCGAGCGCCGGGGCGAGCTTCCAGACGGCCATGAGGATCGGGAAGTTCCAGGGGATGATCTGGCCGACCACCCCTAACGGCTCCTGGAAGTGGTAAGCGATGGTGTCCTCGTCGATCTGGGAGATCGTGCCTTCCTGGGCGCGCAGCACTCCGGCGAAGTAGCGGAAGTGGTCGATCGCCAGCGGGAGGTCGGCGGCGAGGGCCTCGCGGACCGGTTTGCCGTTGTCCCAGACCTCGGCGACGGCGAGTTCGGTGAGGTGCTGCTCCATCCGGTCGGCGATCCGGTTGAGGACGGACGCCCGTTCCGCGGGGGCGGTACGCGACCAAGCGGGTGCCGCCGAGTGGGCCGCGTCCAGGGCGAGTTCGACGTCGGCGGCGGTGGAGCGGGCTATGTCGGTGAACGCGTCTCCGGTGACGGGCGTCGGATTCTCGAAGTATCCGCCTTCGACCGGAGCGGTCCATTCGCCGCCGATCCAGTTCTCGTACCGGGAGGGGAAGGACGCGGGGCTTCCAGAGTTTCCCGGGGGCTGATAGACCGTCATGGGCCTTCTCCTTTGGTGTTGCCTGGTGCCGGCGAGGGCTGATGCCGCGCACGCTACTGCTGCTGAACCGGCTCGGCCAGATGGCCTACGCACTCTCGCGCAGCGGCCTGGTCGGAGAGCATCATGGGGTCTTGCTTGCCCGGAGAACCGACAGGTGTCCGAGAACAAAGGGGCGTCGATGACCGCACCGACGAAGGAGACGGCGCCCGAAACGGCTCGGGAGCGTCATCCTGGCCGGGTGGTGGTGGATTGGCTCACCACCACCGATCACAAGAAGATCGGCCATCTCTATCTGATCACGTCGTTCGGATTCTTCCTGGCGGCGGGGGTGATGGCGCTGCTGATGCGCGCCGAACTCGCCCGCCCCGGCCTGCAGTTCATGACGAACGAGTCGTTCAACCAGGCGTTCACGATGCATGGCACGATCATGCTGCTGCTCTTCGCCACTCCGGCCTTCGCCGGTTTCGCCAACGAGATCATGCCGTTGCAGATCGGTGCGCCGGATGTGGCCTTTCCGCGGCTGAACATGTTCTCCTACTGGCTGTACCTGTTCGGCGGTCTGATCGTGGTGGGCGGTCTGCTGGTCCCGGACGGGCCGGCGAGTTTCGGATGGTTCGCGTACGCGCCGCTGAACAGCATGACCCGCTCCCCCGGTATCGGCGCGGATATGTGGATCATGGGACTGGCGCTCGCCGGTTTCGGCACGATCCTGGGCGCGGTGAACTTCCTGACCACGATCATCGGGATGCGCGCGCCGGGCATGACGATGTTCCGGATGCCGATCTTCACCTGGAACATCCTGTTCACCTCGATCCTGGTGATCATGGCGTTCCCGGTGCTGGCGGCGGCGCTGCTGGTCCTGGAGGCGGACCGGCGCTTCGGCTCCGTGGTGTTCGAGCCGCAGAACGGCGGGGCGCTGCTGTGGCAGCACCTGTTCTGGTTCTTCGGCCATCCGGAGGTCTACATCATCGCGCTGCCGTTCTTCGGCATCATCTCCGAGATCATCCCGGTGTTCTCGCGCAAGCCGATCTTCGGTTACGTGATGCTGATCGGTGCGACGATGGCGATCACCGGACTGTCCATCGTGGTGTGGGCGCATCACATGTTCGTGACCGGTGCCGTATTGCTGCCGTTCTTCTCGTTCATGTCGTTCCTGATCGCGGTGCCGACAGGGGTGAAGTTCTTCAACTGGATCGGCACGATGATCAATGGATCGCTGTCGTTCGAGACACCGATGCTGTGGGCGGTCGGATTTCTGGTGAGCTTCCTCTTCGGCGGGCTGACCGGTGTCATTCTCGCCTCACCGCCGCTGGATTTCCATGTCAGTGATACGTACTTCGTCGTGGCGCACTTCCACTACGTGGTGTTCGGCACGGTGGTGTTTGCGATGTTCGCCGGATTCTACTTCTGGTGGCCGAAGTTCACCGGAAAGATGCTCGACGAACGGCTGGGGAAAATCCATTTCTGGACGCTGTTCGTCGGATTCCACACCACATTCCTGGTACAGCACTGGCTGGGTGTCGAGGGAATGCCGCGACGGTATGCGGATTATCTGGCGGCGGACGGATTCACCACGCTCAACACGATCTCGTCGATCGGTGCGTTCCTGCTCGGAATGTCGACGCTACCGTTCCTCTACAACGTCTGGAAGACAGCAAAATACGGCGAAAAAGTGACGGTTGACGATCCGTGGGGGTTCGGCCGCTCGCTGGAGTGGGCCACTTCCTGCCCGCCGCCGAGGCACAATTTCGCGACGCTGCCCAGGATTCGCTCCGAATGCCCGGCCTTCGATCTGCACCATCCGGAGGTGGTGGGCCTGGGCCGACCGGCGCCGCGCTCCGACGAACCGTCACTGGACAAGCGCCACTGATCACGCGTCATCGATGCGGCGTCACTTGCGCAGCATGCGCCTGGCCTTGCGGCCCGCCGCCATCGCCACGTCACCGAGGGTGTACGCGGCGCCGAGCAGTTGCCCGGCGCCCGACACGAGCGCGGCGCGCCCCTGGCCGCCGGGGCGGGCGCGGGCGTCGAGCAGCCGCTGGAAGAGGTCCGCGTGCAGCTGGGCGATCCGGTCGGGGTCGTAGCGCTCGCCCTTGGCCAGCGCCGCGCGGCCCATCGTGGCGCGCAGCTCGTCGTCGTTGATCAGCCGCAGCAGCGCGGCGGCCATCGCGTCGATGTCGCGGGGCGGTACGAGCAGGCCGTCCACACCGTCGAAGATGATCTCGCGCGGGCCGAGCGGACAGTCGGTGCTGACGACGGGAAGGCCCGCCCGCATGCCCTCGACGATCGTCATCCCGAAGGACTCCATGCTGGAGGAGACGGCGAGGACCGACGCCTTGGCCAGTTCCGGCTCCAGCGGCGAGGCGGGTCCCATCAGGCGGACGGCGTCCCGGACGTGGAGCTCGCCGATGAGGGCGGCCAGCTTCTTCTGCTCGCCGCCGGCGCCGTACAGCCGCAGGGTCCAGTCCGGCCGTTCCGCCGAGACCTTGGCGAAGGCGCGGATGAGGTCGTCGTAGCACTTCGCGGGGGCCAGCCGGCCGGCGGCGACCACGACCGGCTCGGTGCACTTCGAAGGGGCGGTACCGGAGGCGGGGACGCTGTTGGGAACCGGTGCGACCAGCACTCCGGGAATCCGGCGGCGGTAGGCGGCGGCGTCGGCCGCGGTGGTGGTGACCACCGCGTCCAGCCGTGGGTACAGCCGGCGCAGCAGGAGGACGAGTTTGGTGGAGTGGGTGTCCAGGGTGAGGTGCTCCTGGGCGACTCGCACGATGCCGCGCGGGGCCTGCCGTGCGATGTGCACGTTCAGGCCGGGGCGGGTGCCGACGACGACGTCCGCGTCGAGCCGCGCCAGGTGACGGCCGATGCGTTCGTCGGTGAGGGCGCTGTAGTGGTCGTGGCGGCGGTCGGACGACGGGAAGACGGTGGCGGGGATCTTGCGCCGGGGGTCCTCGAGGTCGGTGTCCTGGCTGTCCTTGCGCAGATCGACCAGATGGCGCAGCCGTACCCGGGGGTCGTACGCGAACAGCGGATCGTCCAGGTGCCGGAAGACGGAGATGATCTCCACATCGTGCTTCTCGGCCAGCTTGCCGGCGAGGTTGCACGTCGTACGGATCGTGCCGCCGATTCCGTACGCGTTGTGGATCAGGAATGAGATGCGCATGCGTTCCCGTGTCTCCCGGCTGGGCTGCCCGATGGATTCGCCGCCCGTGGTCGTCCAGGGACGATAGCAAGTCCTGGCCGGACGGGTTTTAGGGACGATAGGGCAATTGGGGAACCGTGAGGCAGTTGCTCGCCGGCTCACCTCCCTGGGTGACCCAGCCGCCGTGCCCGCCCTGCGCGGCGTCCGACCAGCGGGCGACGGACAGACAGGTACGGCGGGTGGCGGGCGGATCCGGCAGCGCGGCGAAGGTGACGGGGGCCAGCAGTCCCCGCGCGTCGTAGGGCTGCGCCCGGCTCATGTACCGCTCGACGCAGCCGCGGTCCGGGGCCGCGCCGCCCGCGGTGCAGCCGGCGAGGGCGTCGGTGAGCCACATCGCTGCGGCCCAGCCCTCCAGCCGCCACTGGGAGAACTGGCCCGGCTCCTTGCCGTGGGCGCGCTGCCAGGCGGTCATGCCGGCACGGAAGGCGGCGACGGCGGGCTGGCCGGTCTCGTCGTAGTTGCGGCTCGCCGAGGTGGCCCAGAGCGCGTTCCGGCAGCCCGCCGCGTCCTGGTAGTCGGTGGGCACGGTCGAGGCCCAGTTCTGGACGTTGGTGACCTTGGCGGAGACCGTCGCACCGGCCGCCTGCATGGCCCGGCACAGCCGGCCGTTGCCGTGGGTGTCCATGGCATCGAAGAGAATGTCGACACCGCGGGCCCGCAGATCGGCGGCGACCGCACGGAAGTTGGGCAGTGCGAAGTCGACTTGTTCACTGATCGTCTTGTAACCCTCGGCCCGCAGTCCCTGCAGGAGCTGCTGCGCGTACCGCGCTGAGGCGGACTGGTTGTAGTAGACGACCGCGGCGGTACGGGCCTGCTGCTTCTCCTTGAACCAGCGGTAGACCTCGGTGCCGGCGTACAGCGTGCCGCCCCAGCCGGGAGTGCCCTCCCGGGGGGCGTCGCTGCCGTAGATGCCGTACAGATGCGGGTAGGTGTCGTACGCCGTGCCAATGGGGATGCCGCCGATGTCGGGGACGCCCTTGCGGCTCACGTACGAGACTCCCGCGTAGTCGAGGGCGCTGGTCGCCACCAGCGCGAACACCTTGTCCTGGTCGACAAGTCGGCGTACGCACTCGCTGTTTCCCACGCCGCTGCCGCCGTCGTCACAGGTGACCGCCTCCACCCGGTGCCCGTAGACGCCGCCCCTGGCGTTCAGCGCGTCGAGATACGCGAGCGCGCCGTCCCGCGGTCCGCTGAAGGCCCCGCCGCCGACCGGGCTCGTGGCGCTGGTGACGATGCCGACGCGGACCGGCGCCGCCGCGGACGTCGTGGCGGTCGGGCGGTCGGTGAAGTCGCGTTCGGGCAGCCGGCTGCCGCAGCCCGCCACCACGAGGGCTGCCACAGCGGCGGCCCGGGATCTGACGCTCAGCCGGGCGCCCCGCCGGGCACGGGTGCCGCCGCGGCCACGGGTGCCGCGCGCCACCGCGCGGTCAGCAGCCCGGCGCCGTGGTTCCACCGGAATCCAGGGCGATCAGGGCGCAGAGGCTCTTGACCGAGACCTTCCACACCTGGTCCTGCAGTACCGACGTGCCCAGCGTGTTCGGCAGCACGTCATTGCCCTCCAGGGAGAGCGTGTACGTCACCTCGGCGGCCGTGGCCGAGGTGAGATGGACCTGGCCGACCTTCGCACGTACCTGGCCGACCCGGCCGTCACCCGAGAACGAGTTGAGCAGCGGCCCGAGCTGTTCGCCGTTCTCCAGCAGTTTGGCCTTCGCGTCGATGCTCGTCCCCGGGGCGAAGAACTTCTCCCAGTTCTGCCGGATCTGCACCTCGGCCGTCCCGCTGTCCGGCGCGGCGGCCGTGGTGGTGGTGTCGGTAGCGGCGCCGGACCCGGTGGAGGGGGATTTCGACGGCGTGTCACCGCCACTCCCGCCGCCCCCGCATCCGGTCAGCGCGACCAGCATCGCCGTGGTCAACAGCACCGCGGCGGACTTCGCGCGTGCGGAACGGACCATGTGCTCCACCATCTCCCGTTCGGACCATACGGTTCGGGGTATTGCCCCCACCGGCATATTGGCGCTAATCGGTGAACATGCCCATACGCGGTGAGAAGCAAGCCGACTCGACACCCACTTTCGGCCCGTGGGGCCCCTACGTCCACTACGTCCACCGGATCGGCTGGCTCCTGCTCGCGGCCGGCGCCGTGCTGTGCGTGCTGGGCTGGTACGGGGTGGCGGGCGAACGGTACGCGGAACGCCAGATTCCATACCTCGCCTCCTCATCGATCCCCGGCGCGGCTCTCATCGTGGCGGGCGCCGTCCTGGCCTCCCGGCCCGGGCCACGGCCCTCCGACCCCGCCTCCGATCCCGACTCCGACCGGCAGGGCCCGGGACGAGCGGCACAGGACGCACGGAACGCGAGGAACGCGAGGAAGGAGAAGGACGAGCGGGACGGCGCGGGGATCGAGCCGGTCGCCGTCTCGGCGGGCCCGCCCGTCGCGGTGCCCGGCGGCACCCTGCTGCACCGCCCCGACTGCCCGCTGGTCCAGGGCAAGCCGGACGCGGCCCCGGCCGGCCCCGCCGACGTCAGAGCGCGGGCGCTGACGCCCTGCCCCGTGTGCGCGCCGGGCCGCTGACGTGGCCTCGTTGACGTACGACCTCACCCTCGCGGGACTCGCGGTCGGCAGCGCCGCCGCGCTGACGGGTATCGGCCTGGTGGTCACCTATCGCGCGACGGGGGTGTTCAACCTCGCGCACGGCGCGATAGCCATGGTGACGGCGTACGTGCTGCGGGAGTTGGTGGTGGTTCACGGCTGGCCGCTCGCGCCCGCGGCGGCCTTCAGCCTGCTGGTGGTCGCGCCGGGCATCGGCCTCGCGCTGGACCGGGCCGTCTTCCGGCCGCTGGCGGCCCGCGAGGCGGGCCCGGCCGAGACGCTGGTCGCCACGCTCGGGGTGTTCGTGCTGCTGGTCGGCGCCGCGTATCTGGCGTGGGGCGGCGACGCACGGGGCGACGCGCCCGTGATCGTGCCGGAGGATCCCTGGGCGCAGCTCGCGGCGGTGGCCGCGCTGGCGGGCGCGGTCGGCGCCGTCACCCGGTGGTCGCGGTTCGGCACCCGGTTGCGCGCTGTCGTCGACGACCGGCGGCTCGCCACGCTGGGCGGGATCGACGCGGACCGGATCGCGGCGGCCGGCTGGGCGTTCGGCTCGTTCACGGCGGGTCTGGGCGGGGTGCTGCTCGCGCCGTACATCCGGCTCGATCCGTACGGGCTGTCGCTGCTCGTCATGGAGACGATGGCGGTCGCCGTCGCCGCCGGAATGCGCAGCCTGCCGGTGGCGATCGGCGTCGCCCTGGCGGTCGGGGTGGGACAGAGCCAGCTCACCCGGCTGCATCCGCGGGGCAGTTGGCAGGAACCACTGCTCCAGGCCGTGGGCGCGAACCTGTTCGTCGTCGCCCTGCTGATGGCGGCCCTGCTGATGCCCGCGATCGGCGAAGCGTCGCCGGGAACCGCTCCCGCGCCACCGGTCACGGTCCGCTTCCGTGCCCCGCCCTGGGCGTGGGCGGTCTGCGGCATCCTCTTCCTGCTGCCGCTCGGCCTGGCGGGCACCGATCTGACGACCTCCGTACAGGTCCCCGCGATGGGCCTGATCCTGCTCTCGCTGGTAGTGGTGACCGGGCTGGGCGGTCAGATCTCCCTCGGGCAGGCCGCCTACGCAGGGCTCGGCGCGCTGTTCACCGCGCTGCTCGCGGCCGGCCGTTTCCCCGCGGTGCCCGCGCTCCCCGAACTGCCCGCGCTCGCCCTCGCGGTGGTCCTCGTCGCCCCGCTCGGCCTGCTGACCGGTGCGCCCGCCGTCCGGCGGCGCGGTCTGGCGCTCGCACTGGCGACGTTCGCGGTGGGAGTCGCGGTGAGCCGCTTCGTCTTCGCACAGCCGTACGCCACCTCGGGTCTCGAACTGCGGCGCCCGGCGGGGTTCACCGCCGACCGGGCGTACTACGTCCTCGAACTCGGCCTGCTGGCCGCCTCGCTGGCCGTCGTGCACCTGCTGCGCCGGGGCAGGACCGGCCGCGCCCTGGCCTCCGTGCGCGACCATGAGGCGGGCGCCGCGGCGGCGGGGGTCCCCGTCCCCGTCCTGAAGCTGTTCACGTTCGTGGCGGGTGCGGGGTTCGCGGCGCTGGGCGGCGGGATGCTCGGGATGGGCGTCCAGAGCTTCGACGTCCAGGCCTTCGACCCCTTGCGCGGACTGCTGTGGTTCGCCGCCGTGCTCGTGCTGGGCGCGGACAGCCCACTCGGCGCGCTGGCCGCGGCCGCTCTCCTCGTCGGCCTCGACGCCGGCACGCGGGAAGGCGTCGCCGCCGCGGTCGTCGGGGTCCTCGCCGTTCTCCTGGGCCGCACCCCCGGCGGTCTCCCCGCCGTCCTGCGGCTCCGGTACCTCCCTCTGGTGATCCGTGCCGCAGGCTTCGCGGCACCGCCGGGCGGGCCGCCCGGTCCGCCCGATGTGCGACCGTCCCGCCGGTCCGTCCGCCGGGTGGCACCACGCGCGAACGCGACGCCCGGCGGGGTCCGGCTGACCGCGCGGCGGATACGTCTGAGCTATGACGGGATCGCCGCCGTGGACGGGGTCGACCTGGTGGTGCCGCCCGGCAGGGTGACGGCGCTGACCGGGCCGAACGGGGCGGGCAAGAGCACGCTGTTCGACTGCCTGTGCGGAACGGCGCGCCCGCAGGGCGGCCGGGTGCTGCTGGGGGGCCGGGACATCACCCGGCTGCCGCCGCACCGGCGCGCCCGGCTCGGACTGGCGCGCACGTTCCAGCAGTTGGCGGTCTTCCCCGGGCTGAGCGTCGCCGAGAACATCCGGATCGGCGCGGAACAGGGCGCTGTCCGCGACCCGGAGGCGGTCGAACGGATCCTGCGGCTGCTCGCGCTGGGTCCCGTACGAGACGCTCCCGCCGCGGGCCTGCCCACCGGCACGCTGCGCCGGGTGGAACTGGGCCGGGCGCTCGCGGGCGCCCCCCTGGTACTGCTGCTCGACGAGCCGGCTGCCGGACTCGACAGCGACGAGGCCAGGACGCTGGGCAACGTGCTGCGCGCACTGGCCGCCGACGGCATGGCGCTGCTGCTCGTGGAGCACGATCTCGAACTCGTCGGCGCGCTCGCCGACTTCGTGTACGTGATGACCGACGGCCGGATCACCGCGGCGGGCCCGCCTGCCGCAGTGCTGCCCGGCACGGTGCCACCCGCCGCTGCACTGCCCGCGCCCCGCCTCCCCGCGGAGACGGCGGCGGATCCACCGGGCCCGCGAGGCGGGCGAGGCCCGCGATGAGCATCGAGATCGCGCTGTACGACGCGAGGGTGCGCTACGGCCCTCTGGAGGCGCTGCACGGGGTCGACCTGGCCGTCCCCCGCGGCAGCGTCACCGTGCTGCTCGGCCACAACGGCGCGGGCCGTACCACCGCGCTCCGCGCGTTCGCCGGCTCGGTGCCGCTCAGCGCGGGGCGGGTGCTGTGGCAGGGCACCGACGTGACGCGGCTGCCCGCGCACCGGCGGGCCCGGCTCGGGCTGGCGTTCGTACCGGACCGGCGCCCGGTCTTCGGCTCTCTCACGGTGGCCCAGAACCTGGCGCTCTTCACGGACGACGGCGCGGGTCCGGGCGCGGGTCCGGGCGCGGGTCCCAGCTCAGGCTCCCCCGCCCGTCGCGGTGCCTCCCCCGGGGCCTGGGCCGCCGACCCGGGCGGCGGCCATGACCTCGCGCTCGACGTGTTCCCCGCGCTGCGCCCGCTGCTGCACCGCCGGGCCGGAACGCTCTCCGGCGGCGAGCAGCGGATGCTGGCGGTGTCGCGGGCGCTGCTGACCCGGGCCCGGCTCGTACTGCTCGACGAGCCGGGCCTCGGCCTGTCGCCCGAGGCCGCGTCGCGTGCCTACGGCGTGCTGGCCGGGCTCACCGCGAACGGTGACCGCACCGTGGTCGTGGCGGAGCAGCGGCTGCCCGCAGCGCTGCGCCCGGCCACCGCCGAGATCCACGAACTGCGGCGCGGGGCGGTGGTGTTCACAGGCGAGCCCGCTGAGCGTCCGGAATGAGCAGCAGCGTGCCCACGTCGAGCCGGTCCGGATCGGGCCCGATCGTCAACTTGTTGACCCGGTACAGCTCCTGCCAGCCGCCGCGCACCTTGAACCGGGTGGCGACCGACAGCAGGGTGTCGCCCGCCTCCACGATGTGCACCTGGCCCTTGAGGTTCAGCTCCTTGGCGCACACGGGCCAGGCGTCCCATCCCTGCACGCGCAGGACTTCCTGGGCGACGGCGACCTGCTGCGCCGGGGTGGCCAGATCGGCCCGCGGGGCGTACTTCAGACCACCGAACTCCTCCCAGGTCGACTGCCAGAACTGCAGACCGCCGTAGTAGCCGTTGCCGGTGTTGATGTGCCAGTCGCCGCTGCTCTCGCACATCGCGATGCCGTCCCATACCGTCGGGCGGGGTACGGCCGGGGTGCCCACCGGACTACCGGCGTGGGCGGCGGTCCCGGTGGGGCCGGGTGGTGCGTCGGAGCGGGACGGTGGTGTGTCCGAGCGGGTCGAGGTGTCGGAGCGGGCCAGGGGGACGGCGGCGCGGGCGGGCGTGCCCGTGAAGGGGATCAGAGCGGCGCAGACCGTGGCGGCGGCCGTCGCGAGGACCATCGCCCGCCGCCCGATACATACGTTGATGCAATGAAATGAGGACTGGGCGTTCATAGCGGGTCACGCTAAGCACATCCCCTTCTCGTCCGGCCCGCACCACGCCCGGCGCGCCGGGCGCCTCACCCGGTCGGACCACCGACGGGACCGGCGCCCGGCGGACATCCTCAGCGGGGAGCCGGCACCGTCACCAGGCGGGCCACCACGCGGGGAGCCGGCCGGCCAGCGGAGCCCCCACCGCTCCGGAGGTGACCGCGATCGCGCTGCGCTCCTGGCCGCGGTTCGCGCGCTCGGCGGCGCTCGGCTCCTGCGCCGTGGGCCGCGCCGTGTTCTCCTTCGGGGTGCCCGCCTTGGGCGCACTCGCCTTCGGGGTACCGACGGACGGTGCGCTGCCGTACGCTCCCGCCCGCCGCGCGCAGACCGGCCACGCCCCCCATCCGCCGGCCCGCTGTACCTTGGTCGCGATGGCGATCTGCTGCTCACGCGTCGCCCGGTCGGCGGTCGCGGCGTACTGGGCGCCGCCGTTCGACCGCCACGTTCCCGCGGCGAACTGCAGTCCGCCGTAATAGCCGTTACCGGTGTCGATGTGCCAGTTGCCGCCGCTCTCGCACTGGGCGATGCGGTCCCACACTCCGCCGTCGGCCGCCGCGGCCTGTCCTCCGGCGGCCAGAACGGCCAGCGGGCTCAGTGCGGCCATGCCGGTGAGCACAGCGGTGATTCGGTACTTGGCCAAGACCATGGTTTCCCTCTCCACGGAACCCGGGGTTCCCCCTCGTGCCTCAAGAACGGGCACCGGCGTTCGGACGCCGGTGCCCGTCCGAACCCGGGCGGTGCTCTTTGCACACGGACCGAGAACCTAGGCACCTCCGGAGCCCTTATCAACCAAATCCGGGTCGTTGCAGGCCACTTGACTGTTACCCGAAGTAAGGACGTATTTTCTCCGACCCTTTGGGGATGTCATATCGAGTTAAGACGCCATACGCGCAGCACTCGTTGTGACTCACTTCATAGCGATACGTACCTTGACCAGTACTGGAGTTCGACATGGAGTGAGGCCCTCCGGGCAACCGATCACCCTCCGCACCCGGCGGCGGGATCGGATGCCGCGAAGGGCGTGACCCTCACCACAGATCATCCGTTGTCACTATGCGCCGGGGAACGCCCAGCGCAGCAAACCGCAGCCGCACAGTCAAGGAGGCCTCCGTGCCGCCCATGCTCGACGTCAGCGCCGAGGTACGCGCCGAGATCGGCGAGGAGGAGGCCACGCGCCTGCTCGCCGGTGAGAACGCCCCGGGGGCCTACGACTGCACCTCCTGCCGTACCCCCGGCGACACCGGACAGGAGCGCACCAGTACGGTCCTGTTCGTCAGCGACGAGACCGCGGTGCTCGCCTTCGCCCACGCGACCTGCATCCCCTCCCAGGTGGTGCCGGTCTCGGAGGAGCAGCTCCAGGGCGCGGTGCGCAGCATCACCGCCGACGACGCGTCGGGCGGGCCGGCGGCCGGCCCGGCGGATGCCGTGCCGGAGGCCGGGAGCGCGGAGGCGCCCCGCCAGGCGGTGCTGGGCATCACCTGCGGGCTGGTGCTGGTCGAGGGAACCCTGCGCGCCGCCCTGGTGGTCGAACCGACCGGGGCCATCAGCCGCCCGGGTGCCGAGGCCGACGGGGACGACTTCCTCCCCCTCATGATCGAGCAGGGGTTCATGCCCCAGCTCGACCTGGCCGTGCCGCCGCCCGCCCTGACCGGCTGGTCGGTACTGCTGGCCATGGGCCAGCTGCACGCGGTCCTGCAGCCGGGCGCCCCCAGCGGCCCCTCCACCGCCTGGTGGCAGGCCCATCAGCCGCTGCAGGTGAGCGACGGCTGGCGCAACGCGGTGAACCGCACCAATGAGGTGTACGTCTACGCGGCCCCGGCCGACTCCATCGGCCGGCAGCCCCGCGAGGACCTGATGCGCGTCGCGCTGGAACGCGCGTGCAACCGCGGTCTGCTGGTGGCCGGGACGATGCGGCTCTCGGGCACCTGAGCCGCCCGTGCGGGCTGATGAACCGTCACACGTAGGGGCGCGTACGGGAATCCGTATGCGCCCCTTTTCATCGTCAAAGATCCGCATTTATGCCTACCGCCCGCATCTTGGGACGGTCAGCAGTCGTTGGCACATTCGTGCACACTTTTGACGCATTCTCCCGAGCCCCTTTCCAGAGCCAGATCCCGGCCATGCGCAGCGCACAGGATCCGTCCGGTGGTGGCACAGGCACACCGATCTACGACGCCCTCTACTCGGAGTACCGCAGGCTGTTCCGGGCTCTGCCCGGCGACCGCTCCGGCGAGGAGGCCATGCAGTTCAACGTGTTCGCGACCTGGCACGAGGAGCAGCGCCCGTACGACACCGCGCCCGGACGGCACCGCGGCAACCGCCCGGCGGCACTGCCGCCCGGCCGCCCCGACAACCGGATGTACGGGCTCTAACGGGCCCTGGACGCACACGGGCGGACCGTACGGCTCCGGCAAGGAGCCCGTGCGGCCCGCCCGTGGCGGTCTGCTTCCGGCGGCGGCCCGCTGCTCGCGGCCCGTTTCGCGCGTCCTACTTCTTGCGGCCGCGCTTCTCGCGGACCCGGACGGAGACCTGGATCGGAGTGCCGACGAATCCGAACTCCTCGCGCAGCCGGCGCTCGACGAAGCGCCGGTAGCCCGCCTCCAGGAAGCCCGAGGCGAAGAGCACGAACCGCGGCGGCTTGACACCGGCCTGCGTCCCGAACAGGATGCGGGGCTGCTTGCCGCCGCGGATCGGGTGCGGGTGGCCGGCGACCAGTTCGCCGAGGAAGGCGTTGAGGCGGCCGGTGGGGATGCGCGTCTCCCAGCCCTCCAGCGCGGCCTCGATCGCCGGGACGAGCTTCTCCATGTGGCGGCCGGTGAGCGCCGAGACGTTCACCCGCGGCGCCCACTGGACCTGGACGAGGTCCTGCTCGATCTCGCGCTCGAGGTAATAGCGGCGCTCTTCGTCGATCTGGTCCCACTTGTTGTAGGCGATGACGACGGCGCGCCCGGCCTCGACGGCCATGGTGATGATCCGGGTGTCCTGGACGCTGATCGACTCATTGGTGTCGATCAGGACCACCGCGACCTCCGCCTTCTCCAGCGCGGCGGCCGTACGGAGCGACGCGTAGTAGTCCGCGCCTTCCTGCAGGTGCACCTTGCGGCGGATACCGGCGGTGTCGATGAACTTCCAGGTGATGCCGCCGAGCTCGATCAGCTCGTCGACCGGGTCGCGGGTGGTGCCGGCGACCTTGTCGACGACCACCCGGTTCTCGCCCGCGACCCTGTTGAGCAGGCTCGACTTGCCGACGTTCGGACGGCCGATCAGCGCGATACGGCGCGGGCCGCCGACGATCTCGCCGAAGGTCATCGCGGGTGCCTCGGGGAGTACCGCCATGATCGCGTCGAGCAGGTCGCCGGTGCCGCGGCCGTGCAGCGACGAGACGGCGTGCGGCTCGCCCAGGCCCAGGTTCCACAACGCGGCGGCGTCCGCCTCGCCGGACAGGCCGTCGACCTTGTTCGCGGCGAGTACGACGGGCTTGCCCGACTTGCGCAGCAGCCGGACGACGGCCTCGTCGGTGTCGGTGGCGCCGACCGTGGAGTCCACGACGAAGCACACCGCGTCGGAGGCCTGGATCGCGAATTCGGCCTGGGCGGCGACGGAGGCGTCGATGCCGAGGACGTCCTGCTCCCAGCCACCGGTGTCGACGATCCGGAAGCGGCGGCCGTTCCAGTTCGCCTCATAGTTGACCCGGTCACGGGTGACGCCCGGCCTGTCCTCGACGACCGCCTCACGGCGGCCGATGATGCGGTTGACCAACGTCGACTTACCGACGTTCGGGCGGCCGACGACGGCGAGCACCGGGAGCGGGCCGTGGCCCGCCGCCGCCAGGTCGCCTGCGACCTCTTCGAGGTCGAAGCCTTCCTCGGCCGCGAGTTCCATGAACTCCGCGTACTCGTCGTCGCCGAGCGCGCCGACGTCGCCGTGTTCGTTCTGGTTGTCCATGAAAAGCTCTCCGTCGATCAACAGTGGTGGCTACCGAACCTGGTGTGGTTCAGCGGCCTGTGGCTTGCTTGGCGTGGGCCAGGTGCGCGGTGAGGTGCTCCTGGATGCGCGACGTGGCGGCGTCCATCGCCGTACGGGTGCGTCGGCCGCTTCCGTCACCCGCTTCGAACGGGTCCCCGAAAACGATGTCGACCCGGCTGCGCAGCGGTGGCAGTCCGGCTATCACCCGTCCCTGGCGGGCGCTGCCCAGGACGGCGACCGGTACGACGGGCGCGCCGGAGCGCACCGCGAAGTACGCGAGTCCGGAGCGCAGCTCCGCGAAGTCGCCCGCACCGCGGGTGCCCTCCGGGAAGATCCCGAGCACTCCACCGCGCGCCAGAACGCCGAGCGCGGCGGCTATCGCGGTGCGGTCGGCGCTCTCCCGGTCGACGGCGAGCTGGCCGATGCCGCGCAGGAACGGGTCCAGCGGTCCGATGAACGCTTCCTTCTTGACCAGGAAGTGCACGGGACGCGGGGAGGTGCCGATGATCATCGGCCCGTCCACGTTGTGGGAGTGGTTGCCCGCGAGAATGACCGGCCCGTGGGCGGGCACCCGCCAGGAACCGAGGACGCGGGGCCGCCACAGGCCGTTCATCAGGCCGATGCCGATGCGGCGGCCGACCGCCGCTCCGCGCGGGCCGGGCGCCGTCGGGTGCTGAGACGTCACCGAGCCGCCCGCTTCTCCTCGATCAGGGTGACGATGCACTCGATGACCTGGTCGAGGGTGAGGTCGGTGGTGTCCACCTCTATGGCGTCGTCCGCCTTGGCGAGCGGCGAGGTCTTGCGGCCGGAGTCGGCGGCGTCCCGCTTGACCAGGGCGGCCTGGGTCGCCCCCACCGTCTGCGAGCCCTTGAGCTCGCCGCTGCGGCGGGACGCGCGGGCCTCGGCGGAGGCGGTCAGAAAGATCTTGAGGGTGGCGTCGGGCAGCACCGTGGTGCCGATGTCGCGGCCCTCCACGACGATGCCGCCCGGCGCGGAGGCGGCGGCCGCGCGCTGCAGCCCGACCAGCCGGGTGCGCACTTCGGGCACCGCGCTGACGGCGCTGACCGCGGCGGTGACCTCCTGGGTGCGGATCGGCCCTGAGGCGTCCTCGCCGTCCACGGTGATGGTCGGGCCGACGGGTTCCGTGCCGGACACGATGACGGGCTTGGTGGCGGCATTGGCCACGGCCTCGTTGTCGCGCACATCCACACCGTTGCTCAGCATCCACCAGGTGATCGCCCGGTACTGGGCGCCGGTGTCGAGGTAGCTGAGGCCGAGCTTGGCCGCGACGGCTTTGGAGGTGCTGGACTTACCCGTGCCCGAGGGGCCGTCGATGGCGACGATCACCGGAGTTTCCACAGCGCGAGGGCCTTCCTTGGGCACGGTTACGGGGTAGGGGCGGCCGAGCTGACGCCGGATGCCATCCCATAAGGTTACCGGCCGGGCACCAGCGCATGTACCACAGCCGTTGTCCCCGGCCGTTTCCGGTCGCCCGCGAACCGCTCCCGAACCGCTCCCGAACCGGCCGCGGGACCGTTCGCCCGGCCGGCTCACGGCCGGATGGACCAGCCCCGTTCACGCAGCGCGGCCGTCAGGCCCGGCGCGGCCGCCGGCTCGACCATGAGCTGGATGAGACCGGCCTGCTGGCCCGTCGAGTGCTCGATGCGCACGTCCTCGATGTTCACGCCGGCCGCGCCCGCGTCGGCGAAGATCCGGGCCAGTTCGCCCGGCTGGTCGCCGATGAGGACCGCGACGATCTCGTAGGTCTTGGGTGCCGTCCCGTGCTTGCCGGGGACCCGGTCCCGGCCGGCGTTGCCGCGCAGCAGGATGTCCTCGATGCCGTCGGCGCCGGTACGGCGCTCGTCCTTGTCGGCGGACTGCAGCCCGCGCAGCGCCTCGACGGCCTGGGTCAGGTCGGTGGCGACCTCGGCGAGCACATCGGCCACCGGGCCGGGGTTGGCGGCCAGGATGTCCATCCACATGCCGGGTTCAGAACCGGCGATACGGGTGACGTCCCGGATGCCCTGTCCGCACAGCCGTACGGCGGTGTCCTCGGCGTGCTGGAGGCGGGCCGCGACCATGCTGGAGACCAGCTGCGGGGTGTGCGAGACGAGCGCGACGGCGCGGTCGTGCTCGTCGGCGTCCATCACCACGGGCACGGCGCGGCACAGGGCGACCAGTTCCAGGGCGAGGTTGAGCACCTCGGTCTCGGTCTCCCGGGTCGGTGTCAGCACCCAGGGGCGGCCCTCGAAGAGGTCGGCGGTCCCGGCCAGCGGGCCGGAGCGCTCGCGGCCCGCCATCGGGTGGGTACCGATGTAGCGGGACAGGTCGAAGCCGAGCGCCTGCAGGTCACGGCGCGGACCGGCCTTGACGCTGGCCACGTCGAGGTAACCGCGGGCCAGGCCGCGGCGCTGCGCGTCGGCCAGGATGCGCGCCACATGCGCGGGCGGTACGGCGACGATCGCGAGGTCGACCGGGCCCTCGGGGGCCACGGTGCTGCCCGCCCCGAGCGAGGCCGCGGTGCGCGCGGCGGACGGGTCGTGGTCCTCCAGGTACACCTCGACGCCGCGGGAGACGAGGGCGAGCGCGGCGGAGGTGCCCATCAGGCCGGTCCCGATGACCAGGGCGGTCCTCACTGGGCGATGTCCTTGCGGAGTGCGGCGGCCGCGCCGAGGTAGACGTGCGCGATCTCGCTCCTGGGCAGCGTGGTCTCGATGTGCGCGAGGATGCGGACCACGCGCGGCATGGCGCCTTCGATGTCCAGTTCCTGGGCGCAGACCAGCGGCACATCGACGATGCCGAGCTTGCGCGCGGCCACCGCGGGGAAGTCGCTGTGCAGATCCGGGGTCGCGGTGAAGATCACGCTGATCAGGTCGTCCACTTCGAGCCGGTTGCGGTCCAGGAGAGCGGTGAGCAGCTCGGACACCTGTCCGCGCATGTGCTCCGCCTCGTCCCGCTCCAGCTGGACGGCTCCGCGGACCGCTCGTACCGCCACGTCACTGCTCCCTCATGCCTCGCATCCGAACCCGGTAAGCCTAACCAAGCGCTCGGGCGCACTGCTGCGGCGACCGCCCTGCGAGACGGGCGGCCGGGGGGCTTGCCGCGTCTCTCCCTGGGACGGACATGGCCAATGTCTCCCATGGCGGATGCCCCCGCCACTTGGACGACACCGCCGTCCGGTACAACACTGCACATGATCCTTCACCTGGTCCCGCTGGACGCCTGGCTCCGTGAACCCGACCGCCCGTACGCGCCCGCATCCCTCGCCGAGGACGGCTTCGTGCACTGCTCCCCTGACGAACCGGTCACCCTGGCCGTGGCCGACGCGTTCTACCGGGACACGTCGGGCCCGCTGATGGCACTGCTCATCGACGAGACGGAGCTGGACCACCCGGTGCGCTGGGAGGCCGCGGACCCGGCGCCGCCGCCGGGCGTCGCGGCGGGCACCCTCTTTCCCCACGTGTACGGCCGGATCAACCGCGCGGCGGTGACCGGGATGCTGGAGGTCGAACGGGACGGGGAGGGCCGCCCGGTGCGGCTCACACCGTGGTCCTGACGCCCGGCCGTCAGCGCGGCATGCCCGGTCATCATCGCGACATGCCCGGACACGATCTCGTACGCCGCCACACCGTCTACTCCTGTGTCATGGGCTCCCGCGCCTTCGGCCTCGCCACCGACGGCAGCGACACCGACCGCCGGGGCGTGTACGTGGCACCGACCGCGCTCTTCTGGCGTTTCACCAAGCCCCCGACCCATGTCGAGGGTCCTGGCGAAGAACAGTTCTCATGGGAACTGGAGCGCTTCTGCGAGCTGGCGCTGCGCGCCAACCCCAACCTCCTCGAATGCCTCCACTCCCCCCTCGTGGAGCACCTCGACGACACCGGCCGCGAGCTGCTCGGCCTGCGCGACGCCTTCTTGTCGCGGCAGGTGCACGCCACCTTCAGCGGCTATGCCGCCCAGCAGCTGCACAAGATCGAAGCCGATATCCGGAACCATGGCGCGCCGCGCTGGAAGCACGCCATGCACCTGCTGCGGCTGTTGATCAGCGCCCGTGACGTACTGCGCACGGGCGAGCTGCGGATCGACGTCGGCGAGCACCGGGAGCGGCTGCTCACCGTCAAGCGCGGCGAGGTCTCCTGGGACGAGGCGCGGGCCTGGATGACGGCCCTGCACGACGCGGCGGACGCCGCGGCGGCGCGTTCGCCGCTGCCGTCCGAGCCCGACCGGGCACGTGTCGAGGATTTCCTGGTGCGGGTGCGCCGCGCCTCGGCCGGTGCTTCAGACCCCGTCCCACAAGGCCCCGAGCTCCAGTAGCTCCTCGCGGTACTCGATCCGTCCCGCCCACGCCGCCGGCCAGGCGGCCGCCCCGAGGTGGGCGCCCGCGAAGGCACCGGCCAGGCAGGCGATGGAGTCCGAGTCCCCCGAGGTGCAGGCCGCCCGCCGCAGGACGGTGACCGGCTCGTCGGGAAACAGCAGGAAGCACAGCAGCCCGGTGGCGAGCGCCTCCTCGGCGATCCAGCCCGCTCCCGTGGCCAGACAGGGGTCCGCCTCCGGGTCGGGGTCGCGCAGCGCCGCCTCCAGCCGGTCCAGCACGGCCAGGCAGTCGTCCCAGCCGCGCTCGATGAAGCTCGTCGGCAGGGGGTCCTGCGCGTACGTCCACAGGTCGTCCAGCCAGCGGTGGTGGTAGACGGAGCGGTTCGCCGTGGCGTACCCGCGCAGCAGGCCGACCAGTTCGTCCGGCCGGGCGCCCTGCGCGAGGAGGAACACGGCGTGCGCGGTGAGGTCGCTCGCGGCGAGCGCGGTGGGATGCCCGTGGGTCAGCGCCGACTGCAGCTGCGCGGCGCCCGCGCGGGTCTCCTCGTCGAGCCCCGGCACCAGACCGACCGGCGCGACCCGCATATTTGCGCCACAGCCCTTGGAGCCGGTCTGGCTCGCGTCCTGCCAGACGCGCCCCTCATGGCTGAGCCGCTCGCAGGCCACCAGGCAGGTCCGGCCGGGCGCCCGGTTGTTCTCCGGCGACCGCCACCACTCGACGTACTCCTCGCGGACCGGCCGCGCCATCCGCAGCGGTGCCAGCGGCCCGCGCTCCATCGCGGTGCGCAAGCCGCGCCCGAGCGCGAGCGTCATCTGGGTGTCGTCGGTGACGATCGCGGGCCAGAGCAGCCCCATCTCCCGCCACGGGCCCATCTTCTTCAGGATGGACGGCACATCGTTGAACTCGGTCGGGAACCCGAGCGCGTCCCCGAGGGCGAGCCCGATCAGCGCGCCGGTCGCCGGGCGCAGCACGCCGCCGCTCACGCCGCCACCCGCGTCCGGACCACGAGGTCGTGCAGAGCGTCGTACGCGGTGTTCTCGTCCGGCAGCCGGGAGACGGCCTGCGCCTCGTCCAGGGCGGTGTGCAGCGCCTCGACGTCCCGGGCGGCGCGCGCGATGCCCATGCCCGTCGCCAGCCCGTGTTCGGCCATCGCCTTGGCCTCGATCAGGTCGGCGACGTAGGCGGGAGCGGTGACCTGGCCGAGCAGTGCCGGCAGATGGGCCTCGACACCGCCGCCGCGCATCAGATGGATACCGGTGAGCAGCGCGCGGAAGGTGTAGAGCAGCGGCTTGAGCTCGCCGGTCTTCTCGTACAGCCGCCACTGGGTCGCCGCGAAGCCGCGGTAGTGGTGGGCGTGCTGACGGGTGATGACACCGGGCGCCAGGGCGGTGAGCTCGCCGTGCACCGCGCTGGTGTGCACGGTCAGCGGGGAGAGCAGCTGCTCCAGTACGTAGCCGTTGCGGCGCAGCATCAGCCGGCAGAACTTCAGCAGGTCGTGGGTGACCAGGTCCAGCTCCAGGCCGTCCCGGTCCCACATCCTCGTCTGCGTCTCCTCGCCCTCCCGCAGTCCGATGAGATCGGACAGGGGGAGGAGGTGCACACCGCGCAGATCGACGTCCGAGTCGCGGGACGGGAATCCGTACAGGTGCGCGCCGGAGACGGTGACGAAGAGCAGTGGCTGGCCCTGTCCGGTGAGCTCGGCGAGGACCGGGCGCAGGTCGGGCAGGCCCGCGGCGCTCAGGCGGTCGGCGTGGATGGTCATGGTCACCATCCTCGCCGGACCGCGGCCCGCCGGGCCAGTGCTTTCGGCGCCAGGTCCCGCCGGGACCGGCCCGGCCGGCCGGACCGGGCCGAGACGGGCCGGGCCGAGCGGACTGAGCGGGCCGGGCCGAGCGGACTGAGCGGGCCGGGCTGGGCGGACCGACCGGTTTAGAGGTCGACCTCGCCCATCAGCATGCCGACCTCGGTGTTGGTGAGGCGGCGCAGCCAGCCGGACTTCTGGTCGCCGAGCGGGATCGGCCCGAAGCTGGTGCGGACCAGCCGGTCGACCGGGAAGCCGGCCTCGGACAGCATCCGGCGCACGATGTGCTTGCGGCCCTCGTGGAGGGTCACCTCGACGAGGTAGTTCTTGCCGAGGTTCTCCACGACGCGGAAGTGGTCGGCGCGCGCCAGACCGTCCTCCAGCTCGATGCCGTCCTTGAGCTTCTTGCCGAGGTCACGCGGCAGCGGGCCCTGGATCGCGGCCAGGTAGGTCTTCTTGACGCCGTACCGCGGGTGGGTCAGGCGGTGAGCCAGCTCTCCGTGGTTGGTGAGCAGGATCAGGCCCTCCGTCTCGGTGTCGAGGCGGCCGACGTGGAAGAGCCGGGTCTCACGGTTGGTGACGTAGTCGCCGAGGCACTGGCGGCCGTCGGGGTCCTCCATGGTGGAGACGACGCCGGCCGGCTTGTTCAGCGCGAAGAAGAGATGCGACTGGGTGGCGACCGTCAGGCCGTCGACCTTGATCTCGTCCTTCTCCGGGTCGACGCGCATGCCCTGCTCGACGACGATCTTGCCGTTGACCTCGACCCGGTGCTGGTGGATGAGGTCCTCGCACGCACGGCGCGATCCCATACCGGCGCGGGCGAGGATCTTCTGCAGCCGCTCGCCCTCCTGGTCGTTGCCGAATGTCTTCGGAGTCTTGATCTCCGGCTTGTTCTCGTAGCGGGAGCGGTTGCGCTCCTCGATCTTGGCTTCGAGCTCGCGCGACTTGGCCGGGATCGGCTTGCGGCCGAGGTTGCCGGTCGCGCGGTAGCGCGGCTTCGCGGCAGGCACGCCGCCGGGCCGGTTCGCGCCCGACTGTCCGGTGTTCCCGACGTCGTAACGGCGCTCCTCGGGGCGGGGGCTCTGCGCGCGCTTCTCCTCGTCGCGCTGCTGGCCGCTGCCCGAGGTGCGGGGCGTGCTGCCACCACCGCGCGGGTAGCCGCCGCCGCGGGATCCGCCACCGCTGCTGCCGCCGGCGCTGCCGCCACGGGAGCCGCCGCCGCTACCGCTGCCACCGCCCGCGCCGCCGCGCGGGTTGCCGCCACGGGGGTTCCGGTTGCCGCCGCTGTTCCTGTCGCTGCTTCGCATCAAAGTTCCGTCGTCGAGTGAGTCGTCGTATCTGCATCGTCCGGTGCATCCGGGTCGAACGACGGAGCCCCTTCCAAGGAGTCCGCCTCGACGGCGTCCGCCTCCGGCAGGAAGGGGGCAAGCTCGGGTAGCTCGTCCAGGCCTCGCAGGCCCATCCGTTCCAGAAAGTAGTTCGTCGTCCTGTACAGGATCGCACCTGTTTCGGGTTCCGTCCCACCCTCCTCCACCAGACCGCGCTGCAGGAGGGTCCGCATCACACCGTCGCAGTTGACTCCGCGCACCGCTGAAACCCGCGATCGGCTGACCGGCTGGCGGTACGCGACGACCGCCAGCGTCTCCAGCGCGGCCTGGGTGAGCCGGGCCTGCTGACCGTCCAGAACGAACTTCTCCACGACCGGCGCGAACGCCGGCCGGGTGTAGAAACGCCAGCCGCCGGCGACCAGCCGCAGGTCGAAGCCCCTGCCCTGCACGGTGTAGTCGTCGGACAGCTCGCGCAGGGCGTCGGCGACCGCGCGCCGCGGCCGCTGCAGCACCGTCGCCAGCTGCTCCTCGGTGGCCGGCTCGTCCACGACCATCAGGACGGCCTCGAGCGCGGGCTTCAGGCCGAGGCCCGCGACCTCGGCGGAGAGCGTGCCGGCCGGAGCCGCGGCGTCGTCCGTCATTATTCTTTGCCCTCCGGGTCGAATTCGTCGGTGACGAGCCGCTGCGCGGTGTCGATGCCCCGCCCGCCGCCCGTCCAGCGCACCAGCAGCGAGCCGAGCGCCTCCTCCTGGTCCAGCGCGACCACCTTCTCCCGGTAGAGCTCCAGGAGGGCGAGGAAGCGCGCGACCACGGTCAGCGTGTCCGGGGCGTCCGCCGCGAGGTCGGCGAAGGTGGTCTCCCCCAGCTCGAGCAGCCGGGCCACCACCAGCTCGCCCTGTTCCTGGACGCTGACCAGCGGGGCGTGGATGTGATCGGTGTATATCTGCGGCTTGGGCTTGGGCTGCATCGCCTTCACGGCCAGCTTCGCGAACCGCTCGGGGCCGACGCTGAAGACCACCTCCGGCAGCAGGTCCGCATGGTGCGGCTCCAGCCCGACGGTGCGGGGGTGATGCAGGGCCTCCGCCTCCAGGCGCTCGGCGAAGATCGCCGCGATCTTCTTGTACGCCCGGTACTGCAGCAGCCGCGCGAAGAGCAGGTCACGCGCTTCCAGCAACGCCAGGTCCGCCTCGTCCTCGACCTCCGCGGACGGCAGCAGCCGGGCCGCCTTCAGGTCGAGGAGGGTCGCCGCGACGACGAGGAACTCGGTGGCCTGGTCGAGATCCCAGTCGGGCCCCATGGCCCGGATGTGCGCCATGAACTCATTGCTGACCTTGGACAGTGCGACCTCGGTCACGTCCATCCGGTGTTTCGAGATCAGCTGCAGCAGCAGATCGAACGGCCCCTCGAAGTTCACCAGCCGCACGGTGAACCTGCCGTCGGGCGAAGCCCCGGTCTCAGCGGCTTCGGGCGCGGATGCGGCAGGCACGGGTGCGGATGCGGCAGGCGAGGGTGCGGATGCGGCAGGCGAGGGCACGGGCACGGCAGGAACGACGACCGGCTCACGGGGCGCGGGCACCTCGGGAGCGGGCACCTCGGGCACCGGATCCGCCCGCACGGGATCCGCCGGCGCCGCGATCGTCCCGGGCACCCCGGGCGGTTCCGGCGCCGGTGCCGCCGGGCGGCCCGGCCCCTGGCCGAGGGCTCGGCGAGGTGGCTGGGGGGCGTCGTCGTCGGTGATCGGCATCGCTGTCCATCGCGCGGGGTCGGCGGGGGCGGCCCCCTGGCAGGGAGCCTACTGAGCCGCCCCCTGCGCCGTCGCCCGGGCCACGCCGACCACCGCCCGGTGGATCAGCGGCCCCGGAGGCGGCGGACCAGGATGCTCGCGTCCCCGCGCGACTCCAGGTCCGCCAGCACCACGGCGACCGCCTCGCGGACGATCCGGCCGCGGTCGATCGCCAGGCCGTGTTCCCCGCGCAGCACGAGCCGCGCGTGTTCGAGATCCATCAACTCCTCGGCGGAGACATAGACGGTGATCTTCTCGTCGTGCCGTTCACGGCCGCTGGGGCGCGGCCGCTGCTGTTTGCGGCGCGTCTGCTGGACGGGCAGCGGGGCCGCGGCCGGCTGGCCGGCGGCCTGCGGACGACGGCCCTGCGGGATCCCCTCACGGCCGCTGTGCTCGGCCGGGGCGCCGTCCTGGCCGGCGCCGGCGGGCGCTGTGCCCGTCTGCGCGTCGTTCTCGTCCGCCGGGCTGTCAGGTACCGGACGCAGCCGCCCATCGCCCTGTGGGGCCTTCTGGGCGTCCCCATTGGCGTGCTTACGGGGCTGGGAGGCCTGTAGCCCCATGCCCCCTGTGGTGCGGAAGAGTTCGTCCGCACCCGGGAGACTCACTCGGCGTGACACCGGGCGAGCACCTCCCTGGCGAGCTGACGGTAAGCGGCGGCGCCAACGGAGTTGGACGCGTACGTGGTGATCGGCTCACCGGCGACGGTGGTCTCCGGGAAGCGCACGGTACGGCCGATGACGGTGTGGAACACGTGCTCGTCGAAGGCCTCGACCACGCGGGCGAGCACCTCACGGCTGTGCACCGTACGGGAGTCGTACATCGTGGCGAGGATGCCGTCGAGTTCGAGTTCGGGGTTGAGCCGCTCCCGGACCTTCTCGATCGTCTCGGTCAGCAGAGCGACACCGCGCAGCGCGAAGAATTCGCACTCCAGCGGCACGATCACCGAGTGCGCGGCGGTGAGCGCGTTGACGGTCAGCAGGCCGAGCGAGGGCTGGCAGTCGATGACGATGTAGTCGTAGTCCGCCATCAGCGGCTTGAGCGCCCGCTGCAGGGTCGACTCGCGCGCCACCTCGCTGACCAGTTGGACCTCGGCCGCCGACAAGTCGATATTGCTCGGTAGCAGGTCCATACCGGGCACCGCGGTCTTCAGCAGTACCTCGTCCGCCGCCAAGCCGCGTTCCATCAGCAGGTTGTAGACGGTGATGTCGAGTTCCATCGGGTTGACGCCGAGCCCGACCGAGAGCGCGCCCTGCGGATCGAAGTCGACGAGCAGTACCCGGCGGCCGTACTCGGCGAGCGCGGCACCCAGGTTGATGGTCGAGGTCGTCTTGCCGACCCCGCCCTTCTGGTTGCACATCGCGACGATTTTCGCCGGGCCGTGGTCGGTGAGCGGATTGGGGATCGGGAAGTACGGGAGCGGACGGCCGGTCGGACCGACCCGCTCACGGCGCTGACGGGCAGCGTCCGGGGCGAGTGTGGCCGCGTATTCGGGATCCGGTTCGTACTCCGCGTCTGGGTCGTAGAACTGACCGTCCTGCAGATCGTCCTCGTATGGAGCCATGGCGTGTGTGGGGTGCGTCTCCGTGTTCTTGTCGGCCCGGCGTGCCTCGAAGGTGCGGACCGCGACGGAACCGATGGTCTCGAGCCTGTTGGGGCTCTCGACCTGAACGGTCATTCCTGGTTGACCACCCCCGGGAGCAAATGTCGACTCATTCACAAGTCGTCTTACCTCCTTGGTGACCAGGAAACTTCTCGATAGGTCAGCGTGACAGCATGCCGACGGTTGGCGACTCTATGGCGTGTCAGTGGTTCACAGCAACACAATCCACCGGACACGGCGTGATGTGTCGGCAACCGAACACCCCGCTGTCAAGGGCGTAACCACCTCGCCGCCGATGTTTCAGCGGGGTACGAAACGGTGAAACAACTCGTTCGACGCACTCGGCCGGACCTTGGGTGTCCAAGGCCCGGCCGCTGTCGCCGTGTTGACGTGTAGACGTTTCAGATGCCCGCCAAACGCCGGTCATACGCCCGCTGATCAGCCCAGCAGCGTGTGGAGATCCGTGGCGTCCAGGTCGTGCGCCTCGGCGACGGGACCGTAAACGACCTGTCCCTCATGGGTGTTGAGGCCGAGCGCCAGCGCCGCGTCACGACGGAGCGCCTCGCGCCATCCGCGGTTGGCCAGTTCCACGATGTAGGGCAGCGTGGCATTGGTCAGCGCGTACGTCGAGGTGTTGGGCACCGCGCCCGGCATGTTGGCGACGCAGTAGAAGACCGAGTTGTGGACCTCGAAGGTCGGATCGGCGTGGGTGGTAGGACGCGAGTCCTCGAAGCAACCGCCCTGGTCGATCGCGATGTCGACAAGAACCGATCCCGGCTTCATGCGGGACACCAGCTCGTTGGTGACGAGCTTGGGCGCCTTGGCGCCCGGAATCAGTACCGCGCCGACGACCAGGTCCGCGTCCAGGACGGCCTTCTCCAGCTCGAAGGCGTTGGAGGTAATGGTCTGGACCCGGGTGCCGAAGACCTTGTCGGCCTCGCGCAGCTTGTTGATGTCCTTGTCGAGCAAGGTCACGTGGAAGCCCATGCCCAGCGCGATCGTCGTCGCGTGCCAGCCGGAGACACCGGCGCCGATGACGACGGCCTTGCCGGCCTGCACACCGGGGACGCCGCCGGGCAGCACGCCCCGGCCGCCGACCGAACGCATCAGGTGGTACGCGCCGACCTGCGGGGCGAGCCGGCCGGCCACCTCGGACATCGGAGCGAGCAGCGGCAGCTGGCGGCCAGCGGTCTCGACCGTCTCGTACGCGATGGCCGTGGTGCCGGACTCCAGCAGCGCGTCCGTGCACGCGCGGGACGCGGCCAGGTGGAGGTAGGTGAAGAGCGTCTGGTCCTTGCGGAGGCGGTGGTACTCCTCGGCGATCGGCTCCTTGACCTTCAGGAGCAGGTCGGCGGTGGCCCAGACCTCGTCGGCGGTGCCGAGGATGTTCGCGCCGGCGCCGGTGTACTCGGCGTCGGGGATGGAGGAGCCGAGACCGGCGCCCTGCTCCACGTAGACCTCATGTCCGTGGCGCACGAGCTCATGCACGCCGGCGGGGGTGATGGCCACGCGGAACTCGTTGTTCTTGACCTCGCGGGGGATGCCGACCTTCACGTCGATCACGGTCCTTGCACTCAGTGGAAGACAGGTGTGCTGCAGGAGTCCTGACATGGCGCGAGATAGCGGCACACGTCGGACCTGACCGCGATGTGCGCGGCGGAGCCCAGTCTAGTGAAGGAAGACTCTCTGTCCAGCCTTACAAAGTGATTAGTTTCAGCGAGACCATTGGCAGTTTCGTAGGTAGACGGCGCTGACGCCTTCGGGCTGCAGCTTTTCGGGCCCGCTCAGTCAGGGACCTCACCCGGGCTGAGCAGGCGCTTCGCGGCCGCCCGCTGCAGTCGCGCGCCGCCGGGGTCGCCGAGCCGGTCGAGGGTGTCCGCCATGCGCAGCAGCACCGCTCCCTCCAGCCGCCCGTCCCCGGCCTGCCGGGCCCAGTACAGGGCATCCCTGCAGGTCCGCAGGGCATCCTCCGGGTGTCCCGCGTACTCCTGGACGCGCGCCGCCTCGCTGAGCGCCCGGGCCTGGGCCGGTACGTCCCCCAGCCGCCGGTGGGCGCCCGCGGCGGCCCGCCACTCGCGCAGCGCCGTGCCGTACCGGCCGCCGTAGGTGTGGAGCGCGCCGAGCCGTCCGTGCAGCCGGGCCGCGTGACCGGTCTCCCCGCGGGCCTGCCGCAGGGCGAGCGCCCTGCCGTACCAGTCGGCGGCCCGCTGCGGGTCGTCCAGCTCCAGGTAGGTGCCGGCGATGGACTCCATGGCGCGGCCTTCCGCCTCACCGTCGTCACCCGCACGGGCCTCGCCGAGCGCCACCCGGTAGCGGTCCAGCGCCTGCCGGGTCCTGCCGGCCTCCGCGTCGAGGTCGGCGAGGTTGATCAGCGCCGCCGCCTTCTCGCGGGGCAGCCCGCGGCGGGTCGCCACATCGAGCACGAGAGCGTGCAGCTGGTAGCGCTCCCCCGCTGTCTCGCCGTCGCCCGGGTCCGCTCCCAGCGCCCGCACCAGGTTGGCCACCAACCGCCGTGCCAGGGTGTCGAGTTCACCGTCCGCGACCGCGGTGTGAGCGGCGGCCAGGAGTGCCGGGAGCCGGGCCCGGAGCCAGCCGGCCGCGGCGGCCCGCGACGGGAAGCGCATCGAGCGCGGCAGTCCCTCGAGCGATGCCCGGCCGGGGGCGTCATCGGGCTCCAGGGTGATGCGGCACGACTGCAGGAGCCGTACCGTCCGCTCCAGCATCCGGGCCCTGGCCAGCTGTACCTCGCCCGGCCGGTCCCTCGTTCCCAGCAGCGCCCTCAGCAGCGGTTCCAGGCACCCGGGCACCCGGTACTGCGCCGGCAGCGGCGGTTCCACCGGGTCCGCGTGCAGCAGTCCGTGCGCGGCGAGGTCGTCCAGTGTGCTCTGCGCGGCGGTCACCGAGCAGCCGGCCAGCGCCGAGGCGATGTGCGCGTCCACCAGTCCGGCCGGGGCGAGCGCCAGCAGCCGGAGCATCCGGGCGACGGTGGACGGCAGCGAGTCGTAGACCAGCCGGAAGGCGCGCACCAGCTGGGGCGGCGCGGTGGCGCGCGGCGCGGTATCCGGCTCCACGGCGGCGGAAACGGCGGAGGCGGAGCGGCCGGAGCCGGTGCCGGGGCCGGTGCCGGGTCCGGTACCGGTGCCCTTGCCGAGGCCGGTGCCAGGGGCGTCTGTCTCGCCGCCGTTCACGCGCGCATCCGCGGCGCCGTCGTGGCCGGCGGCGGATTCGCCGGTGCTCGCCGCGGATGCGCGCGTGAAC
>NZ_JASISZ010000024.1:75995-92976 GCF_030063355.1 Streptomyces sp. PH10-H1
CCCGCCCCGCCGCTTCCGCGGCCTGCCCGGCCGGTTCACCGCCCGCGTTCGGCTTCTTGTCCGGCCCGGCGGGCCGTTCCACGTCCGGCCGGCCGCCGGACGGACCGCCGGACGGCCGCGCGGTTCGCGGCGGGACCGGCGGCTCGTCCGGCACCGCCCGCAGCCGGCGGATGGCGTCGGTCACCGACAGCCGCGGCTGGGCGGCGAGCCAGGCGGCGACCAGTCGCAGGGCGGTGGGATGCCCGGCGCACTCCTGGGCGAGGGTTTCGGCCGCCCGCGGGTCGCAGGTGACCCGGGTGGAGCCGATCGCCTGCGACAGCATGTCGACGGCGGCGGCGGTGTCCAGCCCGCCGAGCGTGCACGGCCGTACGTCGGGGACGCCGGGCAGCGGGCCCTCGGACGTCGCCACGACCAGGCTGCCGGGCCCCTCGGGGAGCAGTGGCAGCAGCTGGTCGGCGTGCGAGACGTCGTCGAGCACCAGGACGGTACGGCGGCCGGCCAGGGCCGCGCGCAGCGCCGCGTACACCTCACCAGGGTCCGCCTCCGGCAGCGGCGGCTCGGCGCCCAGGGCCCGCAGCAGGGCTCGCGCCGCCTGTTCCGGAGGTGTCCGCTCGCCGCCGCTGCCGGTGAGCCGTACGAAGTGCTGCCCGTCGGCGTACCGTCCTGCGACGTCCCTGGCGAGGTGGACCGCGAGCGCGGTGCGCCCGGAGCCCGGCCGTCCCGCGACGAGCAGCACCCGGCTGCCGTCGGGAACCTTGCCGCCCAGCGCGGCGAGGCCCGGCCGGTCGATGTCGGCCCGCAGCCCTTCGAGTTCGCGGCGGCGTCCGACGAAGTGCGGCACATCCCCGGGCAGGGCGCAGCCGGGCACCGACGGTGGTGGCGTGGCCGGCGCCGTCGCTTCCGGCCCAGGGCCGGGTGACGGCACGAAGTCCGCGTCGGCCACCGATTCACCGGCGTCCAGCACCTGATCCGCCACGGGCACACTCCCGTTCTGCCTGCGCGCACGAGCCCGCCGCCGCTGCGAGCGGGAACACCACCGAGCCTAGGCCCTGTCCGGGCGATCACGAACGGCCTCCGTGCCGCCCGGCGCGGACCCCCGGGCGCCGCCCGGACGCCCGGACCCGGTCCACGGGGACATGCCCGTCCCGACGCCCCCGACCAGCCGATCCGCGGAATGATCACTCCATCGGATCAGCGGCGGGCTCTTGGGCCGCTACGCCGTGAAGGGCCTGGCCGGCCAGGGCGCGTCGGCGGGCCGGAGCGCGTCCACCCCGTCGCCCGAGAGCGTGGCCTGGAGTGCGAGGACGCCGACCACCAGGCAGTTGTTGTGCAGGTTTCCGGCGAGGACGCCGCGGACCAGTTCGGCCAGCGGCACCCGGGCGAACTCCATGTCGGCCTCCTCCTCGGAGACCTCGAACCGCTCGCCCTCCGCCTCGGAGATATCGCGCGCCAGGAAGATCCGTACGGCCTCGTCGCAGCCGCCCGGGGTGGTGTACACATCGGCGAGCACCCGCCAGTCCCCGGCCTTGACGTGCGCCTCCTCGTACAGCTCGCGCTGCGCGGCGTGCAGCGGGTTCTCGCCGGGGACGTCGAGGAGTCCGGCGGGGATCTCCCACAGCTTCTGCCGTACCGGGTGCCGGTACTGGCTCAGCACCAGGACGCGGCCGGCCTCGTCGAGGGCGACGACGGCCACCGAGCCCGGGTGGACCTGGTAGTCACGCTTGGCGGTGGTGCCGTCCGGCATGACGACCTCGTCCGTGCGGACGCTCGTCTTGTTCCCGGTGAACGGCGTCGAGGTCGCTGTGACCTGCCACTCCTCGGCGATGTCCTGCAGCATGATGCCCTCCGTGAACCGGTGAGAACGCAAGAAAAACGGTGCTGTGGACAGATCGGCGAGATCTGCCCCCAGCACCGTATCGATCAGCCCTGCTGGCGCTTGACCGCGGCTGCGATCAGACCCGCGAAGAGCGGGTGCGGGCGCGTCGGGCGGGACTTCAGCTCGGGGTGCGCCTGGGTCGCGACGAGATACGGGTGCACCTCGCGCGGGTACTCGACGTACTCCACCAGCTTGTTGTCCGGAGAGGTCCCGGAGAAGACCAGACCGGCCTTCTTCTCCAGCTCCGCACGGTAGGAGTTGTTGACCTCGTAGCGGTGCCGGTGGCGCTCCTCGGCGTACGGCTCGCCGCCGTACACCTCGCGCACGATGGAGCCCTCGGCGAGCTTGGCCGGGTACACGCCCAGCCGCATGGTGCCGCCCAGGTCGCCCTTGCCGTCCACGATGTCGAGCTGCTCGGCCATCGTGGAGATGACGGGGTGGGCGGTCGCGGAGTCGAACTCGGTGGAATTCGCGTCCGGGATGCCGGCCAGCGACCGTGCCGCCTCGATGACGACGCACTGCAGGCCCAGGCACAGACCCAGCAGCGGGATCCTGTTCTCACGGGCGTAGGTGATGGCCGCGACCTTGCCCTCGACACCGCGGTCGCCGAAACCGCCGGGTACGCAGACCGCGTCGACGTCGGCGAGGTGCTTCTTGGCGCCTGCCGGGGTCTTGCACTCGTCCGAGGTGACCCACTTGATGGTGACCTTGGCGTTGTTGGCGAAGCCGCCGGCGCGCAGCGCCTCGGTCACCGACAAATACGCGTCGGGCAGGTCGATGTACTTGCCGACCAGCGCGACCTTGACCTGGTGAGCGGGCTCGTGGACCCGCTTCAGCAGGTCGTCCCACTGGGTCCAGTCCACATCACGGAACGGCAGATCCAGCTTGCGGACGACATAGGCGTCCAGGCCCTCGGTGTGCAGCACCTTGGGGATGTCGTAGATCGAGGGGGCGTCGATGGCGGCGACGACCGCGTCCTCGTCCACGTCGCACATCAGCGAGATCTTGCGCTTGATGGCGTCCGGCACCGGGCGGTCGGCGCGCAGCACGATCGCGTCGGGCTGGATGCCGATGCTGCGCAGCGCGGCGACGGAGTGCTGGGTCGGCTTGGTCTTCAGCTCGCCGGACGGGCCGATGTACGGCAGCAGCGAGATGTGGACGACGAACACGTTGTCACGGCCGACCTCGTGGCGGACCTGGCGGACCGATTCGAGGAAGGGCAGCGACTCGATGTCGCCGACGGTGCCGCCGACCTCGGTGATCACCACGTCCACGTCGTCGGTCGCCATGCGGCGGATCCGGGACTTGATCTCGTTGGTGATGTGCGGGATGACCTGGACGGTGTCGCCGAGGTACTCGCCGCGACGCTCCTTGGCGATGACCGTGGAGTAGATCTGGCCGGTGGTGACGTTCGCCGAGCCGTCGAGGTTGACGTCGAGGAAGCGCTCGTAGTGGCCGATGTCCAGGTCGGTCTCGGCGCCGTCGTCAGTGACGAAGACCTCACCGTGCTGGAACGGGTTCATCGTGCCCGGGTCCACGTTGAGGTACGGGTCGAGCTTCTGCATGGTGACCCGGAGGCCGCGCGCCTTCAGCAGCGCACCGAGGCTGGACGCCGTCAGGCCCTTGCCGAGCGAGGAGGCGACACCCCCGGTGACGAAGATGTGCTTGGTCGTCCTGGATTTGGGCGCAATTGCCAAGAGGGGGCTCCCGTGGTCGCGAGGTGAGGGTCGGAACGGCACGGAATCAGGGGGAGTGCCGTCTCGGCGGTTCAGTGGTTCAGCCCACCGGCCCACGGGCTACCAGGGTAACAGCGACCGTGAGGGGGTGCGTCCGGCCGCGCGGTCACTGGGGCCTGTCCGGCCGATCTTGGCCGGACCCAGACCGGCCGGACGGGCCCCAGCCTGCTTTTAGCAGCTCGCAAGGGGACTCATGGCATGCTCGGGCATGAGCGGAACAAGTGCACCCGACCGGCCCAGCGAAGACAACCGTCACGCGCGCACCGCCCTTCCCGACGACGTATCCTGCTCGGACACATCGCTGCGAGCCGGCCGGCACGGCATCAACCCCGCCCGCTCCCGGAACACGAGCTCGTCGAAAATCCCCAGACCGCAAGACCGGCCCTCCGAGGCCGGCGCCGTCATTCGACTGGAGATGCAGGTGGCCGGGCGCATCGAGGATTACGCACTGATCGGCGATATGCAGACCGCTGCACTGGTCTGCCGGGACGGGACGGTCGACTGGCTGTGCCTCCCCCGGTTCGACTCCCCCGCGGTTTTCGCCGGACTGCTCGGAACCGAGCAGCACGGATTCTGGAGGCTGGGCCCGGCCCATGCCGCGGGGACCGGTCCGCCCGCGGCGACCCGGCGCCGCTACCGGGGCGACTCCCTGGTGCTGGAATCCGAATGGGACACCCCGCGCGGAACCGTGCGGGTGATCGACTTCATGCCGCCGCGCGACGGCGCCCCGCAGGTGATCCGCATCGTGGAGGGCGTCAGCGGCCGGGTGCGGATGCACTCCGCCCTGCGGATGCGCTTCTCCTACGGACAGATCGTGCCATGGGTGCACAAGGTGGGCGACCGCACGGTCGCGGTGGCCGGGCCGGACTCCGTCTGGCTGGACACCGAGGTCGACACGTACGGCAAGGACCTGACGACGTACTCGGACTTCACCGTCGCGCCGGGTGAGCGGGTCGCCTTCACCATCAGCTGGGAGCCCTCGCACCGCCCGCCGCCCTCGCTGCCGGAGCCGGAGGCCTCGCTGGAGTCCACCGAGCAGTTCTGGCAGGACTGGGTCGACCAGTGCACGTACCACGGCCCCTACCGGGACGCCGTGGTCCGCTCGCTGATCACCCTCAAGGGCCTCACGTACGGGCCGACCGGCGGCATCGTCGCCGCCCCGACCACCTCGCTGCCCGAGGACATCGGCGGCGTCCGCAACTGGGACTACCGCTTCACCTGGCTGCGCGACGCGGCGATCACCCTGTCCTCGCTGCTGCGCACCGGCTACCGCGACGAGGCGCGCGCCTGGCGCGAGTGGCTGCTGCGCGCGGTCGCCGGTGACCCGGAGAACCTGCAGATCATGTACGGCATCGCCGGTGAGCGCGAGCTCGGCGAGAACGAGCTGCACTGGCTGCCCGGGTACGAGGGATCCAAACCGGTCCGGATCGGCAACGGCGCGGCCCACCAGCTGCAACTGGACGTCTACGGCGAGGTCACCGAGGCCCTCCACCTCGCCCATATGACCGGTCTGGCCCGCAATGACTACGCGAGCCTGCTGCAGCTCAAGCTGATCCGCTATCTCGAATCGCACTGGACCGAGCCCGACGAGGGCATCTGGGAAGTACGCGGCCCCCGCCGCCACTTCGTGCACTCCAAGGTGATGACCTGGGTCGCGGTGGACCGCACCGTCAAGCTCATCGAGTCGGGCGAGGCGGACGGGCCGCTGGAGCGCTGGCGCGAGCTGCGCGACGACATCCACCGGGACGTCTGCGAGAAGGGTTACGACAAGGAGCGCAACACCTTCACCCAGTCCTACGGCTCCCAGGAACTGGACGCCTCGCTCCTGCTCATTCCGCAGATGGGCTTCCTGCCGCCCGACGACAAGCGCGTCATCGGCACCATCGAGGCGATCCAGCGCGAGCTGAGCACCGAGGACGGCTTCATCCTGCGCTACCCGACCAGCAGCGGCGAGGACAATCTCGACGGGCTGCCGGGGGACGAAGGAGCCTTCCTGGCCTGTTCGTTCTGGATGGCCGACGACCTGGCCATGATCGGCCGGGTGGACGAGGCCCGCCAGCTGTTCGAGAAGCTGCTGGAGCTCCGCAACGACCTCGGACTGCTCGCCGAGGAGTGGGACCCCCGGCTCAAGCGCCAGGTCGGCAACTTCCCGCAAGCGTTCAGCCATGTGCCGCTCATCGACACGGCACTGCGGCTGAGTGCCTGCGGAGCGTACGGCGGGGGCTGAGCCCCCGGGGCGGCGCGGGCCCCTACGGCCGCGCCGCCCGGCCGGCTCCGTCGAGGCCGCTCCGTGCGGGCCGTGGGGTCAGCGCTGCGCCAACTCGTCGTAGATGCTCAGCACCTGGGCGACCGTATCGTCCTCGGTCGGCCAGGTGGCGGCCTGTGCGCGTCCCGCGGCCGCGAGCTCGGCGCGGCGCCCCGGATCGTCCAGCAGCCGGCCGACGACCCGGGCGAGCGCCGCCGGATCGCCGTACGGCACCAGTTCCGCCGCCTCACCCACGAGTTCGGGGATCCCGCCGACCGCGGTGGCGACCAGCGGCACCCCGGCGTGCAGTGCCTCCTGTGCAATCAGGGCGCGGGCCTCCCAGCGGCTCGGCAGCACCACCACATCGGCGGCGGCCAGCAGCTCCGTGACATCGGCCCGGCGGCCGACCAGCCGGACGGGCAGCCGCTCGGTGTCGATCCGCCGCTCCAGCGCGGCCCGCTGCGAGCCCTCCCCCGCGACGACCACCAGCAGCCGGGGATCGCGGTCCGCCAGCAGCCGGGTGGCGTCCAGCAGGAGGTCGTAGCCCTTGTGCGGCTCCAGGCGGCCGACGGCCAGCACCAACGGCCGGTCCTCCGCCCCGAACTCGGCCCGCGTCTTCTGGCGCAGCCGCTCGGTCTCGGCCGCCGGCTCCCGCATCACGGGACCGGGAGGCGGCACGGCGACCGGCGCCAGCCGCGCGTCCCGCGCACCCAGCGTCCGGGCCCAGTCCACCAGATCGGACGACGCGCCGAGCACCACGGCCGCGGACCGCACCACCCGGCGCTCCAGCCACCGCAGCAGCCGGGCCCTGGCGCCCTCCGCGAGGACCGCGCTGTGCCACGTCACGACGAGCGGGGTGGGGCGGCCGCTCAGCGCCAGCGACGCCAGCAGCCCGGCGCGCAGTCCATGGGCGTGCACGACCTCGGCGTCCGCACAGGCCGCCCGCAGCGCGGCCACGACCGCGGCGTCGGACCTGGCCGCCCGGTGGGCGATCTCCACGGGCGCGAATCGGGCGCCGGTACCCGTGAACGCGTAGTCGGCCTCGGCCACCGCAGGACCGCACACCGTCACCCGCACCCCGCGCGCGACGAGGCCGCCCGCGAGCGAGCTGACGTGCGCACCCGTGGGACCGCCCGCCCCGCCCAGCACAAGGACGGCATGCAGCTGCCCCCGCAAGGGGATCGGAGTGCTGCTCACCCGGGTACAGCTCCTGACTCGGCGTCGGACGACGGCTGTTGCGCCATGCGTCAAGGATGCCAGGCCCGCACGGCGTCCCGGGGGCACCGGCCGCCTCCCTGCCCGGGTACGCGCGCCGGGGATCACTCGAACGAGTGCGCTGACGGGGCTCCGCGGCCCGGACTGTCGACGCCCGGCACACCAGGCACGTTCCACAACGTCCGGACCGGCTCCCGGCCCGCCGCACCCGCCGCAGCCTCAGGACGTGGCGCGAGCGGCTGCCAGCAGCTCTTCCGCGTGGGCGCGGCCGAGTTCGGAGTCCTCCAGGCCGGCGAGCATACGGGAGAGCTCACGGACCCGGTCCTCGCCTTCGAGGACGGTGACGCCGCTGCGCGTCACCGAGCCGTCGTTCGTCTTCTCCACGAGAAGCTGCCGGTCGGCGAACGCGGCGACCTGCGGCAGATGAGTGACGACGACGACCTGCGCGGTCCGTGCCAGCCGCGCGAGCCGGCGGCCCACCTCCACCGCGGCCTTGCCGCCGACACCGGCGTCGACCTCGTCGAAGAGATACGTCGGCACGGGGTCGGAGCCGGCGAAGACGACCTCGACGGCGAGCATGACGCGCGAGAGCTCACCACCGGACGCACCCTTGGCGATCGGCCGGGCGGGAGCGCCGGGGTGCGGGGCGAGCTGGAGCTCGACCTCATCGGCGCCGGTCACGCCGAAGGCCACGAGCCGTCCGCCGACCTGGATCCCCTCGGGGTCGTCGGCCTGCCGGATCGCGACGCCGACCCGGGCGTGGGGCATCGCCAGCTCGGCCAGCTCCGCCGTGACCGCGGCGGCGAAACGGTCCGCCGCCTCCGCACGGGCGTCGGTCAGCGCCTGCGCGAGGTCCCCGAGCTCGGCACGCAGCGCGTCCCGTTCCCCGGCCAGTTCCGCGATCCGCTCGTCGTCGCCCTCCAGCTCGCCCAGCCGGGAGGCGCCCTGCTCGGCCCAGGCCAGTACGCCGTCGATGTCGGACCCGTACTTGCGGGTCAGATGGGAGAGCAGCGCGCGCCGCTCCTCGACCGCGGCGAGCCGCAGCGGGTCGGCGTCCAGGTCGTCCGCGTATCCGGCGAGCTCGCCGGCCACGTCGCCGGCGAGGATGCCGATCTCGCCGATGCGTTCGGCGAGCGCCGCGAGCGCCGGGTCGTGGGCGCGTACGGCGTCCAGCGCGCGCTGCGCCCCGGCGATGAGCGTGCCCGCGTCGTTGCCCTCCGGGTCCTCGGGATTGCCCGCGAGCGCGGCGTGCGCGATGGCCGCGGCGGAGGCGAGTGCCTCGGCGTGGCCCAGCCGCTCGGCCTCGGCGGCCAGTTCGGTGTCCTCGCCGGGCAGCGGCTCGGCGGCGGCCACCTCCCCGATCCCGAAGCGGATCAGATCCGCCTCCTGGGACCGCTCACGGGCGCGGGTGGTCAGCTCGTCGAGCTCACCCGACACCTCCCGCAGCCGCCGGTACGAGGCCCCGTACTTCACCAGCGGTACGGCCACGGCGTCGCCCGCGTACCGGTCCAGTGCCTGCCGCTGCCGGGCTGGGCGCAGCAGGCCCTGCTGGTCGGTCTGGCCATGCACGGCCACCAGGTCGTCGGCGAGCTCGCCGAGCAGCCCGACCGGCACGGAACGCCCGCCGACATGCGCCCGCGACCGCCCCTCGGCCGAAACCGTACGGCTGATCAGCAGCGCCCCGTCGTCGAGTTCCGCGCCCGCCTCCTCGGCGCGCACGGCGGCGGCCGAGTCACGCCCGAGCGTGATCCGCCCCTCGACCACCGCCGCCTTCGCGCCGATCCGCACCAAAGCGGGATCGGCCCGGCCGCCCAACAGCAGGCCGAGACTGGTGACGACCATGGTCTTGCCCGCGCCGGTCTCGCCGGTCACAGCGGTGAAACCGGGTGAAAACTCCACCACGGCGTCCTCGATGACTCCCAGCGACCGGATCCGCATCTCCTCCAACACGGATACGACCATACGAGGTTTGCGGCCCCGCGCGCGACGGGCATCGGCCTCTGGAATCTTAGCGACGCTCGCCGGCCGCTCCCGGGCCGCTTCCCGGCTACTGCGGAGCGCCCCGCCAGCCCGCGACCGGCAGCGCGAACTTCGCCACCAGCCGGTCCGTGAAAGAGGCGTGATGCAGCCGCGCGAGCCGTACCGGCACCGCGCCCCGCCGTACCTCCACCCGGGCACCGGCCGGCAGCTCGACGGTGCGCCGGCCGTCGCACCACAGCACGCCGTGCGGCGTCTTGGGCTGCACTTCCACCGCGAGCACCGAGCGCGGCGAGGTCACCAGCGGCCGCGCGAACAGCGCGTGGGCGCTGATCGGCACCATGAGCAGGGCCTCGACCTCGGGCCAGACCACCGGGCCGCCGGCCGAGAAGGCGTACGCCGTCGAGCCCGTCGGGGTCGCACAGACCACGCCGTCGCCGCCGAATCGTGACACCGGGCGGCCGTCGACCTCGGTCACAACCTCCAGCATCCGCTCGCGCGCCTGCTTCTCCACCGACGCCTCGTTGAGCGCCCAGTCGGTGTGCACGACATGTCCGTCATTACGGACGAGGACGTCGAGCGTCATCCGCTCCTCGACCTCATACTGCTTGGTGACCACCCGGTCCACGACCTTGTCCAGGTCGTCCCGCTCGGCCTCGGCGAGGAAGCCGACCCGCCCCAGGTTGACCCCGAGCATCGGCACACCGGACGCGCGGGCGAACTCCGCGCCGCGCAGCAGTGTCCCGTCACCGCCGAGGACGATGATCAGTTCACAGCCCTCGACGGCCCCCGGGCCGCCCTCCGTCACCAGTTCCACCTCGGGGGGCAGCGGCAGGTCCGCGGCCTCGTCCGTCAGTAGCCGCACGCCGATCCCGCAGCGCAGCAGGCCGCGTACGACCCGTTCCGCACTGCGGATCGCGGCCGGGCGGCCGGTGTGGGTGAGCAGGAAGATCGTGCGGCCCTGCGGTCCTGCACTGTCCTGTGATTCGGTGTTCGTGGTCAACGGGGCCCCTCCGCCACAGCACGGTCGACATCCGCCGGGTCCAGTTCTGGCGCACCGGCGCGCAGCCACAGAAAGTACTCCACATTGCCGGAAGGTCCGGGCAGCGGACTTGCGGTGACGCCCATGACACCGAGTCCGAGCGCCGCTCCCTGCCCGGCGACCGTCCGGACGGTCTCGGCACGCAGCTGCGTACTGCGCACCACACCGCCGGTGCCGAGCCGCTCCTTGCCCACCTCGAACTGCGGCTTGACCATCAGCACCAGATCCGCGTCGGGCGCGGCGCACCGCACGAGCGCGGGCAGCACCAGCCCGAGGGGGATGAACGACAGGTCCCCGACGATGATGTCCACGGGTTCGCCGTCGATGTGCTCCAGCGTCAGCTCTCGTACGTTGGTGCGGTCCTTGATGGTGACCCGGTCATCGCTCTGCAGCGACCAGGCCAGCTGGCCGTAGCCGACGTCGACGGCGACGACGCGCGCGGCGCCGTTGCGCAGCAGCACATCGGTGAAGCCCCCGGTCGAGGCCCCCGCGTCGAGCGCGCGCCGCCCCTCGACCTTCAGGCCGAGCGGCATGAACGCGGCTAGGGCGCCGGCGAGCTTGTGGCCGCCGCGCGACACGTAGTCGGGTTCGTTGTCGTCCTTGGCCACCACCACGGCCGCGCTGGTCTCCACCTGGGTGGCGGCCTTGGTGGCGATGCCGCCGCCGACGGTGACCCGCCCCGCGGCGATCAGCTGGCTGGCGTGCTCACGCGAGCGCGCCAGATTTCGGCGCACCAGCTCGGCGTCGAGTCGGCGTCGTGCCACGTACGGTTCAGCTCCTGTTGTCGTCGAGTGCGGCGAGCGCTTCGCGCAGCCCACGGTGCACATCCTCGTACACCTCGGTGTGATCCGCGGTAGGCAGGTCGTCCGCGTCGCCCAGCCGCGTGATCAGCGTGTCCACCGCGGCGTGCCCAGTGGGAGCCGGCGTCACGCCCAGCGGGACGGGCCCGTCCGCCGGGCCCTCCCCGGACACGGGCTCACTCATCGCCGGCCTTCTTCTTGGCGGGCGCGGACTTTTTGGCCGGGGCCTTCTTGGCCGCCGGCTTCTTGGCGGGCGCGGCCTTCTTGGCTGCGGGAGCCTTCTTCACCGGTGCGGCCTTCTTCACCGGTGCGGCCTTCTTCACCGGTGCGGCCTTCTTGGCGGGTGGAGCCGCCTTCTTCGCCTTCGCCGGAGCCTTCGGTTCGGGCTGCTCGGACTGCTCGGGCTCATCCTGCGCGACCAGCACGACGGGTGCGGCCGGCTCAGGCTCCTGCGGAGCCGCCACGTACTCGTAGGCGTCCCCGCCCGCTTCTTCGCCCGCGCCCTCGTCCTCGTCCTCGTCCTCGAGGTTCCGCACGCGGCGCTCCAGCGCCTCCAGGACGACGCCGACCTTCGTCACCTCATCGGCGATGCGGCCGACCCGGTCCATCGCCTTGTCGACTTCCTCGCGGATCAGCCCGATCAGCAGATCCCGGTTGGCCCGCCCGGCCGCCATCAGCTCGTCCGCCAGCGTCTGCACCTCCGGCGGAATGCTCGCGCCGATCCTGCGCTGGACGGCATCGACGTCTATTCCCGTCTGATCGAGCAGCTCCCTGGCCGCCCCCACCGCCCGCCGCCGGGTCGCCTCGGTCAGGCCGCCCGCGATCTGCAGACAGGTACGCAGCGCGTCCCGCATCGCTCTCACTCCTCGCTTCGCCTTTTGACGTATCCGCTCCTGACGCTACCGCGTACTGTCCGGCCGACGCCGTACGGTGCCCCGAGCTCCTGAGGTACCGTCGATCGGACGGACCGCATGATCAGGGCGCCGGCGACCCCGGCGCTCGTACGTACCACCCGAACGGGAGACGCCCGACCGATGGCGACCATCGAGGAGTGCCGCAGCGCACTCGACCAGCTGTCGGAGAACCTCTCCGGGGCCAATGGCGACATCCGCAGCGCCACCTCCCTGGACCGTTCGCTGAGCTGCCACATCACCGACCTCGGCACCACCTTCGTCGGACGGCTGACGGACGGCCGGATCCATGAGGTGACCACGGTGACCGGGGTGCCCGTCGAGCGGGCCCAGATCCGGCTGACGATGGCCGGCGACGACCTCGTCGCCCTGGTCGGCGGCGAGCTGAGCTTCGCCAAGGCGTGGGGCAGCGGCCGGGTCAAGCTGGAAGCCGGTCTGCGGGACCTACTGCGGCTGCGCTCACTGCTCTAGCCCTGCTCCAGCCCCACCGCGCACCCGACCGCTACCCCGAGGCCTCTCAGAGCCCCAGCCGGGCCAGCGCCTTCTCCCCGTCCAGCGCGCACGCACCGTCTCCCGCCGCCGTCCACGCGGCCGCGCACAGCGCCCGCAGACCGTCGACGGGGTCACCGTCACCCTCCACCGCGAGCGCCTCACCGGCCGCCGACGCCGTCCAGCCACCGCACCGGGACCCACCGCCGTCCGTCAGGACCTCCGGCTGCGGCTCCAGCAGCCCGCGCAGATCGGCCGCCACATACGTCGGACGGTGCTTCGGCACGGCGGCCAGGAGCTGCGCGGCCGTCGTCACACCCGTCAGCACCAGCAGCGAGTCCACCTCGCCCGCCGTCGCACCCTCGATGTCGGTGTCCAGCCGGTCCCCGACCACCAGCGGCCGCTTCGCGCCGGTCCGCAGGATCGTCTCGCGGTGCATCGGCGGCAGCGGCTTGCCCGCCACCTGCGGCTCGCCACCGGTCGCGATCCGTACGACCTCGACGGCCGCGCCGTTGCCGGGCGCGATCCCGCGTGGGCTCGGAATCGTCAGATCGGTGTTGGACGCGAACCACGGCACCCCGCGCGCCACCGCGAACGAGGCCTCCGCCAGCAGCGACCAGCGCAGCTGCGGATCGTAGCCCTGCACCACCGCCGCCGGATCGTCCTCCGCCGACGCCACCGGCTCCAGACCACGTTCGCGCAGCGCCGTCTGCAGCCCCTCGCCGCCGATCGCCAGCACCCTGGAACCCGCCGGCACCTGCTCGGCGATCAGCCGGGCGACGGCCTGCGCCGAGGTGATCACGTCATCCGGTCCCGCGGGCACGCCCAGCCGCGTCAGATGCTCGGCCACCGTCTGCGGCGTACGTGCCGCGTTGTTGGTGACGTACGCGAGATGCATGCCGTGCTCCCGCGCGGTGCCGAGCGACTCGACGGCGTGCCCGATGGCATCGCCGCCCGCGTAGACGACCCCGTCGAGGTCGAGCAGAGCCGTGTCGTACGCCGCGTCCAGTGCCTGATCGGATCCGCTCGGACTGGTCCGGTGGGTCATCGCGCGTCCGCTCCTCGTATGTCGTCCATCACCTAGATCATCCCCCAGCGTCGCGGGCGACGTAGCATGCGCTGATGACCACTTCAGGGCCCGCTCCCCACGGCCTGCGCCTCGCCCCCTTCCGCGGGCTCCGCTATGTGCCGGAGAGGGTGGGCAGCCTGGCCGCGGTCACCTCGCCACCGTACGACGTCGTGGTCCGTCCCGACGGGCAGCGTCATCTCGAGACCGCCGACCCGCACAACGTCGTCCGGCTCATCCTGCCCCACACCGCCGATCCCGCGGTCCGCCACCGGCAGGCCGCCACGGCCCTGGCCCAGTGGCAGCGTGAGGGCGTCCTCGCCCCCGACCCGGAGCCGGGTCTGTACGTGTACGAGCAGCGGGACGGCGACCATCTGCAACGCGGCCTGATCGGCGTCCTGCGGCTCACACCGCCCGAGGAGCACATCGTGCTCCCGCACGAGGACGTCATGCCGGGACCGGTCGCCGACCGCGCCGCCCTGATGCGCGCGACCGGCGCGAACCTGGAACCGCTGCTGCTCGCCTACCAGGGCGGCGACACCACCGCGGCGATCGTCGACCGCACGGCCGCATGCGAACCGCTGCTCTCCACCACCACCGAGGACGGCATCGACCACCAGCTGTGGTCCATCACCGATCCGCGGACGATCGCCGCGATCGACGCCGACCTGGCGCCCCGCCAGGCGCTCATCGCCGACGGCCACCACCGCTGGGCGACCTATCTGCGGCTGCAGGCCGAGCAGCCCGGCCCGAGCCCCTGGGACCACGGCCTGGTGCTCCTCGTCGACACCGCCCACTACCCGCTGCGGGTCCGGGCCATCCACCGGGTACTCCCCCAGCTGCCCGTCGCCGACGCCATCGAGGCCGCCCGGCACGCCTTCCGCGTCCGGGACGTCGACGGGCCGCTGCCCGTAGCGCTGAGCGCTCTGGCGGAAGCGGCGGCCGAGGGCAACGCCTTCCTGCTCGCGGGTGACGGCGGATTCCATCTGCTCGACCGGCCCGATCCCCGATATGTCGATCAATCCGTACCGCACGATCAGCCGCGTGAATGGCGACAACTCGACGCGACGGTCCTGCACAGCCTGCTCCTCGACGACATCTGGCAGGTACCCGACGCCCCCGAGCACATCAGCTATCTCCACGCCACGGACGCGGCCGTCGAACAGGCGGAGCGGCACGGCGGCACCGCGGTGCTGATGCACCCCGTGCACGAGGACATGGTCCGCGAACTGGCACGCCAGGGTGTCACGATGCCCCGCAAGTCCACGTCCTTCGGACCGAAGCCGGCCAGCGGTCTGGTCATGCGCAGCCTCGACCTCGGCTGAGCACCGGAAACGAAAGCACGCCGGCAACGCGGAGAGGCGGCCCCCGATATCGCGGGGGCCGCCTCTCCGCTCTTTGCCGGCTGCTGACTACCGGGTCCGTCAGACCTCGTCGGTGCCCTGACGGGGCTCCTTGAACGGCGAGTCCAGGAACGACGCCGGGTCGGCCTCGTCCGTGATGTCGACCTCGACCTCGGCGATCTCTACACGCTCGACGACGTCTTCGTCCTCGATCGCGTCCTCGTCCTCGTCCTCGTCCTCGTCCGCCTCGGCATCCGCATCGGCATCCGCTTCGGCCCTGGCTGCCTTGGTCTTGGCCGGCTCGACGGCCGCCTCGGCGTCCTGGGCCTCCGCCGGGTCCTCGACCAGGGCGTCCACGAACTCGACGCCGTCCAGCTCCGCGAGCCGGTCCGAGGCGTCCGTGCTGCCGCTCTGGTCCGACTCCAGCGCCTTGGCGAACCACTCGCGCGCCTCAGCCTTGCGGTCCACGGCGAGCAGGGCGTCCGCGTACGCGTAACGCAGTCGCGCGGTCCACGGGTTCATCGCGTTCGAGGCCAGTTCCGGACCCTGCAGCGTCACCACCGCGGCCTCGGGCTGACCCATGTCCTGCCGTGCGCCGGCGGCCACGAGTCGCATCTCGACCTGGCCGGCCTTGTCCAGCTTCTGCACCTCCGGTGCGCCCGCCATCGCCAGCGCGCGCTCCGGACGGCCCATACCGCGCTCGCAGTCCGCCATGACCGGCCACAGGTCCACAGAACCCGTCATCCGGCGCGTGGCGCGGAACTCCGCGAGGGCCTCGCCGTAGCGTGCGGTCGCGTACGAGGCGAAGCCCGCTGCCTCACGGACCGCGGCGACGCGCGAAGCGAGCCGCAGAGCGATCCGGGAGTACTCGTAAGCCGCTTCCGGGTCCTCGTCCAGCAGCTGCGCCACCATGACCAGGTTGCGTGCCACGTCGTCCGCCAGCGTCTTCGGCAGGCTCATGAGCTCCTGGCGCACGCTCGGGTCGATCTCCTGACCCGTGACGTCGTCCGGGATCGGCAGTCGCCTGACCGGCTCCCGCTCCTCACGGCCCTCGCTTGCGAACCGTCCACGGCTCTCCTCCGCAGGCCGGCGGCTCTGCCCCCGGTCGTCGTCACGGCGCGGCCCACGCGGGGGCGCATCGCGACGGTCGTCACGGCGGTCGTCACGGCGGTCGTCACGGGGACGGTCACTGCTCGGACGGCTGCTGCTGGGCCGGTCGCTGCTGGGACGGTCACTGCTGGGACGGTCATAGCGCGGGCGGTCGCTGCTCGGACGGTCGAAGCGCGGACGGTCCTCACGGGGACGGTCACTGCTCGGACGGTCGGAGCGCGGGGGGCCGTCGCGGCGGTCGTCGCGGCGGAAGGTGCTGCCGCCACGGTCGTCCTGACGCGGGCCGCGCGGCGGGCCGTCACGGCGGTCGTCACGGCGGTCGTCACGGCGGTCGTCACGGGGACGGTCGCTGCTGGGACGGTCGCTGCTGGGACGGTCATAGCGCGGGCGGTCATAGCGCGGGCGGTCGCCACTGGGGCGGTCGTCGCGGCGGAAGCTGCCACCACGGTCGTCACGCGGAGGGCCGGAGCGCGGGGGGCCGTCACGGCGGTCGTCACGGCGGAAGGTGCTGCCGCCACGGTCGTCCTGACGCGGGCCACGCGGCGGGCCGTCACGGCGGTCGTCACGGCGGTCACCACTCGGCGGACCGAAGCGCGGGCGGTCTCCGCTCGGACGGTCGTCGCGACGGAAACTGCTGCCGCCACGGTCGTCACGGGGGCGGTCGGAACTCGGACGGTCGGTCCGCGGCCGGTCGTCGCGGGGACGGTCCGAGCGCGGGCGGTCAGAGCTCGGCCGGTCGGAACTCGGACGGTCGGTACGGGGGCGGTCGTCACGACGGTCATCCCGGCGGAAACCGCCGGCCCGGTCACCGTCGCGGCGGGGGCCACCGGTGCGGAAACCACCCCGGTCGCCGCCGCTCTGACGCGGCTCCCGGCGCTCAGGCCGATCCGACCGATCCTCGGGTGAGTTGGACATCGTCGTAACTCCTTGGTTCGTGCTGCTGTGGTGCCAGTCTCTCGTACCTGCCGAGGGACCGCGCACCGGTGGGGCAAAACAAAAAGACCCTCGATCCCAGCGCTTAGGCCAGGACCGAGGGTCCATAAAGATTGTTCGGCGGTGTCCTACTCTCCCACAGGGTCCCCCCTGCAGTACCATCGGCGCTGAAAGGCTTAGCTTCCGGGTTCGGAATGTAACCGGGCGTTTCCCTAACGCTATGACCACCGAAACACTA
>NZ_JASISZ010000025.1:0-40792 GCF_030063355.1 Streptomyces sp. PH10-H1
GGAGGGGCCGGGGAAGGTGTGCTGGGCGGAGTTCAAGGTCGCCAGGCCCCTCGCTACCCGGAGCGGCGGTCACCAGTAGCGGTCCTCGATCATCGCCTCCAGGGAGGTGCGGTGCATGATCAGGTCGTCCGGGTCGGCGGGGGGCGGGCGTTCGTCGAAGTGGATCTGGCGGTAGCCGATGCGGAGCATGACGTTGGCGTGCCGGAGGGCCGCGTAGAGGGTGTGGAAGTCCAGGTCGCGGGGGGTGTGGCCGGTGGCGTCGCGGTAGCGGGCGGCGATGGAGGGGCGGGTCATGAAGTCGGGGAGGCCGGGGTAGCCGGTCTGTTCCGTGAGGTCCTGGAAGAAGCGGTGGAGGTAGATCAGCCAGCCGAGGTCGAGTTCGCGGGGGCCGAGGGCGGCCATCTCCCAGTCCAGGACGGCGGCGGGGTCGAAGCCCGCGTAGAGGATGTTGCCGATACGGGAATCGCCCCAGCTCAGGACGGTGGGGCCGGGGTCGGCGGGCCAGTGGGCGTCGAGCCAGTCGAAGGCGCGCTCGATGAGCGGAGAGCGGGGGCGGCCGTCAACGACCCAGTGGTAGTAGTCGCGTTGGGCCGACACGTGGTCGCGGAGCGCGGAACCGGACGCGTCCGAGGGACCTCCGGCGGATCCGCCGGCGGTCTCACCGGCCAGGAATGCGACCGCCTCGACGGGCACGGTGTGCAGTTCGGCCAGGACGTCGACGGTGGCGTGTTCCAGGTGCTCGCGGTCGGCGGGGTCGGCGTCGTAGAGCCAGTTGTCGCCGTAGGTGTACGGCATGATGTCGGGCGGTACGCGGCCCTCGATGCGTTCCATGACGAAGAAGGGCGCGCCGAGCGGTGCCGTGTCGGTCTCCAGCCACTGCAGCGCCGGGACCGGGACCTTGCTGTTCGCGGCGACGGCCTGGATGGTGCGGTACTGGCGTTCCATGTCGTAGACGGGGAACGCCGCGTACGCGGCGGGGTCGGCGGCCAGCCGCAGGACGCAGGGGCGCAGGTGCTGGCGGGCGGTGCCGGTGCGGTGCGGCACGGCGAGGTCGAACAGGACGGTCTCGCTGGACATGCCGTTGGAGGACGGGATGTGGAAACTGCGGGTGTGCGCGCCGGGCTCGCGGGCGTGCAGCCAGGCGTCGAGCCGCTGCCGGAGGAGGTGGGGGTCGCGGGTACTGGTGGTCAGGTGCGGTGCCGGGGGTGGGGTCGGGGTCGGGCTCGACACGGGGTCCTCCTTACGGGGCCTTACGGGGGCCTTGCCGGACAGGGCTTCCCCCCGCCGGCCGGTATCGGCGTGGCGGCGGGGCGTACGCCGGTCTGCTGCGGGGCCGTGCCGCCCGTTACGGGGCGACGGAGTCGAAGCCGGTGAACCCGCTCGGGCTGTGGCGGCCGAAGCTGCCGTGCTCGAAGATTCCGTAGCCGGTGGCGCCGTCCCAGGTGAAACGGGCCGCGTGGTCGATGACGCCGTACGCCGCGAGTCCCAGGCCCGCCGGGTCCGCGAGGTCGTAGGTGCGGCGGTCCAGCCAGCCGCGGCCCATCCACTCGCCGTGCTGCCAGTCGCCGGCCGGCGGGTATCCGGCGCCCACCGCCAGCGGGCTGCCGGCGAGCAGCTCGGCATGGATCTCGATCGGCTTGCGGCCGGCTCCGGTGAGGTGGATGACGGCCGACTGCGGGTGGCGGCTGCCGGAGCGGTAGGTGATGTCGACGTGGGCGCGGCCGAGTTGCTCGTCGGGACGGCCGGTGTCGGCGGGGTGGACGAGGACGGCGCTGTCGAGGGTGCGATAGCCGTCGGCGTCCTCCTGGAGGATCACCATGACGAAGCGGTCCTCGAAGCGGATCGGTATCCACAGCCAGTGGAAGCCCTCGGTACGGAACTCCTCGGCGGCCCGGCCGGGCGCCTCGCCGGGGATCGGGCGGACGCCCCAGCTGCGGTCGCGGGTGGCGGTGAAGCGGCCGCGTTCCACGGTGATCTCCTCGCCGCCCGCGCGGATCACGCCGTGGCAGCTGCCGGCCTGGCAGAAGCGGTTGGCCTCGAGGAAGAGCCGGTCGCCGGTGTACTGGATGTGGTGCGGCTCCTCGACGGCCGGGAAGTCGGCCTCCCAGATGAGGTCGTAGGAGAGGCCCGAAGCCTCGTCCTCGCCGCCTTCGCATTCCTCACCGGCAGCCCCGTTCGCGCCGTGATCCCCGGCCGGTTCACACACCAGCCGCAGCCGCTTCAGCGGTTCCTGGACCTCGATCCGCAGCGGACCGACCTGCTGGCGCATCCGGTCCTCGCCGAGTGCGTCGGAGGCGCGTACGGCGATCAGTCTGTCGCCCTGGAGCAGCGTCGCGTAGGCGTCGGTGACACCGAGGTTCGGGTAGACGCCGAGGCCGGTGATGAGCAGCGCCCGGCCCTCGTGGTCGAAGACCTGGAAGGTCGACCGGTCGTAGGCGTTGCGGTCCCCGCTGGCGACGTGACGCATGGAGCGGGCGATCTGGTGGACGGGATATTCGTCCAGGGGAACGGGTCGTTGGGGCACGGCCGTCTCCTCCTCCGCGGCGTCAGGAATTCCCTGACGGTACGTCAGGAATGGAGGCCGGGCCTAGATCCGTGCACGCATCATTCGGTCCTCTTCATCCGCATCTCCAGCGTTCGGCAGTGCAAATGTCCTGGCCGGTTCCCCGGCCAGGACATCCGTCACTCCGCGGCCGCGGCCGCTACAGAAGCCGCCGCAGCGTACCCGTCACCTCAGGTCGATCGAGTAGATGCCGCGCCCGTGCGTCGCGGCGTAGAGCCGTCCGTCCGGGCCGGTCTTGATCTGCGGGACGGCCACGGCGGGCAGGTGCCCGACCCGCTTCCAGCCGGTCCTGCCGGGCGCGCGGTAGACGACGCCCAGGTCGGTGGCGAGTACGAGCCCGCCGCCGGGGAGGGCGATGAGCGAGTCGGTGGGCACGTCGGGCAGGTTCGCCGAGATGTCCTTCCAGGTGGTGCCGCCGTCCTCGGACTCGAAGACATGGCCGATGCCGGCGCCGGGACCTTCGGTCCAGTGCCGGGAGAAGCCGTTGACCGCGAGGTAGACATGGTCGGCGCCGGCCGGGTCGATGGCGAAGCCGGCCAGGTACCGGTTGGGTACGGCGCCGTCCGCGCCGGTCGCCGGCAGGTCGATCTGGTGCCAGCCGGTGCCGTCCGCGTTGCCCACGGCGATGCCACGTGTGAAGCCCTTGTTGTTGCAGGGCCCGCACCAGGCCGCGTAGACCTTGCCGCCTGAGGCCGCCACCGCGGTGGCGGTGCGGCCCGCCCCGAGGTCGAAGGCGTTGGTCCACTCGGCCGTGCTGCGGATCGTGTAGCCGTGGCTCTGCGTCCACACGTGGCGGCCGCCCGCCACCCAGGCGTCGCCGTTCTTGATGTCGGCCGCGAGCGGGGCGATGAAGCGGGCCTCGCTGGTGGCGTTGTCGGGCGGGGCGACGGAGTACGAGGTGGCCTTCGTCGGATCGGTGACCCACGCGCCCGCGTTCACGGCGCAGTTCTGGGTGACCTGGACCGACAGATAGACGTATTCCTGTGCGATGTTGCAGCCGTTGGACGGGTCGGTGAGGGTGTCGCCGCCGTCACCGCCGAAGTTGGAGCCCATGACGGCGTCGCGCGGGCGCAGGATGGACTGACCGTTGTCCTGGAGGCCGCCGTTGACCGCGACTCCGTGGAAGGCCGGGTCCTTGCCGATGCCCACCGAGTAGTACTGGAGGGTGTCGATGGTGCCGTCGTTGAGCGAGGTCCAGTCGGTGGCGTGGCCGGACGCGTCCTGCGCGCCGCTGACCGGGCGCCGGTAGACGCCGCCGTCGTTGCCCGCGTAGAAGTACGACGTGCCGTGGTAGCTGCCGATGGTGGCGGCGTGCTGGTCCGGGTGGGTTGTCTGGTTGCAGTCACCGGTCTGCTTGGCCGGGTCGATGTTCCAGCAGGCGAAGCCGAAGTTCCAGTACGCGCCGACGGCCGACCACTTCGCGCCGCCGTTCTGGGTCTCGAAGACCTCTTCCAGGCCCGCGTAGAGATGGTCCGCGTTGTTGGGGTCGACCTGGAGGAACTCGTTGTACCAGGTCTGGCCGCCGGGCATGAAGCCGGGACTGGTGCGCGCCGAGCCCGCGGCGGCGAGTGCCGCAGTGTCGGCGATCTTCGTCCAGGGGCCGAACGGGGAGCCGGACTTGGAGACGAAGACGCCTGCCAGTGAGCTGTCCGGGTTGGTGATCAGAGCCGGCGACTGGTCGACCGCGTAGTAGCGGGAGCCGTCGGCGGAGCGGGCGAAGGTGACATTGCCGACATCGGTCGCGGCCGTCGGCAGGTCGCCGAGCGAAGTGACGCGCTGCCAGCTGCCGTTGGTCTTGGTGTACAGGCCGTTGTAGGTGTCGCCGCTGCGCCAGCCGACCGCGAGGATCACCTTCCAGGGGTGCTTCGGGTCGATCGCCACGTCATTGGCGATGTTCTTGTACGGGGCGCTGGGGTTCTTCGCCTGCGAACCGCCGGGCAGGAAGTCCGGGTTGGGCGCGAACTCCAGCTTCCAGGGGCCTTCCAGATAGCTGGTGGAGTGGCTCCACACGCCCCTGGTCGTCGATGCCCACACCTTGTCGCCGCCGAAGCGCAGCGTGTGGATCGCGGTGCCGTCCAGCTCGCCGCCGCCGACGCGGCTGCGCTTGCCGAAGGAGCCGTGCCTCGGGTCGGACAGGACGTACACGCCGCTGCCCAGGTAGGCGTCGGCGTTCGTCGTCGCCTCGCCGGTGCCCAGCCACAGCCGCCCGCCGCCGTCGAGCGCGAGTGCGCCGGTGGCCTGGGCGGGCAGTGTGTCGCTGATCGGCTGCCAGTGGCCGCCGCCGGTGGACGACCGCCATACGCCGCCGCCCGCGCTGCCCGCGTACACATATCCGGAATTGTCGGCGACGATGGCCGCCATGCGGCCGGTGACATTGCCCGCGCCGCCGCTGGAGTTGGAATTGATGTCGCGGTAGCGGGGGTCGTCGGAGTTGTAGGGGAGCCCGGTCTCGTGCCGCCAGGTACCGCCGGTGTTCGGCAGGTTGTTGAGGTCTGACCAGGCGGCGCTGAACGCGCCGGGGTTGATGGTGCCGGGCGAGGTGCGGGCCTCGGCGAACTGGTCCGCGCTCTCGGATATCTCGTCGGCGGCCTCGCCGCCGTCACCCGCGGTGGTCGCGGTGACGGTGTGCGGCTTGACGCTGCCATGACCCGGCGCGGCCCCGGCGGGTACCGCTGCTATGAGCGCTGCGGTGGCACTGACGGCGCAGATCGTGAGCCATCGTCTCTTGCGGGTGGGTGCTGACAACAGAATCCTCCCCGGATGAAGCCTGGATGTGGGCTTTGCAGCCAGACCTGATCACGGGAAGGGGAGTTGGAGGTGGTGCGGGCCCGAAGATTTGGGGAAAGCTTTGACGAGCACCTGTCAGATGATCAAGGTGCGGCCGTTCGCAGGGGAGTCACAGCGGGAGCAACCGGCGGTCAGGGGGACCCGATGGCGGTCAAGCGGACCCGGAGGCGGTCAGAGGTCGCCCTTGCGGCTGAGGTAGTTGAAGGACAGCCAGCCGGGAAGGACGGGGAGCCAGAAGGTGAGCAGACGGAAGAGCAGCACCGCGGGGGTGGCGATCGTGCCCGGGAGGCCGGCCGCGATGAGGCCACCGGTGAGGGCGAACTCGACCGCGCCGACGCCGCCGGGGGTGGGGGCGGCGGAGCCGATGGCGTTGCCGGCGAGGAAGACGACCGCGATCGTCGAGTAGCTGAGGCTGCCGCCGAAGGAGCGGACGCAGGCGTCGAGACAGATCACGAAGGTGACCGTGACCATCAGAGTGCCGCCGATGCCCGTCAGGAGCTTCGCCGGGCGCTGCAGCACGTCGAGCATGCGCGGGATGACGCCCGCGAACAGCGCCCGCACCCGGGTGGAGACGAACTTGCGCAGGCTCGGGATCGCCGTACCGACCAGCACCAGGACGCCCGCCGTGAGAAGCCCGGCCATGACCGTCCGGGACGGTGACAGCGACGGTGTCTTCTCCGTACCGGTGATGTAGCCGAAGGTCAGCAGCAGGAGGATGTGCGAGCCGAGGCCGACCAGCTGGGACGCGCCGACGCTAGCCACCGCGAGACCCGGCCGTACGCCCGACTTCTGCAGAAAGCGGGTGTTGAGGGCGACACCGCCGACCGCCGCCGGGGCGACGAGCTTCACGAACGACCCGGCGATCTGCGCCATCACCGTTCTGACCAGCGACAGCCGCTCCGGCACGAAGCCGGCGAGCGCGCATGCCGCCGCGACATAGCTGAGCGCGGAGCCGAACACGGCGATGGCCGCCCAGCGCCAGTCCGCCCGGGCGATCGTGTCGGCGATCGGCACCGAGCTGATCTGCGACAGCAGGAAGTACGCGGCGATGGCGCCCGCGATGACCGTGACGAGGGTGCGGGGCTTGATCCGCTCCAGGCGGACCGGCTCCACGGCGGCCTGCGGCCTGATGAGCAGCACCTGCCGGCGGATCCGGGAGAGCAGATCCTCCTCGCGGGCCTCGTCCTGGGCCACTTCGATGGCCCGCTTCTCGGCCTTCTTCTCGGCCTTGGCCGCGCCGCGCGAGGGTGCGGACTCCACCGCCGCGACCCGCGCCTCCTTGTCGGCCTTGTCGGCCTTGTCGGCCGCCGACGCGGCGAGTACGCCGTCCCGCTCGCGCTGCGCCCGCGCGCGGTTCAGCTGCTTGAGCTCCGACCGGGTGGTGCGGCTCAGCGCGATCGGCTGCAGCAGCGGCAGGGAGTTCGCGACCGCGTCCGGGCCGAGTACGGCGACGGCGCTCGCGACCGCCCGCGCCGGGCCGACGCGCAGCGCGACGGTGGTCAGCAGCTGCGCGATGTCCATGCGCAGCACGATGTCGCCGGCTGCGATCTCGCCGCCGCGCAGGTCCGTCAGAAAGACCTTGCCGGAACGATCCACCAGAAGGGATTCACCGACCAGCCGCCGGTGCGCGATACGCCGCGACTGGAGCGCCTTGACCTGTTGCCAGGCCCCGAAGAGCAGCTCGTCGGTGAGGTCGGCGTCCGGCAGCGCGTTCAGCCGGCGGCCGCCGATGTGCTCGTAGACCAGCATGACGGCGTCCGGGCCCAGCTCCGAGGTGGCGATCAGCTTCGGCGCGTTCGCCCCGGCGGCGATGGCCGCGTACGCGAGCAGCGCCTCCTGCTCCAGGGCCTGCCGCAGCGACTGCAGGCTGCGGCGCTGGTTGATGCCGCGCAGCGAGATGCGGCGCCACACCCGGTAGAAGAAGCCGTGCGCCTGCTGCTCGCGGTCCACGACGGTGACATCGAGCGGCGGCCCGTCCTCAAGGGTGACGAGGTAGCCGCGGCCGCGCTCGGAGTCGGGGGTCTCGGGGCCCTCGTCGTCCGCGCGGCGGGTGGTCAGCGGCGCGAAGCCGACGCGGCGCAGGCCGGCCAGCAGGTTCTGGCCGGTGGGCCGGACGTTCGGCGAGCCGACCGAGTACAGGGTGCCGTAGGCGACGGTCCAGCCGATGAGTACCGTCACGACGATCGAGAACGGCGTCGTATAGCCGCCGACCAGCACCGCGAACGCGTCCAGCAGCAGCACGAACCACAGCAGCACCCGCCAGCGCGGGCGCCGCGCCATGCCGACGGCCGTCATATAGGCGATGACCGGCGCCAGATAGCCGTGCACGGGGTCGGTGATCCCGCCGCCGCTCGGCGCGAGCTGGGTCAGCGCGGCCTTGATCGGGTCGGGGGCGGCGTTGGTCACCCACAGGTCGGTGGCGAGGGCCACACCGTGGGCGAGCACGGCGGCGAGCACGCCGTCGGCGATCCGCAGCCCGTCGCGCTTGATGAGCCGCTCGATCGCGAAGGCGACCGGCACGATCAGCACGGCGATGCTCGCCGTGAGACCGGCGAAGGTGCTCAGCGCGTCGGGAGCGTTCCGCGCGCCCTTGGCGATGTCCTGTTCGACGCCGTTGGTGGTGGCGTGGGCGAAACCGGCGATGGCCATGACGACGGCGATGCCGAGGAGGCCGAGCAGGAAGCGCATGAGGTCGGCGGGGCGGTGCACGCGGGCCGCGAGCAGGGGTTCGTCGCTGGAGACGTCGTCGCTGTGGACGACTTCGGCCGGGTCGGTGCCGGTGGCTTCGTCGCCGGTGCCGTCGTCGCCGGTGCCGTCGGGGACCTTGCCGTTCTCGCTCTGGGAACCGGCGTCCGGAGGGGACTCCTGAGCGCTTTCCGTTCCGGCGTCCGGAGCGGTGTCCGTTCCGGTGCCGTCGTCGGCGCCGGGCCCCTCGTTCTCGGGCGACGGCATGTCAGCGGAGCGGCCGGCCCCATCGGCCGCCGCGTCGTGATCCTGCTGTCCAGCTGTCTCGTTTTGCTCTCGTATCACCAGTCACCGCCCGGACGATGGTGGCATGAGCGGTCCGCGGATGCGCGCGGAACCCCCCGTTGTCGGTGGCCTGAGGCAGGATGGGCCGGATGAGTGAGCGGATGAGCGAGGAGGCCGCGCCCTCCGAATACGCCGAGCGGGTACTGGAAACCGCCGAGGCCATCCCGCCCGGCCGGGTGATGACCTACGGGGATGTCGCCGAGTGGCTCGATGAGGGAGGACCCCGGCAGGTCGGCCGTGTGATGGCGCTGTACGGCGGCGCCGTGCCGTGGTGGCGTGTGGTGCGTTCCGACGGTCATCTGCTGCCCGGTCATGAGCTGCGGGCGCTGGCGCACTACCGGGAGGAGGGCACACCCCTGCGGGAGGCGGCGCGCTCCGCCGAGGGCCATGTACCGCGTATCGATATGCGGCGGGCCCGCTGGGACGGCGTGCCAGACGGCGAATGACGACCGGATGCTCACATCTTCAAGCTTCGTCCATGACGGCCCGGAATATGCGGTGAGCCGTCCGTACGGAGTACGCGAAGAAGTATGTGAAGGAGTACCTGACCGAGTGCACGTCCGAGCACGGGAGCGACCGGCTGCGGCCCGTGTGCCGGGAGGCGTAGCGTCGGCAGCTGACCGCACCGGCACCATCATCTGAATCCCAGACATCCGCAACAGCCACCGCACCCACCGCACCCACAGCAGCCAGCGCACCCACAGCACCCACGGAACCGGCGAACCACGTGACCTCCTCCCCCCCTCGACCGACGCAGCGCGCGCCGCACCGGGGGACCGACACGGGCACAGCCGCCTACCGTCTGCTGCGGACCCCGCCCGCGCGGACCGAGCCTCCTGTGCTGGACGCGGCACAGCGTGCGGTGGTTGAGCACCGGGCAGGACCGCTGCTGGTCCTGGCCGGGCCGGGTACCGGCAAGACCACGACGCTCGTCGAGGCGGTCGCGGAACGGGTTCGGCTCGGCACCGCCCCCGAGCGGATTCTCGTCCTCACGTTCAGCCGCAAGGCGGCCGTCGAGCTCCGGGACCGGATGGCCGCGCGCATGGGGGGCACGGCCGTCGCCCAGGCGACCACGTTCCACTCCTTCTGCTATGCTCTGGTGCGCGCGCACCAGGACCCCGAACTGTTCGCCGATCCGCTGCGGCTGCTGTCGGGACCCGAGCAGGATGTCGTCGTCCGCGAGCTGCTGGCCGGCCAGACCGCGCTGGAGAAGGGCGGGCGCGCCAGGGTCCGCTGGCCCGACGACCTGCGGGCCGCGCGCACCACGCGCGGCTTCGCCGACGAGGTGCGCGCGGTGCTGGCCCGCAGCCGCGAGCTGGGCCTGGGACCGGCGGCGCTGCAGGACTTCGCCCGCCGCATCGGCCGCCCCGACTGGTCGGCTGCGGCGTCCTTCCTCGCCGAGTACCTCGATGTGCTCGACCTCCAGGGCGTCCTCGACTACGCCGAGCTGCTGCACCGCGCGGTGCTGCTCGCCGAGCACCCGGAGGTCTTCACGGCCCTGTCCGGGCAGTACGACGTCGTCTTCGTCGACGAGTACCAGGACACCGACCCGGCACAGGTCCGGCTGCTCCGGGCCCTGGCCGGCCAGGGCCGCACCCTTGTCGCCTTCGGCGACCCCGACCAGTCGATCTACGCCTTCCGCGGCGCCGACGTGAACGGCATCCTCGAATTCCCCGACGCCTTCCCGCAGCGCGACGGCCGTCCCGCGCCCGTCCATGTGCTCGCCGTCTCGCGCCGCGCGGGCGCCGCACTGCTGGACGCCACCCGCCTCGTCACCCGCCGGATGTCGCTCCCTCGGCTCCCCGCCGCCGCCGTCCGCGCCCACCGCGAGCTGGTCCCGGTCCGCGACGGCGGTTCGGTCGCCGTCCGTACGTACCCGATGGCCGGCGCCGAACTCGACGGCATCGCCGACACCCTGCGCCGCGCGCACTTGGAGGACGGTATCCCGTGGCGCGACATGGCTGTGCTCGTACGCGCCGGCTCCCGCTCCATCCCCGGGCTGCGCCGCGCCCTCACCTCCGCCGGCGTCCCCATCGAGATAGACGGCGATGACCTCCCCCTCCGCCACGAACCCGCCGTCGCCCCGCTCCTCCTCGCCCTGCGCGCCGCCGCCACCGGTGCCACTGCGGCACCTGTCACGGATCTCGGCGGTCCCGCCGCAGTGGACAGCGCCGAGCGGACGGGCGAATCCGGCGCCGACGCGCCGGAGCAGGAGCCCGCCACCTACGCGCCGGAGCCGGCCCCCGGCCCCGCACTCGTCCCAGGCCAGAGGCACGCCCCCGAGGCCGACGAGGCGGACGAGGCCGACCAGGATCCGGCCCCGAGCCCTGCACCCGTTGCGGGTCCCGAGCACGCCCCGGACCGCCCGGCCGGGTCCGGCGGGTCCGCCGGGTCCGGCCAGGACCGTAGCGGCGGCCCCGAGGCCGCCCCGGTTTCCGGGCCGCACCCCGAGGGCGTGAGCGTCGAGGACGCGATCGCGCTGCTGACGTCGCCGCTCGGCGGCATGGACGCCGCGGACCTCCGCCGGCTGGGGCGGGCGTTGCGGGAGGAGGAGCGGACCGCGGGCCGCGCCGTGCCGCGGGCTTCCGACGTGCTGATCGCGGAGGCGCTGGGGGAGCCGGAGCGGCTGGTGGCGCACGATCCGGCGTACGCGCGCGGAGCGCTGCGGCTGGGGTCGCTGCTGCGGAAGGCGCGGGAGCTGCTGGAGGGCGGGGGTACGGCGGAGCAGGCGCTGTGGGAGCTGTGGGACGGTTCGCCCTGGCCGCAGCGGCTGGAGCGGGCGGCCACGCGCGGCGGGACGGCCGGGCGGAACGCTGACCGGGATCTGGACGCGGTGTGCGCGCTGTTCGAGACGGCGGCGCGCGCCGAGGAACGCACCGGCGGCCGCGGCGCGCTGAACTTCCTCGAGGAGCTGGACGCCCAGGACATCGCCGCCGACACGCTGAGCCGCCGGGCGGTACGTACCGACGCGGTACGGCTGATGACCGCGCACCGTTCCAAGGGCCTGGAGTGGCGGCTGGTGGTGGTCGCCGGGGTGCAGGAGGGCCTGTGGCCCGACCTGCGCCGCCGGGGTTCGCTGCTCGAGGCGGACCGGATCGGCCGCGACGGCCTCGCCGAACCGCTCACGCCCGGCGCGCTGCTGGCCGAGGAGCGGCGGCTGTTCTACGTGGCGGCGACCCGCGCCAAGGAACGGCTCGTCGTCACCGCGGTCAAGGCGGCGGCGGACGACGGCGACCAGCCGTCCCGTTTCCTGACCGAGCTCGGCGTCGAGCCGCAGGACGTCACCCACCGTCCGCGGCGCCCGCTGGCCGTCTCCGCTCTCGTCGCGGAACTGCGCGCGACGACCGTCGACCCGGCCGCGTCCCCGGCGCTGCGCGAGGCCGCCGCGCTGCGGCTGGCCCGGCTCGCCGCGCTGAACGACGCCGGGCACGCGCTCGTACCGTCCGCGCACCCGGACCGCTGGTGGGGCCTGTACGAGCCGACCCGGTCGGCCGTTCCGCTGCGGGACCGCGACCAGCCGGTCGCGCTGTCCGGCAGCGCGCTGGACCAGCTCGCCAACACCTGCTCGCTGCAGTGGTTCCTGGGCCGGGAGGTCAAGGCGGAGCCCCCGTCGACCGCCGCTCAGGGCTTCGGCAATGTCGTGCACGTGCTGGCCGACGAGGTCGCCTCCGGTCGGACCCCGGCCGATCTGGATGTGCTGATGGCCCGGCTGGACTCCGTGTGGGACGCCCTGGCCTTCGACGCGCCGTGGAAATCCCTGCAGGAGAAGCGGAACGCGCGGGCCGCACTGGAACGCTTCCTGCACTGGCACGTCATGGAGCGCGGCCGCGAATCCGTCGCCACGGAGCACGGCTTCGACGTCGTCCTCGAAGCGGGCGAGGTCCAGGTCCGGATCCGCGGCAGCATGGACCGGGTCGAGACGGACGCGGACGGCCATGCCTATGTCGTCGACTTCAAGACCGGCAAGTCCAAGCCGACGGCGAAAGAGGTCGACCGCCACCCGCAGCTCGCCGTCTACCAGCTGGCGGTCCGCGAGGGCGCGGTCGACGAGCTCTTCGGCGGCGGCCGCCCGGAGCCGGGCGGCGCCGAACTCGTACAGCTGCGCCTCGGCGCGACGAAGAAGGACGGCGGCGACACCGTCCCGGCCGTCCAGCGCCAGCAACCCTTGGAGGGGAAGGCAGCGGAGCCCGGTGCGGAAGGCGGTGCGGAGGGTGGAGCGGGCGAGTGGGTGGAGGACCTGCTGGCCGGCGCGGCCGGCCGGGTCCTGGACGAGCGCTTCACCCCGGCCACCGGCCAGCACTGCACACATTGCGCGTTCCGGGCGGCCTGCAGCGCGCAGCCGGAGGGCCGGCACGTCGTGGAGTAGGCCGGCACGTAGTGGAGTGGGCGGGCATGACGTGAGCGGGCCGGCATGACATGAGAGCTGAGGGACGGGAGTGACGTATGCCTCGGTCGTGCAACCCTTCCGGTGATTCGTGCGTCAGTTCGGCATAAGGGCGTAAGGGTCTGTGAGGTGAGGGAAAGTGGCCGTCGTGGCGTTCAGGCGCAAAGTAGTCGCAGTCGTCGTGGCCTGCGTTACCGCTGTCACCGCCACGGGAGCGCTGTCCGGCTGCCAGGGCGGTACGTCGGACCGCGGGAGTGGGGCCCGTTGGGCGGTGGAGCCGTCCAGCACGGCCACGGGCGGAGCGAACGGCTCGCTGGACGGACTGACGGCGCCGGAGATATCCCGCCGGATGTGGGACGCGATGAATTCGACCACCTCCATGACCCTGAACTTCTCCGGAGTACTCCGTACCAAGGCGATGCGGATGAAGATCGCGATGTCCACCGACGGCAAGTGCGCCGCCGCGGTGGGGCAGAGCGGCTGGACGATGCAGATCATCAGAACCGACGACGGGACGTCGTACATCAAGGGTGATCCCGGCTACTGGAAGGCGATGGGTCCCAAGGGCAAGTCCGTCGGGGAACTGGCAGGCAGCCGGTGGATCAGGTTTCCCGCCACATCCGTCCCGGGCAGGAGGATGTCCCGTTCCTGCGACATGAAGGCATTCCTCGGGAAGATGAAGCCGAACCACACCTCGTCCACGAAGGGCGGGCCGGGCGCGGTCGACGGACAGCCGGTCGTCACCATCAGGCAGAAGGACGCAGCGGGGACGAGCATCCTCTCGGTGGCGGCGAAGGGCACGCCCTACCTGGTGAAGCTCGCGTCGGCGCGGGACGGGCTGAACGTCACCTTCGGAGACTTCGGCGAGCCGGTCCGTGTCGCTGCCCCGCCCGCGAACCAGACGATCGATCTCACGCTGTTCGGCGGCGACTCGGGCCTCGGCCTCGACGCCTGAGCGGGTCCGGGCGAGGGCTTGGACGAGGGCTTGGACGAAGGCTTGGACGAGGGCCGGACGGCCCGGGGCAAAGTCGTTGCGCGGCCATGTTCTCCTTGTCCTTATGAGGGTGGCGGGTGTGGGCAGAGGGTGGAATCCGGTGGCAGTGAAGCGGAATGTCGTGGCGGTCTCGCTGGTCGGTGCGGCCGTGGCGGGCGGACTGGTCGGCTGCGGTGGGGACACGTCGAACGGCACGGTGTTCGGGACGAAGCCGAAACCATCTGTCTCGGCTTCGGGGAGCACCGCAGGGGCGACGGGGCTCGACGCCTTCACCGCGAAGGAGATCTCCGACAGGGCGAAGGACGCGCTCAAGTCCGTCTCGTCGGTGAAGGTGGACTTCGCGGCGGTGGACCGGGGCAAGGCCGTCCAGCTGAAGGCGGCCATGTCGAGGTCGGGTGAGTGCGCCGGTGCGATGAGCCAGGGCAAAGAGACCATGCAGTTCATCGGCGCGGACCACGTCAGTTACATGAAGGCCAATGACGCCTTCTGGAAGGACGCGGGCGGAAAGAACGCCGACGGCCTGCTCGAGCTGGTGCACGGCAAGTGGATGAAGGTTCCGGGCGACGCCGCCAAGGACAAGGACCTGGCGTCCTTCTGCGACCTGGACACCTTCCTGAAGGAGCTGTCGTCGGACGACGATGCCGCCACGTTCAGCAAGGGCCGGCCCACGACGGTCGACGGGCAGCCCGTCGTCACGATCATCCAGAAGAAGTCCGCCACGACGACGACGATCTATGTGGCGTCCGTGGGCACGCCGTACCCGCTGAAGATCACCAACGAGGGCGGCAGCGGGCCCGGCCACGCCACCTTCGCCGACTTCGACAAGCCGGTCAAAGCGGTGGCCCCGCCGGCCTCCGAGACGGTGGACGTGAGCAAGTTCATGGGCGACGGCAGCAAGAGCGTCTGACGGGCACCCGGGCGGGGGCGCCCTGCGGCGGGCGTCCGTGACCGGGCGTCCGCCGGTTGTCGGTGGGGCCCGTTAGCCTCACTGGGGTGGCAGCACGCATCACGGATCCCGAGCAGCTCAAGGCGCTCCTCGGCATCCCCTTCACCCCGGAGCAGATGGAGTGTGTCACCGCACCCCTCGCCCCGAATGTGATCGTGGCCGGGGCCGGCTCCGGCAAGACCACGGTGATGGCCGCCCGTGTCGTCTGGCTGGTCGGGACGGGGCAGGTCGCCCCGGAGGAAGTACTCGGCCTGACGTTCACCAACAAGGCCGCCGGTGAGCTGTCCGAGCGGGTCCGCAGGGCGCTCGTCCAGGCCGGGATCACCGATCCTGACCCGGTCGGCCCGGTCGGCCCGGTCGGCCCGGTCGGCCCCGCCGGTTCCGCCGACGCCGTCGGCCCTGCCGGTCCCGGGGCGGCGCCCGGGGAGGGCGCCGGCGGTGATCCGCAGATCTCGACGTACCACGCCTTCGCCGGCCAGCTCCTCAAGGAGCACGGCCTGCGTATCGGCCTGGAGCCCACCGCCCGCCTCCTGGCCGACGCCACCCGCTACCAGCTCGCCGCTAAGGTGCTGCGCGCCGCCCCCGGCCCGTATCCGGCGCTGACCAAGAGCCTTCCCGCTCTGGTCAGCGACCTTCTCGCACTGGAGGGCGAGGTCAATGAGCACCTCGTCCCGCTGGACCGGCTGCGCGCCTTCGACACCGGCTGGCTCGACGACCTGGCCCCCGTCAAGCTCAGCAACGCCGACCTGCGCAAGCTGCCGGAGACCGCCCAGGCCCGCCAGGACCTCACCGGGCTCGCCGCCGCCTACCGCGAGCAGAAGCAGCGCCGCGACCTGCTGGACTTCGGCGACCAGATCGCCCTGTCGGCGACCGTGGCCCGCACCCGACCGGAGGTCGGCCGGATCCTGCGCGAGCAGTACAAGGTGGTGCTGCTCGACGAGTACCAGGACACCTCCGTCGCCCAGCGCCTGCTGCTCGCCGGGCTGTTCGGCGGCGAGGGCACCGGCCATCCGGTCACCGCCGTCGGCGACCCCTGCCAGGCGATCTACGGCTGGCGAGGCGCCTCCGTCGCCAACCTCGACGATTTCCCCGCGCACTTCCCGAACGCCGACGGGACGCCCGCCCGCCGTTTCTCGCTCAGTGAGAACCGCCGCAGCGGCGGCCGGCTGCTCGACCTCGCCAACGGTCTCGCCACCGAGCTGCGCGCCCGCCACGAAGGCGTCGAAGCGCTGCGCCCCGCCCCCGGCGCCGAGCGCGACGGGCTCGTGCGCTGCGCCCTGCTGTCCAGCCAGGCCGAGGAGATCGACTGGATCGCCGACTCCCTCGCGCACCTGGTGAACACCGGCACCGAGCCCGGCGAGATCGCCGTCCTGTGCCGTACGACGGGCCATTTCGCCGACATCCATGCCGCGCTCGTCGCCCGTGACATCCCCGTCGAGGTCGTGGGCCTGTCCGGGCTGCTCCATCTGCCCGAGGTCGCCGACCTGGTCGCCGTCTGCGAAGTCCTGCACGACCCGACGGCGAACGCCTCGCTCGTCCGGCTGCTCACCGGCCCCCGCTGGCGCATCGGTGCCCGCGACCTGGCGCTGCTCGGCCGCCGGGCCCGCGTGCTCGTCCGGTACGGACCCGCAGGCGGGGAGGACGATCCCGAGCGGCGGCTCGCGGCAGCCGTCGAAGGCGTCGATCCGGCCGAGGTCGTCTCGCTCGCCGACGCCCTGGAGACCTTCCTCGACAGCGACCCGGGCGACGATCTGCCGTTCTCCCCCGAGGCGCGGGTCCGCTTCGCCCGGCTCGCGGCCGAGATTCGCGATCTGCGGCGCGCGCTGGCCGACCCGCTGATGGACGTGCTCCACCGGGTGCTCGCGGTCACCGGTCTCGAGGTCGAGCTGTCCGCGTCCCCGCACGCGCTGGCCGCCCGCCGCCGCGAGACGCTGAACGCGTTCCTCGACATCGCCGCCACCTTCGCCTCCCTCGACGGCGAGGCGACCCTGCTCGCCTTCCTCGGCTTCCTGCGCACCGCCGCCCAGTACGAGAAGGGCCTGGACAGCTCGCTGCCCGGCGGCGAGAACACGGTGAAGGTGCTCACCGCGCACAAGTCGAAGGGCCTGGAATGGGATGTCGTGGCCGTCCCGGGACTGGTGAAGAAGGGCTTTCCGAACGAGCGCGGCCGCGAGCTGTGGACCGCCAACGCCAAGGTCCTGCCGCACGCGCTGCGCGGCGACGCGGCGACCCTCCCCGATGTCGGCGCATGGTCGAAGGCGGGCCTCGACACCTTCCGCGACGCGATGAAGGAGCACAACCGGATCGAGGAACTCCGCCTCGGCTATGTCACCTTCACCCGGCCCCGCTCGCTGCTGCTCGGCTCCGGCTACTGGTGGGGGCCCACCCAGAAGACCCCGTACGGCCCGTCCGCCTTCCTCGACGCCCTGCGGCTGCACTGCGAGGCGGGCCACGGAGAGATCGAGCAGTGGACGGAGGCTCCCGCTGAGGACGCCGTCAACCCGGCGCTGGCGACTTCCGTCGAGCACGCCTGGCCGCTGCCGCTCGACCCCACCGCCCTCGAGCGCCGCCGCCAGGCGGCCAGGACGGTCCTCGCGTATCTGGACGCCCCACCGGAGCACGCTCACGCGTTCGGGGACGGGGACGGGGACGGGGACGGGGAGGCGGATGACGCCGGGGAGCCGGCGTTCGACGAGGCGGACTGGGCGGACGAGGAGGAGCGGCTGGACGAGGAGTGGGCGGGCGCAGACTGGGACGAGCTCTTGGCGGAGCGTCCCGCCGGCCACCCCGCTGGCGCCACCGACCTCGCGGACGGCCCAATCGACCGATCCGCCGACGGATCTGCCGACCGCCCCGCCGACCGCCCCGCCGACCCCGGTCACACCGAGGCCGGCACCGCCGCCGGGGTCCCGGCACGGGCTCACCCCGAGCCCTCCCACGCCCTCGTCCCCGAGGAGTCCCGCCTCGTCGCCTCCTGGGACCGCGATCTGGACGCGCTCGCGGGAGAACTGCGCCGCGCCCGCGCGACCGTGCGGGAGGTGCCGGTGCCCCCCGTCCTCACCGCCTCGCAGCTGATGCGGCTGGCCGCCGATCCGGACGGCTTCGCACGCGAACTCGCCCGGCCCATGCCGCGCGCGCCGCAGCCCGCCGCCCGCCGTGGCACCCGCTTCCACGCCTGGGTCGAGTCCCGCTTCGACGAGCGTCCGCTCTTCGCCCCCGAGGACCTGCCCGGTGTCGAGGGCGGTGACGAGATCGACGATGAGCGGGACCTGGCCGCCCTCAAGGAGGCGTTCCTCCGCACTCCGTACGCCGACCGCGCCCCCTTCCGCGTCGAGGCGCCCTTCCAGCTGGCCCTGGCGGGCCGCATGATCCGCGGCCGTATCGACGCGGTCTACCGCGAGGAGGGCGCCGAAGGCACGGACGGCGACACCTTCGAGATAGTCGACTGGAAGACCAATCGCTCCCGGTCCGCAGACCCGCTCCAGCTGGCCCTCTACCGCCTCGCCTGGGCCGAGCAGCACGGTCTGCCGCTCCACCGGGTCACCGCCGTGTTCCTCTACGTCCGTACCGGTGACGTCGTCCGGCCCCCGTCGCTGCCCGACCGTCCGGCCCTGGAGCGCCTTCTCCTGGACCAGCCGCAGTGACGTCCAGGGCCTCCGGCCGGAGGCCCACCGCACGCCCGTTAGGCTCAACGGCATGAGCCCCGCCCCGGACAGCGCCGTCCACGCGTATATCGACAAACACCGCTCCGCGTTCCTCGCCGACCTCGTCGAGTGGCTGCGGATCCCGTCCGTCTCCGCGGACCCCGCGCGCTCGGGCGATGTGCTGAGCAGCGCGCAGTGGCTGGCCGCGAAGCTCGCTGAGACCGGCTTCCCGGTCACCGAGGTCTGGGAGACGGCGGGGCTCCCCGCGGTCTTCGCCGAGTGGCCTTCCGGCGACCCGCAGGCCCCGACCGTCCTGGTCTACGGCCACCATGACGTCCAGCCCGCGGCCCGCGAGGACGGCTGGGACACCGACCCGTTCGAGCCGCATACGGCCGACGGCCGGATCTACGCCCGGGGCGCGGCCGACGACAAGGGCCAGGTCCTCTTCCATACGCTGGGCCTGCGCGCCCACCTCGCCGCGACCGGCAGGTCCGCGCCCGCCGTGAACCTCAAGCTGCTGATCGAGGGCGAGGAGGAGTCCGGTTCGCCGAACTTCCTCGCGATGATCCAGGAGCGGGCCGGCCGGCTGGCCTGCGACACCGTGATCGTCTCCGACACCGGCATGTGGTCGGAGGACACCCCGACCGTCTGCACCGGCATGCGCGGCCTGGCCGACTGCCAGGTCGACCTGTACGGGCCCGACCAGGACATCCACTCCGGGTCGTTCGGCGGCGCGGTCCCCAACCCGGCCACCGAGGCCGCCCGGCTGGTCGCCGCGCTGCACGACGAGAACCGCCGGGTGGCGATCCCGGGGTTCTACGACGGGGTCGTCGAGCTGACCGCCCGTGAGCGGGAGCTCTTCGCCGCGCTGCCGTTCGAGGAGTCGCGGTGGCTCCGTACCGCCAAGTCCCACGGGGCTCTCGGCGAGGCGGACCACACCACCCTGGAACGTATCTGGGCCCGGCCGACCGCCGAGGTCAACGGCATCTACGGCGGTTACCAGGGCCCCGGCGGCAAGACCATCGTCCCGGCGTCCGCCCACCTCAAGCTGTCCTTCCGGCTGGTCGCGGGCCAGGACACGGGCACGGTGCGGCAACTGGTCACCGACTGGGTCGCCGCCCGCCTCCCGGACGGCATCCGCCACGAGGTCACCTTCTGGGGCGCCACCCGGCCCTGCCTGACTCCGCTGGACCACCCGGCACTGCAGTCCGTCGTCCGGTCGATGGGCCGGGCCTTCCAGCAGGAGATCCTCTTCACCCGGGAGGGCGGTTCAGGACCGGCCGCGGACCTGCAGGACGTCCTGGGCGTACCGGTGCTGTTCCTGGGAATCTCCGTGCCGTCCGACGGTTGGCACTCGGTGAACGAGAAGGTCGAGCTCGACCTCCTGTTCAAGGGTGTGGAGACCGCCGCCTACCTGTGGGGCGACCTCGCCGAGAACTGGCGCACCGCCCCCGCCGACCCCACCGGCACCACGCACTGAACTCGCTGAATTCACTCGCAACGACAACCGCGCAACCGCGTACCGCAGGTACGCACGGGGAGTTGGAAGCAGCCTTGTCCGAGACCGACCTGTCAACCCAGCCGCTGGCCCTCGCCCAGGCGGGCGTGGACCGCGCCGCCCACCACCGTCTCGACGAGGCGTGGCTGGCCGCCGCCTGGAGTCATCCGACCACCCGCGTCTTCGTGGTCTCCGGCGGCCAGGTCCTGGTCGAGGAGACGGACGGCCGCACCGAACTCGTCATGGTCCCGGCCTTCGACGCTCCCGAGACCGAGACCCACCGCTACTTCCTCGGCCTCGGCGACGACGGCGTGCGGTACTTCGCGCTGCAGAAGGACTCGCTGCCCGGCCGGATGGACGACGTGGCCAGGGCGGCCGGACTGCGCGAGGTGGCCGGGCTGCTCTCCCCGCTGGAGGCCGGTCTGATGGTCCACGCGGTCGCGCTGGAGAACTGGCAGCGGATGCACCGCTTCTGCTCCCGCTGCGGCGAGCGCACGGTCATCGCCGCCGCGGGCCACATCCGGCGCTGCCAGGCGTGCGGCGCGGAGCACTACCCGCGCACCGACCCGGCCGTGATCATGCTGGTGACGGACGACCAGGACCGCGCGCTGCTGGGCCGCCAGGCGCACTGGCCGGAGGGGCGTTTCTCGACGCTCGCGGGCTTCGTGGAGCCGGGCGAGTCGCTCGAGCAGGCGGTGGTCCGAGAGACCGCGGAGGAGGCGGGGGTGGCGGTCGGCGACGTGACATATGTCGCGAGCCAGCCGTGGCCGTTCCCGTCGAGCCTGATGCTCGGCTTCATGGCCCGCGCCACGTCCCCCGACATCCAGGTCGACGGCGAGGAGATCCACGAGGCCCGCTGGTTCTCCCGCGAGGACCTGCGCAAGGGCATCGAGTCCGGGGAGATCCTGCCGCCGGGCGGCATCTCCATCGCGGCCCGCCTGATGGAGCTCTGGTACGGGAGCCCGTTCCCGGCAGCCGGATAGCGAGCCGCCGGACTACGGGCCGCCCGGACAACGGGCCGCCGAGCCGGGGGCGCGCCCCGGCCCGGCGAGGGTGCGTCAGACGCTGAGCTTCTGCTTGACCTGCGCCAGCGAGGGGTTCGCGAGCGCCGATCCATCCGGGAAGAGGACGGTGGGGACCAGCTGGTTGCCGCCGTTGACCTTCTCGACGAACGCCGCGGACTCCGGGTCGTTCTCGATGTTGACCTCGGTGTAGCCGATGCCCTCGCGGTCCATCTGGCTCTTGAGCCGACGGCAGTATCCGCACCAGGTGGTGCTGTACATCGTCACAGTGCCCGACATTGGTGTCCGCTCCTCACAACCGGTGAAATCTTCGATCCGGAGAACGCTAACCCCCACCGCCCGCATTCCTCGTTCCCCGCCGGTCGCGATCCGACAATCACACCTCGGCTGTGGATAACTTTCCCGGTCGCCTCCGCGGACCTGACAGCATGGCGGGGTGACCGCACCAACGCACACCTCCCTCTTCCCAGCAGTACCGGACTCCCCGGACGCCGTGCTCGACGGGCTCGACCCGGAACAGCGCGAGGTCGCCACCGCCCTGCACGGGCCGGTCTGCGTGCTGGCCGGCGCCGGCACGGGCAAGACCCGGGCGATCACCCACCGGATCGCCTACGGGGTGCGGGCGGGGATACTGCAGCCCGGAAGTGTGCTCGCGGTCACCTTCACCGCCCGCGCGGCGGGGGAGATGCGCGGACGGCTGCGACAGCTCGGCGCGGGCGGCGTACAGGCCCGTACCTTCCACTCCGCCGCGCTGCGCCAGCTCCAGTACTTCTGGCCGCGCGCCATCGGCGGCGACATGCCCCGGCTCGTCGAGCGCAAGGTCCAGCTCGTCGCCGAGGCCGGCGCCCGCTGCCGGATCCGGCTGGACCGCAATGAGCTGCGCGATGTCACCGGCGAGATCGAATGGTGCAAGGTCACCCAGACCGTTCCCGAGGACTATCCGGCCGCCGCCGCGAAGTCCGGCCGTGAGGTCCCCCGGGACCCGGCCGAGATCGCCAAGATCTACACGGCCTATGAGCAGCTCAAACGCGACCGGGGCGTCATCGACTTCGAGGACGTCCTGCTGCTCACCGTGGGCGTCCTGCAGGAGCGCCCGGATGTCGCGGAGACCATCCGCTCCCAGTACCAGCACTTCGTCGTCGACGAGTACCAGGACGTCAGCCCGCTCCAGCAGCGGCTGCTGGACCTGTGGCTCGGCGGCCGGGACAACATCTGCGTGGTGGGCGACGCCTCGCAGACCATCTACTCCTTCACCGGCGCCACCCCCGACTACCTGCTCGGCTTCCGCTCCCGGCACCCGGAAGCCACCGTCGTGAAGCTCGTGCGCGACTACCGTTCCACCCCGCAGGTGGTGCAGCTGGCCAACGGACTGCTGTCCCAGGCCAGGGGCCAGGCGGCCCAGCACCGCCTGGAGCTGATCTCGCAGCGCGAGCCGGGCCCCGAGCCCGCCTACACCGAGTACGTGGACGAGCCCACCGAGGCCGAGGGCACCGCCCGCCGGATCAAGGAACTCATCGCCGGCGGTGTGCGGCCCAGCGAGATCGCCGTCCTCTACCGCATCAACGCCCAGTCCGAGGTCTACGAGCAGGCGCTCGCCGACGCCGGGGTGCCGTACCAGCTGCGCGGAGCGGAGCGGTTCTTCGAGCGGCCCGAGGTCCGCGAGGCCGGGCTGCTGCTGCGCGGCGCCGCCCGCGCGGGAGCCGGCTCCGACCCCGGTCTGGCGGACGCGGAGGTGCCCGAGCACGTCAGGGCCGTGCTCGGTTCCCGCGGCTGGGCCCCAGAGCCGCCCGCCGGATCGGGCGCGGTCCGGGACCGCTGGGAGTCGCTGGCCGCCCTGGTGCGGCTCGCCGACGACTTCGCGCTGGCCCGGCCCGAGGCCACCTTGTCGGACCTCGTCGCCGAACTGGACGAGCGCGCCAACGCCCAGCACGCCCCCACGGTCGAGGGTGTCACCCTCGCCTCGCTGCACGCCGCCAAGGGCCTGGAGTGGGACGCGGTGTTCCTCGTCGGCCTCACCGAGGGCATGATGCCGATCACCTACGCCAAGACGGACGAGCAGGTCGAGGAGGAACGGCGGCTGCTGTACGTCGGCGTCACCCGGGCCCGTTTCCACCTGTCCCTGTCCTGGGCGCTGTCACGTTCGCCCGGCGGCCGCGCCACCCGCAAGCCCTCACGCTTCCTGGACGGCCTGCGGCCCGGTTCCGCCACTCGCGGCACGGGAAACCGCTCCGCGGGCGGTACTGGCGGCATCGAGCGCGGTGCGGCGGCAGCCAAGCGCAAGCGCGGCCCGATCCGCTGCCGGGTCTGCGGCCGCACCCTGTCGGAGGCTGGCGAGATCAAGTTGATGCGCTGCGAGGACTGCCCGTCGGACCTGGACGAGGGGCTGTACGAGCGGCTGCGGGACTGGCGGATGGAGCAGGCCAGGGAGCTGGGCCAGCCCGCGTACTGCGTCTTCACCGACAAGACGCTGCTGGCCATCGCGGAGGTACGGCCCTCCGGCCCGGCTGAACTCTCCTCGATCGCCGGCGTCGGCGCCCGAAAACTGGACAAGTTCGGCGCCGAGGTCCTGGCGCTCTGTACTGGTGCAGAACCCGGTGACGAACCTGTTGCAGAAGAACCAGAAAAATAGTTTGCGCGCGGCCAGGAAGTCCCCATAGCCTTCCGGAGCACGGTCACTGCGGCTCTTCCAAGAGCCGGGGAGATCGTGATGTACTGAGTAAGCACCACAGGCCCTACGAGACGCCGAGAGGAGGCGAAGACCATGACCATCATCATCGAGACCATCAAAATGACCGATCGTCCGGTCGTCGCCACCTGCCCGCTCGGCTCCCCGCTGCCCGGCACCGGTATGTCCGCTGCCCCGGCTCTGCGCCTGGCGTCCCTCGCGGAACTCTCGATCCGCGAGCGCAACGAGCGAGCGACCAAGGCACTGCTGGTAACGGAGACGAAGGCCCCGGCCCATGTCTTCACGCCCAATGGTGCCGGCGGTCACAGCACAAATGGACAGAAGCAGCAGCACCTCTCGATGTGGGCCTTCCGCGGGCTCGAACCCTGGAGCGATCCAGTCTGATCAACGATCAGACCGGCACCTTCCAGGGCCGCGGAATCCCAGACCGGGATCCGCGGCCCTTCTGTTTTCTCCAGCCGAAACACCGGCCCACCGGCCGGACCCAGACAGACGAGGAATACCAAGACCGTGCATGCCACCCCGCACGCCCCGTCCGTATCGCCCACAGACCCGCTTCCCCCGCCCGCGGTCCACTCGGAGGTCCCGTTGCTGCCCCTGACCGAGCTCGATGACGAAATCGAGCGCCTCGGTGTACCCGTCCCCTGCCGGACCTACGACCCGGAGGTCTTCTTCGCGGAGTCCCCGGCCGACGTCGAGTACGCCAAGTCGCTCTGCCAGACCTGTCCGGTCCGCGAGGCATGCCTCGCCGGGGCGAAGGACCGCCGTGAGCCCTGGGGTGTCTGGGGCGGCGAGCTCTTCATCCAGGGCGTCGTCGTCGCCCGGAAGCGCCCCCGTGGCCGTCCGCGCAAGAACGCAGTAGCGGTGTGAACACCACAGCCGTAGGAACGATCGACCGTCCCGTCACGCACGACCCGAAGAAGCAGGTCCTGATGAACCCCTCCACAGAAGTGGCGCCGGCCACCGACACCTCCCGCCACACCTCCGGCGCGTACAGCTCGCGCCAGAACAGGAACTTCGAAATGCAACCCATGCCAGAAGCCTTGGCCCGTGCCCATATGCAACAACGCCTCTACGAGGCCGAGCACGAACGCCAGGCCCTTCGACTGCTGTCGGCCCGCCGGCTGCAGCGCCGGGCCGAACGAGCCTCGCTGCGCGCCCGCCGCGCGCTGGCGATGGCCGTCATGCAGTAACAGCCGAGCACCAGGGCTGCGCACCACCCGTCACGTACCACCACCGAATACCGTGGGGCCGGTCCAAAAGGACCGGCCCCGCGGTGCGTTACGGCGTATTAACGGGCACTCGTAGAGGTATCGTCGCAAGGTGGACCAGAGGACTCAGCACAACCGGGTCGGGACTGCCCAGACGACGATGTGCGCGCGCTGCGGCGCCGTCGAGGAGGGTCTGCCGATCACCTGGACCTGCTCCGTGGAGAACAGCCGGCGCGTCTACTTCTGTGACCAGTGCGGCCGGGACAACCTCCGCAGTATCGAAGGCCGTCTCGACTCCGCCTGGTGGTAGTGCCGGTGGCAGTGGCGACTACGCCGACTTCGTCGCCCCTCCGGCGTCGAAGCCCGGCAGCCACTCCAGCAGTTCGTCGCGCAGCCGCACCGTCGCGCCCAGCTGGCACAGCACGCCGATGGTGCTCAGCGTCACGCGGTGGATCAGAAGATACGACGGCGGCAGGTTCAGCTGCTTGCCCAACTGATGCGCGGGAGAGCGCGGATCGGCGATCCGCGCCGCCTGAGCGCGCATCCAGCTGCGGACGAAGGTGAACTCCTCGGTCCCGGCCGGCTCGATGATCGGCCGCAGATAGTCCAGCACCGCGTCCGGGCGCAGCTTGATCGACGGCCTGACGAACCCCTCCTGGCGCAGCATCGCGTGCACCGAGTCGGCGTCCCCCTCCAGCGCGAGCCGCAGCGCGGTCCCGATCGGCAGCGGCAGCCCTTCGGGCAGCCGGTCCACCGTGCCGAAGTCCAGCACGCCCAGCCGCCAGCCACCGGCGGGGCCGTCGTCCACCAGCAGCCGGAAGTTTCCGGGATGCGGGTCGGCGTGCAGCAGCCCGGTACGCGCCGGGCCCGCGAAGAGGAAGCGCGCCAGCAGCTGGCCGGCCCGGTCCCGCTGCTCCTTGGTGCCCTTGGCGATCACCTCGGCCATGGGCATGCCGTCCATCCACTCGGTCACCAGGACCTGGTCGACCTGGTGCACCACATCGGGCACCGAGACATCGGGGTCGCCGGCGAACTCCGTGGCGTGAGCGTGCTGTGCCCGTGCCTCCAGCTCGTAGTCCAGTTCCTCCGAGACCCGGTCGCGCAACTCGGCGATCAGCGGCTTTATATCCATCCCCGGGATCAGCGGACCGAACAGCCGGGCCACCCGGCCCAATTGGGACAGGTCGGAGAGGAGCGCCGCTCCGGCGCCCGGGTACTGCACCTTCACCGCCACGCTCCTGCCGTCGTGCCACACCGCTCGGTGCACCTGTCCGATCGAGGCGGCGGCGGCCGGTGTGTCGTCGAATTCGGTGAACAGATCCCGCCAATCCGCGCCCATCCGCTGGGTGAGCACCTTGTGCACGGTGCCGGCGGGCATCGGCGGTGCGGAGTCCTGCAGTTTGGTGAGCGCGGCCCGGTACGGCCCGGCCACGTCCTCGGGCAGCGCGGCCTCGAACACCGACAGCGCCTGGCCGAACTTCATGGCCCCGCCCTTGAGCTCACCGAGCACCTTGAACAGCTGCTCGGCCGTGCGCTCCTGCAGCTCGCTCGCGACGACCTCGGCGGGACGACCGCCGAGCCGCTTGCCGAGCCCGAGTGTGGCCCGGCCCGCGAACCCCAGGGGGAGCGCGGCCAGCTTCGCGGTGCGAGTCACCGCCTTACGAGGAAGATCAGACATGCGCCCCTCATTCCCGTCGGTCACCCGGCCATTGTGCCTCTCCCCACTCGTGGCGCGGACGGCAGCTCCGTCCCACGGTCCCTTCCGGCACCACAGCCGCACCGGATGTCACCCGGCACCGGCCGTACCTCCATGGACAGCCGGGCCAGCGCGAGCTCCACCCGGGCCCCGGAACTCGGAGGGATTCCGCCGTCGAGGAAGGACAGCGCATGACCTGCGGCGAGTCCCGCGACCGTTGTCGCCAGGGCGATGTCGCAGGCCGGAACCGCGGGCGCCCGCCCGGATCTGAGCTGGGCGAGCATCCGAGGCCAGGCGGGATCCTCGTCCGCCAGCCGCAGCGCGAGACAGCCCGCGCAGGCGGTGCGTCCCGGTGTGACGAGCGGGCCCACCACCCCCATGCCCTCGACCACGCCCGTATAGAGGTGAGGAATGCCCGCCGCCAGCAATCGCGCCGACTCCCGCGGATCGGGCGCGTACGCCGCCAGCCCGTCACGCGGGGCCAGGACGACCAGCCCCAGCCGGGATTCCGCCGGCCCGCGTTCGTGCCCGTGCCCGTCGCCGTGCCCGTCGCCGTGCGCGCGTCCGTGCCGGGGACCCCGCCGCCCGAGAGCCGCCGCGCGCGGATCGGGCGCTGCCCGGCGTACCGCCCCGCGGGCGGCCGCGTCACGCCGCTCACCGATGTGCTCGGCCGGAATCCCGCCGGGGCTCACGTCCCACGGCTCGACCCGCCCGCTGTCCAGGACCTCGACCCGGCCGACGCCGGCCGCCGACAGCAGCGAGGCGACGGCCGCCCCGACCCGGCCCGCGCCGCAGACCCGCACCCGCACCGACCGCCGGTCCCGTATCCGGGTGGCCGCACCGCCCGGTCCCGAGTGCACGACGGACAGCGCGGCGAGGTCGGGGCGCAGCCGGTCGATCGCCGCCGTCCGGTGCCGGACCGCCTCGGACAGCCCGGCGTGGGCCGCCGCGTCGTCCAGAACACCGCCTTCTGCCAGCAGCCCCAGCAGTTGCCGTACCTGCTGCGCCCCCAGCCCCAGCGCCTCGGCGTCGCGGGTCAGCAGGGCGGCCCCCCGGGTGCCGTCCAGCAGGTCGAGGAATCCCGCCGCCGCGCCGTCGACCGGGTCCAGTACGACCGCGTGGGCCGGATCAATTCCGAACTGCACGCTCTCGCGGTTGCGCCAACTGCGGCGCATGGCGGTTTTGAGCATGGGACGCATGGCCACCCCCCGTAGTTCCGCTGGAGATCCGCGGGAGATCCGCGGGAGATCCGCGGGAGATCCGCGGGAGTTCCGCGGTAGATCCACATCGCCGTAGTGCGACAGTCACAGAATGCACGCGGAAGCCGACAGTGACGAAAAGTTATCCACAGGCTGTGAGGGATAGTCGTTCAATATGCGCACGAAGGGAGGTGATTCCCGTGCGAACCGGCCTGGGGACGGGACTTCCCGGACCCCCACCCGGTAACGTCGGGGCGTGTCCGCCGACCCAGCGCAAGACCTCTCCAGCCAGCAGTCCCGCGCCTCCCGGACGAGTGCCGTCGAGGTCCGCCGCAGCGCCCGCAGGCGCCGGACGGTCTCGGCGTACCGCGAGGGCGACCGCACTGTGGTCCTCATCCCGGCCCGGATGTCGGTCGCCGAGGAGCAACGCTGGGTGACGGTGATGCTCGAGAAACTCGAGGCGCAGGAGAGCAGGCGGATCCTCGGGGACGACGAGCTGTCGGCCCGTGCCGCCCAGCTGTCCGAGCAGTACCTCGACGCCCGCGCCGCGCCGGACTCGGTCCGCTGGGTGACCAACCAGAATTCCCGCTGGGGATCCTGCACCCCCTCCGAGGGCAGCATCCGCCTCTCGCACCGGCTGCAGGGCATGCCCGAGTACGTCATCGACTACGTACTGCTGCATGAACTCGCCCACCTGCTGGTGCCCGGTCACGGTCCGAGCTTCTGGAAGCTGCTCGAGTCCTATCCGCGGACCGAGCGGGCCCGCGGTTATCTGGAGGGCGTCGTCGCGGCCGGCCGGCCGCCGCGGCTGCCCACCGCCCGCGAGGAATAGCCGCTGTCGGGGCCAGCGGCTAGCCTGTCGCAACGCACACGTATTTACGGGATGGGGGACGGTCGTTCGCATGGCCAGGGAATTCCAGCGTGGTCACAAGGCCAAGATCAGTGATCTCACGGCGGGGACGGATCTGTACATCGGTGTGCAGATCGCAGGACCTGGCCTGTCATTCGACATCAGCTGCTTCGGGCTCGACGAGAAGGAGCAGCTGTCGGACGACAGTTACTTCATCTTCTTCAACCAGCCGAAGTCGCCTGAGGAGTCGATCCAGCAGCTCGGCGCGCAGGCGGGGGACAGCGAGTCCTTCCGCGTGACGCTGGACCGGATCCCCCCGAAGATCCGCAAGCTCTCCTTCACCGCGACCGTCGACGGCAACGGCCAGATGTCGCAGCTGGCGCCGGGCTACATCCGGATCGTCGCCGGTGGTGAGGAAGTCGCCCGCTACAGCTTCACCGGCGCCGAGTTCACCACCGAGCGCGCGGTGATGCTCGCCGACGTCTACCTCAAGGACGTGTGGCGCTTCGCCGCCGTCGGCCAGGGATTCGACGGCGGTCTGGACGCGCTGCTGCGCAACTTCGGCGGCGAGGTCGCCGAAGAAGCGCCGGCCGCCGTCGCTCCGCAGCAGGTCGGGGCGCCGCGCTTCGCGCCTCCACCTGGTGCCGCCGCGCCCGCCCCCTCCTTCGGCGCGCCCGCCGGACCGCCGCAGCCCGCCCCCGCCTTCGGGGCTCCGCAGCCCGCCGCGGCCCAGGGGTTCACGCCGCCGGGCAACCCCTCGATCCACCAGCAGCAGACCATGATCGCGCCGCTGGCCACGCCGCCGCAGGCGCCGCCCGGCCAGTCACCGTTCGGCCAGGTCCCGCCGCCGCAGCCGCCCCCCGGGCAGATGCCGGGCCAGCCGTTCGGCCAGCCGCCGGGACAGCCGCAGTACGGGCAACCGCCGGGACAGCCGCAGTACGGACAGCCCCCGGGTCAGCCGCAGTTCGGCCAGGTGCCCGGCCAACAGGCCCCGTACGCCCAGTCGCAGGCGGGCCAGCCCGCGGGCGGGCTCTCCGGTGCCATGCAGAAGTACCGCGAGACGCCCACCGGTCAGCGGTGGACGCAGCAGAACAACAAGATGGTCAGGGCCGACCTCTCGCAGGCCGGCGGTCAGCCGGTGCTCGCCCGGCAGGGCAGCATGGTGCTCTACCAGGGCAAGGTCGATTTCAGCTACAAGGGTGCCGGGTTCGCTGCTCGGATCGTCGGCGGCGCGACCGGCCAGGAGATGCAGCTGATGCGCTGCACCGGCCAGGGCCAGGTCTTCTTCGCCGAGAACTCCGCCCATCTGCACCCGATCGAGCTGCAGGGCGACGCCATCTGCGTCTCCTCGGAGAATGTGCTCGCCTTCGACGAGAGCCTGCAGTACGAGGTGCGCAGGATCGAGGGCCACGGCATCCCCGGCGGCGCTCTGTTCACGATGCAGTTCCAGGGCACCGGCACGATCATCGTCAAGACCCACGGCACCCCGGTGGTGCTGCCGGTCACCCCGACCACGTACGCGGACTGCAATGCGATCGTCGCCTGGTCGGCGGCCTCCCAGGTGATCATCTCCAGCCAGGTCCGGCTGCGGAGGAACGCCTATCCCGGCCACAGCGGAGAGACCGTGAACCTCCAGTTCCGCGGCGCTCCCGGCAACTTCATCGTCGTCCAGCCCTACGAGGTGTGACCCGCAATGGACCAGCAGATGATCGCGGGCTACGCGCCGACCCCGGTGACCGCCCGGATGGAGACCCACGGTTCGGCGATGCTCAAGGTCGCCATGCAGACCGGCCAGGACCTGTTCGCGCGCACCGGCTCGATGGTCGCGTACGAGGGTTTCGTCCAGTACGAGCCCAATCCGCCGGCCGTCCGGCAGATGGCCTCGCAGTGGCTGACCGGTGAGGGCACCCCACTGATGAAGTGCACCGGGGACGGTCTGCTCTATCTGGCCGACTACGGTGCCGATGTGGTGTGCGTCAGCCTCAACAACGAGTCCCTGTCGGTCAACGGCACCAACCTGCTCGCCTTCGACGCGCACCTCCAGTGGGGCGTCGAGCGGGTCAAGGGCCTCGCCAAGTTCGCCGGCCAGGGCCTGTTCAACGTGGGCGTGAAGGGCACCGGCTGGGTGGCCATCACCTCCCGCGGCACGCCGATCGTCGTCGACTGCGGCAGTGGCGCGGACGAAACCTATGTCGACCCGGACGCACTGGTCGCCTGGTCGTCCGGGCTCAAAATGAAGGCCAAGCGCAGCTTCAAGGCGTCCTCCCTGATCGGGCGGGGCAGCGGCGAGGCATTCCAGATCGCGTTCTCCGGCCAGGGCTTCGTCGTCGTACAGCCCAGCGAGGACAGCACAGACCGCCTCCGGGCACGGGGCTGAGGGGGAGCGACCACTATGCAGAGCCCGCTTTTCGCGAACACCGAGGTCCAGTCCGACGACCTCTACGCACTCCAGAATCCGTACCTGCTGCGGGTCAAGCTGGAAGGCAACTCCGGCCGCGACTGCCTCGCCCGCAAGGGCGCGATGGTCGCCTACCAGGGCCTGATCGAATTCGACGGCGAGTACCAGTCGCGCGGCCAGAGCGGCGCGCTCAGCCATACCGGCGAGGGCCTGGACCTGATGCGCTGCTCCGGTCAGGGCACCGTCTATCTCGCCAACCTGGCCCAGCACATCCATGTGGTGGACGTCGACCATGACGGCCTCACCGTGGACAGCGCCTACGTCCTCGCCCTGGACTCGGGGCTGCTCTGGGACGTGATCGCCGTGGACAGCCAGTTCGGCCTCTCCGGCACCGGCGCCTACAACCTGAACATCTCAGGGCAGGGCAAGGTCGCGCTGATGACCTCGGGCAAGCCGCTGCTGATGCCGGTCACCCCGGACAAGTACGTGTCCTGCGACGCGGACGCGGTGGTCGCCTGGTCGTCCTCGCTGCGCGTCCAGATGCAGGCGCAGACCAGCAGCTCCTCGGTCTACCGCCGCAGGGGCAACACCGGTGAGGGCTGGGAGCTGAACTTCCTCGGCCAGGGCTATGTCCTGGTGCAGCCCAGCGAGCTGATGCCGCCGCAGAACGCGGAGATCGGCCAGGGCCTGCGGGCTCAGTACGGCGTGGGCCAGCTGGGCGCCCACGCCCAGAACCTGGGCAACATCTGGACCAACAACCGCTGATCCGTCCGGTGGGTACGGGCCATCAGCGTCTCCACCGAACCGTCGGCGACCGCGCCGACCTCGGCGAAGCCGAACCAGCGCAGATCCAGCGACTCCTCGCTGATCGCCTCGACCGCGCCGGCCGGGGCGATCGCCGCGTACTGCACATCCAGGTGCCAGGCGCAGGGCGTCGCGTGCCGGTCGAGGTTGACCGGCTCCGGGCGCAGCAGTTCCAGCCCCTCGATACCGGACTCCTCGGTGGCCTCGCGCAGCGCGGCGGCCGCCAGGGTGGTGTCCTCCGGCTCGCAGTGGCCACCCATCTGGAGCCACATCTTCAGCTTCTTGTGCAGCGTCAGCAGCACCCGCCCGGTCGCCGGGTCCACCACCAGCGCGCTGGCGGTGATGTGCCCCTCCTGCGACGCCTTCCACATGCCATCCGGGCGGGCGGCCAGATGGTCCAGGTACTCCCGCCGCAGCCGGTCCTGACCGGGATCGGGCGCGTCCCATCCCTTCAGGACGCGCACCGCGTCCGCGTGCAGACTCACTTGCTCTCGTCGTCCTTGGAATCGTCGGGGGATTCGGGGGATTGCGGGGAGCCGGGGCCGGCGCCGGGCTCGGGCTCCTCGGACTTCTTGAGCTCGGGCTTGCCCTCGTGGCGCTTCTCGGCGGCCTCGCCGAGCATCTTGTCCAGCTCGGAGAAGTCGACCGACTCGCGGTGCACGAAGCCGTCCGGGTCGTCCAGGTCCTCGGCGGTGGGCAGCATGTCCGGGTGCTCCCACAGGGCGTCCCGTCCGTCGACACCGCGGGCGTCGGTCAGCGTGGCCCACAGCCGGGAGGCGTCCCGCAGCCGGCGCGGGCGCAGTTCCAGGCCGATGAGCGTCGCGAAGGTCTGCTCGGCGGGGCCGCCGGTCGCCCGGCGGCGGCGCAGCGTCTCGCGCAGCGCGGCGGCGGACGGCAGATGCGGGGCCGCGGCCGCGTGCACCACCGCGTCCACCCACCCCTCGACGAGCGCGAGCGCCGTCTCCAGCCGCGCCAGGGCGGCCTTCTGCTCGGGGGTGTCCTCAGGCTGGAACATGCCCTGCGCCAGCGCCTCCTGCATGGCTTCCGGGTTCGACGGATCGAGCTGGCCGACCGCGTCCTCCAGCTTCGCCGTGTCGACCTTGATGCCGCGCGCGTAACCCTCGACGGCGCCGAACAGATGCGCCCGCAGCCACGGCACATGGGCGAAGAGCCGCTGGTGGGCGGCCTCGCGCAGGGCCAGATACAGCCGCACCTCCTCCTGCGGGACGCTCAGGCCCTCACCGAAGGCCGCGACGTTCGCGGGGAGCAGCGCGGCCTTGCCGGCCGGGCCGAGCGGCAGACCGACATCGGTGGAGCCGACCACCTCGCCCGCCAGGGTGCCCAGCGCCTGCCCGATCTGGCTGCCGAACATCGCGCCGCCCATGGAGCGCATCATCCCGAGCAGCGGGCCGGACATTGCCTGCATCTCCTCGGGCAGCACATCGCCCATGGCGGCGCCGACCCGCTCCGCGACCGGGTCCACCAGCTCTTTCCACACCGGCAGGGTCGCCTCGACCCATTCGGCGCGGCTCCATGCCACGGCGCTGCCCGAGCCGGAGGGCAGTGACGTGGCCCCGTCCAGCCACAGGTCGGCCAGCCGGACGGCCTCCGAGACCCAGGAACGGTCGGCCGGGCCGATGCTCGCGTCCTTGACGCCGTCCGCGGTGCCCTGCGCGACCGTCTGGCGCGCGATGTCCTTGGCCATGTCCCAGTTCACCGGGCCGCCCTCGTAGGAGAGCATCTGGCCGAGCTGCTGGAAGGCGGCGCCGAGGTCATTGGGGTTCAGGGAGCCGAACATCGCGGCGAAGGGGTTGTCACCACCGGCGCCCCCGAAGGGGTTGCCACCGAAACCGAAGGGATTGTTGGCCGGCCCCTGGCCACCGCCCTGGTTCTTGCCCTCGTCCCCGTCCTCGGGCTCCTCGGGAGGGACGCCGAATCCGAATGGGTGGTCGCTCACGGGTTTCCTCGGCTCTATGTGTTGGGGGCTGTGTGTTGTGGGCTGTACCTCCAGCCTAGACACCAGTCAGGCAGGATGGCTGCGTAGCAAGTGCGCACCTCGTACCAGAAACAACCGTGGGAGACACCCGGTGAGTTCCCCAGAAGCACACGTTCGCCCAGAGCGGAGCCCGTCCAAGGCCCCATCCGGCCCTGTGGTGGCGATCACCGGTGCGGCCTCCGGCCTCGGCCACCTCCTCGCGCTGCGGCTCGTCGAGTCCGGCGAGGTCAGGAAGGTCGTGGCGATCGACGAACGCCGTGGGGACGTGCCCGGCGCGACGTGGCGGGTACTCGACGTCCGCGACCCGGCCATCGCGGAGAAGCTGCGCGGCGTCGATGTCGTCGTCCACCTGGGGCTCGACCTCGATCTGGAGTCCGATCCCAAAGCGCGCACCGCCTTCAATGTGCGCGGCACCCAGACGGTGCTCACCGCCGCGGCCGCCGCCGGGGTGCGCCGCGCGGTGCTGTGCACCTCGGCGATGGTCTACGGCGCGCAGGCCGACAACGATGTTCCGCTCGCGGAGGACGCCCCGCTGCGGGCCACCGCCGAGGCGAGCTTCGTCGACGACCTGCTGGAGATCGAGCGCCTGGGACGGCGGGCGCCGCGCGCCCACCCCGGGCTCAATGTGACGATCCTGCGCCCGGCCGTCCTGGTCGGCGGCACTGACACGGCCCTGACCAGGTACTTCGAGTCTCCCCGGCTGCTGGTTGTGGCGGGCAGCCGGCCCTGCTGGCAGTTCTGCCATGTCCAGGATCTGGTGTCGGCGCTGGAGTACGCGGTGCTGGAGAAGGTCGACGGGGAGATGGCGGTCGGCTGCGACGGCTGGCTGGAGCAGGAGGAGGTCGAGGAGCTGTCGGGCATCCGACGGATGGAGCTGCCCCCGGCCATCGCCTTCGGCGCCGCCTCGCGCCTCCACCGCCTCGGCCTCACCCCGTCCCCGGCCGGTGATCTGGCGTACACGATGCACCCGTGGGTGGTCAGCGGCAGCCGGCTGCACGAGGCGGGCTGGCGGCCCCAGTGGACCAACGAGGAGGTGCTCGCGCAGCTCCTGGAGGAGGTCGCGGGCCGCAACTCCGTCGCGGGGCGCCGCCTCGGCCGCAAGGACGCCACCACCCTGGGCGCGGCCGGTGCGACGGTCGCCCTGGTGGGCACGGCCGCTCTGGTGCGCCGCGCCCGCAAACGTCGGGGAATCTAGCGCCTGCCGGGAGGCCCGCCCGGAACCGTGCACGGGGCCCGCCCGCGGCGCGGTCGGGGGCCGGCCGCCCGGCCGGGTGAAGCCGCGGCCACCCGCCGGAATCGAACTTCCGCATCGCGGGTGGATGAGGCAGCATGTGCCGCATGGCACCGACGCACGCTGACGCGCAGAACCCGATCCGGCTCCTGGAGATCCGCGACGCTCCCCTGTCCGTGGACGAGGTCTTCGCCGCGGTCGGGCATGAGGCCGCCGGTGGAACGGCGCTGTTCGTCGGGACCGTACGGGACCACGACGGCGGCTCGGGCGCCGAGGTGACCGGCCTCGGCTACTCCTCGCACCCCACCGCGGAAGCGGAGATGCGCCGGATCGCGGAGAAGATCGTTGCCGGGTTCCCGGTCCGGGCGCTGGCCGCCGTACACCGAGTGGGTGACCTCCAAGTGGGGGATTTGGCGGTGGTCGTGGCAGTTTCGTGTCCGCACCGCGCCGAGGCGTTCGCGGCCTGCCGCCAGTTGATCGACGAACTCAAGGCCGAGGTCCCGATCTGGAAGCACCAGACGTTTGCGGACGGCCAAGAAGAATGGGTCGGCGCGTAGCGCCGTCGGCCAGGGGTGGTGGTCGGGCGACGGGAGGGCGGGTCGGCGCGTAGCGCCGTCGGCCAGGGGGTGGCTCCGGTTGCGTAACTCCCGACCTGCCCTGAACGTTGACCTACTGGGTGGTTAATCTGCTCATAGGTCCATAATTGGCGTACGCGGGGTCGGGAGTACTTCATGGCAGCGCTCGTTTGGTTGCTCATTCCGCTTGTCGCCGCGCTCGTCGCCACCGTCTGGGGCAGCTGGGCCGCGCGCACCCGCTCCACCGGCGACGGCGCCTCGCTGGCCGACTATGAGCGGTTCCGTGAGGCGATGCAGAAGTCGCATTCCGGATAGCGCCGCTCCGCGCGCACTGACCCGTACGGACCGGCCCAGCGGGCCGTTTGTCGGACCGGTCCCGTACATTCGTGGCATGCCACGCCGCACCGCGACGCTGATCGCCTCGACCCTGACGCTGATAGCGCTGCTGTGCGTCGCCCTTCTGACGCCGGCGCCGTATGCCGAGATGTCACCCGGGCCGACCGTCAACACCCTCGGCGACCACGGGGGTGAACCGGTCCTGCAGATTTCCGGCCACCCGACCTATCCGACGACCGGTCATCTCAACATGACCACCGTCCGGGTGACCGGAGCGGACTACCGGATGAATCTGGTGGAGGCGGTCATCGGCTGGATCAGTCACGACCAGAAGATCGTCGAACACGACACCCTGTACCCGCAGGGCCAGACCGCCTCGCAGGCCGACCAGCAGAACGCCGAGGAGTTCACCCAGTCCCAGGACAGCGCCAAGGTCGCGGCGCTCAAGGAACTGAACATCGGGGTCACCTCCCGCGTCATCGTCGGCGCGGTCGTCAAGGGCGGCGCCTCCGAGGGCAAGCTGCACGCGGGCGATGTGATCAAGGCGGTGGACGGCACCGAGGTGAAGGCGCCCGGCGATGTCGCCGGGCTCGTCACCAAGCACCAGCCGGGCCAGCAGGTCGTCTTCAGGGTCATCCCGGAGGCGGCGGCCAAGAAGAAGGACACCCGGACGCAGGAGGTCGCGGTCACCACCCAGAAGTCTGCCGACGGGGGCAAGGAGCGGGCGGTCGTCGGCATCCAGGCCGGCGTCGAGCATCTCTTCCCGTTCACCATCGACATCAAGCTGGCCGATGTCGGCGGCCCGAGCGCGGGCCTGATGTTCGCCCTCGGCATTGTCGACAAGCTCACACCGGGCGACATGACCGGCGGGAAGTTCGTGGCCGGCACCGGCACGATCGACGACAGCGGGAAGGTGGGCCCGATCGGCGGTATCGGGCTCAAGACGATCGGAGCGCGCGGCCAGGGCGCGGAGTACTTCCTCACCCCGGCCGACAACTGCGCCGAGGCCGACAAGGACATCCCCTCCGGCCTGACCCTCGTCAAGGTGAGCACGATCGACGACGCCATGGCGGCCCTGAAGAAGATAAAGGCCGGCCAGACAGCCGGCCTGCCGAGCTGCGCAACGAACTGAACCGAGCGGGGACTGAACCGGGCGGGACCGAGCCGGACCGGTTGGGACCGAGCCGGACCAGCTGAACCGCCGCCCGCGGCCCTGTCACAGGCCCGCGGGCGGCGGCGCGGGCGCTCAGCCCTCGAAGGTGGCGGCCAGCGCCTCCGCGAGGCCGGGGACCAGGTCGGAGCCGGTCAGGACCTCGGTGGCGGTGTCCTTGGCCCGCAGCCGGACCGCCGACTCGCGGGCGCCGCCGCGCAGCACGGCGACCGTCATCCGCACCTCCTGGCGCTCGGGGTGCTCGGCGACCCACTTCGCGAGCCTGGCGTCGTCCAGGCCCTCGGGGATCGCGGCCTCCGCGGACGGCGGGAGCATCAGCCGCTCCACCGTCATGGCGCAGCCGGCGATGACGTCGGGCCAGGCGATCGTGGCGAGGAACTCGTCCAGCGCCTTGCCCGCGGGCAGCTCGTCCTGCTCGACCGGGGTCAGCGCCCCGGCGTTCTTCTCGGCGAGTCCCAGCTGGTCGGCCAGGCCCGGTTCCTGTGTACGCAGGCGCGCGGTGTCGACCAGGGCGAACAGCCGCGCGGGCTGGTCCCAGCCGAGACCGGACGCGTATTCGTCGATCTCAAGTACGGCACGGGTCAGCGGGCTCGCCGCGAGAGGTGCTCCATCGGTCGCAATGTTGGACATGGTCAATATCCTGCCTGTTCCCGGGCCAAAATCGGGAACCGAGTAAAGCGTGAGTAAGTTGCACCAGTGGGAGTCCGACCCGGGACGCCCGCAGACACCGACACTTCGAGGTGCACACCTTGGTATTCCAGATGCCGGATCGCGGCGGAGGTCCGACGGGGCCGCGGTTCAGACTCGGCCGTCCGTCCCGGCGTACGCGGACACTCTTGATGACGCTTGGCGCGCTGATCGTGCTCGCCATCGCCTTCGTGATGTTCGCGGGCTTCTGGACGGACTGGCTCTGGTACCGCTCAGTCCACTATTCATCGGTCTTCACCACCACCCTGTGGACGAAGATCGGCCTGTTCTTCACCTTCGGCCTGCTGATGTCCGCGGCCGTGGGCGTCAACATCTATCTCGCGCACCGGCTCCGGCCGCCGCTGAGCGCGATGTCGCTGGAGCAGCAGAGCCTCGACCGGTACCGGATGGGTATCGCGCCCTACAAGAAGTGGGTGCTGCTCGCGGTCTGCGCGATGGTCGGCCTGATCGCCGGCGGCTCGGCGTCGGGCCAGTGGCGTACGTGGCTGCTCTACACCAACGCCACGCAGTTCGGCACGAAGGATCCCCAGTTCCACAAGGACGTCGCGTTCTACGCCTTCGACCTGCCCTGGTACCGCTTCCTGCTGAGCTTCGGCTTCGCGGCCGTGGTGCTGGGTCTGGTGGCGGCCGCGCTGGTGCACTACCTCTACGGCGGCCTGCGGATCACCTCGCCCGGCGGGCGGGCGACGGCGGCGGCCACCGGGCACCTGTCGGTGCTGCTGGGCGTCTTCGTGTCGCTCAAGGCGGTCGCGTACTGGCTCGACCGGTACGGCCTCGCGGTGAAGTCGAGCGACTTCAAGGCGACCACCAACTGGACCGGTCTGCGCTATGTGGACGCGAACGCCTATCTGCCGGCCAAGAACATCCTCTTCGCCATCGCGATCATCTGCGCGCTGCTGTTCTTCGCGACGCTGTGGCGGCGCACCTGGTCGCTGCCGATGATCGGTTTCGGCCTCATGGTGCTGTCCGCGATCCTGATCGGCGGGCTGTACCCGGCGATCGTGCAGAAGTTCCAGGTGCAGCCGAACGAGGCGGCCAAGGAAGCGCCGTACATCCAGAAGAACATCGACGCGACGCGTCAGGCGTACGGCATCGCGGACAGCGCGGATGCGGCTTACGCGGGGTCCAGCGGCAACACCCCTACCGGCACGCTGCGCGCCCACGCCGACACCACCGCGTCCGTGCGAGTGCTCGATCCCAACGTGGTATCGCCGACCTTCCAGCAGATGGAGCAGTCCCGCAGCTACTACACCTTCCCGTCCACGCTCGACGTCGACCGGTACTCCACCGGCGGCAAGGAGCAGGACACGGTGGTGGGGCTGCGTGAACTGAACATCAACGGCATTCCCGAGCAGAACTGGAACAACGACCACTTCAAGTACACCCACGGTTTCGGCTTCATCGCCGCCAAGGGCACCACGGCGACCAGCACGGATCCGAAGGGCGAGCCGGTCTACACGCAGAAGAGCCTGCCGACCACCGGTGATCTCGGTCCGTACGAGCAGCGGATCTACTTCGGGGAGCAGACCAAGCAGTATTCGATCGTCGGAGGCCCGACGCCGGAGCTGGACTACGCGGACAAGAACGGCGAGAAGTCCTTCACCTACAACGGCAAGGGCGGCGTCGGCCTGGAGAACCCGGTCACGCGGGCCGCGTACGCCGTGGCCTTCGGCGAGCCGCAGATCCTCTACTCGGGTGCGATCGGCAGCGGTTCGAAGATCCTCTACAACCGCACTCCCAAGGAGCGGGTGGAGGCGGTCGCCCCCTGGCTGACGATCGACGGTGACCCGTATCCGGCGGTGGTGAAGGGCCGGGTGCAGTGGATCGTGGACGCCTACACGACCACCAACGGCTATCCGTACGCGTCCCGCACCACCCTGGGGGACACGACGGCCGACTCGCTGACCGACGGCCAGCGCCAGGTGCTCGCACAGCAGAACCAGGTCAACTACATCCGCAACTCGGTCAAGGCGACCGTGGACGCCTACGACGGCACTGTCTCGCTCTACCAGTGGGACGAGAAGGACCCGGTGCTGAAGACCTGGATGAAGGCGTTCCCTGGCACGGTGAAGGCCAAGAGCGCGATCAGCGCCGACCTGATGGCCCACCTGCGGTACCCGCAGGACCTGTTCAAGGTGCAGCGGCAGCTGCTGACCCGCTACCACGTCACCAAGGCGTCGCAGTTCTACAGCGGCAGTGAGGTGTGGCAGGTTCCGGACGATCCGGCGTCCAAGTCGGGCAAGGCGGTGCCGCCGTACTACCTGAGCATGAAGATGCCGGACCAGCCCGGCCAGTCGTTCTCGCTCACCACGACGTTCACGCCCAACCAGCGGGGCAATCTCTCGGCCTTCATGGCGGTGGACGCCAATGCGACCAGCCCGGACTACGGCAAGATGCGACTACTCAAACTGCCGCTCAGCACGCCGGTGGACGGGCCACAGCAAGTCCAGAGCAAATTCAACTCCGATCCCGCGTTCGCACAGACGATCACGCTGCTCAAGGGCAAGGATTCCACGCTCGAGTACGGCAATCTGCTCACCGTGCCACTGGATGGCGGACTGCTGTACGTGGAGCCGGTGTACGTACGCGGCGCGGACACCAACTACCCGCTGTTGAAGAAGGTGCTGGTCAACTTCGGCGGGAAGATGGCCTTCGAGGACACCCTGGGGAAGGCGCTGGACGTCGTCTTCAAGACCGATACGTCACCACCGCCGACGGACACCACCAAACCGCCGGCCGACGACACGGTGATGAAGGCGCTGGCCGACGCGCAGAAGGCGTACGACGCCGGGCTGCAGGCCATGGCGAAGAACGACTGGACGACCTACGGCCAGACGCAGAAGGACCTGGCGGCCGCACTCCAGCGGGCTCAGGCGGCGGAACAGAAGGCAGCAAAGAAGGGCTGATCAGGCACACCTCGCGTCGTGGTACGGTTGGGACACAACGGCGCGGGGTGGAGCAGCTCGGTAGCTCGCTGGGCTCATAACCCAGAGGTCGCAGGTTCAAATCCTGTCCCCGCTACTGCAGAAGAGGGGCGGGGTCAGCAGACACCGCGGCGGGTGG
>NZ_JASISZ010000025.1:40802-91401 GCF_030063355.1 Streptomyces sp. PH10-H1
TTAAAATCCTGTCCCCGCTACTGAATAAGTGGCTGGTATTCAACAGACTCCGAGCCTCTTCTATATGGGGGACACTCGCAGAACTGCGTTTGGTAAGGCGTCAAGTCGGGAAGTCGACAAAACGCTGAAGTGACCAATTGGGTTGCGGTATACCAGGTGTACGGCGGTAGCGGGTGGTGCGACGATGGACCTTATGGGGGATGGTGCAAGACTGCTGAATACTCGTCAGATCCATGATCGAGGGTCGACGGGTGACTTGTCGACGTCCGCTTCCAGGCTCGTTCCGGCTGTCACCAGCCTACTGCCGGCGCCGCGCGCCGCCGAGCCGCTGCCGGCCACCCAGTCCGACCTGCCCGAGCTGTGCGGAGTCGCCGAATTCGCCGACGAGGACAGCCTCGTGGTCCGCGAAGAGGCCGAGATCGAGGCCCGGCACCGCCGTGCCGCCGACCATGGCGACCCCGTCGCGATGAGCGTGCTGGGCACGCTACTGCTGCGCCGCGGCGACCTGGACGGCGCCGAGCCCTACCTGCGCGGCGCGACCGCGAACGGGGACCGCGCCGCCGCCAACAACCTTGCCCTGCTGCTGCATCAGCGCGGCTACGCCGACGAGGCCGCCAACTGGTGGCGGATCGCCGCCGTCGCCGGCTCGGCTCCGGCCGCGCACGCGCTCGGCCGGCACTACCGCGAGCGCGGTGACGAGCCCGGCGCCGAGTACTGGCTGCGCCAGGCCGCCGAATCGGGCCACACGCTGGGCGCGTACGCCCTGGCCGACCTGCTCGACCACCGCCGCGACGTCGGCGCCGAGCGCTGGTTCCGGGTCGCCGCCGAGCACGGCCACCGTGAGGCCTCGTACCGCATCGCCCGGATCTGCGCCGAGCGCGGCGAGGAGGTCGAGGCCGAGCAGTGGTACCGGCAGGCCGCCGCGCGCCGGCACCGGCGTGCCGCGCTGCGCCTCGGCACGCTCCTGGAGGAGCGCGGCGAGATCAAGGAGGCCGGGCACTGGTACCTGACCGCGGCACGCGACGGCGAGGCGCGCGCCGCCTGCGCGCTCGCCTTCCTGCTGCGTGACGCCGGTGACGTGGACTCCGCCGCCACCTGGTGGCGGCGCGCCGCCCAGGCGGGCGACGGGAACGCCGCCAACGCGCTCGGAGCGCTGCACGCCCAGGAGGGCGAGACCCAGACCGCCGAGCGCTGGTACCGCAGCGCCCTGGCGGCGGGCGACGTCAACGGGGCGTTCAACCTCGGCCTGCTCTGCGCAGGCCAGGGCCGTACCGCGCAGGCCGAGCAGTGGTACCGCAAGGCCGCCTACGCGGGCCACCGCGAGGCCGCCAACGCGCTCGCCGTCCTGCTGCTGCAGCGCGGTGACGCGGCCGGCGCCGAGCCGTGGTTCTCGAAGGCGGCAGAGGCCGGCAGCGTCGACGCCGCCTTCAACCTCGGGATCCTGCACGCCAACCGGGGCGACGAGGCCGCCGCCCGCGGCTGGTACGAGAGGGCCGCCGCGGCCGGGCACTCCGAGGCGGCGCTCCAGGTCGCCATCGTGCTCCAGCGCGAGGGCGACAGCCACGGCGCCGAGCGCCACCTGCGCTGCGCCGCGGGCGGCGGCAGCCCCGAGGCAGCCTTCCGGCTCGGCGCGCTGCTGGACCGGGCGGAGACCGACGAGGCCGAGGAGGAGGCCGAGGAGTGGTACGCCCGTGCCGCCCGGCAGGGGCACCGGCGGGCCCAGGTGCGGCTCGGCATGTGCGCCGCCAAGCGCGGCGACGTCGTCGACGCCGCCCACTGGTATCGCGAGGCCGCCGAGGCCGGCAGCCGTGACGGCGCGTTCAACCTCGGTCTGCTGCTCGCCCGCGAGGGCAGCGAGCCGGAGGCCGCCCTGTGGTGGACCCGTGCCGCCGACGCCGGCCACGGCCGCGCAGCACTGCGGATGGCCCTGCTCGCCGCCCGGCACGGTGAGCTGGCCGAGGCCCAGGGCTGGTGCGCCCGCGCGGTCGAATGCGGCCCGGCCGAGGTCGCCGAGCGTGCCGCGCGGCTCACCGACGCCGTGAAGCACGAGCTCACGGCGTAGCAGGGCCCTTCCGGGCCTGCCGTTGGCCCCTACGGAATGGATTTGCGCTGCTCAGCGCCGCTGGTCTACAGTGAGGGCACAACGACGCGGGGTGGAGCAGCTCGGTAGCTCGCTGGGCTCATAACCCAGAGGTCGCAGGTTCAAATCCTGTCCCCGCTACTGACACAGAAGGCCCGGTTCCTGAGAAATCAGGAACCGGGCCTTTGTCGTTGTCCCGGGCTCGGAACCGGCTCGGAACGTGGCTCAGAGCCAGGCTGCGGCCAGGGCCGCGGAGCGCCGAGTAGTGGCTCGGACATCGTTCGGGCAAAAGCGCGCAAACAGCCTTGGAAGCCCTCGGTCTTCGCGCGATCCTGGTCTCCTACGCGGTGCGAGGAGGCGGGGTTGCTGCGCGGACGGCTTGGGCGGACCGTGGTGCGGCGGCGTGACAGACCCGCGCCGGCCGGTGTGGTGGACCCGGAGCGCTGGAGCGGGCTGTGCCGGGCCGCCGTGACCGGCCGTCCCGACGCGGTCCAGGCACTGCTTGACGCCCTGCGGGCCGCCGTGGACGGCGGCCTCCCGTACGACCGCGCCGCGGCGCTCGAGGCGCTGCTGCAGGCGCCACCCGAGCTGCTGCCGCAGCTGGACCGCGGCGCCCGCCGAGCGGGCGGTACGACGCCGCCGCACCGCCCCGGCGGCACCGATCCGCTGCGGCTGCTGCTCGCCTCGCTCGACCGGGACGGCCATGTCCGGCAGGAGGCGGTGGAGGCGCTGACCGGGGTCGGCGGGCCGCTGGCCGCGGCGGCGCTGAGCCTGCGTACGGTCGACTGGGTGCCCGCGGTGCGGGAGCGCGCTATGGCGGCGCTGCCCGCCAGGACGGCGCCCGACGAGGTCGCGGCCGCTCTGCGGCTGATGCTGCGGCTGGGCGGCAGGCGCCGGGCGGGCGGACAGCCGGCCGGCTACCGCAAGGTGCTCATGGAGCCGCGGTACCGCAGGGCGGTCCGGGCGCTGGCCGCCGACAGAGATCCGCGCACCCGCCGCTTCGGAATGGAACTGGCCCTGGAATTGGGGGAGTACGTACGCGGCGACCTGCTGCGGACCGCGCTGCGCGACCGCGACCAGGTGTGCCGGCGGCTGTGCGCGGAGCGGCTGCTCGAAATCGATCCGGACCAGGCCGGACGGCTGATGTGGGCGCGCAGCGCGGCGGTGCGGGAGCTGGCGGTGGCCGCGCTGCCCGCGGACGTGCCGGCCGTGCGTCTGGTGGCTCCGCTCGCCGACCCGGCCCGGATGGTACGGGCGCAGGCCAGATGGCAGCTGTACCGGCGTGGTGAGCCGCCGGCCGGGGTCTACCGCAGGCAGCTGGGACGGTGCGGGCACGGCAGTCCCCGGCTGGTGGCCGGGCTGGTGGCGGGTCTGGGCGAGTGCGGGGACGTGACGGATGTGCCGCTGCTGCTGCGCTTCACCGATTCCGGTCCCGCCGGCTGCCCGCCGCGGGTGCGGCGCTGCGCGGTGCGGGCCCTGGGGCGGCTCGCGCGGCCGGAGGATCTGGTGCGGATGCTCGCGCCGCTGGCGCTCGACCGGGATCCGGGGGTGGCCAGGGAGGTGTTCGAGGCGCTGGGGCGAGTGGCGGGGGAGGTGCCCGCCGAGACGGTCTGGGTGGGCAGGACCCGTACCGAGCCCGCGGTGCGCAGGGCGGCGGAGCGGCTCGCGCCGGGTGCCGGGGCCGCGTCCGTCAGGAGCAGTCGGGGCACAGGCCGCGGAAGGTGACCTCGACGTCGGCGATGGTGAAGCCGAAGCGCTCGGCCGCCGGGAGGCTCGCGAGCGGGTCGCCGGCGGGATGGACATCGCGGATCGTGCCGCAGCGCGAGCAGATCAGGTGCTGGTGCGGCTGGTGCGCGTTCGGGTCGTACCGCTTGGCGCGGCCGTCGGTCGCGACCTCGGTCACCTCGCCGAGGGTGACCATCTCGCCCAGCGTGTTGTAGACGGTCGCCCGGGAGATCTCGGGCAGCCGGGAGGAGGCACGGGCGTGCACCTCGTCGGCGGTCAGATGGACATGGTCGCCGTCGAGGACCTCGGCCACGACCCGCCGCTGGGCGGTCAGCCGCCAGCCGCGTTCGCGCAGTCGTTCCAGCAGGTCACTCATGCGCATCAGCCTAACAGTGCGCGGTCCATGATCTGAATGCATCCGAGAATGGTTCTCTTCTTGACTTGGACTCTGTCTATCGTAGGATTGATTCCGGCGACAGCCAAGGGACAGGTCGAATCCAGGATCCAGGGAGACGTACGTGACGGTTCAGGAAACGGGCCCGCTGACCACCGAGGCCGGTGCGCCGGTGGCGGACAACCAGAACAGCCAGACAGCCGGCCTGGGCGGCCCGGTCCTGATCCAGGACCAGTCGCTGCTCGAGAAGCTCGCGCACTTCAACCGTGAGCGCATCCCGGAGCGCATCGTGCACGCCCGCGGCGCCGGTGCGTACGGCACCTTCACGCTGACCCGTGACGTCTCGGAGTGGACCCGGGCGACGTTCCTGTCCGAGGTCGGCAAGGAGACCGAGACCTTCCTGCGGTTCTCCACCGTGGCGGGCAACCTGGGCTCGGCGGACGCGGTACGCGACCCGCGCGGCTTCGCGCTGAAGTTCTACACCGAGGACGGCAACTACGACCTCGTCGGGAACAACACCCCGGTGTTCTTCATCAAGGACGCCATCAAGTTCCCGGACTTCATCCACACCCAGAAGCGCGACCCGTACACGGGCTCCCAGGAGGCGGACAACGTATGGGACTTCTGGGGCCTGAGCCCCGAGTCCACCCACCAGGTGACCTGGCTCTTCGGTGACCGCGGCATCCCGGCGACGCTGCGCAACATGAACGGCTACGGCTCCCACACCTACCAGTGGAACAACGCCGCGGGCGAGGTCTTCTGGGTCAAGTACCACTTCAAGACCGACCAGGGCATCAAGAGCCTGACGTCGGAGGACGCGGCGGTCCTCGCGGGCGCGGACCCGGACAGCCACCAGCGCGACCTGCGCGAGTCGATCGAGCGCGGCGACTTCCCGTCCTGGACGGTGCAGATCCAGGTCATGCCGGCGGCCGAGGCGGCCAACTACCGCTTCAACCCGTTCGACCTCACCAAGGTGTGGCCGCACGCGGACTACCCGCCGATCGAGATCGGCAAGCTGGAGCTCAACCGCAACCCGGAGAACATCTTCGCCGAGGTCGAGCAGTCGGTCTTCTCCCCGGCGCACTTCGTGCCCGGCATCGGCCCGTCCCCGGACAAGATGCTCCAGGGCCGGCTCTTCGCGTACGGCGACGCCCACCGCTACCGCGTCGGCATCAACGCCGACCACCTGCCGGTGAACCGCCCGCACGCCACCGAGGCGCGCACCAACAGCCGTGACGGCTTCCTGTACGACGGCCGTCACAAGGGCGGCAAGAACTACGAGCCGAACAGCTTCGGCGGCCCGCAGCAGACCAACGAGCCGCTGTGGCAGCCGACTCCGGTCTCCGGTGTCACCGGCACCCCCGAGGCGCCCTCGCACGCCGAGGACAACGACTTCGTGCAGGCCGGCAACCTGTACCGGAACATGTCCGAGGACGAGAAGGAGCGCCTGATCGCCAACCTGGCGGGCTTCATTGCCAAGGTGTCGCGTGACGACATCGCCGACCGCGCGGTGAACAACTTCCGCCAGGCGGACCCCGACTACGGCAAGCGGCTGGAAGCCGCGGTCCAGGCCCTCCGCGGCTGACCGGACGCGCTGCCGTAAAACCGAAGAGGCCGGACGCCAATGGGCTCCGGCCTCTTCGCTGTCTCCGGACGGACCTGTCGCCGTTCAGCCGGACAGACACTGCCCGTCGGGCAGTGTGCTGGTGCTCTCAGCCGGCCAGCGCGCGCTGCGTGGTCTGCGCGCTCGCGGCAGTCCGTTCCGGGGCCCAGCAGCGGATGATGTCGCGAACCGACACCACTCCGACCGGGTCGCGGCCGTCCAGCACGATCAGGTGCCGGAATCCGCCGTGCACCATGGCGGACGCGGCGTCCTCCAGGGTCCACTCGGGCGAGGCGAAGACGACGTCGGTGGTGGTGTGGTCGTGGGCGGTCTCGAGGTCCGGATTCAGACCGGTGCCGATGGCGTTGAGAATGTCACGCTCGGTGAGGATGCCGAGTCCCCAGGTGTCGGAGTCGAGGACGACCGCCGCGCCGATCCGGCGTACGGACATCAGGCGGGCGGCCTGACGCAGGGTGTGGGCGGGTCCGATGGTCAGTACGACGGTGCTCATGGCGTCTCGGACGAGCATGGCGGCCCCTAGAGAATGAGAATGCGTTCACAAGTTCACAAGCTCGGGCATTCTCATGTTCACATGCGCTTCCCCGGGCAGCAAGGGGAAGCGCGCGGCCACTTCGCTCAGCCCGTGCGTCCGAGGTAGCCCAGCAGCTCCTCGTGGAGCAGCCCGTTCGAGGCCGCCGCGTTCCCGCTGTACGGGCCCGGCTCGCCGTCCAGGCTGGTGTACCGGCCGCCTGCCTCCTGCACGATCACGGCGGGCGCCGCCATGTCCCACAGGTTCAGTTCCGGTTCCGCGCAGATGTCGACCGAGCCCTCGGCGACCATCATGTACGGCCAGAAATCGCCGTAGCCGCGGGTGCGCCAGCAGTTCCGGGACAGGTGGAGGAAGCCGTCGAGGCGGCCCTGCTCCTCCCAGCCGCTGAGCGAGGAGTACGCGAAGGACGCGTCCTCCAGTTTGTTGATCTTCGACACATGGAGCCGGGTGGCGGCCGACAGGCTGCGCCCGGTGTACGCGCCGCCGCCCTTGGAGGCCCACCAGCGGCGTCCGAGCGCCGGCGCGGAGACCACACCCACCACACCCTCGTCCCCGTTCTCCCCACGCACCATCAGGGCGATGAGGGTGGCCCAAACGGGCACCCCCCGGACGTAGTTCTTGGTGCCGTCGATCGGGTCGACGATCCAGCGGCGCGGTCCGGTGCCGTGGCTGCCGTACTCCTCGCCGAGTACCGCGTCCCGGGGCCGGGCACGGCCCAGCTGGCTGCGGATCAGCTCCTCCGCCGCCTTGTCCGCCTCGCTCACCGGGGTCATGTCGGGCTTGGTCTCGACCTTGAGGTCCAGAGCCTTGAAGCGCTCCATGGTGATGGCGTCGGCAGCATCCGCGAGGATGTGGGCGAGGCGCAGGTCGTCGTTGAAGTCGGGCATAGAGCGAACAGTAGCGATCGCAACCGGCCGAGGTCACGTGGGCAGTGCGCGGAGCCTTGACAGGGGTCTGCGGCGCGTCAATTCTTTGCGCACGGCCGCTGTGCGGGACATATGCGGGGCCTTGGAGGCAAACGTGCCTACTGCGCGGGAATCCTTACTGGATGCGGCTTTGGCCGCACTTGGCGCCCGGCCGTGGGCGGCGGTGCGGATGGTCGATGTGGCGCTGGCGGCCGGGGTGTCCCGGCAGACCCTCTACAACGAGTTCAGCAGCAAACAAGGCCTCGCCCGTGCGCTCGCGCGGCGCGAGGCCGACGAGTTTCTGGCCGGAGTCGAGAACGCCCTGGCCGAGGCGGAACGGCGTGGCGCGGACGCGGGCGAATGCTTCGCGGCCGCCACGGCCTGGACCCTCCACGCCGCGCGCCGCAGCCCGCTGGTCCACGCCACCCTGACCGGCTGCCGCAGCGAGCGGCTGCCCGCCGCGGCGGGCAGGATCCCGGCCCAGCGCTCACCGCGGACCCCTGCGGCGCTCAGCGCGGCCGTACCCGCCGCGGCAGGGCGTACCGCGCCGTCGCCCGCGACCGCGGCGGACGCCGTGCTCTCGCCCGCCGAACTCGTCGTCGAGATCCGCGACCGCGCGGTCGGCGCTCTCGAACACGGCTGTCCCAAGCTGAACCTGGCCGACATCGGCTGGGCCTGCGAGGCCGCGGTACGGCTCACCCTGGCCTACGTCGTCGCCCCCGCGAGCTCCGACGAGGACGCCTGCCGGCAGGTGGCGCGGCTGGTCCGCGGCCTGCTCGCCCGCGGCTTCTGACCGTCGGGAACGAGCGGGCCGCGGGGATGCTCCGGCTACTTCAGCCCGCCCATGGTGTTGTAGTTCCAGTCGGCCAGCCCTGAGACGCCTCGGCCTGCCACTACCCCCGGGTACGCGAGGTGGTCTGAGACGCGGTCGCTCAGCGGGCCGGCGCAGCGAACGGCCGCGTCGGCATGCGCACGTGTCGGCATGCGCACGCGTACGGCGGTCAGCGGTTGGTGCGTGACCGGTCAGCGCCCTCGGAGAGGCTTCGAGCCAGGGAAACCACACCACTCAGAGGGAGCACGACATGACGGGGACAGCCACGACCGGCGGAACGGCTCCGGCCGGCCGCAAGGAATGGATCGGCCTGGGGGTCCTCTTCCTCCCCACCCTGCTCATCTCGATGGACATCAGCGTGCTGTTCTTCGCGCTGCCGTTCATCAGCGAGGACCTGGCGCCCAGCGGGACCCAGCAGCTGTGGATCATGGACATGTACGGCTTCGTACTGGCCGGCATGCTGATCACGATGGGCGCGCTCGGCGACCGGATCGGCCGGCGCAGGCTGCTGCTCATCGGTGCCACCGCCTTCGGTATCGCCTCCGTCGTCGCCGCGTACTCCGGCAGCGCCGAGGTGCTGATCGTCACCCGTGCGCTGCTCGGCCTGGGCGGGGCCACCCTCATGCCCTCCACGCTCGCCCTGATCCGCAACATGTTCCACGACGCCAAGCAGCGCAAGACCGCGATCTCCATCTGGACCGGTGCCATGGTCGGCGGCGCCACCATCGGCCCGATCATCGGCGGTTTCGTCCTGGAACACTTCTGGTGGGGCGCGGCATTCCTGATCAACGTGCCCGCCATGGTGCTGCTGCTGGTCCTCGCTCCGGTGCTGCTGCCCGAGTACCGCGCCCCGCACGCCGGCCGCTTCGACCTGCTCAGCGCGGTCCTGTCGCTCGGCGCCGTACTCCTGGTCATCTACGGGATCAAGCAGATGGCCGTGCACGGCGTCGAGTTGGTGCCCGCCCTGTCGATCGCCGTGGGGCTGGTCCTGGCCTGTGTCTTCGTCCGCCGGCAGCGGACCTCGGCCAATCCGCTGATCGACATCGAGCTGTTCCGGCAGCGGACCTTCAGCGCGTCCATGCTGATCAACGTGCTGGCCATGTTCGCCTTCATCGGGGTGACCCTCTACACCAACCAGTATCTGCAACTCGTGCTCGGCAAGAGCCCGTTCCACGCCGCACTGTGGTCCATGGCCGTCATGCCCGGCATCATGATCGCGATGACGGTCTCCGGCGTCCTCGCCAATAAGGTGCGCCCCGCCCACCTGCTGGCCGGCGGGCTGGTGCTGACGACCATCGGGGCCCTGGTGCTCACTCGGGTCAGGACCGACTCCAGCATCGCGCTCGCCCTGACCGGCGCCGGACTGCTCGCCGCCGGACTGGTCGTGGGCACCACGCTCACCGCCGACCTGATCCTCGCCGCCGCGCCGCCCGAGCGGGCCGGCTCCGCCTCCGCACTGTCGGAGACCGGCAGCGAATTCGGCGGCGCGCTCGGCATGGCGATCCTGGGCAGCATCGGCACGGCCGTCTACCGCGACAGGATGACCGGTACGTCCCCCGCCGCGCACGAGACCCTCGGCGGCGCGGCCGCCGAGGCCGCCCGGCTGCCCGGCAAGGCCGGCGCGGAACTGCTCTCCACGGCCCGCGAGGCCTTCACAACGGGCATCCACGCCGCCGCCGTCGCAGCCGCCCTCGTCACGTTCCTGGCCGCGGTCCTCGCCGTCATCCTGCTCCGCGAGGTGCCGGCACCCGAGCCGGGCGACAAGAACAGCAAGACCGCCAAGGGCGCCAAGGGCGCTGGGAGCGACGGGGATTCAGCGGAGGCGCCGGCGGGCGGGACCGTCACGGAGGCGGTCGCGAGCCGAGCGGAGCAACGTGACAGCGGGGCTCTCCGGCGAAACCGCCGGACGGCCCCGCTGTCACGTCCGGACGAGCGGACGGCCGGCGATCAGTGCGAGGAACCCGAGAGTTGCAGGCCCACAACGCCCGCCAGGACCAGACAGATCGAGACGATCTTGAGTGTCGAGACGATGTCACCGAGGAAGACCATGCCGTAGATGGCGGTGCCCGAGGCACCGATGCCCGTCCAGACGGCGTATGCGGGGCCGACGTCGAGCTTCTTCAGGGCCATCGTCAGCAGGCCGAAGCTGCCGAGGGCGAAGAGCGCGAAGGCGATGGTCGGCCACAGTCGGGTGAAACCGTGGGAGACCTTGAGACAGACCGCGAATCCGGTCTCCAGGATGCCTGCGACCACCACGAGTAGCCATGCCATCGGGGTGCCTCCCGTTCCGTCGCCGTGCCCGCCGTCCGTGCCGCCCGCTGTCGGACTGATGGATCATCACACAGCCTGCCCGGAAATGGCGGCAACGTTCCTCGGATGGAGGGCAAACGGGCGAACGAACGCGAACGAAGGCCAACGAACGCGAACGAAGCGGAATCAGCAGCCGCGGATCAGTCGCCTTCCCGGCGTTCGCGGGTCGCGAGCAGCCGGCGCAGGGAGTCGAGCCGCGCCGGATCACCGTGACCGTCGGCGACCCAGGCGTCCAGCGCGCATTCGGGCTCGTCGTGACTGCAGCCACGCGGGCAGCCTTCGGTGCCGGGCACCAGCTCGGGGAAGGCCAGGATGACGCGGGACGGATCGATGTGGTGCAGACCGAACGACCGCACCCCCGGGGTGTCGACGACCCAGCCCGCGTCGCCGGGCAGCGGGAGCGCCAGCGCCGAGGTGGTGGTGTGCCGGCCGCGGCCGGTGACCGCGTTCACGATGCCGGTGGCGCGCTGCCGTTCCACCAGCGCGTTCACCAGCGTGGTCTTGCCGACGCCGCTGTGGCCGACGAACGCGGTGATCCGGCCCTTGAGGCGCTCGCGGACCGCGTCCACACCGCCGGTCAGGAAGGTGTCCCGACTGGTGACCACGTAGGACACGCCCAGCGTGGCGTAAGTCTCCAGCAGCGTTTCCGCCGACGCCAGATCGGACTTCGTCAGGACGAGCAGCGGTTCGAGGCCCGCGTCGTAGGCCGCCACCAGACATCGGTCGATCATGCGGGGGCGCGGCTCGGGGTCGGCCAGCGCGGTGACGATCGCGAGCTGGTCGGCATTGGCGACGACCACGCGCTCGTAAGGATCGTCGTCATCGGCGGTGCGCCGCAGCACGGACTTGCGCGGCTCGACGCGCACGATCCGCGCCAGGGTGTCCTTGTCGCCGGTCAGATCGCCGACGACCGCGACCTGGTCGCCCACCACGGCGCTCTTGCGGCCCAGTTCACGGGCCTTCATCGCCACGATGGTCCGCTCGCCGATCAGTACGTGCAGTCGGCCGCGGTCCACGGTGAGGACCATGCCCTCGGCGGCGTCCTCGTGCTTGGGCCGGATATTGGTGCGGGGACGGTTGCCCTTGGTGTTCGGGCGGACCCGGATGTCGTCCTCGTCGGGGTTCTTGCCGTAGCGGCGCATGGCGCGGTCAGCCCCGCCCTGCCGTGACGGTGGCACCGAGCATCTCGGTCCACAGCTCAGGGAACTCCGGAAGCGTCTTGGCGGTGGTGGCGACGTTCTCCACCTGGACGCCGGCCACGGCCAGGCCGAGCACGGCCGCCGCCGTGGCCAGCCGGTGGTCCTCGTAGGTGTGGAAGACCCCGCCGTGCAGCGGCCGGGGCCGGATCCGCAGTCCGTCCTCGGTCTCGGTGGCATCGCCGCCCAGAGCGTTGATCTCGTTGGCGAGCGCTGCGAGGCGGTCCGTCTCGTGCAGCCGCAGATGGGCGATGCCCGACAGCACGGACTCCGACTCGGCCAGCGCCGCGACCGCCGCGATGACGGGCGTCAGCTCGCCGACCTCGTGGAGATCCGCGGTGATTCCCAGGATCCGGCCGGTACCGGTGAAGGTCAGCCCCTGCTCGGTCAGCTCGTACTCGCCGCCCATGCGAGTGAAGATCTCCCGCAGTGCGTCGCCCGGCTGGGTGGTGTGCTCCGGCCAGTCCGGCACGGTGACCCGGCCGCCGGTGACCAGTGCCGCGGCCAGGAAGGGCGCCGCGTTCGACAGATCCGGCTCCACGGTCAGGTCCCGGCCGAGCAGTGCGCACGGCGCGACCCGCCACACATTCGCCTCGCCGCCGTCCTGCGGGGCGTCCACCTGGGCGCCCGCGATCCGCAGCATGTCGATCGACATACGGATGTGGGGGAGCGAGGGGAGGGTGTGGCCGGTGTGGCGCAGCTCAAGCCCCTGGTTGAACCGCGGCCCCGACAGCAGCAGCGCGCTCACGAACTGCGAGGACGACGAGGCGTCCACCTCCACCGCCCCGCCGGAGAGTGACCCCGCGCCCTGCACGGTCAGCGGCAGCGCGCCGCGGCCCTCGTCGTCGATCCGCGCGCCCAGGGTGCGCAGTGCGTCGATCACGCCGTGCAGCGGCCGCTCGTTCGCCCGCGGGTCACCCTCGAAGCGGACCGGGCCGTCGGCCAGCGCCGCGACCGGCGGCAGGAAGCGCATGACGGTGCCGGCGTTGCCCACGTCGATACGGGCCGGGCCGTGCAGCCCGGCCGGGATGACCCGCCACGCCTCGCCGCCGCCGTCGGTGTTCACCGTCTCGTCGATCTGCACGCCCATGGCGCGCAGCGCGTCCGCCATCAGTACGGTGTCGCGGCTGCGCAGCGGGCGGCGGATCCAGCCCGGTTCTGACGCGTGCGAGGCGAGCACCAGCGCGCGATTGGTGACCGATTTCGATCCGGGCACGGTGACCGTTGCGTCGACAGGGCCGGACGCGACGGGGGCGGGCCAGAGAGCGGTGTGCGGGGAACTGTCGGTCATGGGCACCAAGCCTAGTGGCTGGCGGCGGCCCTGCCCGGAGCGCGGCAGCCCCGGCGGCGGCCGGGGGGCCGCCCGGGCGGCCGCCGGGGCTGGGACTACACCCCGATTACACCCCGAGCAGCCAGCGGCCACCGCCGACGAGCGCGCAGATCGCGGTCGCGTAGAACAGCAGCATCCACAGCCCCACGGGGGTGTGGGTCAGCCGGCTCAGCTGATCCGCGTCCGAGGTGTTCGACCGCTCGCGCCGGCGCGTGCGCTGCAGCTCGAAGACCGGACGCGCACCTCCGAGCAGCAGGAACCACACGACGAGATAGGCGAAGGCCGCCTGGATCTCCGGCGCGGTCAGCCAGGAGACCAGCAGGAACGCGGCGCCGGTCATCACGACGGTCAGCGCCCCGTAGGCATTGCGGATCATCACCAGCATCACCAGCAGCAGGGCGGTGGCACCCCACAGCAGCGCCGTGATGTGCCCGGCCGCCAGCAGTGCCGCCCCGCCCAGGCCCAGCAGCGGCGGCGCGGTGTATCCGGCGGCGGCCGTCAGCACCATGCCGGGGCCTGAGGGCTTGCCGCGCGAGACGGTGAGGCCCGAGGTGTCCGAGTGCAGCCTGATGCCGTCCAGGCTCCGGCCGGTCAGCAGCGCGAGCAGGCCGTGGCCGCCCTCGTGCGCGATCGTGATCGCGTTGCGGCTCAGCCGCCATATGCCGTGCGGCAGCACAGCGGCCAGCGCGATCAGTGCGGTGCCGCCGACCAGCCAGGCCGACGGATCGGGCTGGGTACCGACCACGCGGTCCCATAGGTCCGTAAAGCTTGTGATATCCATCGTTCCCCTGCAACGAGCGGCGCCATGTCGGAGTGCCGTGGCAGTCTGGCACTCATGTGCGGACGATATGCGGCGAGCCGGCAACCCGGGGATCTGGCGGCTCTCTTCGAGGTCCAACAGTGGGATCCGAAGGAGGAGTTGGCGCCGGACTGGAATGTGGCACCGACGAAGTCGGTGTACGCGGTACTGGAGCGGCCGGTGAAGGGCTCGGGCTCCGACGGGCCGGTGCGGCAGCTGCGCGTGCTGCGGTGGGGGCTGGTGCCGTCGTGGGCGAAGACGCCGGAGGCCGGCGCGAAGATGATCAACGCGCGGGCGGAGACGGTCCACGAGAAGCCGTCGTTCCGCCGGCCCTTCGCCGCCCGCCGCTGCCTCATACCGGCGGACGGCTACTACGAGTGGGTCACCGCGAAGGACGAGCGGCAGCTGGAGGAGCAGGGGAAGAAGAAGCGGGCGCGCAAGCAGCCGTACTTCGTGACCCCGGAACAGGGCTCGGTCATGGCGATGGCCGGGCTGTACGAGTTCTGGCGGGACCGGACCCTGCCCGACGACCACCCGCAGGCGTGGTGGTCCACCTGCACGGTCATCACGACGGAGGCGGAGAGCAGCCCGCTGGCCGGGTTCGACGGCGAGGGCCCGGCGTCGCTGGCCGACATCCACCCCCGGATGCCGCTCGTCCTGACCCCGGACCGCTGGGACGCCTGGCTGGATCCGGCCGTGACCGATCCCGACGAGCTCCGCGGCCTGCTCGCGGTTCCGCCACCGGGGCTGATGCGGGCGTACCCGGTCGGCACGGAGGTCAGCAAGGTGCAGAACAACGGCCCGCACCTGACCTGCGCCCTCGCCGCCCCGGCGGAGGAAACCCTCTTCTGAACCGCGTCCCGGTCCCCGTTCCGCCCTCCGCGGGCGGCAGGATGGGCCGGGTGATCGGGACACCGGCGGGCGAGGCCCGCGTGACGTGGCATGACGGCGGGCGCGACGCGCGGGCGGTACTGGCGCTGGGACACGGCGCCGGTGGCGGGATCGAGGCGCGGGATCTGGCCGCGCTGGCGGCCGCGCTGCCCGCACGGGGAGTGACGGTGGCGCTGGTGGAGCAGCCGTGGCGGGTGGCGGGGAAGAAGGTGGCGCCCGCCCCGAAGACGCTGGACGTGGCGTGGCGGGCGCTGTGGCCGGTCCTGGCGGAACGCGGGCTTCCGGTGATCGCCGGCGGCCGGAGCGCGGGGGCCCGGGTGGCCTGCCGTACGGCCCTGGAGCTGGGGGCCGCCGCCGTGCTGGCGCTGTCCTTCCCGCTCCACCCGCCGGGCAGGCCCGAGAAGTCCCGGGCCGCGGAGCTGCTGGGGGCGGGCGTCCCGACGCTGGTGGTGCAGGGCGGGCGCGATCCGTTCGGGCCGCCGGAGGAGTTCCCCGCAGGAACGGAGATCGTCGCGGTGCCGTACGCCGACCACGGCTTCGCAGTCCCGAAGAAGGCGGAACTCTCCCAGCAGGACGCGCTCTCCGTCATCACGGACGGCGTCGGTGACTGGCTGGCCGCGCTCGGCCACGCGAACGCCCGGGAATGACGGCCGGAATCTCTGCGTTGTCCGGATCACCGGTACGAAAACGCAGAGTGCAGAGTGAGGAAGGCAGCCGCATGGTTTCAGCCGCATGCCAGCCGCGCGCGAACGCGAAGGCGCAGGCGCCCTACCTGGACTGGGCCCAGTGGCCTGCGACAGGCGGCAGGACCGGCACGTCCGGCACGCCGATCTCCGGCGGGATATCCTCCGAACCAAGCGGGTCCGGTTTTGGGCCCGTGACCGTTCTGGAGGAGGTGGTTCCGGTCACCGGCACCGACGACAGCACAGCAGGTGCTGCGGGCACGGCCGGCGAGGAAGCACAGGAGAGCTCCGCCGAGCGCAATGAGCGCTTCGAGCGTGACGCCCTCACCTTCCTCGACCAGATGTACTCGGCCGCGCTGCGGATGACCCGCAATCCGGCTGACGCCGAGGACCTGGTGCAGGAGACGTACGCGAAGGCGTACGCGTCCTTCCATCAGTTCCGTGAGGGCACGAACCTCAAGGCGTGGCTCTACCGCATTCTCACCAACAGCTTCATCAACTCCTACCGTAAGAAGCAGCGCGAACCGCTGCGCAGCGGTTCGGAGGAGATCGAGGACTGGCAGCTCGCACGCGCCGAGTCGCACATGTCGACCGGCCTGCGGTCGGCCGAGTCCCAGGCACTCGACCACCTGCCGGACTCCGACGTGAAGTCGGCGCTGCAGGCGATCCCCGAGGAATTCCGTATCGCGGTCTATCTCGCGGACGTCGAGGGCTTTGCGTACAAGGAGATCGCCGACATCATGGGGACACCCATCGGCACGGTGATGTCCCGACTGCACCGCGGGCGGCGCCAGCTGCGCTCGATGCTCGAGGACTACGCCCGTGAGCGAGGGCTCGTCCCGGCCGGCGCGGGAGACGAGAAGGGCTCAGGGACATGAGCTGCGGCAACGCACACGAGACGGACTGCTCCGAGGTACTCGACCACCTCTATGAGTATCTCGACGAAGAGATGTCCGACGACGCCTGCGCCAAGTTCAGGGAACACTTCGACGAGTGCCACCCCTGCTTGGAGAAGTACGGCCTCGAACAAGCGGTGAAGAAGCTCGTCAAGCGCTGCTGCGGTCATGACGACGTTCCCACCGACCTTCGGTCGAAGGTCATGACGCGGATCGAACTGATCCGTTCCGGCGAGATCGTGCCGGTGCCGGAACAGGTACCGGAGATCATCGCCGGGAGCGGAGCCGAAGCTCACCCGTAGGGGTGACTCGCGACAGGCCCATTCCGCGCATACCGCACATCGGCCTCCTGCCCGACGGGCGCGGCTCTATCCTCCGAGAACTCAACGGGGGCTGAGCCGCGCCTGTCGCGTGCCGAGGAGGCAAGGTGCTGGATATCCTGCCGGGCCCGCGGACCCTGCCCCCGGCGGCCCGCGCCCACATCGCGGCGGTCCTGCTCGTCGCCGCCTTGTGCGCGGCCCCCGAGGAGCGCCGGGTGATCGAACTGCACCCGGAGTACGGCCATGAGGTGGTGCGCGGCATCGCGTTCCTCGGCGAGGCCCGCGCCGCGATCCTGCACCACCACGAACGTATCGACGGCAGCGGCTATCCCTTCGGGCTCACCGGTGACCGGATCCCCGAATTCGCCCGCGTGGTCGCCGTCGCCGACGCCTTCGACGCCATGACCTCCACCCGCAGCTACCGCTGCGCCAGGGGCGTCGACGAGGCACTGGCCGAATTGCGCCGCTGCGCCGGAGCTCAGTTCGACCCGGTCATGGTCACCGCGCTGGTCAGCGCTCTCGGCCGGCACGGATGGACCCCCACGGCGACGGCCGACGGGCCCGACGGGACGGAGCAGGTCCCGGTGCCCGGCGCCCCCGGGCCGGCCCTGCCGGTTCCGCGTGCTGCCGGCCGCGCGACGACCGCTTCCGGCCCTTCCGGCCCTTCCGGCCCGGAACGCCGTCCGTGACGGCCCCGGGCGACGATCCTCCGGAGCGGCCCGCGGAGGGTGGCCCTGCCGGTTCAGTGTCCCGCCGAGCGGGCGACGACCGCCTCCGGCCGGGAATGCCGTCCGTGACGGGCCCGCGCGACGATCCCCTGGAGCGGCCCCCGGCGGCACCGGCGGCACCGGTCACACGGGGCGCACCGGCGGCACCGGCCGCACCGCCAGCCCGGCGCCGGGCCCCGGAGCGCCCGGTGCCAGGACGGCCGACGCCGGGGACACCATCGACACCCGGCCGCCCGCCGCGTCCTCGCCGTGGCCTTCGCGGCGACCTGCTTCCAACCGCTCTACAACTCCGGCCTGCTGGAGCGCCTCTTCGACCCCGACCCGCTCTACGCGCTGTTCCTGTTCGCGCTGCTCGCGCTCACCGCCCTGTGCGACGCGGTGCTGGCCGCCGCGCTCGTCGCCGCCAGGACCGGCTACCCGTTCGCACCCGTACTCCGCGACCAGCTGCGCGCCCTGCCCACGATCGGCTCCGCCGTCTGCGCGGGCGGGGTGGTGATGGCCCTCGCGGTCGGGGTGGCCGGGCTGTGGGCCCTGCCGGTCCTCAGCCTCCCGCTGCTGCTCACGCAGGTCTCGTTCCGCCGCCACGCCGCGATCCGGGCCACCTACCGGCAGACCATCGCCTCCCTCGCCCGCGCCACCGAGGTCGCCGGATACACCCCGGTGGGGCATGCGCGCCGGGTCACCGCGCTGAGCGGGGAGGTCGGCCGGGAGCTGGGGATGGCGCAGCGCGAGCTGCTGCTCCTGGAGTACGCGGCCCTCATGCACGACATCGGCCAGCTGTCCCTCGTCGATCCCCTCCCCGGCGGGGCCACCGAGCCGCTGGAACCGGCGGAACGGCGCCGTATCGCGCTCCTGGGGGTGTGGTGGTCCGGCAGACCGGCGTGCCCGCCGAAGTGGCCGTGATCGTGGAGCGCCAGGCCGATCCGTACCGTGAACAGCCTCTTGCCGGCCGCATCGTCCGCGCCGTCAACGCGTACGAGGATCTGACCGGGGAGAAAGCCGGCCTCGAGCGCCGGCTGGCGGCCGTGGAACGGCTGCGGCTGGCCACCGCCCACGACTACGATCCGGGCGTTGTCGCCGCCCTGACCCGGGTTCTCGCCCGCGGGGGAGCCGGTGGGGGAGCCCGTGAGGGAGGGAGCCGGGTGCCCGGTCGCGAACCGGACGGTAATGAGCGGCTCTCCCGACCGGCATGGTTGGATGCGGCTGGGGATGGCAAGGAGAAGTGATGAGCAGCGAAATCCGGGCTGAGGCGGCGGCCGAAGTGTGGAAGGTTGTCACTGAGCGGGGGGACGATCTGCGGGAGGGCGGGACCGTCGTCATCCTGGAAGCGGTGAAGAAGAAAATCCCGGTACCCACCGAGATGCCGGGAATCGATACCGGGCTGAAGGTGTCCGAGGGGGACGTGGTGCGGGAAGGCGACGTTCTGGCCGTGATCGGCTGAGCAGGCAGGCGGGAATCGTGAGGATCTTCGGCAGAGTGCGGCACCGGCCCTCCACTACGTGGCGGCAGGCCACCGACCGCGCGTTCTCGCTCATCAGCGACGGGCGCTACGAGGACGCGGGGGCGCTGCTCACCCGCGCCGCCGACATGGAGCCCTGGCTGTCGGAGTCCTGGTACAACCTCGCGCTGCTGCACAAATTCCGCCACGACTGGGAGCAGGCCCGCACCGCCGGGCTGCGCGCCGTGGCCCTCCTGGACCGCGATTCCGGCGCCCCGGACTGGTGGAACCTCGGCATCGCCGCCACCGCCCTGCAGGACTGGCCGCTGGCCCGCCGCGCCTGGCAGGCGTACGGCCTGCGGCTGCCGTCCGGCTCCGCCGAGAGCGTCTCCGAGGAAGCGGTGCGGCTGGCGCTGGGCAGCGCCGCGGTACGGCTGTCGCCGGAGGGCGAGGCCGAGGTCGTCTGGGGCCGCCGGCTGGACCCGGCCCGGGTCGAGGTCCTCAGCATCCCGCTGCCGTCGTCCGGCCGCCGCTGGGGCGAGGTCGTCCTGCACGACGGCGTACCGCACGGTGAGCGGGCCACCGCGGAGGGCTCCGAGAGGTCGGTGTACCCGGTGTTCGACGAGATCGAGCTGTGGGCCCCCTCGCCGGTTCCCACCTGGCTGGTGCTGCTGGAGGCCGCCACCGCGGCCGACCGGGACGCCCTGGAGCGGCTCGCCGCCGACGCCGGCTTCGCCGCCGAGGACTGGTCGTCCTCCGTGCGGCTGCTGTGCCGCACCTGCTCCGAGAGCCGGATGCCCACCGACGACGGCACCATGACCTCCCGCGACCCCCACGACCACAGCGAACCGGGCCATCCCGGCCACCTCAGCCACCGCAGCGCGGGCGCCCAGTGGGTCCCCGAACGCGAGTGCGGCATAGCGGCGCCCGCCGCCCTGGTCCGCGGCCTTCTCGACGGCTGGATCGCCGACAGTCCCGACACCCGGGACTGGCGTGATCTGGAGGAGGTCTGCTGACCTTGCGCGGCCCCGTACGCTTGACGGGTCGATGACGGTACCGGGAAGGCGTACGGCGGAACATGTCGCAGCAGGAAACCGAGCAGCAGCAGGACCAGCACGTCCACGGTGAGTCGTCGGAGTTCCTCGACGACATGACGGACGCCGAGGCGCGCGAGCTGGCGCACCGCGAGCGCGGGACGGCCCGGCCGATCACCGTGGTGGGCAATCCGGTGCTCCACAAGGAGTGCCGGGACGTCACGGAGTTCGACGGCGATCTCGCCGCTCTCGTGGACGACATGTTCGCCAGCCAGAAGGCCGCTGAGGGGGTCGGCCTCGCCGCCAACCAGATCGGCGTCGATCTGAAGGTCTTCGTCTACGACTGCCCCGACGACGACGGCCGGCGCCACACCGGTGCCGTCTGCAACCCCGTACTCGACGAGATCCCCGCCGACCGGCGCGTTCTCGACGACTCCAACGAGGGCTGCCTCTCGGTCCCCGGCGCCTACATGGAGCTGGCCCGCCCCGATTACGCGATCGTCCGCGGCCAGGACCTGCAGGGCAACCCCATCGCCGTCGAGGGCACCGGCTACTTCGCCCGCTGCCTCCAGCACGAGACCGACCACCTCTACGGCTACCTCTACATCGACCGCCTCTCCAAGCGCGACCGCAAGGACGTCCTCCGGCAGATGGCCGAGGCCACCCCCAAGTTCGAAACGGTCCCCAACGACTGACCGCCGCGCTCGCCGACGCGTAAGGGCCCCGCTCCTGGAATTCACCCTGGAGCGGGGCCCTTACGCGTTGACCGGGGGACGCGAGGTCTAGGGCCTAGAAGTCGTCGTCGAAGCCGACGGTGCCTTCGACCGCCACCTGATAGGCGGAGGGGCGGCGTTCGAAGAAGTTGGTCAGTTCCTGGACGCCCTGGAGCTCCATGAAGGAGAAGGGGTTCTCCGAGCCGTAGACCGGGGCGATGCCCAGCCGGGCGAGGCGCTGGTCGGCGACGCACTGGAGGTACTCGCGCATGGACGCGGTGTTCATGCCGGGCAGGCCCTCGCCGCAGAGGTCGTGGGCGAACTGGAGCTCGGCCTCGACGGCCTCGCGGATCATGTCGGTGATCTGCAGGTTGAGTTCATCGTCGAAGAGATCGGGCTCTTCCGTTCGGACGGTGTCGACGAACGCGAACGCGGCGTCCATGTGGCCGGTTTCATCTCTGAAGACCCAGTTGGTGCCGGTCGCCAGACCGTGCAGCAGGCCGCGGGAGCGGAACCAGTAGACGTAGGCGAAGGCGCCGTAGAAGAAGAGCCCCTCGATACAGGCCGCGAAGCAGATGAGGTTGAGGAGGAAGCGGCGGCGGTCGGACCTGGACTCCAGGCGGTCGATCTTCTCGACGGAGTCCATCCACTTGAAGCAGAACCGCGCCTTCTCGCGGATGGACGGGATGCTCTCGACGGCGTCGAAGGCGGCGGCCCGGTCATCGGGATCGGGGAGGTAGGTGTCGAGCAGCGTCAAGTAGAACTGGACGTGCACGGCCTCCTCGAAGAGCTGGCGCGAGAGGTAGAGGCGGGCCTCGGGGGAGTTGATGTGCTTGTAGAGGGTGAGCACGAGGTTGTTGGCCACGATCGAGTCGCCGGTCGCGAAGAAGGCGACGAGGCGGCCGATCATGTGCTGCTCGCCGGGGGACAGCTTGGCGAGGTCGGAGACGTCGGAGTGCAGATCGACCTCTTCGACGGTCCAGGTGTTCTTGATCGCGTTGTGGTAGCGCTCGTAGAACTCCGGGTAGCGCATGGGCCGCAGGGTGAGTTCGAAGCCCGGGTCGAGGAGGTGCTTCTGCTTGGTGGGGGTGGTCATTACTGGCAGGCCTCGCAGGACTCGGGGTTTTCCAGGGAGCAGGCGACGGCGTCGTCGTTCGTCTGCTGGATGGGGACGGGGACGGGGACGGTTGCGGGGGCGGGGGCGGCCGCGGCGGCGCGGGCGATCCGGGTGGCGGGCCGCGAGCGCAGGTAGTAGGTGGTCTTGAGGCCCTGCTTCCAGGCGTACGCGTACATCGAGCTGAGCTTGCCGATGGTGGGCGAGGCCATGAAGAGGTTCAGCGACTGGCTCTGGTCCAGGTACGGGGTGCGGGCCGCGGCCATGTCGATCAGGGCGCGCTGCGGCAGCTCCCAGGCGGTGCGGTACAGGGTCCGCACTTCTGCCGGGATCCAGTTGAAGCCCTCGACGGAGCCGTTGGACTCGCGCAGCGCCTCGCGGGACTGGGCGTCCCACACGCCGAGCCCCTTGAGCTCGTCCACCAGGTAGGAGTTGACCTGGAGGAACTCACCCGACAGCGTCTCGCGCTTGAAGAGGTTGGAGACCTGCGGCTCGATGCACTCGTACACGCCGGCGATCGAGGCGATCGTCGCGGTCGGCGCGATGGCCAGCAGCAGCGAGTTGCGCATGCCGGTCCTCGCGATCCGGGCGCGCAGCGCGGCCCAGCGCTCGGGCCAGAGCGAGTCGGCGGTGTCGTAGTGGTCCGGGTGCAGGACGCCCTGGGCGGTACGGGTCTGCTCCCAGGCCGGGTGCGGGCCGTGCCGTTCGGCGAGGGCGGCGGAGGACTCGTAGGCGGCGAGCATGATGCGCTCGGAGATACGGGTGGACAGCGTCCGCGCCTCGGCGGAGTCGAAGGGCAGCCGCAGCTTGAAGAAGACGTCCTGCAGGCCCATCAGGCCCAGGCCGACGGGCCGCCAGCGGGAGTTCGACGCGCCGGCCTGCCCGGTCGGGTAAAAGTTGATGTCCACCACGCGGTCCAGGAAGGTGACGGCGGTGCGGACCGTGGCGTCGAGCTTCTCCCAGTCCATCTCGCCGTCGGCGCCCAGGTGGGCGGAGAGGTTGACCGAGCCGAGGTTGCAGACGGCGGTCTCGCCGTCGTCGGAGACCTCCAGGATCTCGGTGCACAGGTTCGAGGAGTGGACGACATTGCCGGGCAGCGCCGTCTGGTTGGCGGTGCGGTTGGCGGAGTCCTTGAAGTTCAGCCAGCCGTTGCCGGTCTGCGCGAGGGTGCGCATCATCCGGGCGTAGAGCTGACGGGCCTGGATGGTCTTGATGGCCAGCCCGGCGGACTCGGCCTTGTGGTACGCGGCGTCGAAGTCCCCGCCCCACAGGTCGACCAGCTCCGGCACGTCCGAGGGCGAGAAGAGCGACCAGTCGGTGTCGGCGTCCACCCGGCGCATGAACTCGTCGGGGATCCAGTGCGCGAGGTTGAGGTTGTGGGTACGCCGGGCTTCCTCACCGGTGTTGTCGCGCAGCTCGAGGAACTCCTCGATGTCGGCGTGCCAGGTCTCCAGGTAGACGGCGGCGGCGCCCTTGCGCCGTCCGCCCTGGTTGACGGCGGCGACGGAGGCGTCGAGGGTGCGCAGGAACGGCACGATGCCGTTGGAGTGCCCGTTGGTGCCGCGGATCAGCGAGCCGCGCGAGCGGATCCGGCTGAACGGGATGCCGATGCCGCCGGCGTGCTTCGACAGCCGGGCGACCTGGTGGTAGCGGTCGTAGATCGAGTCCAGCTCGTCGAGCGGCGAGTCCAGCAGGTAGCACGACGACATCTGCGGGTGCCGGGTGCCGGAGTTGAAGAGTGTGGGGGAGCTGGGGAGATACGAGAGGGTGCTGGTCAGCGCGTAGAGCTCGCCGACCTCGACGAGGGCCCGGACCGAGTGGTCCTCGGCCAGGCCGCAGGCGACGCGCAGCAGGAAGTGCTGCGGGGTCTCGATGACCTGGCGGCTGATCGGGTGCCGGAGCAGGTAGCGGCTGTGCAGCGTACGGAGGCCGAAGTACTCGAAGCGGTCGTCGGCGGTCTCGTCGATCATCGCGTCCAGGCGCGCGGCGTGCAGCATGACGAACTCGGCCGTGGCGTCGGCGATCAGGCCCTCGCGGTGCCCGACGGCGATCGAGGCGGAGAAGGAGACCGCGCCCTGTCCGGCCGCCTCGTCGGCGACCGCCCGGGAGAGCAGACGGGCCGCGAGGCGGCTGTACTGCGGGTCCTCGGAGATCAGCCCGGCGGCGGCCTCGGTGGCCAGCGACCGCAGTTCGGCCTCGTCCGATCCGGCGTTGCGGCCGCGGAGCGCGGCCGCGGCGACCCGGCCGGGGTCGGTGTCCGGGAGGTCGGCGGTGAGATCCGTCAGGGTGTGCAGCAGGATGGTTCCTGCTGAAGCGGGGGCTGCGGGCGCGATGGTCACGTTGGTGCTCTCTCCCTCGTACGCGGCGACGGCGTCGCGAGGGGAGGAGCAGGCGCGTTCGGGCACACCGCATCAGGACAGGTGTGTGCCATGTCGCGTCCGCCGGCCCAACCCGCGAGGCCCGGACAACACTGCACCCGGAAGGCTGGACCGGGTGCGCCGTCGGCAGGTGGCCGGACTGTGCGGGCGTGCGCAGGCACGACCGCTCACCGTTGCGGGGCAGTGCCGGATTCTCACCGGCTTCCCCTGCGCGGACAGCGGGCTTGAGCATACATCTAGTGGCGCCTCGCGGAGGTAACCCCAGATGTTGTGTCTGGTGTGGTGCGTCGCTGGAGGTGTGCGGTGGTCTCAGGCGATCGGGCTGAAGGTGCTCCGGGTGGGGGCGGACTGCTCCTCGTGGCGGCGTTCCGCCGCCCTGGCGGCGCGGATCTGGCGGGAGATGCGGAGTTCGACACGGAATCCGATCAGGGCCGGCAGTGCGAGGAGGAGGAACAGGGCGGTGGCGGCCACCAGGCCGAGGAAGGTGTTCATGCGTCTACTGTCGTCCGATCCGCCGCGCGGCGGCAGTGGCAGGACTGACGCACTACCGCAAATTCCTGCCAAGTGAGATGCTCGGAGCATGCTGAAGAACGTGGCAGTGGTCCTGATGGACGGTGGTCACGCCTTTGAACTGGGCGTCGTGTGCGAAGTGTTCGGCATCGACCGCAGTGAGCAGGGGCTGCCCGTCTACGACTTCGCCGTCGTGGCGGTCGGGTCGTCCCCGGTGCGGATGCACAACAGCATGACGGTGACGACTCCGTACGGAATCGACCGGTTGGAGGAGGCGGATCTCATCGCCGTTCCGGCGGGCTGCGACTTCCCTGACCGGGAGTATCCGCCGGAGCTGCTGCGCGCGCTGCGCGGCGTCGTCGAGCGGGGCGGCCGGGTGCTCAGCGTGTGCTCGGGGGCGTTCGTGCTGGGCGCGGCCGGGCTGCTGGACGGCCGGAGCTGCACGACTCACTGGCGGCACACGGAGGGGCTCGCGCGCCGCTTCCCGCTGGCGCGGGTCGAGCCGGATGTGCTCTACGTGGACGACGATCCGGTGATCACGTCGGCCGGGACGGCGGCCGGCATCGACGCCTGTCTGCATCTGGTCCGCAAGGAGCAGGGCGGCGCGGTGGCCACGGGCATCGCCCGGCGCATGGTGGTGCCGCCGCACCGGGAGGGCGGTCAGGCGCAGTACGTGGACCGGCCGCTGCCGCGCGGCCAGTGCGACACCGTGGGCGGGGTGCTCGGCTGGATGGAACGTCATCTGGACCGCGAGGTGACCGTCGAGGAACTGGCCGCCCGCGCCCATATGTCGCCGCGTACCTTCGCGCGCCGCTTCCAGCAGGAGACCGGCACCACGCCGTACCGCTGGCTGCTCGGCCAGCGGGTGCTGCTGGCGCGCGAGCTGCTGGAGGGGACGGACGAGACGATGGACGCGATCGCCTCCCGCGCGGGCTTCGGCAGCGCGGCCACACTGCGCCACCACTTCGCCCAGTGGGTGGGCACGACCCCGCAGTCCTACCGCCGGACGTTCAGGGACCCGGTGCCGGCGCGGAGCGCATGACACGGGGTCCCCGGCCCGAGGGGTACGGCCGGCTCAGTGGGCCGGCAGCGGCAGCTCCTCCTTGACGCCCGGCTCGCCGGAGTCGGCGGTGTAGTCCGCGGGAGAGGTCTCGTCTATCCCGTCGGGCGCCTTGAGGGCCTTCAGCACGAAGGTGAGGACGACCGCCACCACGACGTTGATCACGAAGGCGGTGAGGCCGATGTAGCCCTTCTCACCGATGTACGGGATCAGGTTGGTGTTCCCGAAGTGGTCCTGGGTGGCGCTCGGCGTGTCGTACGCCTTCCAGGTGCCGTAGAACATGCCCGCGGCCCAGCCCGCCAGCAGCGCCCAGCGGTGGAACCACCGGGTGAACAGGCCGCCGACGATCGCCGGGACGGTCTGCAGGATCCAGATGCCGCCCAGCAGCTGGAAGTTGATCGCCACCGTCTTGTCCATGGTGAGGACGAACACCAGCGCGCCGACCTTCACCAGCAGCGACACCAGCTTGGAGACCTTGGTCTCCTGCGCGGGGGTCGCGTCGGGCTTGATGAAGTCCTTGTAGATGTTGCGGGTGAACAGGTTCGCCGCGGCGATCGACATGATGGCCGCCGGCACCAGCGCTCCGATGCCGATCGCGGCGAAGGCCACGCCCGCGAACCAGTCGGGGAACATGTTCTCGAACAGCTGCGGGATCGCCGTCTGCGGGTTGTAGCCCTTGACCCCGACGCCGACACCGGCCGCCAGCGCCATGAAGCCGAGCATCGCCAGCAGGCCCAGCATCAGCAAGTACAGCGGCAGGATGGTGGTGTTGCGGCGGATGACGTTGCGGCTTCTGCTGGAGAGCACCGCGGTCACCGAGTGCGGGTACAGGAACAGCGCCATGGCCGAGCCGAGCGCCAGGGTCGCGTACGCCCACTGCGCCTGGGGTCCGGTCACCAGGGAGCCGCGTGGCTTCCCGGTCGCCGGGTTGACCGTCGAGTACGCCTTGCCCGCCTTGGCGAAGATGGCGTCGAATCCGCCCATCTTGTACGGGATGTAGATGATCGCCACCGCGATGACGATGTAGATCAGGGCGTCCTTGACGAAGGCGATCATCGCGGGCGCGCGCAGCCCGGAGGAGTACGTGTACGCCGCGAGCACGCCGAACGCGATCAGCAGCGGCAGGTCCTTCATGAACCAGCTGGCGTTCTCGCCGCCGCCCACGCCCATCACGTCCAGAACCGCCTGGATCCCGACGAGTTGCAGCGCGATGTACGGCATCGTGGCGAGGATGCCGGTGACGGCCATGGCCAGCGACAGCCCCTTGGAGCCGAAGCGGCCGCGGATGAAGTCCGAGGACGTCACGTAGCCGTGCTTGTGCGATATCGACCAGAGCCGCGGCAGGAAGAGGAAGACCAGCGGGTACGTGATGATCGTGTAGGGCACCGCGAAGAATCCGGCCGCGCCCGCCGCGTAGATCGCCGCCGGGACGGCGACGAAGGTGTACGCGGTGTAGAGGTCGCCGCCGAGCAGGAACCAGGTGATCCAGGTGCCGAAGTTCCGGCCGCCAAGACCCCATTCGTCGAGGCTGAGCGCGTTGTCCGCGCGGCGCCAGCGGGCCGCCAGGAAACCCATGGCGGTGACCGCCACGAAGAAGAAGATGAAGACGCCGAGCGCCACACCGTCACGCCACCGGTCATTTCGCGGCCCCCTTGCGTGCGCGCTCCTCACGGCGGACCAGGAGGTAGGCGATCGTGGTCAGTCCGGCCGAGATGAACACCCAGGCCATCTGGTACCAGTAGAAGAACGGGATGCCGATGAACTCCGGCGTCAGCCGCGCGTAGGAACCGACCCACAGCATCGCGACGAACGGGATGACCAGGCATACACCGGCCACCACACGCGAAGGTGTGACGACCGGTGTGCGGCTGGACGTACCGGGCGTATTGGGCGTGTTGGGCGGTGGTGCTGACATCTTCTCGGCTCCGTCCCCTAGAGCGAATCTCCTGCTGAATGCGCAGGAAATCTAGGGCAGCGGTCCGCCACGCGTCACTACCGGTCCGTATATCGGTACGGAGTCGATCCCGGACGAGAACGGGATCAGCGGGGGTATGCCGCGAATCGTGCGGGAATCACCCGGGTGTCGAGCCGCGGCCGGCCGGGGTTCAGGCGGTGGGGCGCTTCAGACGGGCGACGAACTTGTAGCGGTCGCCGCGGTAGACGGAACGCACCCATTCGACCGGTTCGCCCGTGGTGTCGATGGAGTGCCGGGACAGCATCAGCATCGGCAGGCCGACGTCGGTGCCGAGCAGGCCCGCCTCGCGGGGGGTGGCCAGCGAGGTCTCGATGGTCTCCTCGGCCTCGGCCAGCCGTACGTCGTAGACCTCCGCCAGCGCCGTGTAGAGAGAGGTGTACTTGGCGAGGCTGCGGCGCAGCGCGGGGAAGCGCTTCGCCGACAGATGGGTGGTCTCGATCGCCATCGGTTCGCTGTTGGCGAGCCGCAGCCGCTCGATGCGCAGGACGCGGCCGCCGGTCTTCATGTCGAGGAGGCCGGCGAGCCGGTCATCCGCGGTGATGTAGCCGATGTCCAGGAGCTGCGAGGTCGGCTCCAGACCCTGGGCGCGCATGTCCTCGGTGTACGAGGTCAGTTGCAGGGCCTGGGAGACCTTCGGTTTGGCGACGAAGGTGCCCTTGCCCTGGATGCGTTCGAGCCGCCCTTCGACGACCAGTTCCTGCAGGGCCTGCCGCACGGTGGTGCGGGAGGTGTCGAATTCCGCCGCGAGCGTGCGCTCGGGCGGGACCGGTGTGCCGGGCGGCATGGTCTGCGTGATGTCCAGCAGATGCCGCTTGAGGCGGTAGTACTTGGGCACACGCGCGGTGCGCCCGGCGGCACCCGCCGTCTCCGGCACGTCCGATGCCGGCGTGCCGCCGCCCCCGTCGCTGTCCATGACGTCTACTCCCGACTGCTGTCGTGCTGCCGTCACCGGCTCCTCCGTCTATCGCGGCTCACATGGTGGCACGGGCTGCTGTGGTCCAGGGGGCCGCAGGCAGGTGACGTCCCCCTCAGGTGTCGGTCCGATAACAGAGCCGACAGCGCTTCTTATACACCCTTGACACCCCTAAAGGTCTAGGCCAAGCTGCGCTCACTGGTCTAAACCATTAAAGACCAATCCCAGACCCACAAGCAGGACGCGGCATTTGCCGTGTCTCGCGGCAGCCGACTTTTCGGGCGGTGGGGGGTGGTTTCGGGCATCCTGAGGAGGGTGGCATGAAGCGCAAGCTCATCGCGGCAATCGGTGTCGCGACCATGATCGGTGGCGTCGCGGCCTGTGGCAGCGGCACGAAGGCCAATGACGCGGCGAAGCCGGCGGACCGCAAGGACACCGTGACCGTCTGGCTCATGAGTGACGCACAGAGCACCTGGCCCGAGCTGGTCAAGAGCGTCAACGACGAGTTCAAGGCGAAGTACCCGAACGTCACCGTCAAGGTGCAGTACCAGCAGTGGAGCGACAAGGTCCAGAAGCTGGACGCCGCGCTCTCCGGTTCCAGCGCTCCGGATGTCGTCGAGCTCGGCAACACCGAGACCATGACCTACATCCTCAACGGTGCCCTCACCGAGGTCGACAAGACCAAGTTCGAGAATTCGGCCACGTGGATCAAGGGCCTCGAGGACACCTGCTCGTACCAGGGCAAGCTCTACTGCGTGCCGTACTACGCCGGTGCCCGTGTGGCGATCTACAACGCCGATGTCTTCAAGGCCGCCACCGGCTCCGCCGACATGCCGAAGACCGAGGCCGACCTGACCGCCGCCCTGGACAAGATCCAGACGGCCAAGGGCGCCGACAAGGCGTACTCGCCGCTCTACCTGCCGGGCGAGTACTGGTACGCGGCCATGTCCTACGTCAAGGCGTACGGCGGCCAGATCGCCAAGTACGACGGCGGCAAGTGGACCGGCACCCTGAACTCCCCCGAGGCGCAGGAAGGCCTCAAGCACTTCATCGACCTGGTCACCAAGTACAACCACGGCGACAAGACCAAGGACGAGGCGGACCACGCCGCGGTCATGGCCCAGGAGAAGACCGCGCTGATCTACGGCAACGGCTGGGAGTCCGGCAGCGTCGTCGACACGAAGGCGCCCGGCAACCCCAAGCTGAAGGACGCCATCAAGACGGCCGGCATGCCCGGCCCGAACGGCAAGGCCCTGCCGTCCTTCATCGGCGGCTCGGACCTCGCCGTGGTCGGCAAGTCCAAGGTCCAGGACCTCGCCAAGGAGTGGATCGCCAAGTTCACCAGTGAGAAGTCCGAGTCCGTGCTGGCCGGCAAGAAGATCCTGCCGAACAACACCAAGCAGTTGGAGCCGCTGAAGAGCGACCCGGCCACCGCGCCGATCGCCAACGCGGTGCCGGACGCCTGGTTCACCCCGATCGCGCCGGGCTGGGCCACCATCGAGAAGCAGAACGTCCTGAAGAACATGCTTCTCGACATCATCAAGGGCAAGTCCATCGCGGACGCCACCAAGGCTGCCGACGACAAGATCAACTCGCTGATCAACAACGCCTCCTGACCCCAGGCCCCGTCCCGCGGGCGGGGAGACAGGCGCTGAGGGAGCGGACGGTCCACGGTGGTGGGCCGTCCGCTCCCGCACCCGGCATGGACGACGAAGAAAGGTCAGCGAGATGAGTGCCGCCGACACGCATGCCACCGAGCCGTTGGAGCTGGGCCTGCCACAGAGCCCGGCACCGGACCGGCCCGCATCCGGGCGGGGGATCCGCCGCCGGTCGGCCACCCGGCAGAACAGAACCCTGCCGTACTTGCTGATCACCCCGGCCCTGGTGGTCATGGCGGGCGTGCTCGGCTGGCCGCTGATCGACACCGTGGTGCTGTCGTTCCAGGACATGCGGCGCAACAACCTGTGGGGCGGCACGACGCCGCCGTGGGTCGGCCTCGACCAGTACACCAAGATCCTCGGCGACTCCGAGTTCTGGCACGTGTTCATCCGTACGGTCGTCTTCGTCGCCGTCTGCGTCTTCTTCACCATGGTGCTCGGGCTGCTCATAGCGATGCTGCTGCAGCGGGTCTCCGCATGGGTGCGGGTGATGATCACCAGCGCGATGGTCGCCGTCTGGGCGATGCCGCTGCTGGTCTCCACCTCGGTCTTCAAGTTCATGTTCGACTCGGACTACGGCCTGGTCAACCAGCTGCTCAGCAAGCTGCCCGGGGTCGACTACGCCGGGCACAACTGGTTCCTCGACCCCAACTCGGGTCTGGCGATCATCGCCGCCCTGGTGGTCTGGGCCGCGATCCCGTTCATCGCCATCAGCCTTCACTCGGCGCTCACCCAGGTGCCCAAGGAGCTGGAGGAGGCGGCCAGGATCGACGGCGCCAACGGCTTCGGCATCTTCCGGTTCGTCACCTTCCCGGTGATCAAGCCGGTCTTCGTCATGACCACCACGCTGTCGATCATCTGGGACTTCGGCGTGCTCGGCCAGGTGCTGCTGATGCGCAACAACCACCCGGAGCCGGACTACCAGTTGCTTGGCCTCTACTCCTTCACCCAGGCGTTCACCAGTAACTCCTTCAGCACGGGTGCCGCGATCTCCATCATCACCGTGGTGATGCTGTCCGGCGTCTCCGTCTACTACCTGCGCCAGCTGATGAAGATCGGAGAGGTCGAGTGAGTACCGCCGCCAAGGTCACCTACCAGAGCAAGAAGAAGAACCGCACCGGCTGGAACATCCTCGGCCTGCTCACCTTCGTGGTGATGGGCTTCCCGGTCTACTGGATGGTCATCACCGCGCTGCGGCCCAGCACCGAGATCCTCAGCTACCACCAGAAGCTGTGGCCGAGCTCGATCACGTTCGACCAGTTCCAGCGGGCGATGGACATGCCCAACTTCTGGGACAACGTGAAGAGCAGCGTGATCATCTCGCTGTTCAGCGTCGTCATCGCCATCGGCGTCGGCCTGCTCGCCGCCTACGCCCTCGGCCGCTTCCACTTCTGGGGCCGCCGCGGTCTGATGATCACGCTGCTGCTGATCCAGATGATCCCCGGCACGTCGATGCTGATCCCCATCTACATCCAGCTCAACGACATGGGCGGGCTGAACCAGTACTGGGGTGTCATCGTCGTGTACGCGGCGACGACGCTGCCCTTCTCGGTGTGGATGCTCCGCGGATTCATCGTCAACATCCCCAAGGAGCTGGAGGAGTCGGCCATGGTCGACGGCTGCAGCCAGATGGCCGCATTCCGCCGGGTCGTCTTCCCGCTGCTCGCCCCCGGCCTCGTCGCCGCCTCGATCTACGCCCTGATGACGGCCTGGAACGAATACCTTTTCGCGTATGTCCTCCTGCAGGACAACGACAAGTACACCCTCAGCATTTGGCTGCTGAACTTCACCGGGCAGCGCGGTACCGACTTCGGCGCGCTGATGGCGGGCTCGATCCTGGTGGCCCTGCCCGTGGTGATCTTCTTCGTCATGGTCCAGCGCAAGGTCGCTTCCGGTCTGACCGCCGGGGCGGTGAAGGGATGACCGTCATTACTGCCGACTCCGCCCCCGACACCCTCACGCGGGACGCGCTCGCCGTCCTGCAGCCCGGATTCATCGGGACCACCGCGCCCGAGTGGCTGCTGCGCCGGCTCGCCGAAGGCCTCGGCTCCGTGGCCCTGTTCGCCCGGAACATCGAATCGCCCGAGCAGCTGTCCGCGCTCACCGCGCAACTGCGCGCGGTACGCCCTGACGTGCTGGTCGCGGCCGACGAGGAGGGCGGCGACGTCACCCGCCTCGAAGCGCGCACCGGATCGTCGTTCCCCGGCAATCTCGCGCTCGGCGCGGTCGACGACCCGGACCTGACGCAGGAGGTGGCGGCGGAACTCGGCCGCCGGCTCGCGATCTGCGGGGTCAACCTCAACTGGGCGCCGTCCGCCGACGTCAACTCCGACCCGGGCAACCCGGTGATCGGCGTACGGTCCTTCGGCTCCGACCCGCACCTCGTCGCGCGCAACACCGCCGCGTACATCACGGGGCTGCAGTCCGCCGGGGTGGCGGCCTGCACCAAGCACTTCCCCGGCCACGGCGACACCGCCGTCGACTCCCACCACTCGCTGCCGAACATCGAGGTCGGGCTGCAGACCCTGCGGGACCGCGAACTGGTGCCGTTCCGGGCCGCCATCGCCGCCGGTACCAAGGCCGTGATGAGCGCGCACATCCTGGTGCCCGCCCTCGACCCCGACCGGCCGGCCACGCTCAGCCCCAGCGCGCTCAACGGGCTGCTGCGCGCGCCCGTCGCGGAGGGCGGCCTCGGCTACGACGACCTCATCGTCACCGACGGCATCGAGATGCAGGCCATCGCGGCGACCTACGGCATCGAGCGCGGCACCGTCATGGCGCTGCTGGCCGGCGCCGACGCCATCTGCGTCGGCGGCGGTCTCGCCGACGAGGACACCGTGCTGCGACTCCGCGACGCCATCGTGCGCGCGGTGCGCGAGGGCGACCTCCCCGCGGAGCGGCTCGCCGACGCGGCCGCCCGGGTGCGGCTCCTCGCGGCATGGACGGCCGAGCGGTCGGGTGCGGCGGAGGGGACCGCACCCGACCCTGAGGTCGGCCTCATCGCGGCCCGCAGGGCCGTGCGCGTGACCCGGACGGAGGAGTACGTACCGATCGCGACCGCTCCGTACGTGGCCGCCTTCACCCCCGTGGCGAACATCGCGGTCGGCGCGGAGACACCCTGGGGCGTGGCGGCGGAACTGGAGAGGCTGCTGCCGGGCACCGTGACCGGCACCTTCCGGGAGGCGGACGCCGCCGACGGTGGTGTGCCCGCGCTCTGCGCGAAAGTGCTGCAGTCCGCGTCCGACCGTAGGATCGTCGCAGTGGTCCGCGACGTCCACCGCCACCAGTGGATGGCCGACGCATTGGACGCCCTGCTCGCCGCCCGGCCCGACACGGTCGTGGTGGAGATGGGAGTGCCTCAGGCGCCGCCGTCCGGTGCGCTGCACATCGCGACCCACGGCGCGGCCCGCGTGTGCGGGCGAGCAGCCGCGGAGGTCATCGCCGGCAAGGAAGCCGGGGCCTGACCGGCGCGGAGGAGATACGCAACAGCCTGGAGGCCCACCGCATGACCGCCACGACTCCGGCCCAGCAGTCCCGTACGCCGGGCCGGATCATGTCCGGTGAGATGGCCGAACAACCTGCCGTCCTGCGGCGCATCCTGGAGCGTGGCGCGCCGCGGATCCGCGAGATCGCCGAGCAGATCGCGGCGCGCAGCCCGCGCTTCGTGCTGCTCACCGCGCGCGGCACATCCGACAACGCGGCGCTGTACGCGAAGTATCTGATCGAGGTGCTGCTCGGCAAGCCGGCGGGCCTGACCTCCATGTCCACCACCACCGCCTACGGCGCGACGCCCGACCTGACGGACTGCCTGGTCATCACCGTCAGCCAGTCCGGCGGCTCGCCGGACCTGGTGGCCTCCACCCGGGCGGCACGCGAGGCCGGTGCGGTCACCCTCGCGGTGACGAACAACCCGGAGTCCCCACTCGCCGAGGTCTCCGAGTTCCACATCGATGTGCTGGCCGGTCCGGAGAAGGCGCTGCCGGCGACCAAGACGTACACCGCCGAGCTGCTCGCCCTCTATCTCTTCGTCGAGGGCCTGCGCGGCGGGGACGGCTCGGCCGCCAAGGTGCTGCCGGAGCTGGCCGAGCAGATCCTGGCGCGCGGCGCCGAGGTCAAGGCGCTGGCCGGCCGTTACCGCTTCGCCGAGCGCATGGTGATCACCTCGCGCGGCTATGGCTACCCGACCGCGAAGGAAGCCGCGCTGAAGCTGATGGAGACCAGCTACATCCCGGCCCTGGCGTACTCGGGCGCCGACCTGCTGCACGGTCCGCTGGCGATGGTCGACAACATCTCGCCGGTCATCGCCATCGTGACCGAGGGCAAGGGCGGCGAGGCCCTCCAGCCGGTCCTCGACCGGCTGCGCGGCCGCGGCGCCGACCTGGTCGTCATCGGCCCGCAGGCCCAGGTGGACGCCGCCTCCGCGGGCTTCGCCCTGCCGACGCACGGCGTCGCCGAGGAGGTCCAGCCGATCCTGGAGATCCTGCCCCTGCAGATGCTGGCCTACGAGGTCACCATCGCCCGCGGCCAGGACCCCGACGCCCCGAGAGCTCTCGCCAAGGTGACCGAGACCCACTGACGGCCGCGGATCCCCGGAACGCCCCGTCGCATCGCGCGACCCGGCCTTCCGGGGATCTGTGCGGTGCGGGTGCGGCACGCCGGGGAACACCCCGGAAAACGCCACGGGCCGCGGCGCCGGGAAGGGACCCTCAGCCCTTCCAGCACCGCAGCCCGGAGCTGCTGTCGACACCGTGGCCGACGGGGTGTGCGGTTCCCCGTGGCCCAGTAGGGCCGACCGGTGAGGCCGCGGCGTAGTCAGGGCAGAGAACGCCTGGCCTCGTTCCATCCTCCTGTGCGGGGAGGATGGAGGTCTGTCGGCCCATTGTGGACTAGACCATTCGCCGTTGTCCATGGGGTCGCCGGTATCGACGGAAAAAGCCGCGGCACGAATGGCGGGAATGGGCCTGTACGCTCGCACTCGTGCCCTCCATGAACGACCTCGTACGCCAGCACACGGCCCTCGACGACTCCGATCTCGAATGGCTTCACCTGCTGGTCTCCGAGTGGCAGCTGCTCTCCGACCTGTCCTTCGCCGACCTCGTCCTGTGGGTGCCCACCCTCGACGGCACACGCTATGTCTCGGTCGCCCAGATGCGGCCGAACACCGGGCCGACGTCCTACCAGGACGACATGGTCGGCCATCTGGTGCCGCGCGGCCGCCGCCCCATGCTCGACGCCGCGCTCGACGAGGGCCGGATCGTCCGTGAGGGCGATCCCGAATGGCGCGAGGAGGTCCCGGTCCGGGTCGAGTCGATCCCGGTCCGCCGCGAGGGCCGGGTGCTGGGCGTCATCGCCCGCAACACCAACCTGCTGACCGTCCGCACCCCCAGCCGGCTCGAGCTCACCTATCTGCAGAGCGCCTCGGACCTGGCGCAGATGATCGCGGCCGGGTCCTTCCCGTTCCCCGCCGAGCAGGTCGACATGGACGCCTCGCCGCGAGCCGGCGACGGCCTGATCCGGCTCGACGCGGACGGCGTCGTGCAGTACGCCAGCCCCAACGCGCTCTCCGCGTACCACCGGTTGGGCCTGGCCGCCGACATCGTCGGCCTGCACCTCGGCGCGGCCACCGCCGAACTCGCCCCCGCCCGCGGCCCGGTGGACGAAGCGCTGGTAACGCTCGCCAGCGGCTGGGCGCCCCGCGAGACCGAGGTCGAGGGCGGCGACGGCGTCATCCAGCTGCGCACCATCCCGCTCCGGCCCAAGGGCACCCACATCGGTTCGCTGGTGCTGCTCCGCGATGTCACCGAACTGCGGCGCCGCGAGCGCGAGTTGATGACCAAGGACGCCACCATCCGGGAGATCCACCACCGGGTGAAGAACAATCTGCAGACCGTTGCCGCGCTGCTGCGGCTGCAGGCCCGGCGGATGGATTCGGACAAGGCGCGCGAGGCGCTGGAGGAAGCGGTCCGCCGGGTCGGCTCGATCGCGATCGTGCACGAGACGCTGTCGCAGAACCTCGACGAACGCGTCGAGTTCGATGAGATCGCCGACCGGGTGCTCGCGATGGTCGCCGAGATCTCGCCAGGACTCGTCACGGTCCGCCGCACCGGCCGCTTCGGCATCCTGACCGCCGAGGTCGCCACCCCCTTGGCGATGGTCCTCACCGAACTGCTGCAGAACGCGCTGGAGCACGGCTTCGGCCCGGGGGAGAGCGGCACGGTCGACGTCGGAGCGACGGCCGGCCGGGACAAGCTGATCATCACCGTCCAGGACGACGGACGCGGGCTCCCGGAAGGCTTCGACCCGCAGCGGGCGGGGAATCTGGGCCTGCAGATCGTCCGCACGCTGGTGGTCGGCGAACTGGCCGGCACCTTCGACATGGTCGCGGCGCCGCAACGCGGCACCAAGGTGGTGCTGGAACTCCCCGCCGAGGCCTGAGGCAAGTCGGGGGACGGACAAGCAGGGGACGGACAAGCAGGGGACAGACAGGCACGGGACAGACAGCAGTAAGCCCCGGCCGCCAGGCGGCCGGGGCTTACTGAATGCTCTGTGCTGCGCGTACGAATCAGGTGCTGCGCGCTGCGGCTCGGGGGTAAAGCGGGGCGTCAGACGCTGGCGTTACGGGCCCTGTTGCGGGCGGCGCGGCGCTTCATTGCGCGACGCTCGTCCTCGCTGAGGCCACCCCAGACGCCTGCGTCCTGGCCACTCTCCAACGCCCACTGCAGGCACTGCTCCATGACGGGGCAGCGGCGGCAGACGGCCTTGGCTTCCTCGATCTGCAGCAGCGCAGGACCGGTGTTGCCGATGGGGAAGAAGAGTTCCGGGTCTTCCTCGCGGCAAACGGCGCGATGACGCCAGTCCATGGCTGCTCCAACTCCTTTGTGACAAGCACGTTGCTTGTGAATGTGAACGCTTTCACGAATCCCCTCACAGGACACGGCACTACGCCCAGTGACCTGGTGCAGTCCCGCTGATGTGAGGTGGTGGATTCGGGCTCTCAAGGGACTCCGGTTGTTGGCCGTCCCGATCGCCAAGAAGAGACTCGCAAACCTGGGCGGCGGATACAACCCCTTCAGGAAAGTTTTTTTTGATTCCTCGGTGTCGCCTGCATCACAGCCGTACTTCCATGGGGTGCAGGGCAGCCTAAACGTTCGAGTAAAAGGACTTTGGGCTCTTCCGCTTACACAATCACACGCAGTGCACGGCGTACGCCTGTGAAGGTTGCGCTGGTACGCAGCCCCAGGTGGTCGCCGTCCACCTGGAAGGGGAGCGGAGCCTGCGAATGCAAGGTGAAGTCCGTCAGGTCGTGCAGGGACGCCACATGCTTACCGTGCGGGCCTTGATCAGGGGTGGAGCGCAGGAGCTGCGTGGCGTAACGGACCGCTGACGTCACCGACATCTTCGACACACCCAGCAGATCCAGGCCCGCGTCGAAGGAGGCGTCCGGGGAGGCGAACACCGGACGATTGCCCAGGTAGGTCCAGGGGGCGGTGTTGCAGACTATGGCCAGCACCAGCCCGGTGACCGGGTCCTCGTCCGGCCGGTCCATGGTGATCGAGCCCGCACGCCGGTACGGCTCCGCCAGGAACTGGCGCATCACCTGGCGCATGTACAGCGCGTGCGTCGAGCGCTTTCCCATTTCCCGCTGCTGTTCGACCCGCCCCACCACGCCGGCGTCGAATCCCAGTCCCGCGCAGAAAGTGAACCAGCGCGACGGCACTCCCTCGTCCTCGGTACCGGGGGTGCCGCTCACCAGACCGAGGCCGACCGTGCGCGACGAGCGGTCGCGGATGGCGTCCAGCAGCGCGCCGGTCGCCTCGACGACGTCATTGGGCATCCCCAGGGCGCGCGCGAAGACATTGGTGGATCCGCCGGGGACCACGGCCAGCTGCGGCAGGCGGTCGGGGTCGGGGCCGTTGTGCAGCAGTCCGTTGACCACTTCATTGACCGTGCCGTCGCCGCCGAGCGCGACGACCAGTTCGATCTCGCCGCCCTCCGCCGCCTGCCGCGCGAGATCGCGGGCGTGGCCGCGGTACTCCGTGGCGGCCACTTCCAGTTTCAGATCGCTGGCGAGGGCATGGGCGAGTACATCACGGACCCGCGCGCTGGTGGTGGTGGCAGCAGGGTTGACCACGAGAAGTGCGCGCATGGGGGGAAGCGTACCTACCCATAAGTACACCGGGCTACGCTGGCTCGCGTGAGCCAGATCCTCCGGACCCAGTCCCTCAAAACACGCCGGCTGACGGCCGCCGCGGGCGTCGCGGCCCTTGAAGGGCTGGCCCTCGCGGGCTGCGGGGTGGCCCTGCTCGTGCTGGCCCTCGCCGGTCACCCGGCCAGCGTCGGGAACGCCCTCGTGGGCGCGTTCACCGTGCTCGCCCTCGCCGCGATCCCGCTGGCGGCCGCCTATGGGCTGCTGCACGCCCGGCGCTGGAGCCGGGGGCCCGCGCTGATCATCCAGCTGCTGGCGCTGCCGGTCGCCTGGACGCTCTTCAACGGTGCGGGCCCGCTCGTCGCGGCCGGCGTCGCGCTCGCGCTCGTGGCACTGGCCGGCCTGGCGCTCCTGGTGCACCCCGCCACGACCGCCGCCCTCGGCATCGGCGACCGCGGCTAGAGCCGGACGTTGGGCCGGACGTAAGCCGAACGTAGAGCCGGGCGGACCTGGGGCCCGTCCGGCCCTACGCGGCGGGCCTACTCCTCGACGAGGAGCTTCTCGCGGAGCTGCATGAGCGTGCGGGCGAGGAGGCGGGAGACGTGCATCTGGGAGATGCCGACCTCCAGGGCGATCTGCGATTGGGTCATGTTGCCGAAGAAGCGCAGCATGAGGATCTTCTTCTCCCGGGGCGGCAGTGACTCCAGGAGCGGTTTGAGCGATTCGCGGTACTCGACGCCTTCGAGCGCCTCGTCCATGGCGCCGAGGGTGTCCGCGACGGCGGGTGAGTCGTCGTCCGTGTCGGGAACGTCCAGGGACAGGGTGCTGTAGGCGTTCGCGGATTCGAGGCCCTCCAGCACCTCCTCCTCCGTGATCTTGAGCTGTACCGCCAGCTCATGCACGGTCGGCGCCCGGCCGAAGCGCTGGGAGAGCTCACCGGTGGCGGTGGTGAGAGCCAGCCGCAGCTCCTGGAGCCGGCGCGGGACGCGTACCGCCCAGCCCTTGTCGCGGAAGTGACGTTTGATCTCGCCGACGACCGTGGGGGTGGCGTACGTGGAGAACTCGACGCCCCGGTCCACGTCGAAGCGGTCGACGGACTTGATCAGACCGATGGTGGCGACCTGGGTGAGGTCGTCCAGCGGCTCCCCGCGGTTGCGGAAACGCCGCGCCAGGTGCTCCACCAGGGGCAGGTGCATGCGCACCAGCCGGTTGCGCAGCTCGGCGCGTTCCGGAGAGCCGTCCGGGAGCTTGCTCAGCTCCACGAAGAGCGCTCGGGCGCCGGCCCGGTCATGCGGGTCGTGCTGCTCTTGCTGGTCCATGGGATCCGCCTGCTCCGCCGCGTCCATTCCATCCGTACGGGACCCGGGGTGCTGCCGCGCCGAATACCGCCCGGCCGCCCCGGCGGGCGACGCCTGGGCGGGTACGGCGGCACGGGTCCGCACCGCGGGCGCGTCGCTGTCCGCCGGGGGTCCGGGAGCTGCCTCCCGGGAAAGATCAGCACTCATGGCGTTTCCCCGTTCCGTGCACGGTTGTACCGTTACCGGCCCTTCGGGGGACCGGTCCACGCTGACCTGCTTCGGGTCCGCGCCTGCGGGCTGCCTGCATCTGGGGACCTCACGACTGTCCGGGGCCGGCACCGCGCTTCTTGTGCAGGCTGATGCTGACGGTCTTGTCCTCCGCGACCGTGGCATCCACCTCTCCCGCCAGTGCGGAGAGCACTGTCCAGGCGAACGTGTCCCGCTCCGGAGCACGGCCATCGGTCGTGGGCGCCGACACTCTCACCCACAGAGCGTCTCCGACGAGTCGGAAGACGCAACTCAATACGCTGCCGGGAACGGCCTGCTGCAGCAGGATCGCGCACGCCTCGTCCACGGCGATGCGCAGGTCTTCGATCTCGTCGAGGGTGAAGTCCAGCCGTGCCGCGAGTCCGGCCGTAGCCGTACGCAGCACCGACAGATAGGCCCCCGCCGCGGGCAGCCGGACCTCAACGAAGTCCTTCGTCCCGGGCTCGCCTGCGATCTGGGACACCCTCACCTCCAAGGTGGCACACAGTGATTGCTCTGGTCCGCCAGCGACGCTATCGCGATCTGTGCCCCGATGTCGCCCGGACGGAGCACAGCCGCCACCATGAGTGAGCCCTGGCCCGGTACCTCATGACTTGTCACCCATGGTAAGCGCACGAGTACGCAACGTGGCTAGGGGTGTGCGGTCTCAATTCGAAAGAGATGTCGCATCGTTGCTCTCGGTCGGAAGGACTGCCAGGTCGGCGAGGGTGTGCAGCGGTTCGCCGGTCAGTCGCTGCACGGTCCAGCCGTCCTGTCCGAGGGCGCCGATGGAGCGGTAGAAGCCGATCGCGGGATCATTCCAGTCCAGTACTGCCCACTCGAAGCGCTCGTAGCCGCGCGTTACGCAAATGGAGGCGAGTTCGGCCAGCAGCGCCTTTCCGTGGCCGCCGCCGCGCGATTCGGGCCTTACATACAGATCCTCCAGATACACACCGTGTGTGCCCGTCCACGTGGAGAAATTCAGGAACCACAGGGCGAATCCCACCGGGCCGCCCCCGGACTCGTCCTCGGCGATCAGTGCGAAGACCGCCGGGTTCGCACCGAAGAGAGCGCCGTGCAGCTGCTCCGGGGTGGCACGGGCTTCCTCCAGGGCCTTCTCGTACTCCGCGAGTTCGCGGATCATGGCGTGGACCGCCGGAACGTCGGCGGGGGTTGCGGCTCGGATCATGAGCCAAGGTTACGTCCCGATGATGTGGCGGAGGTAAGCGTTCGGATCGGCCAGATACCGGCGCCAGTGGTCGACGATGGCCAGCTCGTCCCACTGGACGGCATGGGCGCCCGCTTCGCCGATCTCCAGGATCGTGGCGCCCGGGGTCGCGGTCAGCAGGGGTGAGTGAGTGGCGCAGATCACCTGGGCTCCGGTGCTGCCGAGCTCGTGCATCAGGCCCACCAGATGGAGGCAGGAGGTGAAGGACAGGGCCGCCTCCGGCTCGTCCATCACGTACAGGCCCGGTTGCCGGAACATCTCGCGGAAGGCCGTCAGGAAGCCCTCGCCGTGGCTCATCGAGTGCACGGCGACGTCTTCGCGCTCCAGGGCGTCCAGGGCGGTCTCGGCGCGCAGGAAGAAGCCCTTGCGGCGGGTGCGGGGCCCTTCGAGCATCCGGCGGCCGGCGCGGGTGGCGTCGAAGCGGATCCGCTGCCCGAGGCCGGACCTGTCGCGGCCGCTCGCGTACTTGTAGCCGGCCCGGCCGCCGTACGAATCCAGCCCGAAGCCCTCCGCGAGCGCCTCGACCAGAGTGGATTTTCCCGAGCCGTTCTCGCCGACGAGGAAGGTGACCGGAGTGGTGAAGCGCAGGCCGCCGTCGAGCAGCTGGGCGACGGCGGGGACCCGCCAGGGCCACTGATCGGCCGGGAACTCGTCGGTGGCGGGGACGTGCGCGTAGGCGCGTTCGATCAGCACGGCCGTCCCGCCCTCATCCGGTCACCACGGCCGCGAGGCGGGTGCCGGGGGAGAAGGCGCCCTCGTCCGCCAGGGCGAACAGGCCGTACAGCATCTTCGCCACATAGACGCGGTCCAGGACCAGGCCGTGCCGGTCGGCGAAATCCTCCGCGAAGGCGTCCAGCCCGGGGCTGGTACGGGCGTACCCGCCGTGGTGGAAGCGCTCGTCGAGCCGCCACTGGCCGCGCCGCCCGCCGAACGCGGCCTCCTGCAGCTGCTGGATGCCGGCGTTCAGGAACCCGCCGCCCTTGAGCACCGGGAAGCCGATCACGCTCTGGGTGGCGGGCGCCAGCCCCGCGGCCAGGCCGGCCAGCGTCCCGCCGGTGCCGCAGGCCACCGCGACCACGTCCGCCGCGCCGCGCAGTTCCCTGCCGAGGTCGGCGCAGCCGCGCGCCGCCAGCGCGTTGCTGCCGCCCTCGGGGACCAGATAGCAGCGGCCGAACCGCTCCCTCAGGTGCTCGATGACCTCCGGCTCCGCCTTGCGGCGGTACGTGGACCGGTCGGCGAACTCCAGCCGCATGCCGTCGGCGGCGGCGCGGGCGAGCGAGGGGTTCAGCGGGCGCTGGGCCAGCTCGTCGCCCCGGACGACGCCGATGGTCGCGAAGCCCAGCAGCCGCCCGGCCGCGGCGGTGGCCCGCAGATGGTTGGAGTAGGCGCCGCCGAAAGTCAGCAGGGTGTCGTGTCCGGCCGCGGCGGCGGCCTCGAGATTGAGCCGCAGCTTGCGCCATTTGTTGCCCGGCAGGTCGGGATGGATCAGATCGTCCCGTTTGAGCAGCAGCTGGATCCCGTGCCGCGTCAGCCGCTCGTCCGTGATCCCGGTCAGCGGCGAGGGCAGCCGGGGTCGCAGCGCGTCGATCGGCAGGCCGGCGGTGGTCACCCCGTCATTGTCACCCGGAAGGGTGAGGTCGGCAGCCCGCGACCAGGGGCGCAGGGCCGTACGGGCGACACCCGGCCGATCGAGGGCGCAAAGCCGGTCAATGATCCCAAAGAGCCGTCCAGGTACGGAAGAAGGTGTCGAAACGGGGCGTCCGCAGTGCATTCTTCGTAGGTGAATGCGGACGGTACGTACGACTCGGAGACCTCTGACGGCCCGGGCAGCCAGGGCCGCTCGAACAGCCCGGACGGCGCCGGTGGTCCGGCGGGCGCGCAGGAGCCCCTGGCGGGGCCCGGTGACGGGCTCGCCGCGACGGTGCGCGGGCTGCTGCCGTCGCTGACGCCCGCCTCCGCGCGCATCGCCCGGCTGATCGTCGAGGACCCGGACAAGGTTGCCCGCAGCACGATCTCCGAACTGAGCGCGCTGGCGGGCACCAGTGACTCATCGATCGTCAGGACCGCCAGGGCGCTGGGGTTCTCGGGCTACCCCGAGCTCCGCCTGGCGCTGGCCGCCTCGGCCGCCCGGCAGACTCCGCGCTCGACCCTGACCTCGGGGATCACCCCGCAGGACTCGCCCGCCGCGGTGATCGCCAAACTGGTGCACACCGAGTCCCAGGCGGTGCTGGAGACCGAGACCCAGCTCGATCCGGCGCAGCTGCTCGGCGCCGTGCGCGCGGTCTGCGGGGACGGGCAGCTGCATATCGCCGGGGTCGGCGCGTCCGGCCTCGTCGCGCAGGATCTGCACCAGAAGCTGCAGCGCATAGGGCGGCCGTGCCACGCGCACGGCGACTCCCAGTCCGCGCTGACCAGCGCGGTGCTGCTCGGCTCCGGCGATGTCTTCCTCGCGGTGTCGCACTCCGGCGAGAGCCGCGACGTCCTGGAGCCGCTGCGCAGGGCCGCGGCGCAGGGGGCGACCACGGTCGTCATCACCAACCACCCGCTGTCGTCCGCCGCCCGGCTCGCCGACTTCGTGCTGGCCTCGGCGGGCCGCGAGACGACGTTCCGGCCGGGGGCGATGGCCAGCCGGATCAGCCAACTGGTCGTCGTCGACTGCCTGTTCGTCTGCGTGGCGCAGCGCACCTACGAGAAGTCCGACCACGCGCTGCGCGTCACGTACGAGGCCCTGGAGAGCGACCGGACCTGACCGCGCCGCGCCATTGCCGGCGTTGGCGTCAGACGGGGGGGCGTTTGAGAGCTGCCTTCTTCGTACTCCGCGCGCAACTCGTGCTTCATGCCGGTACCTCTCGCCTCAACGACGGGCCACGTCCGATCGACGCTCGCACAGCGTGACCAATCTACTTCCGAGCGTGAGATATCCGCGCGCCGGCCTCTCCGGCCCTCCGGCGGGATGCCTTGAGATACTGCGCGAGTCGTGAACCTTGGCGCGGTGTGTCACGTTGGAGGTGTCGCGGGAAGGAACCGCACACCCCGGCATCAAGGAGAACCACCCCATGAGCGCCTGCTCCGCCACCGGCGCGAACACCGCGCCGGAGCACCACCGCCGCGGACGCGGCCATCAGTGGCTCGGTCCGCTGTTCGCGCTGCTCACCGCGGCCGCGCTCGCCGTGGCCGGCGGGGCCGCGCTCGCTCCGGCCGCGCACGCGGCGACCGGAACCGGCACCGTCGCCGAGGCTCTGAAGAAGAGTCCCGTCTACGTCGATCCCCGCGCCGCGGACCAGCTGTCGGCAGCCGACGCCGACGCCCTGGCGAAGAAGATCAAGGACGCGGACAAGCCGGTCTTCGTCGCCGTACTTCCCTCCGCTCCCGAGTTCCCCGCGAACAAGAACCTGCTGCCGGACATCCGCAGCCAGGTCGGCACCACCGGCGTCTACGCCGTCCACCTCGGCGCGCGCGGTTTCTCCGCGGGGGCCGACCCGAAGGTGATGTCGCGCAACGCGGTCGCCAATCTCTCCACCTCCGTCAAGGACCTGTTCGACACCGATACCAAGGCCCTGCTCAACAGCTTCGTCGACCAGGCCCTTCCGCAGGCCACGGGGCACGCTCCCGCGTCCTGGGGAGGCGGGTCCGGTTCCGGCAGCGGAGCCGGCGCGGCCATCGCGGTCGGCGCGATCGCCGTGGTCGGCGGTGGCGGTGGCTATCTGCTGTACCGCCGGGCCAAGAGGAAGAAGGCCGAAGCGGAGCGTGCCCAGCTGCAGACCCTGGGCGTCGTGGTCGACGAGGACATCACCGCATTCGGCGAAGAGCTGGACCGGCTGGACTTCAGCCCGTCCGACCCCACAGCGGACGACGCGATGCGCCAGGACTACGGCCACGCCCTGGACACCTACGAAACCGCGAAGTCGTCCATGGCGGCCGCCCGCCGCCCCGACGATGTGCGGGCCGTCACCGCGGCCCTGGAGGACGGCCGTTTCGCTCTGGCCACCCTCGCCGCCCGGCGCGGCGGAGCCCCGCTGCCCGAGCGTCGGCTGCCGTGCTTCTTCGACCCGCGCCACGGCCCGTCCACCGGCGACGTGGAGTGGGCCCCGGAAGACGGAGCGCCGCGCCCCGTGCCCGCCTGCGCCGCGGACGCGGCCCGGCTCGCCGACGGCCAGGAGCCCATGTCCCGTACCGTCGAGACCCCCTACGGCCGGCAGCCCTACTGGAATGCCGGACCGGCCTACGGGCCCTGGGCCGGCGGCTACTTCGGCGGCGGCCTGCTCCCCGGCCTCCTCGTCGGGACCATGCTCGGCAGCATGCTCAGCGGCCCCTCCGCCTACGGCGACTCCGGATACGGGGGACCGGACGGCGGCGACTACTCCGGATCCGACTTCAACTCCTCCGACTTCGGCGGCGGTTTCGGCGGCGATTCCGGTGGCGGCGACTCCGGAGGTTTCGGCGGCGGGGACTTCTGAACCCGCGTCCGAACCCGCCTCCCTGAATCCGCCCCTTCTGAACCCGCTTCCCTGAACCGCACACGCGACCGCCGTCATCGCGCTGCGAATCCCCGCGTACGGGTGGCCGGAGAAATGACCGCACCCGGTCTGTTGGTCTGTGACCGTGGTGTTGTCACAGGCCGGTTGGCCCAGGAGAAGATCAGGCCTTCTTGGTCTCCCAGAAGATCTTGTCGATCTCAGCGATGAGGTCGAGGAGCTTCTGGCCCGTCGCCGGGTCGGTGGAGGCCTTGGCGGCACTACCGGCCTTCAGCGCGTCATTGACGAGCTGGTGCAGCTCCGGGTACTTCTCGAAGTGCGGCGGCTTGAAGTAGTCGCTCCACAGCACCGAGATGTGGTGCTTCGCCAGCTCCGCGCGCTGCTCCTTGATGACAACGGCGCGGGCCCGGAAGTGCGGGTCCTCGTTGGCCTGGTACTTCTCCTGGACACCCTTGACCGACTCGGCCTCGATGCGGGCCTGGGCCGGGTCGTAGACGCCACAGGGCAGGTCGCAGTGGGCGCTGACCTTAACCTTCGGCGCGAACAGGCGAGAGAACATGTCGGTCCTTCCTCGTGATCGTCTTTCCAGGTGGGAGATTACTCCCTAGGAGAGTCGTTTTCTCGGGTGCCCCATGTGGCTTAGGACAAAAGTCTGGTGTCACCCTGAGGCTGGTGGAGGAAGGGACGAGGAGGCGCGGCATGCGGGAGCAGGGTGTCCGGCTGCCCTACACGGTGGAAGTGACCGGGGTTTCAATGGTCCCGACGCTGTACGAGGGCGATCGGCTGTTCGTGCGGTATGTGAAGTGTCCGGCCGATGTCAGGGAGGGTGACGTGGTGGTTCTGCGGCACCCGTTGCAGCAGGATCTGCTCATCGTGAAACGCGCGGTCGAGCGGCGCGAGGGCGGCTGGTGGGTGCTCGCCGACAACCCGTTCGGGCCGATCGCGGACAGCAGCGTGTTCGGGACGGTGCCGGACGAGTTGATGCTGGCGCGGGCCCTGGCGCGGTTCCGGCCGCCCAGAGAGGTTCAGAGATCGGTGGCCGGAGCGCTGTCGTGGGCGGCGTCCTGCGTACGGCCGATGACCGCGGACCGTTCGTTCTCCAGACGTTTGCGGGCGCGGTAGGCGGCCACGTTGGCCCGGGTCGCGCAGCGGTCGGAGCAGTAGCGGCGGGACCGGTTGGTCGATGTGTCGACATAGGAGTTGCGGCACGGGGCCGCCTCGCAGATGCCCAGCCGGTCCACGCCCAGTTCGGTGAGCTGGAAGGCCAGGCCCATACAGGCGGTGGCCGCGTAGCCGGCGGTGGCGGTCGCGGCGTGATCGGCGAGGTGCATGTGCCAGTCGGGCCGGCCGCTCGCGTCGAGGTGCTCGTGCCCGGAGATCTGCGGGCTGACCGGGAACTCCAGCAGGAGCGCGTTGAGCAGGTCCACGGCGCGCACTTCGTCGCCCTCGTCGGCGGCCTCGAAGACCCCGCGCAGCCGGGTCCGCACGGCGCGCAGCCGGGGCACGTCGGCGTCGGTGCTGCGCGCGGCGGCCTGGGTGCTCGTACCGAAGAGCGCGCGGACCGTCTCGACGGAGGTGAGGTCGTCCGTCCCGCGGTCCGGCTCCTCGCTGTTCACCAGGCGCACGGCGTAGTCCGAGTAATAGGCCAGTTCCACTTGTGATCCTTGCGCGTGCGTTCTAGGCTCAGTAATGGTCGAGGTCGCTATCAGGGTATTACGAACTCGGGTGGGGCGACGATGACATCGAGTGTGCGGACCGCCGACTGGCAGGGCCGGCAGGAGAGCTGGGACCGGCAGCAGGAGTGGTACCTGCCGGACCGCGACGAGCGGTTCGGGTGATGCTGGACATGGTCGAGGCGTTGGTCGGACCCGCGCCCAAGGCGCTCGACCTCGCGTGCGGCACGGGCAGTATCCCGGACCGCGTGCTGCGGCGCTTCCCCGAAGCCCCGCAGACTTCGGCCCGGACCCGGATCTGCCGCAACGCGGGCGGCGGTCCACCGCACTGAAGATGCGGAGGCCCGCGCCGGCGGGCCCTGGGGGAGGGACGGCGTGAGCCGGTACGACGGCGACCATGAGCGCGAGCAGATCTTCGAGATCATCCTGGCGAACGTCCACCGGATGCATGAGGCCATCAGCGAGTGGATCATGAGCGGACCGCGGCCGGCCGGCCTCGTGCCCGGGGAGTTCCCCCTCCCCGACCCGGCCTGGGTCGGGCGGCACACGGGTCTGACCGACGGCATGGTGCGGGTGCCGCGGCAGTGCCGGGCCGGGGACTGAGCGGGCCGCGACGGGCAGCGGGCCGCGACGGCCACACCCCGCAAACGGGCGCCGCAACGAGCCGCCAACGCGAACCGGGACGGACCGGCGGGCTGGTGGGCCCGCCGGTCCGTCCCGGCTGCGGTCGTCCGGTCGTCCGGTAGATCGGTCTCCGGTCGTCCGCTCTTCGGTCAGAGCACCTTCGACAGGAACGCCTTGGTGCGCTCGTGCTGCGGGTTGGCCAGGACGTCGCGCGGGCTTCCCGCCTCGACGACGATGCCGTCGTCCATGAAGACCAGCGCGTCGCCCACCTCGCGGGCGAAACCCATCTCGTGGGTGACGACGATCATCGTCATACCGTCCTCGGCGAGCCCCCGCATGACGTCGAGGACTTCACCGACCAGCTCGGGGTCGAGCGCGGAGGTCGGCTCGTCGAAGAGCATCAGCTTCGGCTCCATCGCCAGCGCGCGGGCGATGGCCACGCGCTGCTGCTGTCCGCCGGACAGCTGCGAGGGGTAGCTGGCCGCCTTGTCGGCCAGGCCGACCCGGTCCAGCAGCCGTTCCGCACGGGCCCGGGACACGGCCTTGGACTCGCCCTTGACCTGGATCGGGGCCTCCATGACGTTCTCGATCGCCGTCATGTGCGGGAAGAGGTTGAAGCGCTGGAACACCATGCCGATGTCCCGCCGCTTCGCGGCCACCTCGCGGTCCTTGAGCTCGTAGAGCTTGTCGCCCTTCTGCCGGTAGCCGACCAGCTCGCCGTCCACCCACAGGCGGCCGGCGTTGATCTGCTCCAGGTGGTTGATGCACCGCAGGAAGGTCGACTTGCCCGAGCCGGACGGGCCGACGAGGCAGAACACCTCACGCGGCGCGACCTCCAGCTCGATGCCCTTGAGGATGTGCGCGAGGCCGAAGGACTTGTGGACGGCCTCGGCCTTGACCATGGGCTGAACACTCATCGGGCCACCTCCGGACGGCGGAACGTTCCGAGGTTCCGCTTGATGCGCTGCCACGGTGTGGGCGGCAGGCTGCGGAGCGAACCACGGGCGTACCGTCGCTCCAAATAATACTGTCCGACGCTGAAGACGCTGGTCAGTGCCAGGTACCAGACCGAGGCGACGAAGTACATCTCCATCACCGCGCCCGAGGACGAGCCGATGTTCGAGGTGGCACGCAGCAGTTCCACGTACTGCACCGCGGACACCAGTGACGAGGTCTTCAGCATGTTGATGAACTCGTTGCCGGTCGGCGGAATGATCACCCGCATCGCCTGCGGCAGCACGATGCGGCGCATGGTCTTCGCGCCGGTCATGCCGAGAGCGTGTGACGCCTCGGTCTGGCCCTCGTCCACCGACTGGATGCCGGCACGGACGATCTCCGCCATATAGGCGCCCTCGTTCAGGCCGAGCCCCAGCAGGGCGACCACGAACGGGGTCATGACGTCGACCATGTTGTTCTTGTAGATGGGTCCGAGGTTCAGGACCTGGAAGATCAGCGCCAGGTTGAACCACATCAGCAGCTGCACGTACACGGGCGTGCCGCGGAAGAACCAGATGTACAGCCAGGCGACGCCGCCCGTCACCGGGTTCTTCGAGAGCCGCATCACCGCGAAGAGGACGCCCAGGAACAGGCCGAGCGCCATGGAGATGACGCTGATCACCACGGTGTGCCAGAGGCCCTTGAGGACCTCCGGGTCGAAGAGCTTGTCTCCGACGGTGGCCCAGATGACGTTGCCCTGCGAGAACGCGTAGACGAGCCACGCGAGCAGGGCCACCACCACCACGCCGCTGACCCAGCGGCCGTAGTGGCGGATGGGGATGGAGCGAATGGCCTCGTACGGGGTGTGCGAAGCCGGGGGTGGCGGAGGCGGGGTCTCGGCCGGCGCCTTGTCGAACTTGTCAGTCACGGTGACTGCCCTTCAGAAGCGCGCGTGGGTCAGGAGCCGGCGTTGAGGGTCGCCTGCTTGATGGCGCTGTCCTTGACCTGCCACTTCTCCAGGATCTTCTGATAGGAACCGTCCTTGATGATCGCGTCCACGGCTTCCTTGAGGGCGTCGCGCAGCTGGGTGTTGCTCTTGTCGACGGCGATGCCGAACGGGCCCGCGCCCGACGGGGTGCCCGTGACCTCGAAGTCGTTGCCGCCACCGGAGGTCTTCGCGATGTAGGAAGCCACCGGGTAGTCGTTCAGGTCTGCGACGGCGCCGCCGGCCTTCACCCGGGTCTGGGCCTCGGTGTCGGTGTCGAAGGCCTCGACGGTGAGCGTCTTGCCGGCGCACTTCGTGGCCTGCGTCTTGAAGATGCCCTCGTAGATGGTGCCGCGCTGGACGGCCACCGTCTGGCCGCACAGGTCGTCCAGGGACTTGATGCCCTTCGGGTTGCCCTTCTTCACCAGGATGGACGCGCCCGAGTTGAAGTAGTCGACGAAGTCGACGCCCTTGCCGATCTTCTTGCCCTTGTCGTCCAGGCCGCCCTGGCGCGCCTTGGTGTCGCTCATGGCGGACATGACGACGTCCTGGCGGCCGGTGTAGACGGCGGTCAGCAGACCGTCGAAGGTGCCGTTGGTGAACTGGAACTTCACACCGAGCACCTTGCCGAGCGCGTCGGCGATGTCGGGGTCGATGCCGATGATCTTCCCGCCCTCGGTGGACTCCACCGGGGCGTACGAGGCGTCGCTGCCGACCTTGATGACACCCGAGTCCTGGTACTTCTTCGGCAGCTTGCCGAAGAGCGGGGCGGCGTTCGCGTTGGTCGAGGTGTTGGTGCCGCTGTTGCTCTTGGTCTGGTCGCCACAGCCGCTGAGCAGCAGGGTGCCCGCGACCGCGATCGCGCCGACCGCTGTGATTCGAGAGGTGGCGGCCGAGCGGCGGGTGGTGCGTGCGGTCATTGCTGTTTCCTCCTGCGGAATGAGGGCGGAGAG
>NZ_JASISZ010000026.1:0-19056 GCF_030063355.1 Streptomyces sp. PH10-H1
CGACTCTACCAGACGCTTTCACGCCCGATTCCCAGCCGGCGGGAGTTCTACTTGTTCCTGCTTTAGCGTTTCTGCCTTTCGGCTTTCCCGCTGCACCCGACTTTAGCAGAAGCTTTCCATCGGATTTTCCAGCCCTTTCGAGACTGCCATTGCGGAAACATGCGTTTCCACGGCACTCGTCGAGGCGGTTGTGACAACGTACTGGAGCGGGGCACCCGGATGCAAATCCGGTTGCCCCGCCCCGGTGAACGTGCTCAGACCTCGACGACCACAGGCAGGATCATCGGCCTGCGGCGGTAGGTGTCGGAGACCCACTTGCCGATGGCGCGGCGGATGAGCTGCTGCAACTGGCGTACTTCCACGACGCCGTCGGAGGCCGACCTGGCCATCGCCTCCTCGATCTTCGGGATGACCGCGGAGAACGCTTCGTCGTCGATTCCGGAGCCTCGGGCGTGGATGTACGGTCCGCCCACGAGCTTGCCGGTGTTGCTGTCCATGACGACGGTCACGGAGACGATGCCCTCCTCACCGAGGATGCGGCGGTCCTTGAGGGAGGACTCGGTGACGTCGCCGACAGAGAGGCCGTCCACGTACACGTATCCCGCCTGCACCTTGCCCGCGATCTTGGCGACACCGTCGATGAGGTCGACGACTACGCCGTCCTCAGCGATGACACAGCGGCTCTTGGGGATGCCGGTGAGCTGTCCCAGCTCGGCGTTGGCGCGCAGGTGGCGCCATTCGCCGTGGACGGGCATCAGGTTCTTCGGCTTGCAGATGTTGTAGAAGTACAACAGCTCGCCGGCCGAGGCGTGGCCCGAGACGTGGACCTTGGCGTTGCCCTTGTGGACGACGTTGGCGCCCCAGCGGGTCAGGCCGTTGATGACCCGGTAGATCGCGGTCTCGTTGCCCGGGATGAGCGACGAGGCCAGGACGACGGTGTCGCCCTCGACGATCCGGATCTGGTGGTCGCGGTTGGCCATCCGGGACAGCGCGGCCATCGGCTCACCCTGGGAGCCGGTGCAGACCAGGACGACCTTGTTGTCAGGGAGGTCGTCGAGCTGCTTGACGTCCACGATCAGGCCGCCGGGCACCTTGAGGTAGCCGAGGTCACGGGCGATGCCCATGTTGCGGACCATCGACCGGCCGACGAAGGCGACCTTGCGGCCCCGCTGGTGGGCGGCGTCGAGGACCTGCTGGATGCGGTGGATGTGGCTGGCGAAGCTCGCCAGGATGATCCGCTTCTCCGCCTTGGCGAAGACCTGCTCCAGGGCCTGCGAGATATCGCGCTCCGGCGGGATGAAGCCGGGCACTTCCGCGTTGGTGGAGTCGGAGAGCAGCAGATCGATGCCCTCTTCCGCCAGCCGCGCGAAGGCGTGGAGGTCGGTCAGCCGGCCGTCGAGCGGCAGCTGGTCCATCTTGAAGTCGCCGGTGTGCACGACCATGCCGGCCGGGGTGCGGATCGCGACCGCGAGGGCGTCAGGGATGGAGTGGTTGACCGCGATGAACTCGCAGTCGAAAGGGCCGATGCGCTCGCGCTGGCCCTCGGCGACCTCAAGGATGTACGGCCGGATGCGGTGTTCCTGAAGCTTCGCTTCGATGAACGCCAGCGTCAGCTTGGAGCCGATCAGCGGGATGTCGTCCTTCTCGCGGAGCAGGAAGGGGACGGCGCCGATGTGGTCCTCGTGGCCGTGGGTCAGCACGATGCCGACGACGTCGTCCAGGCGGTCCCGGATCGATGAGAAGTCGGGCAGGATCAGGTCGATGCCGGGCTGCTCGTCCTCGGGGAAGAGCACGCCGCAGTCGACGATCAGCAGTTTCCCGCCGAATTCGAAGACCGTCATGTTGCGGCCGATTTCGCCGAGGCCGCCGAGCGGTGTGATGCGCAGACCGTCTGCGGGCAGCGGACGGGGCGGGCCGAGCTCGGGGTGCGGGTGGCTCAAAAGTTTCTCCTCACCGCGCGGCCGACCGTCCCCTGGACCGTTGGCTCGCGCGACATTCCGTAGTGCTGTCGTTTTCCGTTGTCATGCGTATTCAGTTGTGAAGTCTGTGGTTACAGGTGTACCCCGCCTGCGGCGAGATCCTTCTTCAGCTGGTCGGTCTCGCTCCCGGACAGCTCCACGAGAGGCAGTCGCAGCGGTCCCGCGGGCAGTCCGAGGAGGTCGAGGGCGGCCTTGGTGGTCATGACGCCCTGAGTCCTGAACATGCCGGTGAAGATGGGCAGCAGACGCTGGTGGATCTCGATGGCCTTGGCGGTGTCGCCGGCCAGGTGGGCCTGGAGCAGGGCGCGCAGCTCCGGAGAGACGACATGGCCGACGACGGAGACGAAGCCGACCGCGCCGATCGAGAGCAGCGGGAGGTTGAGCATGTCGTCGCCGGAGTACCAGGCGAGTCCGCTGCGCGCGATGGCCCAGCTCGCCGCGCCGAGGTCGCCCTTGGCGTCCTTGTTCGCGACGATGCGGGGGTGCTCCGCCAGCCGGACGAGCGTCTCGGTGTCGATCGGGACACCGCTGCGGCCGGGGATGTCGTAGAGCATCACCGGCAGGCCGGTGGCGTCGGCGATGGCCGTGAAGTTCCGGTACAGCCCCTCCTGGGATGGCTTGCTGTAGTACGGAGTCACGGTGAGCAGGCCGTGGGCGCCGGCCTGCTCGGCCTGGCGGGCGAGCTCGACGCTGTGGCGGGTGTCGTTGGTGCCGACTCCGGCGACGACGAAGGCGCGGTCCCCGACGGCTTCCAGGACAGCCCGTACGAGCTGCTCTTTCTCCACGTTGCTGGTGGTCGGGGACTCACCGGTGGTGCCATTGACGACCAGGCCGTCATTGCCTGCGTCGACCAGATGTGCGGCCAGTCGTTGTGCGCCGTCGAGGTCGAGCGCGCCGTCCGCGGTGAACGGCGTGACCATTGCGGTCAGGACCCGCCCGAAGGGGGTCGTCGGTGTGGAGGTCGGAGCCATGGGTCCAACGCTACTCGGTGTATGTCGGGGCGTGTCGCCGCGGGACCTGCGGAAAGGACTCCGGTGGTGCCTGCTCGGGGGTCCAGGCACTACCGGAGTCCGTTTCTGCAGCCTAGATGAACTTCGCGAATGCCTGCAATACGAATACTTCGGACATTTGGCCGTTCCGGGCGTTACGGAGCCACGCGCCCGTTGCCGTTGAAGGCCGCGTGAGTCAGCGGCATGAGCTTCGCCCACTCGGCTTCCATCTTCTCGCCGACCATCTCGATTTCCCGCTGCGGGAAGGACGGGACGGCCGCCAGCTCGTGCTGGGTACGGAGTCCGAGGAAGTGCATGAGCGAGCGTGCGTTGCAAGTCGCGTACATGGAGGAGAACAGACCCACCGGAAGGACCGCACGGGCCACCTCGCGGGCGATGCCGGCGGCCAGCATCTCCTGGTACGCCTCGTACGACTGGCGGTACGAGGCCTCCATGGCCTCGGTCGTCGCCCGGTGCTGCGCCTCGGTGCCGTCGACGAATTCGTACTTGCCGGGACGGCCCTGCTGAACGAGCTTGCGCTCCTGCGCGGGGACGTAGAAGACCGGCTGCAGCTCGCGGTAGCGGCCGGACTCCTCGTTGTACGACCATCCGACGCGGTGCCGCATGAACTCGCGGAACACGAAGATCGGGGCACTGATGAAGAACGTCATCGAATTGTGCTCGAAGGGGCTGCCGTGCCGGTCCCGCATCAGAAAGTTGATCAGGCCCTTTGAACGCTCGGGATCCTTGGTCAGCTCTTCCAGGGACTGCTCTCCCGCGGTGGACACGCGAGCGGCCCACAGCACATCCGAGTCCGCGGCGCTGTGCTTGACCAGATCGACGGTTACCTCACCGCGGAACTGGACGGCGGTCTCGGCGGAGGTCTCGGTCACCATGGGTCCTTCCTGTCGTCTCAAGGGGCGCGCCCAGCTTAGGTGCTGGCACTGACACCGCCGGTACTCGCCACAAACCGCACCCCGCCCGCCGAATGGCGGACGAGGGTTGCTAGATTGGGAGACTTCCAGCAAAACGGACACTGGAGTGTGCCGCATGTTCCGCCGGGGAGAGCCTGTTCCTTTCGCCTTCATAGCCGAGGCGGAGAGCTTCCAGAGCAACGTGGCTCCCCCACCGCGATCACGCCCGAGCCGGCTCCAGATCGCGGGACGCGCGCTGGGAACGGTGCTGGTGCTCGCCGGACTGCTGGGCGCCGCGATGCTCGGAAAGCCGGCGCTGGATCCGCAGCAGCAGGGCTCGGCCGGCTCGCAGCACCAAGAGGCCGCCAGGACGCCCTGAGGTGGCCACGTCGCCGGACGGCGGATAACCTCACCGGATCAGAGCCCCACCTCTGCCGGAAAGGGACCCTGCACGTGCCCCTGCCCTTCACCGCTTCCGACAGCGGCCACGCCCAGCACCCGCAAGCCGCCGCCCTGCCGCACACCGCACAGGACCGCTGGATGCGCCCGTACCGGCCCGGTCCGTGGCGGGTGGCGACCGCCGCGCTGATGCTGGTCCTCGCCTCGTACGTGCTCTTCGCCGCCATGATCATCGCCGCCACGGGCGCACTGCCCGGCGCGGGACTCTGGCTGGCCGGCGGAGTGCTGGTGATCACCAGCGCGCTGCGGCTGCTGCGGGTGGGCTTCTGGGTCAGCGGGCGCGGGCTGCGGCAGTCGGGGCTCTTCTACACGATCACCGTCCCGTGGGACGGGGTCGGTTCGGTGCGTACGGTCCAGCAGCCGGTGAAGGTGCTGGGGCTGCCGCGCACCGTCCAGGGGCAGGCGCTCGTCGTCAGCCGCCTGGACGGCAGGGTGCTGCGGCCCCTCATGACCGATCACAACGCGGACTTCCTCGGGCGCACCGAGGCCTTCGACATGGCGGCCGACGCCATAGAGGGCTGGGCCACCGAGCTCCGTTAGCGCGAGCTGCGGCAGCACCGCACCGGCTATGCAGCGCGCTCAGCCGGTGCGTACCGGCTTGCCGTCACGCAGCGCGATGGCGCGCTGCATGGCCTTGCGGGCGCGCGGGGTGTCGCGGGCGTCGAAGTAGGCGATGGCGAGCCGGAACCAGCTGCGCCAGTCGTCCGGCGCCGCTTCCGTCTCGGCCTGGCGCTTCGCGAAGACGGCGTCGGCCGAGTCACGGTCGATACGGCCGCCGGGGGTGCGGACGAGCTCGTCCACCGGCAGCCCGCCCTCGGCGTCCAGCTCACGGGAGAGCCGGTTCGCGTGGCGGGCGAACTGGGTGGTCTGCCACAGGAACCAGGCTCCGATGAACGGCAGGACCAGTACGGCGATGCCGAAGGGCACAGTGATCCAGGTGCCCGCCTCGAGGAGCAGGACACCGCGGCTGCCGACCAGGACGAAATAGCAGAGCAGCGCCCCGGCCAGGACGAAGTAGGTCAGTTTGGCGCGCACGGCGATCAGTCCAGGTCCATGCTGTGTTCGTCGGAAAGGAAGTGTTCGAGTCCGAACGTCAGGCCCGGGCGGGCGACGACCTTACGGGCGGCGAGCAGGATGCCCGGCATGAAGCTGCTGTGGTGCAGCGAGTCGTGCCGGATGGTGAGGGTCTCGCCGGTGTCGCCGAACAGCACTTCCTGGTGCGCGAGCAGGCCGCGCAGCCGGACCGAGTGCACCGGCACCCCGTCGACGTCCGCGCCGCGCGCGCCGTCCAGGCCGTGACTGGTCGGGTCCTGCTGGGGCGGCATGCCCGCCTCGGCGCGGGCGGCGGCGATCAGCTGGGCCGTCCGGGTCGCGGTGCCGCTGGGGGCGTCCGCCTTCTTGTTGTGGTGCAGTTCGATGACCTCGACGGTCTCGAAGTAGCGGGCCGCCTGCTGCGCGAAGCGCATGGTGAGGACCGCGCCGATCGAGAAGTTCGGGGCGATGAGCACTCCGGTGGCCGGGGAGGCCGCCAGCCAGCCGTTGAGCGTGGCCAGCCGCTCCTCGTTCCAGCCGGTGGTCCCCACCACGCCGTGGATGCCGTGGCGTACGCAGAACTCCAGGTTCGCCATGACGGCGTCCGGGTGCGTCAGCTCGACGGCGACCTGCGCGCCGGCGTCCGTCAGCGCCTCCAGCTTGTCGCCGCGGCCGAGCGCGGCGACCAGTTCCAGGTCCTCGGCCGCCGCGACGGCACGTACCGCCTCGGAGCCGATCCGGCCCTGGGCGCCGATGACGGCCACACGGAGCTTGCTCATGCTGATTCGATCCTCCGGTTACGCGACGGATTCGTGCAGGCGCGCTGCCTGCTTGTCCTTCAGCGGGCCGATGACGGCCAGCGAGGGACGATGTCCCAGTACATCGCGCGCGACCGCGCGCACATCGTCCGGGGTGACGGCGGCGATGCGCTCCAGCATCGTGTCGACCGACATCTGCTCGCCCCAGCACAGCTCGCTCTTGCCGAGGCGGTTCATCAGCGCCCCGGTGTCCTCCAGGCCCAGCACTGTGGAGCCGGAGAGCTGGCCGATGGCGCGCTGCAGCTCCTCGTCCGTCAGACCGTGCTCGGACACCTGGTCGAGCTGGTCACGGCAGATCTTGAGCACCTCGGGGACCCGGCGCGGCTGGCAGCCGGCGTAGACCCCGAACAGACCGCAGTCGGCGAACGACGAGGTGTACGAGTACACCGAGTACGCCAGTCCGCGCTTCTCACGGACCTCCTGGAACAGCCGCGAGCTCATGCCGCCGCCCAGTGCCGTGTTGAGCACGCCGAGCGCCCAGCGGCGCTCGTCGGTACGGGCCAGGCCCGGCATGCCGAGGACGACGTGTGCCTGCTCGGTCCTGCGGTCCAGCAGCTCGACGCGGCCGGCCGTGCGCAGCGTACGGGCGCCGGAGCGCGGGGCCATGGGGAGGGCCTCGGGGTCGCGCAGGGCGCCGGCGTTCTCGAACGCCTTGCGGACCTGGCGGACGACCGTGGCGTGGTCGACGTTCCCGGCCGCGGCGACGACGAGGTGCGTCGGGTCGTAGTGCCGCTTGTAGAAGCGGGCGACCTGGTCGCGGGTGAGCGCGTTTATGGTCTCGACGGTGCCGAGGACCGGGCGGCCCAGCGGGGAGTCGCCGAGCATCGTCGTGGTGAACAGGTCGTGGACCTGGTCGCCCGGGTCGTCCTCGGTCATCGCGATCTCCTCGAGGACGACGCCGCGCTCGGCGTCGATGTCCTCCTGGCGGATCAGCGAGCCGGTGAGCATGTCGCACACGACGTCGATGGCGAGCGGCAGATCGTTGTCCAGGACACGTGCGTAATAGCACGTGTACTCCTTGGCGGTGAACGCGTTCATCTCGCCGCCGACCGCGTCGATCACCGAGGAGATGTCGAGCGCGCTGCGCCTCTTGGTGCCCTTGAAGAGCAGGTGCTCCAGGTAGTGGGTGGCGCCGTTCAGCACCGGGGTCTCGTCGCGGGAGCCGACGCCGGCCCAGATGCCGAAGGTCGCGGAGCGCACCGTCGGCAAGGTTTCGGTGACGACGCGCAGACCGCCGGGCAGCACGGTGCGGCGCACCGTACCGATGCCGTCGGTGCCGGGAATCAGGGTCTGAGTGCGGACGGCCCGCCCCTTGGTGGCGGGGCGGGCCGCCACGACAGTGGAGCGAGAGGTCACGAGGCGGACTCGTCCTCGGCGTCGCCCGCTTCTTCACCCTCGATGACCGGGATCAGCGAGAGCTTGCCACGGGCGTCGATCTCGGCGATCTCGACCTGCACCTTGGAGCCGACGGCGAGGACGTCCTCGACGTTCTCAACGCGCTTGCCGCCGGCGAGCTTACGGATCTGCGAGATGTGCAGCAGACCGTCCTTGCCCGGCATGAGCGAGACGAAGGCACCGAAGGTGGTGGTCTTCACGACGGTGCCGAGGTAGCGCTCGCCGACCTCGGGCATCGTCGGGTTGGCGATCTGGTTGATCACCGCACGGGCGGCCTCGGCCTGGGAGCCTTCGGTCGCGCCGATGAGGACCGTGCCGTCATCCTCGATGGAGATGTCGGCGCCGGTGTCCTCCTGGATCTGGTTGATCATCTTGCCCTTGGGGCCGATGACCTCACCGATCTTGTCCACCGGGATCTTGATGCTGATGATCCGCGGTGCGTTCGGGGACATCTCGTCCGGAACGTCGATCGCCTCGTTCATCACATCGAGGATGTGGAGGCGGGCGTCGCGGGCCTGCTTCAGCGCGGCGGCCAGGACCGAGGCGGGGATGCCGTCGAGCTTGGTGTCGAGCTGCAGCGCGGTGACGAAGGTCTTCGTACCGGCGACCTTGAAGTCCATGTCGCCGAACGCGTCCTCGGCGCCGAGGATGTCGGTCAGTGCGACGTAGTGGGTCTCACCGTCGATCTCCTGGGAGATGAGGCCCATGGCGATACCGGCGACGGGGGCCTTGAGCGGCACACCGGCGTTCAGCAGCGACATGGTGGAGGCGCAGACCGAGCCCATGGACGTCGAGCCGTTGGAGCTCAGCGCCTCGGAGACCTGGCGGATGGCGTACGGGAAGTCCTCGCGGGACGGCAGCACGGGCAGGATCGCCCGCTCGGCCAGCGCGCCGTGACCGATTTCGCGGCGCTTCGGGGAGCCGACGCGGCCGGTCTCGCCGACCGAGTACGGCGGGAAGTTGTAGTTGTGCATGTAGCGCTTGCGCGTCTCGGGCGCCAGCGTGTCCATCTGCTGCTCCATGCGGAGCATGTTCAGCGTGGTGACACCCAGGATCTGGGTCTCGCCGCGCTCGAACAGTGCGGAACCGTGGACGCGCGGGATGGCCTCGACCTCGGCGGCCAGCGTACGGATGTCCGTCACGCCACGGCCGTCGATGCGGACCTTGTCCTTGATGACGCGCTCGCGGACCAGCTTCTTGGTCAGCGAACGGTACGCGGCGGAGATCTCCTTCTCGCGGCCTTCGAACTTCGGGAGAAGCTTCTCGGCGGCGATGACCTTGACGCGGTCGAGCTCGGCCTCGCGGGCCTGCTTGCCGGGGATCGTCAGGGCCTGGGCGAGCTCACCGGTGACGGCCTCGGACAGGGCGGCGAAGACGTCGTCCTGGTAGTCGAGGAAGCGCGGGAACTCGGCGGTCGGCTTCGCGGCCTTGGCCGCCAGCTCCGACTGCGCCTTGCACAGGGCGCGGATGAACGGCTTGGAGGCCTCGAGGCCGGCGGCCACGACCTCCTCGGTCGGCGCCTCGGCGCCGCCCTCGACGAGCGCGATCGTCCGGACCGTGGCCTCGGCCTCGACCATCATGATCGCGACGTCGCCGTCCTCCAGGGCGCGGCCGGCCACGACCATGTCGAAGACGGCGTCCTCGAGCTGGCTGTGACGCGGGAACGCCACCCACTGGCCCTTGATCAGCGCGACGCGGACGCCGCCGATCGGGCCGGAGAAGGGCAGGCCGGCGAGCTGCGTCGAAGCGGAGGCGGCGTTGATCGCGACCACGTCGTACAGGTCATCGGGGTTGAGCGCCATGATCGTGCAGACGACCTGGATCTCGTTGCGCAGGCCCTTGGCGAAGGACGGGCGCAGCGGGCGGTCGATCAGGCGGCAGGTGAGGATCGCGTCCTCGGAGGGGCGGCCTTCGCGGCGGAAGAACGAACCGGGGATCCGGCCGGCCGCGTACATGCGCTCCTCGACGTCCACCGTGAGGGGGAAGAAGTCGAGGTTCTCCTTGGGGTGCTTCGAAGCGCTGGTTGCCGACAGCACCATGGTGTCGTCGTCCAGGTAGGCCACGGCGGAACCGGCGGCCTGACGGGCCAGACGGCCCGTCTCGAAGCGGATGGTGCGGGTGCCGAACGAACCGTTGTCGATAACGGCCTCGGCGTAGTGGGTCTCGTTCTCCACTATGGGGATTCTCCTCATTCATGTCCCAGGGCGTATCCCGGGGACCTTCGGTGAGGGGAGCGTCCCGCCAGGGCCGGTCTTCGATCGAAGCCACCGGGGAGTCCTACTGCCCGGCGGCCACTACCGAGGACCGGCGTTGGTGGCGAATTAGGAGGACGCTCCTCCTCGTGTGTTACAGCGTGCTCACACCAGACTACAAAGAATCGTCGGTCGAGTACGCAAAGGGAGCGGCCCCCGGGTGGGAACCGCTCCCCTTCACAACGACTTACTTGGCGCCGGCCGCACCGCGGCGGATGCCGAGGCGCTCGACCAGGGCGCGGAAGCGCGTGATGTCCTTCTTGGCCAGGTACTGCAGCAGACGGCGGCGCTGGCCGACGAGCAGCAGCAGACCACGACGGGAGTGGTGGTCGTGCTTGTGCAGCTTGAGGTGCTCGGTGAGGTCCGAGATACGGCGCGAAAGCATCGCGACCTGCACCTCGGGGGAGCCCGTGTCGCCCTCCTTGGCACCGAACTCGGCGATGATCTGCTTCTTCGTCGCGGCGTCGAGCGGCATACGAACTCCTCAGGTATCCGTTTGCCTCCGAGTGCCCCTGGACTGGAATCACAGGCGATCTTGGATAACTCTGGAGGCGAGGACGCGGGTTCTTACACACACATCCGTCAGCCAGGATACCAGCCGCAAGGATGCACCTTCGCCGCGGTCCGGTGGCCCGCTCCCGGAGCGGACGGACGGGCTGCCGGAGGAGCGGACGGGAGCAGACGGAGGGGCGGGCCTGCCGTGGGACGGCTGCCGATGATTAGGCTGTCCCCCAGAGCGGCAGGAGCAGGTAGAGGGCGGACGGCCCGAACGGGGCACGGTAGCGCTGCTGTGGCACACGGGGAGGGGATCGACGATGAAGCATGCCGGGTTCCCCGGCCCTGTCCTTCGCGGGGCCTGTCACGGAATTCGTGACGGGGTCCATGACGAGGTCCGCCGTCGCGTGCGTTCCACCGACCGTCCGGCTCTGCCGTTCGGATGCGTTTCAGAAGTACACCAGGAGGCGTTGTGAGCAGCGATCGGGACGAGAACCGCGTGGGCGGGGCCGCCCCTGTCGAGGAGCAAGGCGACGCCGACTACACCGGTGAGTTCACCTTCGACTACACGCCGCCTGCCTGGTACATGCAGAACAGCGGCGGTGACGACGGTGACGGCGCGGAGGCGGAGACCGCTCCGGCGCCCGCCGCGGCCGGGGAGGAGCCCGAGCCCGAGCCCACGGCGCCGCCGCTGGCTGCGGCTGCGCCTCCGGTTCCGGCCCCCGCTCCGGCTGCTTCCGGTTCCAGCGAGCCGTCGTGGTCGGCGACCTCAGTGCCGTTCGTTCCGGGGCCCGCTCCGGAGCCGGACCCGGTTCCGGCTCCGGCGATCGCGCCTGTCGCCCCTCCGGCTGCTGCTCCCGTTCCGGCCTTTCCGACGCTGAAGCCGAGCGTCGGCGAGGAACGTCCCGCCGAGGCTCCCGCGGCGGCGCCCGCGAGCGTTGACGACGACGAGTTGCCGGGCGCGGTACGCAGCGAGTCGACGGTGCGTTTCGCGCCCGCCTCACTGCGTCAGAAGCCCGCGGTACCCGAAGTGAAGGCACCCGAAGTTCCTGTGCCGCCGGCCGGACCGGCGGTTCCGGCACCCGCGCAGGACGCGCCGCCTTCGCCGGGCGAGCTGATCCGTACGCCGCCGTCCGACGGCCCGGTCTGGGTGCCGACGCCGCCTCCGGCCGAGGTCGCACCGTGGTCCCCCGCGCCTCCGCAGAGCGCGCTCCCGCCGCTGCCGCCGCAGTTCCAGGCAGCGGACGTCCCCGCGCCGCCGCCCGCCCCTGACGACCGTGCCACGCCGCCCTCGGGCGCGCCCTGGCCGGGCACCGACCGGCCCGCGCCCGCTCCGGCGTCCCATGGCTCCGGTTACGACTTCCCGCTGCCCCCGGCCGCTTCCGGGCCGCCCGCGCCGCAGGCCGGTTACGGCTTCCCGCCGGCCCGGGCCCGGCACACCGAACCTTCCCGCCCCGCGGGCAGCGGCGCCGCTGCCCCCGACCGGTGGATACGGTTTCCCGCGGGCCGCCGACGCACCCGCGCCGCCGTCCGTCCCGGAAGGCCGTATGGAAGCGCGCCCGGAAGCCCGCCCCGAGGACGGCACTCCGCCGCCCGCCGCCGCGCCGTGGCCGAACCCCGCGCCGCCCGCACCGGCTCCGCAGAGCGGGTACGGGTTCCCGCCCGCCGGAGCGCAGCCGCCGCCGGCTCCGCGGAGCGGTTACGGGTTCCCGGCCCCCGCCGATGCTCCCGCGCCGCCGGTCCCCGAGGACCGCACTCCCCCGCTCCCGGCCGCGCCCTGGCCGAACCCGGCGCCGCCCGCGCCGGAGGACCGCACCCCGCCGCCCGCCGCCGCACCCTGGCCCAACCCCGCGCTGCCCGCGCCCGCTCCGCAGCCCGAGTACGGGTTCCCGCCCGCCGGAGCGCAGCCGCAGCACCAGCCGCAGGGCGGGTACGGGTTCCCGGCTCCTTCGGACGCTCCCGCGCAGCCGCCCGTCCCCAGGGACCGCGCCCCTGAGGTCTCGGCCGCGCCCTGGCCGAGCCCCAATCCGCCGACGCCGCAGCCCGGGTACGGATTCCCGCAGGCCGGCGGGGCACAGCCGTCGCAGGGTGGCTATGCGCCCATGCCGCAGCCCGGTCCGGAGGACCGCGGCGCACCGCCCGCCGGTGCCCCGTGGCCCAATCCCGTGCTGCCCGCAGCGGCACCCGCACCGGCCCCCGGGCCGCAGCCGGGGTACGGGTTCCCGCAGAGTGGAGCGCCGCAGCCGCCCGTAACGCCGGAGGCCCCGGTGCCCCCGGCCGGTTACGGTTTTCCGCCGCCTGCGGCTCCCCTGCCGCCGGAGGCCCACCCCGGTGCGGCGTTGCAGCCGCTGCCGCCGCACGGCGGGTACGGATTCCCGCCGCCGGGACAGCAGCCGCAGGCCCAGCCGCAGCCCGGAGGCCCGGCGGGGGACTCGTCCGCCGATCCGCGCACCGGTGGCTGGCCGACGGTGACGCCGGATCAGCGGCAGCGGTCGGTGCAGGGCGCGCCGCTGGGTTACACGGCGGCCGTGGAGCTGTCGTCCGACCGGTTGCTGAAGAATCAGCCGAAGCCGAAGCGGCCCGGCGCCAACGCGACGCCGTCGCGCTTCAAGATCGGCGGCAAGAAGGAGGAGGCGGAGCGGCTGCGGAAGCTGGAGCTGATCCGTACTCCGGTGCTGTCCTGCTACCGGATCGCGGTCATCAGCCTCAAGGGCGGCGTCGGCAAGACCACGACGACCACCGCGCTGGGCTCGACGCTCGCGACCGAGCGGCAGGACAAGATCCTCGCGATCGACGCGAACCCGGACGCCGGCACGCTCGGCCGCCGCGTCCGCCGGGAGACCGGTGCGACGATCCGCGACCTGGTGCAGGCGATCCCATACCTCAACAGCTATATGGACATCCGCAGGTTCACCTCGCAGGCGTCCTCCGGGCTGGAGATCATCGCCAATGACGTGGACCCCGCCGTGTCGACGGCATTCAACGACGAGGACTACCGCCGCGTCCTGGATGTCCTGGGCAAGCAGTACCCGATCATCCTCACCGACTCGGGTACCGGCCTGCTCTACAGCGCGATGCGCGGCGTCCTCGATCTGGCCGACCAGCTGATCATCGTGTCCACGCCGTCCGTGGACGGTGCGAGCAGCGCGAGCACCACGCTGGACTGGCTGTCTGCGCACGGATACGCCGAACTGGTGCAGCGCAGCATCACCGTCATCTCGGGGGTCCGTGAGACCGGCAAGATGATCAAGGTGGACGATATCGTCGCCCACTTCCAGACACGCTGCCGCGGCGTGATGGTCGTCCCGTTCGACGAGCACCTGGCCGCGGGCGCCGAGGTCGACCTCGACATGATGCGTCCCAAGACCCGGGAGGCGTACTTCAACCTCTCGGCCATGGTCGCCGAGGACTTCATCCGCGCCCAGCAGGCGCAGGGGCTGTGGACCGCCGACGGGAACCCGCCGCCGCACCTGGCGCCGCCGGTCCCCGGCCGGCAGCAGGCCCCCCAGCCCGGCTACCACGGGCACGCTCCGCAGGGACCGGGCCAGGCCCAGCCGCAGGCCCCGCAGCCGCCGCAGCAGTACCAGCCGCAGGCTCCGCAGCCGTATCAGCCGCAGCCCCAGCAGGGCTGGCCGCAGCAGCCGCAGCAGGCACCGCCCGAGCAGCCGCCGGGCTACGGCTACCCGCCGCCGCCCCCGCCCCAGCCCCAGCAGTAACCGCACGGCTCCCAGCACGCCTCGGAAGCACATCCCGGAGCACCGGAGAGGGCCCCCGCCGCACCCGCGGCGGGGGCCCTCTCCGCGCGATGACCAGCCTCGGGCTGCTCTTCTGCGCCGTCAGCGCGAACCGCTGGACCGGGATGAACCCGGCCGAGCAGGCCCGGTTCAACCCGGCGGACGTCAGCCTGCGCGGCTACTGCCTGGCGCAGCTCGCCATCGGTGTCGTCCTCGGGGTGCTGGTCGTCTCCGGCGAGTACGGGACCGGCATGATCCGCGCGACGCTGTCCGCCGTTCCGCGCCGGCTGCCCGTGCCGTGGGCGAAGGCGGCCGTCTACGCCGTGGTGACCTTCACGGCGATGACGGCGGCGGCACTCGTCGCGTTCCTGTCCGGCCAGGCGCTGCCGTCCTCCTGGGCGGACCACACCGACCCGTACCTGCCGAGCATCGAAGTGGCTGGCCGGCGACGCGCTGCCCGGCGATGTCGCGCTGCTCATCGCCCTCTACACCGTGGCCGCCCACTCCTCGAGACGCCGGACGCTGCTGGCCGTCGGTGTGCTCGAATTCGGCGTCCTGCTGGCCTCATTGACCTGGACGACGCACGGACGCACCACGCAGTCGTTCATCGCGCTGTCCGCGATGGTGATCGCTGCCGCCGTGATCGGCGTCAACGTGCGCACCAGGCGCTCCTACCTCGCCGCCCTGGAGGACCGCGCCGGCCGGCTGGAGCGCCAACGCGACCAGCAGGCCCAGCTCGCGGTGGCCGGTGAACGGGCCAGGATCGCCCGTGAGATGCACGCCATCGTCACCCACGACCTGTCGGTGATGGTCGCGCTCGCCGACGGCGCGGTCTTCGCGCAGGAACGCCACCCCGAGAAGGCGGCCGCCGCGATGCGGCAGGTCTCCGGCACCGGCCGGCAGGCCATCACCGACATGGCCGCGGGGGACGCCGTGGTGGCGCCCCGGATAACCCGCCGTCTGCTGGAGAACTTCGCCCATCAGCTCCCGGACGGGAACGGCGGCACGGACGGCGACGAACGCCTCGGCCGGCTCACCGCCCGGGAGCGCGAGGTCCTGATCGAGGTCGCCCACGGCCTGTCAAATACGGAGATCGCCGCGGGCCTGCACCTCGCCGAGGCGACCGTGAAGACCCATCTGAGCCGGATCCTCGTCAAACTCGGGCTGCGCGACCGCGTACAGGCCGTGGTCATCGCCTATGAGACCCGGCTGATCCGGCCGGCCTAGAGCCGCCGGGCCGACGAGCCCGAGGGCCTCGGACAGCGCCGGAACAAGTGCCGCCCGGAACAGGGTGACGGCGGATCAGGAGCTGGGCGTCTGCGCCGCGTCGATCAGCTCGCGGGCCTGCTTCACGTCCTCGGCCATCCGCACCAGCAGCGCGTCGACCGAGTCGAACTTCTCCATACCGCGCAGATACGCGAGGAAGTCGACGGCCACATGCAGCCCGTACAGATCGAGCCCGACGCGGTCGATCGCGTACGCCTCGACCGTGCGTGCCGTGCCGTCGAAGGTCGGGTTCGTGCCGACGGAGATGGCGGCGGGCATCGCCTCGCCGTCCACGTGCAGCCAGCCGGCGTACACGCCGTCGGCGGGAATCGCCGTGTGCGGCAGCGTCTCCACGTTCGCCGTCGGGAAGCCCAGCTCGCGTCCGCGCTGCGCGCCCCGTACGACGACGCCCTCGACGCGGTGCGGGCGGCCGAGGATCTCCATGGCGCCCGCCACATCGCCCTCGGAGACCAGCCGGCGCGTCATCGTCGACGAGAACGGCTCGCCGCCGCCCGCCTCGCCGCGCACATACAGGTCCACGACGTCGACCTCGTAGTCGTACTTGAGACCCATCGCGGAGAGGAACTCCACGTCCCCCGCGGCCTTGTGGCCGAACCGGAAGTTCGGACCTTCGACGACGAGCTTCGCGTGCAGCGCGTCGACGAGCACCGTCCGCACGAAATCGCCGGGCGACAGCATCGAGAACTCCGCCGTGAAGGGGAGGATCAGCAGCGCGTCGACGCCCAGCTCCGCCATCAGCTCGGCACGGCGGTGGTGTGCGGACAGCAGCGGCGGGTGGCTGCCCGGCCGCACGACCTCGCTCGGGTGCGGGTCGAAGGTGACGACGACCGACCGGATGCCCAGCTCACGGGCGCGGTCGACCGTCTGCCCGATGATCAGCTGGTGCCCCCGGTGCACACCGTCGTAGGAGCCGATGGTGACGACGCTGCGTCCCCAGTCCCTGGGAACGTCCTCCAAGCCCCGCCAGCGCTGCACCTTAACGCTCCGCTTCATCGTCGTGCCCCATGGCTGTGTATGCCGTGTACAGGTCCAAGCCTGCCATGCCACCGCGTCCGGCTCAGCCACCGGCCCCACCGCCGCGGCTCGCGACCGGGGGCCCGACCGGCCGGCGCGGGGCGGAGGGTACGGCGAGTTGCTCGCACAGACGGCGGGCGCTGGGGCCGATGACGGCGTCCCAGGCGCCGTCGGAGTCCAGCCAGCCGCGGACCAGGCGGGCGAAGCACGGCGAGGCCGCGGCGAGCTGGACGAGGCGGCGGTCGAACTGGGCGGCGCCTTCGGGGGTACGGCCGAGGAGCAGGCCGAGACGGTGCACGAGGTCACGGGTGAGGAGCGGCGGGCGGCGAGTGCAGCCGTCCGCCGCGGCGCCGAGCAGGGCGTCCAGGACCCCGGCGTCCCGTTCGCGCTCCAGGGCCACGTCGAGCAGTTCCTGGCGCATCGGCCGGGAGATGTGGCTGCCGGGCGCGGCGAGCACCGGTGCCAGCGCTCGGCGCACCTCCGGAGGATGCTCCCGCAACAACTCCACGACCAGGGGAAACACCACCGCCCTGGCCGACGCCCCCTGCTCCAGCCGCCGGTCGAGGAACTCCGCCGCATGCACGGCGCCCTCCGGCCGGTGCCGCAGATGGTCGCGTACGAGGGCGGCCGCGCGGCGGGCCAGCGCCGGAGTGGTCACCGCCGCCAACTCCCGCAGCACCTCCGCGCCGCCCGCGCCCGGTTCCCGCAGCCGCGCCTGGAACACCGCGAACACCGGTTCCGGGTGGGTGGCGAGAGCGGTCGCGAGGGCGCCCGCGGGGAGCTGCGGGTCGCCCGCGGCGAAGTGCGCGAGCGCGGCCGGCAGGTGCCGGGACCGGGTCGCCGGATCCCGCACGAGGAGAGCGAGTGCCGCCCCGTGCAGTGTGCAGTCGGAGGGGCGGGCGAGTATCGCCAGGGCCGCGTAGCGCAGCAGTTCACGGTCGGCGTCGGATCGTACGTACGGCGCGGCGCGCAGCCCGTACGCGGCGGCGGCGACATGCCGGGCGGGCCGTTCCTCGTGGGCCCAGCGGTCGACGGCACGGCAGAGTGCCGACGGTTCGTCCTCCGCGAGGGCGGCCAGCAGTTCGTCGGCACCCGGGTGGGCGGCCTCGACCAACGCCTCGGTGAGATCGTCCACGGCCTGCTGCCGGTGGGTGTGCAGCAGTGCCTGGACGGCGGCGGCCACGGTCGGGCGCGGGCCCTGCAGCGCCGCGTCGGCCTGCAGCGGCCGGTCGTCGTCGAACCAGCCGCAGATCACGGGCAGCGCGACGCGGGGCGCGCCGCAGAGCAGTTCCCCCACCGTCGGCAGGAACCTCTCCGTGGGCGTCCCTGACACCCCGGCCGTCCCGGCCTGCGGGCCCTGCGGGGGCGGCCCGTCGGCCGGCAGCAGCAGCCGCAGCAGGTCGAGCCGCTCCCCGAGCGGCAACGCCAGCCGCCGCCAGAACCACGGCCCGAACTCGGCGAGACCGCCCATCCGCTGCGGCCCGAACCCGCCCTGCTCGATCGACCGCACGGTGATCCGCTCAGCGAGCAGCCGCAGCACCCCCCGGTACGGGGTCCTGTCCGGCACCCGCAGCAACACCTCCCCCAGCAGATGCGACGCCCACCACACGGCATCCGCCCGCCGTGCCGCCTCCGGCGCGGCAGGCGGCCGGGGCGTCCCGGTCTCCCCGGCGCGAGGCTGCTCCCGCGTATCGGCGACGACATCGGCACCGGCTCCGGCACCGGTCTCCGCGCTGTCAGCACTGCGCGGCGGAGGCACGGCCGCCCGCGCTCCCGCCGCCGGGTCGGCTCCGGCCTCCGTCGTCCACGCGGACGCCCTGGCAGCGGCCCGTGAAGCCTCCAGGCGTTGACCGGTACCGGCACCGGTCCTGCCTCGCGGAGCGCCATGCCGCCGGTTGGGCACCGTGTCCGCGTCGAGGTCCGCCTCCTCCGATCCGGCCGGCGCCGCGTCGTCCGGCGCCGGCCGTCCCTCCTGGTCCGCAGCCGCGATGACTTCATCCGCCGCGGCCGGCGCAAGCGACGGTGCCGCGTCCTCACCACCCGTCCCGGCGCTCGGGGCAGAGGCCGGCGGTGGGCTCCCGGTATCCGGGGGCGGGGCCGGAGCGGCGAGGCGGGTCGGTTCCGCGGCCTGTTGGTCGAGGGCGTGGACCAGGGCTTCGAGATGGCGGGAGAGCGCCGTGGGGCCGGACTGGCGGGCGGTGAGCAGCAGGGACTGGATGACGGGGCCGATGCGGTGCCGGGGGACGGGGAGCGACCGGGGAGCGGTGGTCGGGCCCACGGGGGGCGCGGGAGGCACGGAATGACCGGGCACGTGGCCGGCGCGGGCCCCGGGTCGTGATGGCAGGCGCACCGGAGCCTCCGCCGCTCCCGCCGGTGCGGCGAACCACCGGTGGACGAGGGCGAACAGGGCTCCGTCCAGGTCCAGGTGGAGACCCTGCAGCCAGTCGGCGAACTCCTCGTGCGCGAAGCGGTAACCGGCTCCCGCCGGGACGAGGAGGCCCTCGGTGAGTACCGCCGACGCCCATCCCGTACGCCACGGGAAGAGGTCCTCGAACGACTCGCGGTCCAACTCGCCCTGGCCGGGCCCCAGGCAGCGCCGTGCCGCCTCGTGCACCTGCCCGGCCACCCGGGCCGCCAGCCGCCGGACGGCGGTCCCCCGGGCGGGGCGTGCGGCCCCCCCCGGCCGGC
>NZ_JASISZ010000026.1:19066-89251 GCF_030063355.1 Streptomyces sp. PH10-H1
GGGACCGGCTCCGGCACCGCGGGGTCCGGGAGGGCTGCGCGGATCTCGGCGAGCAGCCGGAGGGCGAGCGGGTGGGCGGCGTCGGTGTCGGCGAGGGCTCCGGACGGGATGCCGTACCGGGCACGGGCGCGGACCGCCTGCCGCTGCGGGAGGTCGCCGAGCCGTACGCAGGGCGGGAGGGCACGGGCCGGGGCGCCGGGCGGCACGGCCGACGGCGCCTCGGGCACCTGGAGCATCCCGGAGGGGAACAGGGCGCCGGCCCGCTCCCAGTATTCGGGCCTGCACGCCACGATCAGCCGCACACCCCCGGCGCGCAACCAACTCGCCGTCCCTGCCGTCCAGTCGGGCAGCGCGTGCGCGAGGACGGGCGGCATCTCCTCCGGGCCGTCCAGGAGTACGAGCAGCGGGCGGCCCGCCGACCGGGCCAGGTCCGCGACCGCGTCGGGGGAGGCGACGGGCGCCTCGCCCCTGCTGCCGCCGGCCGCCGCGGACACGATCCGCGCGGCGGTGCGCAGTGAGCGTTCCACCGCGTCCTTCAACCCGCCGTCGCCGGGCCGCAGTTCGGCGCCGCGCAGCCACACCGTGGGGGCCGGCCCGGCGCCCCGGGCGCGGCGGGCGGCCAGCGCCGCCAGTTCGGTGGTGCGGCCGCAGCCGGGGTCGCCGACCAGACCGAGGACGAGCGGTCCGCGGTCACCGCCGCGGCTGAGGAAGTCGCGCAGCTCCTCCTCCGTCTCCGGCCTGGCGACCGGCTCGCGCCATTCGCGCGGTACGGCCGCCGAGCCGACCGAGGTGGCCGTCAGCTGCAGTGCGCCCGCGAGATTGAGGTGCGGGCCGTAGGCGGGCACGGTGGCCGCGTTGCGGGCGAGCAGCTCCGCCAGCGGCCCCTCGTGGGGCCGCAGCGGGACGGCGAAGCCGCCCGCGCGGTGCCCGGCGTGCAGCGCGGTGGCGATCACGGCGAGCACGGCGCCGGTCTCCGCATCGAGGACGGGGCTGCCCGACGCCTGCGGGTGGACACGCAGGACCTCGGGGGTGTCGAGGGCGAGTTCGTAGACCTCGTCGAGGAGGTGGAAGCGGTCGGTCGCGGTGTAGGTGACGGACGCGGTGCCGACGACCACGGCATCCGTCCAGCTGCGGGCCCGCACCCGCACCCGGCGTTCGGGGTGCGCGGGTCCGGTACCGGCGACCGGCAGCGGCCGGGGGGTGATTCCCTCGGTCGCGACCAGCGCGAGCCCCAGCTCCGGCAGCGGGGTGATCGCCTCCGAGCCGACGAGGCAGACCTGGTCCCCGGGTGCGTGCAGCACGAGCCGGGCGAGGCCGTCGACGGCCTCGTGGCTCGTCAGCAGGGTGCCGCCGAGGTCCGCGAGGAATCCTGTGCCGCGCGGCCGTCCGGCCAAATCGCAGACGCGCACCAGCGCGTCGTCAGCATCGCAGGGCCGCACCGCCATCCGCGTACCTCCCCGCTGGTCAACCGCCTTTTACGGTATGCCCACGGTGATCGGCCGCTAGTGATCGCGTACCCAACGCGCCCCCGTACACCCCCGTGGTTCACTCCGAGCGCCCGCCCGATGGGGTGAATTCTTGGTGTGCGGCGGATAGGAGTACCGGAAGGAGGGGGATCGTGGAGCGCGCGTCCGTGCGGGGACAGGGTCGTGCGCTCCACGATGGGGCGCAGCCGGCCGGGTCATCGCGCACCGGAACGATCATGCGGTCCGAGGAGTCGTGCGGGCCGAAGCGTCAGACGAGGACCGCGAGGATCTTCGTCTCTCCGTCCCGGTCCTCGATGAGGGCGAGGAAGCGGCCGTCGGGGCCGAAGGCCGCGTGGGGGCCGGCGGCGAGGCCGCCGGTCTTGAGGCGGACGCCGTTGACGAGCAACCGGGCCTGTTCCGCGTCCACGTCCCAGCGGGGGAACGCTGCGGCGGCGGCCTCGCCGATCGGCAGGACCTCGAAGGCCTCCGCGCCTTCGGCCTGGTACGTCGCTTCGAGCGCGTCCACGGTGCGGGCAGAGCTCAGGTCGTACGGACCCACCCGGGTCCGCCGCAGGGCGGTCAGATGGCCTCCGGTGCCCAGATCGGCGCCGAGATCACGGGCCAGGGCCCGGATGTAGGTGCCGGACGAGCACTCGACGGTGACATCGAGGTCGAGGACCGCGGTGCCGTCCTCGGCCACCGCCTCCCGGACGTCCTGGACGGTGAAGGAGGAGATCGTCACCGGACGGGCGGGAAGCTCGAAGTCCTCGCCCTCCCGCACCCTGGTGTACGACCGCACACCGTTGACCTTGATGGCGCTGACCTTCGAGGGCACCTGCTGGATGTCCCCGGTGAGCTTCGCGATCCCGGCGTCGACGGCCTCACGGGTGACGCCCACCGCCGGCGCGCTCGCGGTGACGTCGCCCTCGGCGTCATCCGTCACGGTGATCTGGCCGAGCCGGATCGTCGCGACGTACTCCTTGCGGGTGAGCGCGAGGTGGCCGAGCAGACGGGTGGCCTTCTCGACGCCGATGACGAGCACTCCGGTCGCCATCGGGTCGAGGGTGCCGGCGTGCCCGACCCGCCGGGTGCCCGCGAAACGGCGGATGCGGGCGACCACGGCGTGCGAGGTGAGCCCGGCCGGCTTGTCGACGATCACTAGACCGTCCGGGCCCTGGCCTTTGCGCTTCATGCGGTCGCGGGGCCCTTTTCGTCGGCTTCGGTGCCGGACTTCGCGTCCGAAGAGTCCGCGGAGTCCGCAGCATCGGCGGCGTCCGCGGCATCCGCCACGTCCACCGCTTCGTCGTCCTCATCGTCGTCGTCATCGAGGTCGACGTCGTCGTCCTCGGCCGGCTTGCGGTACGGGTCCGCCTCGCCCGCGTACGACGCGTCGGTGGCGGCCTTGCGCACCTGCTCGTCGGAGGCGCGGGCCCTGGCCAGCAGGTCGTCGATGGTCTTCGCGTTCTCCGGAAGGGCGTCGGCGACGAACGCCAGGCTCGGGGTGAACCGCACCCCGGTCTGCCGTCCGACCTCGGAGCGGAGGACGCCCTTGGCGCTCTCCAGAGCGGCGGCGGAGGCCGCCCGCTCCTCGTCGTCGCCGTAGACCGTGTAGAAGACGGTCGCCTCCCGCAGGTCACCGGTGACCCGGGTGTCCGTGATCGTCACGTAGCCGAGCCGCGGGTCCTTGATCCGCCGCTGCAGGGTTTCCGCGACCACGACCCGGATGCGGTCGGCCAGCTTGCGCGCCCGCGCGGTGTCGGTCACTTGTCCGTCTCCTTCTTCGTTACTGCTCTTGTCTTCGAGGCGCCGCCGACCGCCGGAAGGTCAGTCGTCGTCGCCGTGGATCCGCTGCCGTGCCGACAGCAGTTCCACCTCGGGCCGGGCGATCATCCATCGCTCGCACCGGTCGAGTACGTCTTTGATGTGTCCGAGATCCCCGGACACGACCGCGATGCCGATCTCGGCCCTGCGGTGAAGGTCCTGCTCGCCGGTCTCCGCCACACTGACCGCGAACTTGCGGTGCAGCTCGGCGACGATCGGGCGGACGACGGACCTCTTCTCCTTGAGCGAATGTATGTCGCCGAGGAGGAGGTCGAAGGACAGCGTTCCTGCATACATGGGCGACAGGGCAAGCCGCCCTGGGGGGCCTCGTCGTTACGCCCCTGGTGACAGCGGCGATCCATGTTGTGAACGGTACACGCAACGGCCGGGGCCGATCGACGGATTATCTCCGCCGACCGGCCCCGGTCGTGAGCTACGACGATCAGCCGCGCGGCTTCTCGCGCATCTCGTACGTCGCGATGACGTCGTCGACCTTGATGTCGTTGTAGCTGCCGAGGTTGATACCGCCCTCGTAGCCTTCCCGGATCTCGGTGACGTCGTCCTTGAAGCGGCGCAGACCCTCGATGTTGAGGTTCTCCGCGATGACCTTGCCGTCGCGGAGGAGTCGCGCCTTGGTGTTGCGCTTGACCTCGCCCGAGCGGATGAGGACACCGGCGATGTTGCCCAGCTTGGAGGAGCGGAAGACGTCGCGGATCTCGGCGGTGCCGAGCTCGACCTCTTCGTACTCCGGCTTGAGCATGCCCTTCAGGGCCGCCTCGATCTCATCGATGACCTGGTAGATCACCGAGTAGTACCGGACGTCGACACCCTCGCGCTCGGCCAGCTGCGTGGCGCGGCCTTCGGCGCGCACGTTGAAGCCGATGACGATGGCGTCGGAACCCGATGCCAGGTTGATGTCCGACTCGGTGACCGCGCCCACACCGCGGTGCAGGATGCGCAGGTCGACCTCGGCACCGACGTCCAGCTGCATGAGCGAGGACTCGAGCGCTTCGACCGAACCGGACGCGTCGCCCTTGATGATGAGGTTGAGCTGCTGCACCAGACCGGCCTGCAGGGCCTCGTCCAGGTTCTCCAGGGAGAACCGGACACCCTTGCGGGCGAACGCCGCGTTCCGCTCACGAGCGGCACGCTTCTCGGCGATCTGCCGGGCCGTGCGGTCGTCGTCGACAACGAGGAAGTTGTCGCCGGCGCCGGGCACGTTGGTGAGACCGAGCACCATGACCGGAGTCGAGGGGCCCGCTTCTTCCAGCGTGTTGCCACGGTCGTCGAGCATCGCGCGGACTCGGCCGTACGCGTCGCCGACCACCATCGTGTCGCCGATGCGCAGGGTGCCGCGCTGCACGAGCACGGTCGCCACGGCGCCGCGGCCGCGGTCGAGATGAGCCTCGATCGCAATACCCTGCGCGTCCTGCTCCGGGTTGGCCCGCAGGTCGAGCGAGGCGTCCGCCGTGAGGACCACGGCCTCCAGCAGGCTGTCGATGTGCAGGCCCTGCTTGGCGGAGATGTCGACGAACATGGTGTCGCCGCCGTACTCCTCGGCCACCAGGCCGAACTCGGTCAGCTGACCGCGCACCTTGACCGGGTCGGCACCTTCGACGTCGATCTTGTTGACCGCGACCACGATCGGCACACCGGCTGCCTTGGCGTGGTTCAACGCTTCGATCGTCTGCGGCATGACACCGTCGTTGGCCGCCACCACGAGGATCGCGATGTCGGTCGACTTGGCACCACGGGCACGCATGGCGGTGAACGCCTCGTGGCCGGGGGTGTCGATGAAGGTGATCTTGCGCTCTTCGCCGTTGACCTCGGCCGCGACCTGGTAGGCACCGATGTGCTGGGTGATGCCACCGGCCTCGCCCGCGACCACGTTGGTCTTGCGGATCGCGTCGAGGAGCCGGGTCTTACCGTGGTCGACGTGACCCATGACGGTGACGACCGGCGGACGGGAGACGAGCTCTTCCTCGCCGCCTTCGTCCTCGCCGAACTCGATGTCGAAGGACTCGAGCAGCTCGCGGTCCTCCTCCTCCGGGCTGACGATCTCCAGGACGTAGTTCATCTCGTCGGCGAGCAGCTGCAGCGTCGCGTCGGGAACCGACTGCGTCGCTGTGACCATTTCGCCGAGGTTCAGCATCACCTGGACGAGCGACGCCGGGTTGGCGCCGATCTTCTCGGCGAAGTCGGTCAGCGAGGAACCACGACGCAGGCGCACCGCGGCACCGTTACCGCGAGGCAGCAGCACGCCGCCCACGGACGGAGCCTGCATGCTCTCGTATTCCTGGCGCCTCTGACGCTTCGACTTGCGGCCACGGGCCGGACGGCCGTTCGGGCCACGGCCGAAGGCACCCTGCGTGCCACCACGGGCGTTGGGGCCGCCGGGGCGTCCACCGAAGCCACCGGGACGGGGGCCGAAGCCACCGCCACCGCCGGGTGCGCCACCGGGACGCGGGCCGCCGAAGCCGCCGCCGCCCGGACGGGCGCCGGGACCTGCCGGACGGCCGGCGAAGCCGCCGCCACCACCGGGACGAGCACCGGGACCACCGCTGCCGCCACCGGGACGAGCACCGGGACCACCGCTGCCGCCGCCGGGACGCGCGCCGGGACCGCCGGAACGGCCGCCGGGGCCGCCGGACGGGGCGGGACGCTGCGGCATCATGCCCGGGTTCGGGCGTGGGCCGGAGCTCTGCGGGCGGGGCATGCCACCGGGAGCCGGACGACCGGCACCGGCGGGACCGCCCTGACCACCCGGACGCGGGGCGCCGCTGTGGCCACCGCCAGGACGAGGCGCGCCACCGGGACCACCCTGGCCTGCCGGACGAGCGGGACGCTCGCCGCTGGGGGCACCCTGGCCGCCGCCGTGGCCGCCGCCGGGACGCGGGGCGCCACCGGGACGCTGCATGCCGGTGGAGCCGCCGGAGGTGAAGGGGTTGTTGCCCGGACGGGGACCGGCCGGACGCGCGCCACCGGGACGCGGGGCGCCGGGGGCACCCTGGCCGCCCGGACGGGCCGGACGCTCGCCACGCGGCGCGGCGTCACGCTGACCGCCGTCACGGCGCTCTTCGCGCTGCGCGGGGGCCGGACGTGCCGGACGCGGGCCGGGAGTGGCACCCGCGGGGCGCGGCGCGGAGGACGGAGCCGTCTGAGCGGCCGGAGCCGCGGACTGCTGCGTCTGCTGGGCCGGCTCGGGGGCTGAGAACTCCGCGACCGGGACCGGAGCCGCCGGAGCGGGCTTCGGGGTGACCGGGGCCGGCTTCGGACCCGGACGGGGGCCGGCCGGCGTGGAGCCGGTGCCCGTGGCGGCCGGAGCCGCCGGGGTTACGGGGGCGTCCGCGGCCGGCTTGGGAGCCGGCGCAGCGGGACGGGCCGGCGCACCCGGGGTGGGGGCGCCAGGCTTGGCAGGCGTCGCCTTGCGGGGCGCGCCGGGCTTGGCAGCGGGCTTGGCGGCGTTCCCGCCACCGGGCCCCTGCAAAGCGTCAGTCAACTTGCGAACAACCGGCGCCTCGATCGTCGAGGACGCCGAACGTACGAATTCACCAAGTTCTTGGAGCTTGGCCATGACGACCTTGCTCTCAACTCCGAACTCCTTGGCGAGTTCGTATACCCGGACCTTAGCCACTTCGCTCCTTTTAGGTCCGGGGTGATCGTCCGCCGGACCGTCGCTACTTCATGCTCGTACTCATCGCGTACTCATCGAGTGGTGCTCATCGCAATCTCGACCTACTTCCGACTCGCGAGGTACCTGACCGCACGGAAACCCGTGCCGTTCACTTACGGTGCCGCCACCTCGGCGGGCTTGGTGTTCTGCTCGACGTACCGGCGGAGTTCCGCGGTGTCGAACGTCTCCTTGGACCTGAAGGCCCTGGAGAAGGCCCGGCGGCGAACCGCCAGGTCGAAACAGACCAGGTCAGGGTGCAAGTGAGCACCCCGACCGGGCAGCGTACCGCGAGGATCGGGGACGCACGCGTCCCCGCTCACCGCCACACGCAGCAGATCGTTCTTGGCCACCCGTTCCCGGCAACCCACACAGGTTCGCTCAGGGCACGCTCGTGAACGCGTCCGGCCAGACACTGCTAAGTCTACCTCCCCGCGCCGACCTCACCCCTTCGGGTTAGTCTACGCACGGTTGTTCGATTGGTCGTGGGTTGACGTTCAGTCCCGCGAAGCGTCCGATACGTCCGGTTCATCCGCATCGGAAGCGGCACCGGCCGGCTCGATGTCCGGGTGGATGTCGATCCGCCAGCCGGTCAGCCGGGCGGCGAGGCGGGCGTTCTGCCCTTCCTTGCCGATCGCGAGCGACAGCTGGTAGTCCGGCACGGTCACCCGGGCCGAACGGGCCGACATGTCCACGACCTCGACCCGGGACACCCGGGCCGGCGACAGCGCGTTCGCCACCATGTCGGCCGGGTCGTCCGACCAGTCCACGATGTCGATCTTCTCGCCCTGCAGCTCCGCCATGACCGCCCGCACCCGGGAGCCCATCGGGCCGATGCACGCACCCTTGGCGTTCAGCCCCGACCGGGTGGAACGCACGGCCATCTTCGTACGGTGGCCGGCCTCGCGGGCGATCGCCTCGATGACGACCGAGCCGTCCGCGATCTCCGGGACCTCCATCTTGAAGAGGGCGCGCACCAGGTTGGGGTGCGAGCGCGACAGCGTCACCGACGGTCCGCGCACGCCCTTGGCGACGCGGACGACGTAGGAGCGCAGCCGGGTGCCGTGCTTGTAGTCCTCGCCCGGGACCTGCTCCTGCACCGGCAGGATGGCTTCCATCTTGCCGATGTCGACGAGCACGTTCTTCGGGTCCTTGCCCTGCTGGACCACACCGGAGACGATGTCGCCCTCACGGCCGGCGTACTCGCCGAACGTGATGTCGTCCTCCGCGTCGCGCAGCCGCTGCAGGATGACCTGCTTCGCGGTGGAGGCGGCGATCCGGCCGAACCCGGAGGGGGTGTCGTCGAACTCGCGGGGCTCCTCGCCCTCGGCGACCTCGGACGGGTCCTCCTTCGCCCACACGGTCACATGCCCCGACGTGCCGTCCAGCTCCACCCGCGCCCGGCGATGGCTGCCCGGTTCCCGGTGGTAGGCGATGAGGAGCGCCGACTCGATCGCCCCGACCAGCAGGTCGAACGAAATCTGCCTCTCCTGCACCAAACCCCGCAGGGCCTTCATGTCGATGTCCACGGCTACGCCTCCTCAATGCTCTCGTCGCTGTCGGTGTCGGCGTCGTCGGCCGTATCCGCTGCGTCGTCCTTGCCCTTGCGGTTGAACTCGATCTCCACCCGGGCCTTCGCGATCTCCGCGAACTCCACCCGGCGCGGCTTGGGCTTGCGCCCCTTGACGCCCGGGACCTCGAGGTCGAGGCCCGCGTCATCCAGCGCCATGATCCGCGCGACCAGCTCTTCATGGTTCGTGAGGGTCAGCTTGACCAGCCTGCCCTCGTTGCGGCGGAAGTGCCGCGGCGTGGTGAGCGGCCGGTCGGTACCCGGCGAGCTGACCTCCAGGACGTATTCGCCCTGTCCCATCGCGTCCGTGTCGTCGAGTACCTGGGCGATTTCCCGGCTCAGCTCGGCGACCGCGTCGAGGTGCACGCCGTCGTCGGAATCCACCACGACCATCAGCTGCCGTCGGCTGCCCGCCGCGGTCACAGTGATCTCTTCCAGATCCAGACCCGTCTTGGCGACGAGCGGCTCCAGCAATCCGCGCAGCCTCTCGCTCTGGGTGGTGCTCATCCGGGTGACTCCTCGGCCGCGTGTGCTGTTGTATGGAAGGTCGCGTGTCGCCCCAAAGCCTATCGGTTCCGACACCGGATCGACGATTCGGCGGCGGCCGTGCCCCGCCACTGCCCCCTGAACGGCCGTGATCGCCCGGCCGGGTCCCGGCCCCGCCCGGTACGCTCTGGTCGGTGATCACGGGAGGGGCGCGCGGTGACGGGCACAGTGACGGGCAGACGGACGGTACTCGCCTCGGCGGCCGGGGTGCCGCTGACGATCGGCGCGGGAGGGCTGGCAGCGCTGGCCGGGGTCGCCTCCGGCTGCGCCGGCGGCGCGGCGGCCACGCCGGAGACGCGGCAGAGCGCCGCCCCCGCCGTACCGGGAGCGGCACTGCGGGCGCGGGCCGCCCGGGACAGCACCGAACTCCTCGCGCGGTACGACGGCCTCATCGCCGCACGGCCGGAACTCACCGCGCGGCTGGCGCCGCTGCGGGCCGAAGTCGCCCGGCACGCGCAGGCGTTCGGCAGCGGCGGCAGCTCGCCGAAGCCGTCCCCGGCCACCGGCGGCGGCACGCCGTCCGGCACCCCCAGCGCCTCCGGAACCTCCGGAACCTCCGGAACGACCGCCGCGCCCGCCGCTCTCGGAGCGCTCGCCGAAGCCGAACGCCGGCTCGCGGACGCCCGTGCGACTGCGCTGCTCGACGCCCCGCCCGAGCTCGCCCGGCTCCTCGCCTCGGTGGCCGCCGCCGGGGCCGCACACGTGATCCTGCTGACGGGGAAGGGCTGAACGATGAACCGGCAGACGCTGGACGCGGTCCAGGCGGCGCTCGCCGCCGAGCATGCCGCCGTGTACGGATACGGGGTGATCGGCGCGCGTATCACCCGTGCGCCGGCCTCCGACGCCCGCGCGGCCTACGACTCCCACCGGGCCCGCCGTGACGCGCTGAGCCGGACCGTACGGGACCTCGGCGCCGAACCCGTGCCCGCGGACGCCGGGTACGCGCTGCCGTTCCCGATATCCGACAGCGCCGCGGCCGTACGGCTGGCCGCCGTCATCGAGGACCGGGTCGCCGGTGTGTACGGGGACTTGGTGCGCGCTGCCACCGGTGATCTGCGCCGTGACGCGGCGGGCGCGCTGCGCGAGGCGGCGGTGCGTGCCGTTCGGTGGCGCGGCGGCAGCGTAGCCTTCCCCGGGTTGGCCGAGCGGAGCGCGCCGTAAGGGCCACGCCGCCGGGCACCATGCCGGGGCTGCACGGCACGGCAGAACGGGAAGGCATCTCCCCGCGGGGACGCAACGCCGCCTGAGAAGGATCCACGGAGGGACAGCACAACCATGGCTTCAGCACCGCAGCCCGGGGGCCCCGGCACCGTACCGCTGGACCCGCCCGAGCGGCTGGTCCGCACGATCGGTGCCTGGGAGGGCGACGCCGGCCGGGACTGGCTGGCGGCGCTGCCCGGCCGGCTGGCCGGGCGGCTGGAGCAGTGGGAGCTGCGGCCGGAGCGGGTGTTCACCCCCGGTGGCCAGATCAGCATGATCGTGCTCGTCCGGGCGGCCGACGGGACCCCGGCCGTACTCAAGCTGGGCATGGTCACCCCCGAGACGGAACACGAGCACGCCGCACTCGCGCACTGGGACGGCCGCGGCGCGGTCCGGCTGCTGCGCGCCGATCCCGCCGAGGGCGCGATGCTGCTGGAGCGGCTCCAGGGTGAGGTGTCCCTGCGCTCGCTTCCCGAGCCGAAGGCGATGCTCGAGGCGACGGCCACCCTCCAGCGGCTGTGGGTTCCCGCGGGCGACGGCCACCCGTTCACCTCGGTCGCCGACTACACCGCCGGCCTCGCCCGGCACCTTCGCGAGCGGCGCGAGCAGCCCTACGCGGCGGATGTGCGCCCCCTCATCGACGAGGCCCTGGGCCTGCGGGAGCAGCTGCTGGCCACCCCGGTCGAGGACGTGCTGCTGCACGGCGACTACCACCACGGCAATGTGCTGGCCGCCGAGCGCAGCCCCTGGCTGGCCATCGACCCCAAGCCGCTGGTCGGCGACCGGGCGTACGACCTGGCCTGGCTCGTCCGCGACCGGGTGGAGACGCTGGCCGCCTCCCCCGGCCCCCAGGCCGCCGCCCGGCGCCGGGTCGCCAAGCTCGGCGCCGCGCTCGACGTCGACCCGGGACGGCTGCGCGGCTGGAGCTACTTCCGCGCCGTCGAGGCGGGTGTCTGGTCGCTGTCCGTCGGCGACCTCCAGGGCGGCGAGCTCCTGCTGGAGTTCGCGAGCTGGCTGTAGCGAATTCAGCCCGTCCGGCACTCCAGCAGCACACCTCAGGCGGTCAGCCTGGCCAGCGCCTCGTCGATCGTCAGCTCGACCCGCTCACCGGACCGGCGGTCCTTCAGCTCGACGACGCCCTCGGCCGCGCGCCGGCCGACGACCAGGATCTGCGGGACGCCGATGAGTTCCGCGTCGGTGAACTTCACCCCCGGTGAGACCCCGGCGCGGTCGTCGAGCAGGACGCGGACGCCCGCAGCGTGCAGCTTGTCGGCGACTTCGAGCGCCAGCTCGGTCTGCAGGGCCTTGCCGGCCGCGACGAGGTGCACATCGGCGGGCGCGACCTCGCGCGGCCAGCACAGGCCCTGGCCGTCGGCGGTCTGCTCAGCGAGCGCGGCGACCGCGCGGGAGACCCCGATGCCGTAGGAGCCCATGGTCACCCGTACCGGCTTGCCCTGCCGGCCGAGCACATCGAGCTGGAAGGCGTCGGCGTACTTGCGGCCGAGCTGGAAGATGTGGCCGATCTCGATGGCCCGGTCGAGGCGCAGACCGGCGCCGCAGCGCGGGCAGGGGTCGCCGGGCCGCACGGTGACGACGTCGAGGTACCGGCCGACCTCGAAGTCACGGCCGCAGACGATATTGCGCGCGTGGGTGCCGGCCTTGTTGGCGCCGGTGATCCAGGCGGTGCCCGGGGCGATGCGCGGGTCGGCGATATAGGGGATGTCCAGGCCCTGCGGGCCCACATAGCCGCGTACGAGGTCCGGGCGGCCCTCGAAGTCCTCGGCGGTGACCAGCTCGACGACGGCAGGGGCGAGGTGCTCGCCGAGCTTGCCGAGGTCGACCTCGCGGTCACCGGGGACCCCGATCGCGGTGATCTCTCCGTCGACCTTCACCAGCAGGTTCTTCAACGTGGCGGACGCCGGGACGCCCAGGTGCGCGGCGAGGGTCTCGATGGTCGGGGTGTCGGGGGTGTCCAGATCCTCGACGGGACCGTGGTCCACGCCCTCGACGGGCGGTACGACCGTGGTGACCGCCTCGGTGTTGGCCGCGTACTCGCAGGCCGGGCAGTCCACGAAGGTGTCCTCTCCGGCCTCGGCGGGGGCGAGGAACTCCTCGGACGCGGAGCCGCCCATCGCACCGGAGACCGCCGACACGATCCGGTAGTCGAAGCCGAGGCGGGTGAAGATCTTGATGTACGCGTCGCGGTGCGCCCGGTACGCCTCGGCCAGGCCCTCGTCCGTGGTGTCGAAGGAGTACGAGTCCTTCATCTGGAACTCGCGGCCGCGCAGCACACCGGAGCGCGGGCGGGCCTCGTCCCGGTACTTGGTCTGAATCTGGTAAAGGATCACCGGCAGGTCCTTGTAGGACGCGCACTGGTCCTTCACCACCTGGGTGAAGATCTCCTCGTGGGTCGGGCCGAGGACATAGTCCGCGCCCTTGCGGTCCTTGAGCTGGAAGAGCAGATCGCCGTACTCGCCCGCGCGGCCGGTCGTCTCGTAGTGCTCACGCGGCAGCAGCGCGGGCAGCAGGACTTCCTGTCCGCCGATGGCGTCCATCTCCTCGCGGACGACGCGGGAGACGTTCTCCAGGACCCGCTTGCCGAGTGGCAGCCAGATCCAGACGCCCGCCGAGGAGCGGCGCACGAAACCGGCCCGGACCAGCAGCTTGTGGCTCGCGGTCTCGGCGTCGGCCGGGTCGTCGCGCAAGGTCTTGAGCATCAGACGGGACATGCGCAGGACCATGGGGGCTCTCCAGGGGATCGATGGGGATTCCCGCGAGGATATCCAGCCCGGTGTGCGGTGCGGTAATGCGTTAACGGTTGCCCAGGGTGCCCGGGCCGCCCGGGCGGCGCAGCGGCAGCGGGGCGCCCATCACCGCGTACGGGCTCGTGGCGCTGGGGAAGTGCACGGGACGCGCCAGGTCCTCGTAGCCCAGCGCGCGGTAGAGGCGGCGGGCGGGGCTCTCGACGTCGATCGCGGAGAGGATGCTGCGCGGCTCGGCGGCCGTGTCGGTGATGGTGGTGATCAGCTCCCGGCCGATGTGCTGCCCCTGGTAGGCAGGCAGGACGTGCAGTTCGGTGATGACGAAGGAGCCGTCGAGCCAGTCCTCGGTGCCGCGGTGCCGCATGTACGGCTGGACGACCGTGGACCACCAGTGCGCGCGGTCGTTGGGCATGCCGTAGACGAAGCCGACGAGCCGCCCGTCGTCGGTGGTGGCGCCGAGGGCGCGCGCGCCGGGGTAGGCGAGATGCCGCAGGACGATCTGGCGGCGGATGGCGATCTCGTCGTCACCCAGCCCGAAGGCGAGCGCCTGTACGGCGAGAGCCTCGTCGACCCGGGCCGCGAGGTCGAGGCGGCCGACCGCGACATTCTCCATGGGCGGAGACATTACGTCAGAACAGCACGCTCATGAAGGCGCCGACCTCGGTGAATCCGACCCTGCGGTAGGAGGCACGGGCAGCGGCGTTGAAGTCGTTGACGTACAGGCTGGCGACCGGGGCCACATCCCGGAGCGCGTAGTGCAGCACGGCGGCCATCCCGGCCTCCGACAGGCCCCGGCCCCGGTGCTCGGGGGCGACCCAGACGCCCTGGATCTGGCAGGCGTGCCGGGTGACGGCGCCGATCTCGGCCTTGAAGACCACCCGGCCGTCCTCGATCCGGGCGAACGACCGCCCGGCGGTGACGAGTTCGGCGACGCGGGCCTGGTAGAGCAGCCCGCCGTCCCCGGCGAGCGGGGAGACGCCGACCTCCTCGGTGAACATGGCCACGCACGCGGGCATGATCACGTCCATCTCGTCGCGCCGGACGCGCCGGACGAGGGGATCGGGCGGGATGCCGGCGGGCAGCGCCCGGGTGGTCATCAGCGGCTGACGGCCGCGGACCTCCCGGGCGGGGCCCCAGATGGGTTCGAGCAGGGACCACAGTTCGGTGGTGGGCTCGGCGGGCCCGACGATCGACGAGCAGCGGCGGCCTGCCCTGCGGGCCCGCTCGGCGAAGGCGCGTACGGCTTCGGGGCCGGCGCAGATCGGCACCAGGTTCGCCCCGGCGTAGCACAGGGAGGTGAGCCGGCCGCTCGAATACCAGCCCCACATCTCGCCGCCGAGCCGCCAGGGGTCGAGGCCCGCGACGTTCACACGGGAGGCGACGAACGCATTGGCCACGGGATCGCGGTCGAGCACTTCGAGGGCGGCGTCGAGCTCGCCTGCCTCAAGGACCTTGGCGGTCGTCGTCGTCAACACGTGGGCGCCTCACCTACAGGCCGCGGGGGGGCGGGGGCACCCCCGGCCGGTGGCTGGGGGCAGATCTTCGCACTTTACCTCGCGGAGGCGGGTTCCGCGGAGGTGAGGCGGGCCACTCCCCCGGGCCGCCGGACGGGCCCAGGCCCGTCCGGCCGGTGCGGATCCGTACCGGCCGGGGTCGCCGGACGGGATCCGGGTCAGCTCACGCTGACCTGGGGCTCGCCGGAGCCGAAGCCGTCGGCCTCCATCTGCTCGGCGATCTTCATCGCCTCTTCGATCAGGGTCTCCACGATCTTCGACTCCGGCACGGTCTTGATGACCTCGCCCTTCACGAAGATCTGGCCCTTGCCATTGCCGGACGCGACCCCGAGATCGGCCTCGCGGGCCTCGCCGGGACCATTCACGACACAGCCCATGACCGCGACCCTGAGCGGGACCTCCATGCCCTCAAGACCGGCGGAGACCTGGTCAGCGAGCTTGTAGACATCGACCTGGGCGCGGCCGCAGGACGGGCAGGAGACGATCTCCAGGCGCCGCTGCTTGAGGTTCAGCGACTCCAGGATCTGAATGCCGACCTTGATCTCCTCCACCGGCGGAGCGGAGAGCGAGACCCGGATCGTGTCGCCGATGCCCTCACTCAGCAGCGCCCCGAAGGCGACGGCGGACTTGATGGTGCCCTGGAAGGTGGGACCGGCCTCGGTGACGCCCAGGTGGAGGGGGTAGTCGCACTTGCTCGCCAGCAGCCGGTAGGCGTTCACCATCACGACCGGGTCGTTGTGCTTCACCGAGATCTTGATGTCCCGGAAGCCGTGCTCCTCGAACAGCGAGCACTCCCACAGCGCGGATTCCACCAGCGCCTCGGGGGTGGCCTTGCCGTACTTCTCCAGCAGCCGCTTGTCGAGCGAGCCCGCGTTGACGCCGATCCGGATCGGGGTGCCGACCGAAGCCGCCGCCTTCGCGATCTCCTTGACCTTGTCGTCGAACTGCTTGATGTTCCCGGGATTGACCCGGACCGCCGCGCAGCCCGCGTCGAGCGCCGCGAAGACGTACTTCGGCTGGAAGTGGATGTCGGCGATCACCGGGATCTTCGACTTCTTCGCGATGGTGGCGAGCGCGTCCGCGTCGTCCTGCGTCGGGCACGCCACCCGCACGATCTGGCAGCCCGACGCCGTCAGCTCCGCGATCTGCTGCAGCGTCGCGTTCACGTCCGCCGTCACCGTCGTCGTCATGGACTGGACCGAAACCGGCGCGTCCCCGCCCACCGCAACCGACCCGACCTGGATCTTGCGGCTGACGCGGCGGTCGGCGAGCTTGATCGGAACGTCGGGCATTCCGAGCGAAATCGCGGTCATGTCTTGGCATCCCCAAGGGTGTGGAACAAGGTCCCGGCGTGGGCGGGCTCCGTTTACCGAGGTTACGGCAACCCGCCCACGTCTCCCGCATCCGTCAGGACAGCGTCACCGGATTGACGACATCGGCGACGAGGACCAGGGCCGTGAAGCAGATGAAGATGCCCGCCACGACATAGGCGACCGGCATCAGCTTGGCCACGTCGAAGGGGCCGGGATCCGGGCGGCGGGTCACCCGGGCGAGCTTGCGGCGCAGGGACTCCCACAGGGCGCCCGCGATGTGGCCGCCGTCGAGCGGGAGCAGCGGGAGCATGTTGAACAGGAACAGCGACAGGTTCACCCCGGCGAGCAGGTTGACCATGATGCCGATCTGTTGCGTCGCGGGAATCTTCAGCGAGAAGACCTCGCCGCCGATACGGGCGACGCCGACCATGCCGACGGGCTGGTCGATGGTGCGTTGCTTGCCCTCGAAGGCGGATCCCCACAGCGCGGGGATCTTCGAGGGGATGTCGGCGATGCCGCGGATCGAGTTCTTGGTCATCGAGACCATGCGGTCGACGGACTCGCCGAGGGTGAGGGTCCTGACGCCGTTGGCCGGGCTGAAACCGAGGAATCCGGCGTCCACGTACTGGCCCTTGACCGGGGAGCCGTCGCTGTCCTTCTTGTTCACGGTGTTCTTGACCAGGTTCGGGTGCAGAGTGAGCTGCTTGCCGTCCCGTACGACCCCGACGGTGGCCGGGCCGATCGTGTCCCGGATCCGGTCGGACAGACTGTTCCAGTCACTGACCGGCTGCCCGTTGAAGGAAACGATTCGGTCGCCCGCCTTGAAGCCGGCGGCCTTGGCGGGCGGGGCGGGCGCGTTCTTGGGACAGACATCGGCCTTGGTGGCCTTGTCGGTCACGGCGGATGCCTTGACCACGCACTCCGCGACGCTGCCGATCGAGGTGGTCGCCACATTGCCGCCGATGCCCATCAGGGAGACCGCGAAGAGCGCGACCGCGAGGATCAGGTTCATGAACGGGCCGGCGAACATGACGATGACGCGCTTCCACGGCTTGCGCGTGTAGAACATCCGCGTCTCGTCGCCGGGCTGCAGCTCCTCGTACGCGGCGGAGCGGGCGTCCTCGATCATGCTGCGCCAGGGCGAGGTGGAGCGGGCGGTGACCTTGCCGTCGGCGCCGGGCGGGAACATGCCGATCATGCGGATGTAGCCGCCGAGCGGCACCGCCTTGAAGCCGTACTCGGTCTCGCCCTTGTGCCGCGACCAGATCGTCGGGCCGAAGCCGACCATGTACTGCGGCACGCGGATCTTGAAGAGCTTGGCGGTGGAGAGGTGGCCGAGCTCGTGCCAGGCGATGGAGAACAGCAGGCCCACGACGAAGATGACTATCCCGAGGCCCCACATGAGTGCCGTCATACCCGCGCTGCCTCCGTTGCCAGTTCCCGTGCGCGGGCCCGTGCCCACGCTTCCGCTTCAAGGACGTCCTCGACGGTCAGCCGAGTTCCCGGATCCGGGTGGCCGTGTTCCTCGACCACCCGGGCGACGGTGTCCACGATCCCGGTGAACGGCAGCCGGCCCGCGAGGAAGGCTTCGACGCATTCCTCGTTCGCCGCGTTGAACACCGCCGGTGCGGTGCCACCGAGGCTACCTACATGTCGCGCCAATGCCACTGCCGGGAACGCGTCGTCGTCCAGCGGGAAGAATTCCCACGTCGACGCCTTGGACCAGTCGAAGGCCGGCGAGGCGTCCGGCACCCGCTCGGGCCAGCCGAGACCGAGCGCGATGGGTCCGCGCATGTCGGGCGGGCTGGCCTGGGCGAGGGTGGAGCCGTCGGTGAACTCCACCATCGAGTGGATGTACGACTGCGGATGGACGACGACCTCGATCCGGTCGAAGGGGATGTCGTAGAGCAGATGCGCCTCGATGACCTCCAGACCCTTGTTGACCAGGGTCGCGGAGTTGATCGTGATGACCGGGCCCATGTCCCAGGTCGGGTGGGCGAGCGCGTCCTCCGGGGTGACGCCGGCGAGCTCCTCCTTCGTACGGCCGCGGAAGGGGCCGCCGGAGGCGGTCACGATCAGCTTGCGGACCTCGGCGCGGGTGCCGCCCATCAGGGCCTGGAAGAGCGCGGAGTGCTCGGAGTCCACCGGGATGATCTGGCCGGGCTTCGCGAGCGCCTTCACCAGCGGGCCGCCGACGATCAGCGACTCCTTGTTCGCGAGGATCAGCACCCGGCCGGCCTCCAGCGCGGCGAGCGTGGGGTGCAGCCCGATCGAACCGGTGATGCCGTTGAGGACCGAGTGGCACTTCATGGCGGCGAGCCGGGTCGCGGCGTCGGGGCCCGACAGGATCTCGGGGAGCGGCTCACCGGCGCCGAAGCGGTGGACGAGCGCCTGCCGCAGCGGTACGACGGCGTCCTCGTTCGCCACCGCGACGGACCGTACGCGCAGCTGGTGAGCCTGCTCGGCGAGCAGCTCGATCCGGCCGCCGGCGGCGGACAGGGCCACCACGCGGAAGCGGTCGGGGTTGCGCAGCACCACGTCGATGGCCTGGGTGCCGATGGACCCGGTGGAGCCGAGGATCACGATGTCCCGGGGTCCGTCGGTGGCGGCGGCGGCCGCGAATTCGCGGTGATGCGGGTCTGCGAGGGAGTCCGTCATCCTCCCATTGTGGCCGCATCCCCTGTCGGTTCCGACAGGGGATGCGGGGATCGGGCGCGGGTGTCAGTGGATGGGGCGGTGGACGTTGTCGGTCGTGGCGGGGCCCGGGGTGGCGTCGGCGATCCAGGGACCGTCACCGCTGAGGTCGACGATGCCGGCCTCCAGCCAGGTGTAGGTGCCGCCGAGCACCCCGTCGACGACCTTGCGGTCGAGGTCGTCGGTGTTGGACGACAGCCGACCGAAGAGCTCCTCGACACGGATCCGGGACTGCCGGCAGAAGGCGTCGGCGAGCTGGTACGCGGCCCTGCCCTCCTCCCCCGAGGTGCGCAGCATCTCGGCGCGTACGCAGGCGGCGCTCATCGCGAAGAGCTCCGCCCCGATGTCGACGATGCGGCCGAGGAAGCCCTGCTTGGTCTCCATCCGGCCCTGCCAGCGGGACATGGCGTAGAACGTGGAGCGGGCGAGCTTGCGCGCGCTGCGTTCGGTGTAGCGCAGATGGGTGGCCAGGTCGGGGTAGCCGGGCGGATGGAACTCTGCGTAGGACATGGGGAGTTGGCCAGCTCCGGCCACGAGCTTGGGGAGCCAGCGGGCGTAGAAGCCGCCGGCCTTGGCACCTGCCCTGGCCTTGTCGCCGAGGCTCTTGTCGGGGTCGATGAGGTCGCCCGCGACGGACAGATGGGCATCGACGGCCTCGCGGGCGATCAGCAGGTGCATGATCTCCGTCGAGCCCTCGAAGATCCGGTTGATGCGCAGATCGCGCAGCACCTGCTCGGCGGGGACGGCACGCTCACCGCGGGCGGCGAGCGACGCGGCGGTCTCGAATCCGCGGCCGCCGCGGATCTGCACGAGTTCATCGGCCATGAGACAGGCCATCTCGCTGCCGTAGAGCTTGGCGAGAGCGGCTTCGATCCGGATGTCGTTGCGGTCCTCGTCGGCCATCTGCGACGACAGGTCGACGACGGCTTCGAGGGCGAAGGTGGTCGCCGCGATGAAGGCGATCTTCGAGCCGACCGCCTCGTGCTTCGCGATGGACTTGCCCCACTGCTCGCGGACCAGGGACCATTCGCGGGCGATCTTCAGACACCATTTGCCGGCGCCGACGCACATCGCGGGCAGCGAGAGACGGCCGGTGTTGAGGGTGGTGAGGGCGATCTTGAGCCCGGCGCCCTCGGGGCCGATCCGGTTCTCCGCCGGGACGGTGACCTGGTGGAAGCGGGTGACGCCGTTCTCCAGGCCGCGCAGCCCCATGAAGGCGTTGCGGTGCTCCACGGTGACGCCGGCGGAATCCGCCTCGACGACGAAGGCGGTGATGCCGCCCTTGTGTCCCTCGGACTTGGGCACCCGGGCCATGACGACCAGCAGATCGGCGACGACGCCGTTGGTCGTCCAGAGCTTGACGCCGTCGAGGATGTACGCGGAGCCGTCCTCGGTGGGGACCGCGCTGGTCGCCAGCCGGGCCGGATCGGAGCCGACATCGGGTTCGGTGAGCAGGAAGGCGCTGATGTCGGTGCGCGCGCAGCGCGGAAGGAACTTCTCCTTCTGCTCCGTGGTGCCGAACATCTTGAGCGGCTGCGGTACGCCGATGGACTGGTGCGCGGAGAGCAGCGCGCCGATGGAGGCGTTGGCGGAGCCCACGAGGGCCAGGGCCTTGTTGTAGTAGACCTGGGTGAGGCCGAGGCCGCCGTACTTCGTGTCGATCTTCATGCCGAGCGCGCCGAGCTCCTTGAGCCCGTTGATGACCTCGTCGGGGATCTGCGCCTCGCGTTCGATGCGGGCCGCGTCGATCTTCTTCTCGCTGAATTCCCGGAGCTTCGCGAGGAACTCCTCGCCGCGCTGGACGTCCTCGGGCGCCGGCATGGGGTGGGGATGGATCAGGTCGAGCCTGAATCGGCCCAGGAACAGTTCCTTGGCGAAGCTGGGCCTCCGCCAGTCCTGTTCGCGGGCGGCCTCGGCCACCTGCCGGGCCTCGCGTTCAGAAACATTGCGTGCGGATGGTGCGGTCAAGAGGGCTCACCTCGCCGCGGAGTCGGGTACGTGCGGGCGCGGTCGGTTACCGACCGGTGCTACTTGCCCGTATCTACCCCAATTTCCGGTGGTCCACCACCCCCCGCGCAGCCCCGGCTTGGCGCGGGCGCCTTCCCGCTCGTCCGATCGGGTGACCGACCAATCCGCTGCCGCCGGGGCTCCGAATCCCCTGCGTGACGACGAACAGGGTGCGCGAGCTGCTGCTCGGCGCGGTGAGCGGAGAACTGGCGGCAGCCGTCTCACTGGCCGCCGCCGAGCTGGTGGCGGCCGTCGTCGGCCCGCAGGCCTCGCCGGTGACGGCGGTCGGCGGGACGGCGATCGACGCGACTCCGGTCCAGGTGAAGGACTGGGCGATCCGGAACTTCGGCACCGAGGACAAACTGGTGCTGCAGCTGGGCATCGTGGCGGTGCTGGCGGTCTTCGCGGCGGTCGTCGGGATGGCCGCCGTACGCCACCGATGGCTGGGGGTCGCCGGAGTGGCGCTCTTCGGCGCGGTCGGCGCGGTGGCGGCGGTCCGGCGGCCCGTGGGGGTGTGGACGGACGCGTTTCCGTCCCTCGTCGGCGCGGTGGCCGGGGCGGCGGCGCTGTGGTTGCTGGCCGGGCGGATCGGCGCCACGGACACCGCGGAACCGGCGGGCCCCGCTGAACCGGCCGGCGCCTTCGACCGGCGGGGTTTCCTGATCGCCGCGTCCGCGGCGGCCGCGTTCTCCGCCGTCGCAGGCGTCGTCGGGCGGCGGCTGAACGCGACCAACGCGGCGGCCGTGGCCTCGCGGAACGCCGTACGACTGCCCGCCCCGCTGTCGGTGGCGGGACGGGTACCCGCGGGCGCCGATCTGCGGATCCCCGGAGCGCAGCCCTTCACGACGCCCAATCCGGCGTTCTACCGGGTGGACACCGCGCTCACCGTTCCCCAGGTGAACGCCGCCACCTGGCGGCTGCGGATCCACGGGCGCGGCGTCACCAAGCCGCTGGAGTTCGGCTACCAGGACCTGCTGCGGCGCCCGCTGATCGAGCGGGACATCACCCTGAACTGCGTATCCAACGAGGTCGGCGGCCCGTACATCGGCAACGCCCGGTGGATCGGAGTGCCGCTGGCCGGGCTCCTGCGGGAGGCCGGAGTGCGCGCGCCGTCCGCCGGGGGGCCCGCCGACCAGCTGGTGGCGCGCTCGGTGGACGGGATCACGCTCGGCAGCCCGGTGGAGACGGTGCTCGACGGCCGGGACGCGATGCTCGCGGTCGGGATGAACGGCGAGCCGCTGCCGTTCGTCCACGGCTTCCCGGTCCGGATGCTCGTCCCCGGGCTGTACGGCTATGTGTCGGCGTGCAAGTGGCTGACCGATCTGGAACTGACCACGTTCGCGGACTTCGACGCCTATTGGGTCCGGCGCAGCTGGTCCGCGCAGGCTCCCGTCAAGACGTCCTCCCGGATCGACACCCCCAGGCCCTTCGCCTCGCTGAAGGCGGGCCCCGTCCCCGTGGCGGGAGTCGCATGGGCCCAGCACCGGGGTATCGACCGGATCGAGGTGCGGATCGACGGCGGTGAGTGGCTGGCCGCCCGGCCCGCCACGGAGGACACCGCCGACACCTGGCGCCAGTGGTCCCACGTCTGGGACGCCAGGCCCGGTTCGCACCATATCGAGGTCCGCGCGACGGACCGCGCCGGCAGGACCCAGACCGGCGACCGGCAGGGCACCGTGCCCGACGGTTCGACGGGCTGGCACTCGGTGGTGGTCACCGTGGAGTGAGACCCACGGACCGTCACCGCCGTATCCCGGCACCACCACTCATCCGCAGCACCCCGGCCCACCGGGAACCCCCAAGAGGAGATATGTCATGTACACAACCACTCGTAGGCGCCGTATCGCTCTCGCCTCGGCCGCCGCGGCCGTCCTCGCCGTCACCGCCTCCGCCTGCTCGGACAGCGGCAGCGGCGGCCACTCGAGCAACGCCGCGGCCTCAAACACCACCTCCGCCGCGCCGGTCGCCGCGGCCGCCGACCAGCCCTTCGGCCGCGCCTGTGCGGGTGTGCCGAAGGACGGAGCGGGCAGCTTCGACGGGATGGCGAAGGACCCGGTGGCCACGGCCGCGTCGCACAACCCCGCGCTGTCCACACTGGTCGCGGCGGTGACGAAGGCCGGTCTCGTCGACACCCTCAACAGCGCGCAGAACCTCACGGTCTTCGCCCCGACGAACGACGCCTTCGCCAAGATCCCGAAGGGCGACCTCGACGCGATCCTGGCCGACAAGGCGATGCTCACCAAGATCCTGACCTACCACGTCGTCGGCGAGCGGCTGGCCCCGAACCGGCTCGACAGCGGTACCTTCCCCACGCTGGAGAAGCAGCCCCTCAGCACAAAGGGCTCCGGCGAGTCGTACATGGTCAACGACACCGCCCATGTGGTCTGTGGCAACGTCAGGACCGCGAACGCCACCGTCTACCTCATCGACACGGTGCTGAACCCTCCGGTTTCCTGACCGGTACGACCAATCCGCCGGGTCACCGGCGACGAATCAGTGGTGTGACAACCATTGCTCGGAGGTGCGCATGCGCGCGGTAGCCCGCGACGACGAATTCTCGGCGCCGGGCCCCGGGAGCCTGGAGACCCTGCTCGAAAGGGTCTCCAGGGGCGACCAGGAAGCGTTCAACAGCGTGTACACGGCGGTCGCCGGCTCGGTGCTCGGGCTGGCCCACCGGGTGCTGCGGGATCCCGCACAGTCCGAGGAAGTCGCCCAGGAGGTGCTGATCGAGGTATGGCGCAGCGCCGCCCGCTTCGACTCCGGGCGAGGCAGCGCCATGGCATGGATCATGATGCTCGCCCATCGCAGGGCGGTCGACCGGGTGCGCTCCGCACAGGCCTCCGCCAACCGCGAGCACCGGGCCGCGGTCCGCGACCACACCCCCGCGTTCGACGAGGTGGCCGAACTCGTCGAGCGGCGGCTGGAACGCGAACAGGTGCGCCGCTGCCTGCAGGCGCTGACCGAACTGCAGCGCGAGTCGGTAATCCTGGCCTACTACCGCGGGTACACCTACCGGGAGACCGCGGATGTGCTGGGAACCGCGCTCGGCACGGTCAAGACCCGGCTGAGGGACGGGCTCATCCGCCTCAGGGACTGTTTGGGGGTGACGTCGTGACCGACTCCGCCGATCTGCACACACTGACCGGCGCCTACGCGCTGGACGCCCTCTCCGGCCGTGAGGCGGAGGAGTTCGCCCGGCACCTCGCCGAGTGCCCGGCCTGCGCACGGGAAGTCCGGGAGCTGCGGGAGACCGCTACCCGGCTGGCCTTCGCGGCAGCGCAGGTACCCCCGCCCGCGCTGCGCGAGCGGGTCATGAGGGCACTGCCCGGCGTACGGCAGTTGCCGCCGCTGGTCGCCGAGCCCGCCGTGGTCCGGCTGCGGGGCCGCCGGTGGCGGCAGCGGCTGCCGTACCTGGCCGCTGCGGCCTGTCTGGCCCTCGCCGCGGGCACCGGCGTCTGGGCGGTACAGGAGCAGCGGAACGCCGACCAGGAGCGGTCCCGGGGTGTGCAGGCCCAACAGCGGGCCTCCGACCTGACGACGCTGATAGCCGCGCCCGACGCCTCGCTGCGGACGGGCGCGATGAGGGGCGGCGGCGGGGCGACCGTCGTCGCCTCCCAGCGGCTCGGCCAGGCCGCGATCCTCTACCACGACCTGCCGCCGCTGGCCGGTTCGCGGGTCTACCAGCTCTGGTACAGCGAGAACGGTTCGATGGTCCCGGCGGGCCTCGTCGATCCGGGCCGCTCGGACGGCGCGCAGTTCCTGGCGGGCGGCCCGCGGGGCGCCGACGGCGTCGGGGTGACGGTGGAGCCGGCCGGTGGTTCACGGACCCCCTCGGGACCGCCGGTCATGGTCGTGCCGATCCCGTCCTAGGGGCGGCCAGGACCACGCGGTCGCCGGAGGGCAGAGAAAAACCGGCCGGGGCGCACCGCACATGCGCCCCGGCCGGTGGAGGGTGGCCCGGTGGTCTCAGGGGTTGAGGTCGGAGGTGGGGCCCGAGGCCGGAGGCCTGTGACCGGGGTCCGTCTCTGAGGTCAGAGGTCCAGGCCGGTCAGGACGAGGACCCGCTCGTAGGTGTAGTCGCCCATCGCGTACGCGACGCCCTCGCGGCCGACACCGGAGTCCTTCACGCCGCCGTACGGCATCTGGTCGGCGCGGTACGAGGGCGCGTCGCCGATGATCACGCCACCGACCTCCAGCTCGCGGTGGGCGCGGAAGGCGGTCTGCAGGTCGTGGGTGAACACACCGCTCTGCAGGCCGTAGTTGGAGTCGTTCACGGCCGCGAACGCCTCGGCCGTGCCATTGACCTTCTGCAGCGACAGGACCGGGCCGAAGACCTCCGCGGTGGCGAGGATCGCGTCGGCGGGGATCTCGGCGAGCACGGTGGGGGCGTACGAGGCGCCGTCGCGGGTGCCGCCGGTGAGGAGCTTGGCACCCTTGGTCACGGCGTCGTCGACCCAGGACTCGACGCGCCTGGCGGCGTTCTCGTCGACCAGCGGGCCCACGTCGGTGGCATCGTCGGACGGGTCACCGGTGACCTGCGCGGCGACCTTGGCGACGACCTTCTCGGCGAGCACGTCGTAGACCGACGCATCGGCGATCACCCGCTGCACCGAGATGCAGGACTGGCCGCCCTGGTAGTTGGCGAAGGTGGCGATTCGGGTGGCCGCCCACTCCAGGTCCTCCTCGGAGGACCAGTCGGCGAGCACCACGGCCGCGGCGTTGCCGCCCAGTTCGAGGGTGGTGTGCTTGCGCGGCACCGAATCCATGATCTGGTAGCCGACCTTGTCGGAACCGGTGAAGGAGATCACCGGAAGGCGCTTGTCCTGCACCAGGGCCGGCATCCGGTCGTTGGGGACCGGCAGAACGCTCCAGGAGCCGGCCGGCAGACCGGTCTCGGCCAGGATCTCGCCCAGCACCAGGGCCGACAGCGGGGTCGCCGGGGCCGGCTTCAGGATGATCGGCGCGCCGACGGCGATCGCCGGGGCGACCTTGTGGGCGACCAGGTTCAGCGGGAAGTTGAACGGCGCGATGCCGAGGACCGGTCCGCGCGGGAACCGGCGGGTCAGCGCCAGCCGGCCGACGCCGCCGGCGTCGGTGTCCAGCCGCTGCGCCTCGCCGCTGTTGAAGCGGCGGGCCTCCTCGGCGGCCCAGCGGAAGACGGAGACGGCACGGCCGACCTCGCCGCGGGCCCACTTGATCGGCTTGCCGTTCTCGGCGGTGATCAGCCGGGCGATCTCCTCGGTGCGCTCCGCCAGCCGCTTGGCGACGAGATCGAGCGCGGCGGACCGCACATGGGCCGGGGTTGCCGCGAACTCGGCCTGCACGGCCTCGGCGGCCGCGACCGCCTCTTCGACCTGGGCCTCGGTGGGAACACTGACCGTGCCGACGAGCCGTCCGTCCCACGAGTTGGTGACGTCGAAGCTGTCCTCGCCGGTCGCCTTGCGGCCGGCGAGCCAGAATGCGGTGGGGGTGCTCACAGCGGCCCGGCCCTTCCGATGGGGGTGGTGGTGTCGATCGGTTCGTCCACGGTAGGCCGGGGAGAGCGCGGGGGCGTTTGTCCACTGCGGAGTGCCGCTCCCGGCCGGCACTCCGTTGTGTCACTCGCCGGGCGGCAGGGTCTTCATGGCGAGCCACAGCTCCATCCGGACGTCCGGGTCGTCCAGGGACCGGCCGAGGATCTCCTCCACCCGGCGCATCCGGTACCGCAGGGTGTGCCGGTGGACGCCGAGGTCGGTGGCGGCCGCGTCCCACTGGCCGTGCCGGGAGAGCCAGGCCTGGAGCGAGGCGAGGAGGTCGCCGCGGCTCGTCGCGTCGTGCTCGCGCAAGGGCCGCAGCAGCCCCTCGGCGAACGCCCTGACCGCGTCGTCGCCGAGCAGCGGCAGGACCGATCCCGCTCCGACCTCGCCGTGCTCGACCAGATTGCGGCCGCGCCGCAGCGCGACGGCCAGCGCCCGTTCGGCCTGCCGGAGGGCGTCGGGCAGCTCCGCGACCGGGACCGCCGCGGACAGACCGGCGGCCAGTGTGTCGTCGGCCTCGGTGAAATCGGTGCAGGCGCTGAGCACGGCCGCCCCGTCGGCGGCGAGCACGATCAGCCGCGGGCCCTCGCGTACGGCGATGACCGGCTCGCCCGACCGGGCGGCGGCGGCCTCGGCGCGCTCGGCCAGCAGCGCCACCGAGTCCAGGGCCGTCAGCGGGCGCCCGGCGCGGGCCGCGGGCTTGGCCTGGAGCTCGGCCGGCTCAGCGATGAGCAGCCGCACGGGACGCGTCAGCAGATCGCCGTAGAGCTGGCCCGCGACGGTGCGGGCATGCTCGGTCTCGCCCGAGAGCAGCATGCGCAGCAGGGCCGCGGCGAGCCGCTGCTCGGTGTCCTGGAGCGCCCGTGACTGTTCCAGGGAGAGCGTGAGCAGGGCGACGGCAGCGTGCACGACGTAGCGGGCGGAGGTGTCCAGCCGCTCCTCGGTGCCGACGGCGAGGAAGCCGCGCGGGCGGCGCGCGGTGCCCAGCGACTGCAGCTCGACGCGGTCCTCGGTACCCGCGGGCCCGGCCACGGCCGCGCTGGCGGGCGCGGGTTTGTCCCGCAGCCGGTCGATCTCGCCGGCCAGCCGGGCGGCGCGGCGGCCCGCCCACTCGGGGGCGGCGGCCAGCACCGCGCCGGAGGCGTCGTACAACGCGGCCCACCCGTTGAGGTGATGGGCGAGGCGGCCGAGCAGCGCGCCGGTGCCGTCCGGGGCGAGGGCCGCCCGGGTCAGGTCGCGCTGGGCCTCGAAGCCGGCGGTGACGGCCTGGTACTGGTCGGCCGCGACCGCCGCCGACACCGCCTTGCTGATCGCGATGAACGGCGTACGGCGCGGCACTTCGAGCAGCGGCAGATCCAGCGCCGCCGCCGCGTCCACGAGTGCGGGCGGTACGGCGTCGTGCCCCACCCCGACACCGAATCCCAGCCCGACCACCCCGGCGCCGGCCAGCCGCTCCACGTAGGCGCGCAGGCTCGCCGGATCGTCGACGTCGAGCTTGAGACCGGTGGTGAGCAGCAGCTCGCCACCCTCCAGATACGGTCCCGGGTCGTCCAGCTCGCTGGTGTGCACCCAGCGCACGGCGGCGTTCAGCCGGTCGCCGCCGGCGAGGACGACGAGCTTGAGCGCCGAGTGGTGGACGAGAGAGGCGAGAGTGAGGGGCATGACGCGCTGTCGCCTCCGGCGGGGAGTCCCGGGATGGCGCCCGCGGCGCCTCGGATTTGGCCGACCGGTAGTGGTCGCCGATTCCGATTCTGCCTCACCGTCCAGGTCCCGGCTCACCCCCGGCCCGGCGCCGAGTGGGCGGGCAGGGGCAGGCGGCGGTCAGGCGCGGAGGTCGACCAGTATCGGCGGGGCGTGCTCGCCGTCGGTGGCGGTGAGGGAGACGACGGCGTGGCCGGCCGGCACCGAATGCGCCAGCTCGGAGGCCGACCAGCGCTCGCGCTCGACCCTGCGGACGGTGACCGACTCGGTGGTGACGGCCTCGCCGGTGAAGAGCCGCCGCACACCGCGGCTCACCCGGCGCAGCAGACCGCCGGACTGATCCGGCGTACGGGTGACGTCCCGGGCCTCCACCCAGGTGGTGCCCCAGGCCTCGGCGAAACGTTTCCCGTCCCAGGTCGTGATCCCGGACAGGGCCATCCGGCACCCCACCGCGCCGAGCAGCGCGGTGCGCAGCGCCTCGGGAACGTCGTCGAGCGTCCGCAGGGCCAGTACGGCCCCGGCGTTGGCGGACCGCAGGCGCTGCAGCCCGCGCACCGACTCGCCGGTGATCGTGTGGGCGGCGTCGTCCAGGACCAGGCAGGCGAAGAGCGACCGGTCGCGGCGGCCCACGACCGCGGCCGTGAACTGGGCCAGGACGAGCCGGGCGAGGATCCGCGACGCCTCGGCGTGGCCGCGTTCCGGGAGGTCGATGCGGACCCGGAGCGGGTGCTCCAGCGTGTGCATGGAGAACGGCCGGGTGCGGCCCGTCACGTCGAAGAAGCCCGCGAAGGCCGGCCGGTCGAGCAGCGCGACCCGGTCGGCGAGCAGGGTGCCGATGTCGTCGGGGCGCCCCGCCTGCCGCTCCCGCGCGTCGAGTTCGCGGACCGGCCCCGGCGCGCCCGCCAGGTCCAGGGCGTCGCGCAGCGCGGCGAACGCGTGCGGGGTGCCGTCGAGCAGCTCGCGCAGCTCGGTGACGGCGGGGAAGCGGCCGTGGGCGGCGCGGTACGGGCCGAGCAGCTGGGCGAGCGCGGTGGCGGCCCGCCGGATGTCGGCCTCGTGCGTGGGGCCGTCGTCGATGAGCGCCTCGGCGAGCGTGCTTCCGGCCGCGTCGGGGTCGGGGTTGCCGCCGTACAGGTCCAGGTCGTCGCGCGAGGCGGGGTCGCCGAGCGAGATGACGACGTCAAAGCCGTCCGCCGGTCCCAGGTCGGCGCCCGCGGAGCCCACGGCGATGACCGCGGCGGTGCCGGACAGCGCCTGCAGGCACAGCGCCTCCACGACCGGCCGGACCAGCCGGTGGGTCTTGCCGGAACCCGGCGGGCCGACGGCGACCAGCCCGGTGCCGAGCAGCGTCGGATCGAGCGCCAGCCCGGCGCCCCGGTGCTGGTACGGGTTGCGGTCGTCGGCCGGCGCCAGACCGATCCGTACCTGGCCGCCGAGCAGGTCGTGCGGGGCCGAGCGGAAGGGCAGGTCACGGTCACCGGAGGGATGCAGACAGGCGGCGGCACCCTGCCGCAGCACCGTGTCGGCAAACGCGTCGATCCGCTCCGGCTGCGCCTGCACCGACGTCCAGGCGCGCCGGATCCGCGTGTAGTCGACATCGTTCATCCGCCCGCCGCGGATCTCGCCCGCAAGATGGTCGGCAAGCACGCCCTGCCCAGCGGCCCGCAACTCGGGCCACTCGACGGGGTCGTCCTCGGCGGGCTGCCCGTCGGGCCCCATCGCTGTCGCGGCCGGCTGGTCCCACAGCCGGCTCAGGGCGGGTGCGGCGTAGCGGCGCCAGACCTCCGGCCAGTGGCCGGCCCGGCCGAACGCGAAGGCCAGCAGGCACGCCCAGATGAGGTAGTAGCTGTTGGAGACGACGGAGTAGGCGATCCGGTCGCCCGTGTAGGCCCAAGTGTCCGGGATCAGCCAGAACATCGGCTTGAGCCAGAGGCTGCCGAAATAGTTCCAGAGCAGCGACCAGACCAGCAGCCCGCACAGCAGGGCCAGCAGCGCGCCGCCGATCAGCCGGCGGCCGGCGAGCCGGCCGGAGTCCTCCGGAGGCCGCGGCACATGGCCGTACGCGAAGATCCCCGGCGCGTCGCGGTGGCGCGGCGTACGCAGCCAGGTCTCCAGCGCGGAGACCGGCGGCGCCTGCGGCATCGGCGGCGGCCCCGCCGGCCTCGGAACCGGGGTCGCGGGCGCGACCTTCCGGTATCCCTGCGTACCCTCGATGTCCACTACCAGCCGCCCCTCAGCCTCGTCGCCAGCGACGGAACTCAATGTAGTGGAGCGGACACCGGTCCATAAGGATCATGGCGCTTCGCGGGGCGCGGGTGCCGAAATCGGCTGCCGGGACTACGGTCGGCCGGGAAGCCGACTGTCCGTGGTGTCGAACGGCCGCCCGACACTGCGCCCTATCGGAGTAAGCGATCCCGCGCGGCCCCCGCTTAGCCTGCGGGAAAAGCCCGTGGACATATATGAGGAGTACGCCCGCCATGACCGAACTGTCCCAGGAGCGCCGGCTCGTCACCTCGATCCCCGGCCCGAAGTCGCAGGAGCTGATGGCCCGCAAGGTCGCGGCGGTCCCCAGCGGTGTGGGCGTCACCCTCCCTGTCTTCGTCACGCGCGCCGGCGGCGGCGTGCTGGAGGACGTGGACGGGAACTCGCTCATCGACTTCGGCTCCGGCATCGCGGTGACCTCGGTCGGCAACAGCGCCGAGGCCGTGGTGCGGCGGGCGACCGCGCAGCTCGCGGACTTCACCCACACCTGTTTCATGGTGACCCCGTACGAGGGCTACGTCGAGGTCGCCGAGCAGCTCAACGAGCTGACCCCGGGTGACCACGAGAAGCGCACCGCGCTGTTCAACTCCGGCGCCGAGGCCGTCGAGAACGCCGTGAAGATCGCCCGCGCCTACACCAAGCGCACCGCGGTCGTCGTCTTCGACCACGGGTACCACGGCCGCACCAACCTGACGATGGCGCTCACCGCCAAGAACATGCCGTACAAGGAGGGCTTCGGGCCGTTCGCGCCCGAGGTCTACCGGGTGCCGCTCGCCTACGGCTACCGCTGGCTGACCGGCGCGGAGAACTGCGCCGAGGAGGCCGCCGCCCAGGCGATCGACATGATCACCAAGCAGGTCGGCGCCGAGAACGTGGCCGCGATCGTGATCGAGCCGATCGCGGGCGAGGGCGGCTTCATCGAGCCGGCCAAGGGCTTCCTGCCGAAGATCGTGGAGTTCGCCAAGGCGAACGGCATCGTGTTCGTGGCCGACGAGATCCAGACCGGCTTCTGCCGTACCGGCCAGTGGTTCGCCTGCGAGGACGAGGGCATCGTCCCCGACCTGATCACCACCGCCAAGGGCATCGCGGGCGGTCTGCCGCTCGCCGCCGTCACGGGCCGCGCCGAGATCATGGACGCCGCCCACGTGGGCGGCCTCGGCGGCACCTACGGCGGCAACCCGGTGGCGTGCGCCGCGGCGCTCGGCGCGATCGAGACCATGAAGGAACTCGACCTCAACGCCAGGGCGCGGCGCATCGAGGAGGTCATGAAGGGCCGACTGCTCGCGATGCAGGAGAAGCTGGCCGACTCGGCGACGGTCAATATCGGCGAGGTACGCGGCCGCGGCGGCATGATCGCCGTCGAGCTCGTGGAGCCGGGCACCAAGAACCCGAACGCGGCGGCCACCGCCGCGCTGGCGAAGGCCTGCCACGCCGCGGGCCTGGTCGTCCTGACCTGCGGCACCTATGGCAATGTGCTGCGTTTCCTGCCGCCGCTGGTCATCGGCGAGGATCTGCTGAACGAGGGCCTCGACATCATCGAGGGGGCTTTCGCCCGGGTGTGACACCCGGTGTAACTCTGGGCAAGGGGGCGGCATAGGTGAAGAAGGTGTGCGGGCCTGATGGCGGAGGGGTAATCGCTCTCCCGGCGACCCCGCCGGTGACGTACGGTTTCCACAGATCCACCGCACCATCCCGCTCGTGGGAGACCACGGGCGACACCTCGCCGGCGACCCCCCATTGCCGGCAGGGCAGTGCCCTCGCGCACAAAAGCGCCGGAACGAAGCGTTCCGGCACTCCTCGCCGATCGATCGGCCGCTCGTCCCAAACCCCCCGGGTCGAGCGGCACGACGATCGTCATGGCCGCTCCGGAACTCTCCCCCCTGTTCCGGGGCGGCCGATTTTTCTCCGGACTCAGGTCCTGGTCCTGGTTCTCAGCCTGCTGCTGTTCGCGCTGATCACCTGGCAGGTCGTTGCCGGAGGTCCCCTGGTCGACGCCGACCGGTGGCTGCTCCGGCGGACCCAGCACACCGCCGCGCGGTTCGCGGGCCTGCGGAGCACCGGCCAGTTCCTCTGCGATATCGGCAACGCGCAGCTCGCGGTCCCGCTCCTCACCGCCGCCATCGGCCACGCCGCCTGGCGGGACGGCCGGGCCGGAGTGCCGCGGTGGTGGCCGCGACCGCTGGCCGCGGCCCTGGCCATGGCCGCCGTGCCACTGATCGTCACCTGCGCCAAGACGGTCATCGCCCGCCCCTCCCCCGGCCACCACCGTCTCGGCCCCGGCTCCTACCCCGGCTTCTTCCCGTCCGGGCATACGGCGTCGGCGACGGTCGCCATCGGCGCCGCCGCACTCCTGGTACTGCCGTATGTCCACCGCGCCGCGCGGCGGCGGCTGGTCGCCGCCGCAGCCGTGCTGCTGGTGGCCGCCGTCGGGGTGTCCTTGGTGTGGTGCGGATACCACTGGCCGCTGGACGTCGTCGGGAGCTGGTGCCTCAGCGCGGCGCTGCTGGCGGGAGTGGCCCTGACACCGCCCGGGACCGAAGCCGCCGGGCAGGCTCGGAGAACGAGCCCGCCCGGCGACGGAGAGTGCTCCCCGTGATCCGCACTATCCCCGTGATCCGCGTGATCCGCGTGATCCCCGCGGTCAGTCGTTGGTGGGGAACCCGAGGTTGATGCCGCCGTGGGACGGGTCCAGCCAGCGCTGCGTCACGGCCTTGCCGCGGGTGAAGAACTTGACGCCGTCCTCGCCGTAGGCGTGGGTGTCGCCGAAGAGCGAGTTCTTCCAGCCGCCGAAGGAGTAGTAGGCGACCGGGACCGGGATCGGCACGTTGATGCCGACCATGCCGACCTCGACCTCGTACTGGAAGCGTCGGGCCGCGCCCCCGTCGTTGGTGAAGATCGCGGTGCCGTTGCCGTACGGGCTGCTGTTGATGAGCTCCAGGCCCTCGTCGTACGAGGTGACCCGGACGACGGACAGCACCGGGCCGAAGATCTCGTCGTCGTACACCGACATGCCGGGCTTGACGTGGTCGAAGATCGTCGGGCCGAGCCAGAAGCCGTTGGCGGTGCCCTCGCCGGAGATCGGGTGCTTGCGGCCGTCGACGGTGAGGGTGGCGCCGTCGGCGAGGCCCGCGTCGAGATAGGAGGTCACCTTGTCGCGGTGGACGCCGGTGACCAGCGGGCCCATCTCGGAGTCGCCGTTGCAGCCGGGGCCGACCTTCAGACCCGCGATGCGCTGCTTGATCTTCTCGACGAGCTCGTCACCGACCGGGTCGACGGCGACGAGGACGGAGATCGCCATGCAGCGCTCGCCCGCCGCGCCGAACCCGGCGTTGACGGCCGCGTCGGCCGCGAGGTCGAGGTCGGCGTCGGGCAGGACCAGCATGTGGTTCTTGGCGCCGCCGAGGGCCTGGACGCGCTTGCCGTAACGGGTACCCGTCTCGTAGACGTAGCGGGCGATCGGCGTGGAGCCGACGAACGAGACGGCCTTGATGTCGGGGTGCTCCAGGAGGCGGTCGACGGAGACCTTGTCCCCGTGCACGACGTTGAAGACGCCGTCCGGCAGTCCGGCCTCCTTCCACAGCCCCGCGATGAAGTTCGCGGCCGAGGGGTCCTTCTCGGAGGGCTTGAGGACGACCGTGTTGCCCGCGGCGATGGCGATGGGGAAGAACCACATCGGCACCATGGCCGGGAAGTTGAACGGGGAGATGATCGCGACCGGGCCGAGCGGCTGGCGGATCGAGTACACGTCGACGCCGGTCGACGCCTGCTCGGTGAAGCCGCCCTTCGACAACTGCGGGATGCCGCAGGCGTACTCGACGACCTCGATGCCGCGGGCGATCTCGCCCAGCGCGTCCGAATGCACCTTGCCGTGCTCGGAGACGATGATCGAGGCGAGCTCGTCGCGGCGGGAGTTGATCAGTTCGCGGAACGCGAAGAGCACCTGGGTGCGCTTGGCGACCGACGCGTTGCGCCAGCCGGCGAAGGCCTCTACGGCGACGCTGACGGCCTGGTCGACCTCACCGATCGACGCGAAGTCCACCTGTCCGGTGACCGCCCCGGTGGCCGGGTCGTACACGTCTCCGCGCCGTTCCGCGGTGCCGGTCCATGCCTGGCCGGCGATCCAGTGGGTGATGTTCTTGGTGGTCACGGGCGGACCCTTCTCTCGTAACGACCTGCCCCGCGGTAGGGGGCGGATCAGGGAGCGGCGGCATGGGGCTTCGATTGCAAGGCGGAGGAGGGAGTCCATGCGGAGTTCGGCGACCGACGACAACGCCGCAAGCGGAGTCGCAGGGCGTCGCGAGCCCGCTCCCTATCGCGGGGCAGGTCGTTAGCCTGCTGCCAGTCTTGCGAGGGCATGGCGGGGCGTACAAGCAGCAACGTGTCGGCGGCGCGTCGCGGGGCCTTACAGACCGTCGGACAGCGGGTGTCCGTGGGGAGCTTTCCGGTGTCCGTGGGGGTTTTCCGGTGGGTCAGCCGTCGCCCGCGAGCTGCGCGACAGCCTCGTGCATCGCCAGCTCCAGGATCACCGGATCATTGAGGTGTCCCGTGCCGTCCGGCGGGATGAGCCAGCGGACGCCGCCGGTGGCCCGTCCGGGGTCGGGGACGACGATCCAGGTGCCGCGGCCCGCGCTGCGCACGCCGGTGGCGATCCAGCGGGCAGCCGTTCCCGGAGGCACGAAGAAGCCCATCCGGGAGTCCCCGAAGTCCGACAGGACCGGTCCCGGCCGGTCGATGAGCCGGGTGAGCACGTCCAGCGTCGGATAACCCAGCTCCCCCGTCAGGATCAGAACGTCCCAGAGCCTGCCGGCGGGCAGCAGCGCGACCCCGAGGGGGTTGCGCTCCCAGTCCCACCGGCAGGCCTCCGGATCGGGCGCCGCGGATACCAGCCATTCGACCGCACTCTTCGCACCGGCGCTGCCCATGCCGGTCCCTCCGTCCCGTGAAGCTGATACTGCTGTCACGGAAGAGAGGGCCCGGAGCGCGGATCATTACGCGGGTTTCGCTACTGATTGGTAGCGGGGCGGCTCACAGGCTCCGCGCGGAGGTGCGCCTGGGGGCGCGGGGCGCACGTGACCGGCGCCCTTGCCCCGTCGGCCCCGTACGGCCCCTTGCGCAGTCCCTAGCTGTCGAAGCCGAGTCCGGCCTTGTCCATCGCCTTCAGCCACAGATTGCGGCGGCCGCCGTTGCGGTCGGCGCGGTCCAGGGACCACTTGGTGAGGCCGATGCCGACGGAGGTGAACGGCTCGGGCGGGAACGGCATCGGCTTGCTGCGCACCATCTCCAGACCGGTGCGTTCGGTGCGTTCGCCGGACAGCAGGTCGAGCATCACGTCAGCGCCGAAGCGGGTGGCGCCGACGCCGAGGCCGGTGTAGCCGGCCGCGTAGGACACCTTGCCGCCGTGGGCGGTCCCGAAGAACGCGGTGAACCGTGAGCAGGTGTCGATCGCGCCGCCCCAGGTGTGGGTGAACCGCACGCCCTCCAGCTGCGGGAAGCAGCGGAAGAAGTGCCGGGCCAGCGTGAGGTTGGTCTCCGGGCGCTGGTCGCGCTCGGCGGAGAGCCGGCCGCCGTACGGGTAGACGGCGTCGTAACCGCCCCACAGGATCCGGTTGTCGGCCGAGAGCCTGAAGTAGTGGAACTGGTTGGCGCTGTCGCCGAGTCCCTGCCGGTTCTTCCAGCCGATGGAGTTGAGCTGCTCCTGGCTGAGCGGCTCGGTCATCAGCGCGTAGTCGTACACCGGGACGATGTACGGGCGCACCCGCTTGACCAGCGACGGGAACACGTTGGTGCCGAGGGCGACCTGCCGGGCATGGACCCGGCCGTACGAGGTGCGCACCGCCATGCCGGCGCCGTTCGCGGCGAGTGCGGTGGCGCGGGTGTGCTCGTAGATCCGGACCCCCAGGCCGAGGCAGGCGCGCTTGAGGCCCCAGGCGAGCTTGGCCGGATGGACCATGGCGACGCCGGTGCGGTCCCACAGGCCGCCGAGGAAGGTCGGCGAGTCGACCTCGGAGCGGAGCTGGTCGCGGTCGAGCAGCTCCAGGTCGACGCCGTGCAGGGCCGCCTCCTCGGCGGCCTCGCGCAGCTCCTCGAACTGGTACGGCTCGGTGGCCACGTCGATCTCGCCGGTCCGCTCGAACTCGCAGTCCAGCGAGTAGCGGGCGACCGCCGCCTCGATCTCGTCGAGGTTGCGGTTCCCGAGCTCCTCCAGCTTCGCGAACTCGCCGGGCCAGCGGGTGAGCCCGTTGGACAGGCCGTGGGTGAGGCTGGCGGCGCAGAAGCCGCCGTTGCGCCCGGAGGCGGCCCAGCCGATCTCATGGCCCTCGATCAGGACCACATCGCGCGACGGGTCGCGCTCCTTGGCGAGCAGCGCGGTCCACAGTCCGGAGTAGCCGCCGCCGATCACCAGCAGGTCGCAGTGCTCGTCGCCGGTGAGTGCGGCGAGCGGCTGCGGCCTGCCGGGATCCTCCAGCCAGAAGGGTGTCGGCCGCGCGTCAGCGAGCGAACGGGCTGGGTCCATCTGTTCTCACACCTTTTGGTGATCCGGTACGGGTTTGCCGGTGTTACGCGCGGGCCTTGCGCCGGCTGCCGAGCAGTTGCCCGGCGACGACGACGAGAACCGCGATCGCGAACATCGCGGTGCCGATCACATTGATCTGCACCGGGGTGCCGCGCTGCGCCGAGCCCCAGACGAACATCGGGAACGTCACCGTCGAGCCGGCGTTGAAGTTCGTGATGATGAAGTCGTCGAAGGACAGGGCGAAGGACAGCAGGGCGCCGGAGGCGATGCCGGGTGCCGCCAGCGGGAGGGTAACCCGCAGGAAGGTCTGGAGCGGGGAGGCGTAGAGGTCCTGCGCGGCCTGCTCCAGTCGCGGGTCCATGCTCATCACGCGGGCCTTGACCGCCGTGACGACGAAGCTCAGGCAGAACATGATGTGCGCGATGAGGATGGTCCAGAAGCCGAACGGGACGCGCATGTTGAGGAACAGCGTCCCCAGCGAGGCGGCCATCACGACCTCGGGCATCGCCATCGGCAGGAAGATCAGCATGTTGGTCGTACCGCGCGCCTTGAACCGGTAGCGGGCGAGCGCGAAGGCGATCATCGCGCCCAGGACGGTCGCGCCGATGGTGGCGTAGAGCGCGATCTGCAGGCTGAGGCCCAGCGAACCGCACATGTCGGCGACGTCGCAGGGGTGCTGCCAGGCGTCGGTGGAGAAGCGGGTCCACTGGTAGTTGAAGCGCCCGTTCGGCTTGTTGAACGAGAACAGCATCACCACGGCGTTCGGCAGGATCAGGTACGCGAGGCAGAGCACGCCCGCGAAGACCACCAGGTTCTTGCGTATCCAGCGCATCAGACCAGCTCCTCCGTTCCGGCCTTGCGGATGTAGAACATGACCATCGCGAGGATCACCGCCATGAGGATGAAGGACAGGGCGGCGGCCGTCGGATAGTCCAGGACGCGCAGGAACTGTGACTGGATGACGTTGCCGATCATCTTCTGGTTGGTGGTGCCCAGCAGTTCGGCGTTGATGTAGTCACCGGTCGCCGGGATGAAGGTGAGCAGGGTGCCCGCGACCACGCCCGGCATGGACAGCGGGAAGGTCACCTTGCGGAAGACGGTGAACGGCTTGGCGTACAGATCGCCGGCCGCTTCGTGCAGCTTGCCGTCGATGCGCTCGAGCGAGGTGTAGAGCGGCAGGATCATGAAGGGCAGGAAGTTGTACGTCAGACCGCAGATCACCGCGAGCGGGGTGGCCAGGACGCGGTCGCCCTCGGTGATGCCGAGCGCGGACGTCAGATTCAGGATGTGCAGGTTGTTGAGGCTCCGCACCACGAAACCGTCGTCCGCGAGGATCGTCTTCCAGGCGAGGGTGCGGATCAGGAAGCTGGTGAAGAACGGCGCGATGACCAGGATGAGGATCACGTTGCGCCAGCGCCCGGCCCGGAAGGCGATCGTGTAGGCGAGCGGGTAGCCGATCACCAGGCACAGCACGGTCGCGATGGCGGAGTACTCGAACGAGCGCAGGAACTGCGGGTAGTACTGGGTCAGCGCGTCCCAGTAGGTCGCGAAGTGCCAGGTGACCTTGAAGCCCGCTTCCAGCGAACCGGTCTGCACGGAGGTGGACGCCTGGTAGATCATCGGCGCCACGAAGAACACCAGCAGCCAGGCGATCCCCGGCAGCAGCAGCCAGTACGGCACCCGGCGCTTGCGCGCGGCGGCTCTGCGCATCGCGACGGGGACGGGGGCCGGCGCCTCGGGCCCGGCGGGCGGCCGGTCGATGACGGTGCTCACGCGGCTTCCACCTCCTGCACGCCCGCGTCGATGTCCTGGGCCGCGTCGAGGGCGAAGGTGTGCGCGGGATTCCAGTGCAGGACGACGGGGGCGCCGGGCACCAGGCGCGAGTCGCGGTCGACGTTCTGCACGAAGACCTCCAGCTCCGGGCAGACCGGGCTGTCGATCACGAACTGGGTGGAGACGCCGATGAAGCTGGAGTCGACGACGCGGCCGGGGATCCGGTTGCGGCCGGCGCCTATCGCGTCCTCGTCGTCGCGGTGGGTGACGGATATCTTCTCGGGGCGGACCCCGGCCAGCACCCGTCCGCCCGCGGCGACCTTGGCCGAACATCGCGCGGTGGGCAGCGTGAGCTTCTCGCCCCCCGCGACGAGCAGCAGGTCGTCGCCCGAGACGCCGGTGACCTCGGCCTCGATGAGGTTGGAGGTGCCGAGGAAGTTCGCGACGAACGTCGATCCCGGGTTCTCGTACAGGTCGGCGGGGGCGCCGAGCTGCTCCACCCGCCCGCCGTTCATCACCGCGACGGTGTCGGCCATGGTCATGGCCTCCTCCTGGTCGTGGGTGACGTGTACGAAGGTGATGCCGACCTCGGTCTGGATGCGCTTGAGTTCCAGCTGCATCTGACGGCGCAGCTTGAGGTCCAGGGCGCCGAGCGGCTCGTCGAGCAGTAGCACCTTGGGCTGGTTGATGAGCGCGCGGGCGACCGCGACGCGCTGCTGCTGGCCGCCGGAGAGCTGGTGCGGCTTGCGGCGCGCCATGGTGCCGAGCTCGACGAGCTCCAGCATCTCGTCGACCTGCTTCTTCACCGACTTCACACCGCGGCGGCGCAGCCCGAAGGCGACGTTCTCGTAGATGTCCAGGTGCGGGAAGAGCGCGTAGTTCTGGAAGACGGTGTTGACCGGGCGCTTGTAGGGCGGGAGGGCGGTGACGTCCTCGCCCGCCAGCGAGACGCTGCCGGAGGTGGGGTCCTCCAGGCCCGCGATCATGCGCAGGGTGGTGGTCTTGCCGCAGCCGGAGGCACCGAGCAGGGCGAAGAAGGAGCCTTGCGGGATGGTGAGGTCGAGCGGGTGGACGGCGGTGAACGAGCCGTACCGCTTGCTGATCCCGGAGAGGTGTACCTCGCCGCCGGAGGAGTCGTGTGTCATGGGGTCGCTTCCCGTAAGTCGTCAGTCGTCGTCAGGTGCGGTCAGGCGCCGATGAGCTTGGAGAACTTCTGCTCGTACGCGGTCTCCTCGGCGGAGGACAGGAGGCGGAAGGAGTGCGTCCTGGCGGCCAGCGCCGCATCGGGGAGGATCAGCGTGTTCTCGGCGAGCGATTTATTGATCTTCGCGAGCTCATCGCGTACCCCCGCGACCGGGCTGATGTAGTTGATGAACGCGGCGAGCTGCGCCGCGACCGGCGGCTCGTAGTAGTAGTCGATGAGCCGTTCGGCGTTCTTCTTGTGCCGCGCCTTGTTGGGGATCACCAGGTTGTCGGTCGAGGAGAGATAGCCCGCGTCGGGGAACACGTACTCGATGTCCGGGTTGTCGACCTTCAGCTGGACGAGGTCACCGGCCCAGGCGAGGCAGGCGGCCATGTCGCCCTTGGAGAGGTCGGCGGTGTAGTCGTTGCCGGTGAAGCGGCGGATCTGCTTGGAGTCGACGGCCTTCTGAATCCGGGCGATGGCGGCGTCGAAGTCGTCGGTCGTGAAGGACGCCGGGTTCTTGCCCATGTCCATGAGCGTCATGCCCACGGTGTCGCGCATCTCGGTGAGCATGCCGACCCGGCCCTTGAGTGCGGGGTCGTCGAGCAGCTGCGAGACCGAGGTGACCTTGCGGCCGCCGGTCGCCTTCTTGTTGTAGGCGATGACGGTCGCGATGCCGGTCCACGGGTACGAGTAGGCGCGTCCCGGGTCCCAGTCGGGGCTGCGGAAGCGCTGCTCCAGATTGGCGTACGCGTGCGGCAGGTTCGAGGGGTCGAGCTTCTGCACCCAGCCGAGCCGGATCATGCGGCCGGCCAGCCAGTCGGTGAGCACCATCAGGTCGCGGCCGGTGTCCTGGCCGGCCGCGAGCTGCGGCTTGACCTTGCCGAAGAACTCGACGTTGTCGTTGATGTCCTCGGTGTACTTGGCGGTGATGCCGGTGCGCTTGGCGAAGCCGTCGAGCGTCGGGCGGTGCTTGCCGTCGGCGGAGGCGTCGATGTATTGCGTCCAGTTGGAGAAGTTGACCGTCTTCTCCGTACCGGAGTAATCCGTCGTGGTGGCGGTGTCCTTCTGGCCGGCGGCGGCCGGGATGCCGCAGCCGGTGAGGCCGGTGAGCCCTGCGGTCGCCACGGCGCCGAGTCCGGCGGCGCGCAGCAGCGACCGGCGGGCGAGGGCACCACGCCCGTTGGTCATGCTGCGCCGTATCGCCGAGAGCTGGGGCGGCGAGAGTGTCTCGTACTGCTCCATCGTGGTTGTGCCCTTCCGAGCGGACCGGCGGTGGGGGCGCCTGGTGCGGGGGGTTATCTGTCGCCGAAGATCGTGCGGTGCCAGTCCTTGCGGACGATCGCGGTGTTGTCGAACATCACGTGCTTGACCTGCGTGTACTCCTCGAAGGAGTACGCGGACATGTCCTTGCCGAAGCCGGACGCCTTGTAGCCGCCGTGCGGCATCTCGCTGAGGATCGGGATGTGGTCGTTGACCCAGACGCAGCCCGCCTTGATCTCGCGGGTGGCGCGACTGGCGCGGAAGACGTCACGGGTCCAGGCGGACGCGGCCAGGCCGTACGGGGTGTCGTTGGCCAGGGCCAGACCTTCGTCGTCGCTGTCGAAGGGCAGCACCACGAGCACCGGGCCGAAGATCTCGGACTGGACGATCTCGCTGTCCTGCGCGGCGCCGGTGATGAGGGTGGGGCGGTAGAACGCGCCGCCCGCCAGCTTGTCGCCGGGGGCCTCGCCGCCGGTGACGACGGTGGCATAGGCGCGGGCGCGGTCGACGATGGCCGCGACCCGGTCCCGCTGGAGGTGCGAGATGAGCGGGCCGAGGTCGGTCGAGGGGTCGAACGGGTCGCCGAGCCGGATACCCGAGAACAGATCGGCCACTCCGGCGACGAAGGCGTCGTAGAGGGGCCGCTGCACATAGGCGCGGGTGGCGGCGGTGCAGTCCTGGCCGGTGTTGATCAGGGAGCCGGCGACCGCGCCGTGCACGGCCGCTTCGAGGTCCGCGTCGTCGAAGACCACGAAGGGGGCCTTGCCGCCGAGTTCGAGGTGCAGCCGCTTGACCGTACGGATGGCGATCTCGGCGACGCGCTTGCCGACGCCGGTGGAGCCGGTGAAGGAGGTCATGGCGACGTCGGGGTGGCCGACGAGGTGCTCGCCCGCCTCCTTGCCGGCGCCGGTGACGATATTGACCACGCCGTCCGGGATGCCGGCCTCGGTGGCGGCCCGGGCGAACATCAGCGAGGTGAGCGGCGTCAGCTCGGCGGGCTTGAGGACGATGGTGTTGCCCGCGGCGATGGCCGGAAGGACCTTCCAGGCGGCCATCTGCAGCGGGTAGTTCCAGGGCGCGATCGAGCCGACCACACCGATGGGCTCGCGCCGTACGTAGGAGGTGTGATCGCCGGAGTACTCGCCGGCGGCCTTGCCCTCGAGGTGGCGGGCGGCGCCGGCGAAGAACGCGGTGTTGTCGACCGTGCCCGGTACGTCGAACTCGGTGCTCAGCCGGAGCGGCTTGCCGCACTGCAGCGACTCGGCGAAGGCCAGATCGTCCGCCTGCGCGGCCAGTACCTCGGAGAAGCGGTGCAGGGCGGCGGAGCGCTCACCGGGGGTGGCTCCGGACCAGCCGGGGAGAGCCTCCTTGGCGGCGGCGACCGCGGCGTCCACATCGGCCGCCCCGGCGAGCTCGTAGGTGTACACCGACTCGCCGGTGGCCGGGTCGATCACGGAGTGGGAGTGGCCCGAGGTACCCGGGCGAGAGGCTCCTGCAATGTACTGGGCCCCGTCCGCGAACCGGTTCTTCACATCGAAACGGTGGTCCATGGTGCTCTCCTCGCATCCGCTTGACGCCGTGGCCGAAGACTGGATTGGTGGCTGATCCTGGCAGAGTAGCCTTGTGCCAACAAGGGATTCCGTTGTTGCCTTTTGGTTACGCAACGAAATCTGTCTTCCGCGATCTGCTGCACAGTGGGCTTCTCCGGCGTCCCGAGGCACGATGCCGGAGCGCTGCGCGCGGCGGAACCGTCACACCGCAACCGGTGGCGCGGAGAGCTTTACACTCTGCCCCCGGCAGTGGCGTGCGACCACGCCGAACCCCCTGTCCCGACCGGAGGTCTCACCGTGTTTCCCACCGTCGCCCAGGTCCTGGAACTCGAGGCGCTGCGGCGCGGCGCACCGCAGGTGGTCGCGGGCGCCGCCGGGCTGCACCGGCCGGTGCGCTGGGTGCACATCAGCGAGCTGGCCGATATCGCGGGGATGCTGCAGGGCGGCGAGCTGGTCCTGACGACCGGCGTGATGCTGCCCGAGGACAAGGAGTCGCTGGCCCAGTACATCGACGCCCTCGCGGACGTCGGCGCGGCCGGTCTGGTGGTGGAGCTGGGGCGGCGGTACGCCGACGCGCTGCCGCGCCCGCTGGTCAGGGCCGCCGAGCGGCGCGGGCTGCCGCTGATCGCGCTGCGCACCGAGGTGCGCTTCGTGAGCGTCACCCAGGCGGTGCACGCCCATGTGGTGGACGCGCAGCTGACCGAGCTCCGAGCCTCGGAAGCCGTGCACCAGACGTTCAACGAGCTGTCGGTCGAGGGCGCGGAGGCCGACGAGGTGGTCCGGGAGGTGGCCCGGATGGCGGGCGCACCGGTCGTCCTGGAGAACCTGTCGCACCAGGTCCTGGCCTTCGATCCGGCCGGCCACGACGCGGAGGCGCTGCTGGACGGCTGGGAACGGCGCTCGCGGGGGGTGGCCCCGGCGGGCAGGACAGGGTACGACCGCCGGGCCGGCTGGCTCGTCACCTCGGTCGGCGCGCGCGGCCGTGACTGGGGCCGCCTCATCCTGGTGGGCGAGCCGGGCCCGCCGCCGCGCTCCTCGGCCGAGGGGCGTCCCGTCACCATGACCGGTCCGCACCGGCACGCGGTGCTGCTCGAACGCGGCGCCGCCACCCTCGCGCTCAACCGGCTGCTGGAGCGCGACCGCGAGTCACTGGAGCGGCAGACCCACCGCACCCTGCTGTCCGGAATCCTCACCCACGCCCTGACCGTCTCCGATGTCGCGCTGCGCGCACGGGCGCTGGGCGTACCGCTCGAAGGGCGCCGGCTGGTCGGCGTCATGCTGCGGCTGCGCGGCGGTCCCGCGTCGGCGGCGCTGGAGGCGCAGGCCCGGCTGCGCGACTTCACCGAGAACGTGGCGCTCGCGGTGCGGGAGCGCGGGCTGACCGCCCTGACCGGGGCACTGGACGACGGCGCGGTCGGCGTCCTGGTGTCGCTCGGGCCGCACGACGAGGAGCACCGCTCCCTGGAGGGTTTCGCCGCCACCCTCGACCGGATCGAGGACCCGGCCTCCGAGGCGCCCGCCTTCGTGATGGCGGCCGGCTCCTCGGTCGGCTCGCTGCGCGACGCGCGGCGCACCCTCCTGGAGGCCGCGCAGGTCGCCGACGCGGCGCTGCACGGCTCACCGGGCGGCGCGGAACGGCGCAAGGCCGGCACGTACTACCGGCTGCCCGATGTCCGGCTGCGCGGACTGCTGCACCTGCTGCGCGACGACGCCCGGCTGCAGACCTACGTCGAGCGCGAACTGGGCCCGCTGCTCGCCCATGACGCCGAACACGGCTCCGACCTGGTCCGCATCCTGACCGTCTACCTGGACAACGGCCGCAACAAGTCGGCGGCGGCCGACGCCGCGCACCTGTCCCGCCCCTCGTTCTACGACCGCCTGCACCGGGTCGAGCGGATCCTGGGTGTCGACCTCGACCAGGTGGAGTCGTGCCTGTCCCTGCACGTGGCACTGCTCGCCCTGGAGGCGGTACGACGCTAGGGCCGGACCGGGCCCTGGGAGGTTCGGACCGGCCCTACGAGGTGGGGACGGGAACGGGGACGTTCCAGTACGCGTAGTCGTAGGCGTCGCCCGGGGAGACGTCGACCTCGACGGACTCGTAGTCGGCGTTGGGGACGACGACGATGAAGTCCAGGGACCGTACGGCGCCGGGGGCGAGCTGGCCGCTGAAGCCGTCCTGCCCCGATATGTCCTTCAGCGGGTTGTCACCCTCCTGGTCCGCGTACGCGGACACATCCCCGTAGTCCAGGTTCTCGGTGCCGCCGCCGGTGTTCTTCACCGTGACGGTGAACTTCAGTGCGCTGCCGCCGCCCTGGGTGGCCGGCGGCCGGCCGGAGTCCTGGACGCCGTCGATGGTGACTTGCAGCCCGCTGTCATACCTGGCGGTCTCGCCGACGGCCAGCGGTGAGCCATAGGTGCCCCGGTCGGGCTCCCGCATTCCGCTCCCGTTGTCCAGCCAGCCGCGATTGACCGACAGTCCTATGGTCACCAGCATCCCGGCGGACAGCACGGTCGCGGTGATGCCGAGGATCAGGCCGGCCAGGGCCTGCCCGCCGTTGGTCGATTCGCCGCGCTTGGCGATCCGCCGGCCGACGATCCCGAAGATGATCGCGGCGATGCCCAGCGGGGCGCCGAGGATCGCGAAGACGCACATGACCGACAGGACCACGCCGACGATGCCCAGGACGAGCGCGGTGAGGCCGAAGCCGTTGCGCGGTGTTGGGGACCAGCCGCCGTACGGACCCATCAGGTAGCCGGGTTGGTAGCCGCCCGCTCCCTGGTACTGCTCGTACTGACCCGGCTGGTCGTACTGACCCGACGGGTCGTACCCGTAGGCACCGTCGCCGTACGCTTCCGCGCCCGGCGCCAGCGGCGGGGGCGGCGGCAGCGGCGGGCCGGAGTCCGCCGGGCGCGGTCCCGGTCCTGCCTGCGACGGGACGTCCGCGGGCGGTGCCCAGGGATTGCGGGGCGCGGGGCTATCGGGCTGGTCGGACATTGCGGCCTTCCTCTGACTACGTCCGGCAATGCTATGGCCTGCGTCGGGCAGCGGAAGGCCCTCGCGGAGCCCCGGCCGCCGTCTACGATGACAACACCGTTGACTTGCGCAGGAGGATCCGCATGACCGACACCGCACCCGGACCCGCACCCGGCCTGGACGCCTTCATCGCCGGACTGCCCAAGGCCGAGCTGCATGTCCACCATGTGGGGTCCGCGTCGCCGAGGATCGTCGCCGAGCTGGCCGCCCGCCACCGGGACTCCCGGGTACCCACCGATCCCGCCGCGCTGGCCGAGTACTTCACCTTCCGTGACTTCGCTCATTTCATCGAGGTGTACCTGTCGGTCGTCGATCTGATCCGGGACGCCGAGGACGTGCGGCTGCTGACCTTCGAGGTCGCCCGCGACATGGCCCGGCAGAACATCCGCTACGCCGAGCTCACCGTCACCCCGTACTCCTCGACCAGCCGCGGGATTCCGGACCGCGCCTTCGTCGAGGCGATCGAGGACGCCCGCAAGGCCGCCGAGGCCGAGCTGGGGGTCGTGCTGCGCTGGTGCTTCGACATCCCCGGCGAAGCGGGGCTGCCCTCCGCCGAGGAGACCGCGCGGATCGCGACCGAGCTGCGGCCCGAGGGGCTGGTCAGCTTCGGGCTCGGCGGACCCGAGATCGGGGTGCCGCGGTCGCAGTTCAAGCCGTACTTCGACCGGGCCCGCGCCATCGGCCTGCACAGCGTCCCGCACGCGGGCGAGACCACCGGCCCGGAGACCGTCTGGGACGCCGTCGACCTGCTGGGCGCCGAGCGGATCGGGCACGGCACCAGCTCGGTCCAGGACCCGCGGCTGCTGGAGCACCTGGCGGAACACCGCATCGCGCTGGAGGTCTGCCCGACCTCCAACATCGCGACCCGAGCGGTCCGCACCCTCGACGAGCACCCCCTGCGGCAGATGGTCGAGGCCGGAGTCCTGGTCACCATCAACAGCGACGACCCGCCCATGTTCAGCACCGACCTGAACAAGGAGTACGCGATCGCCGCACGCCTCCTGGACCTGGACGCGGCCGGTATCGCCGGGCTGGCGAAGAACGCCGTCGAGGCGTCATTCCTCGACGCGCCGGGCAAGGCGCGGATCGCCGCCGAGATCGACGCGTACACGGCCGCGTGGCGGTAGCTGTCGCCCATCGCGGCGACCCGTACCATCACCGCGAGAACACCCTCCCGTCGCTGCGTTCCGCCCTGCGGGCGGGCGCCGACGCGGTGGAGATCGACGTACGCCTCACCCGCGACGGCGTCCCCGTGCTGCTGCACGACCCGACGCTGAGGCGGCTGTGGGGGCACAGGACCGCCGTCGCCGATCTCACCTCGGACCGGCTGCGGCGGCTCACGGCCGACGGCGTACCCACGCTGCACGACGCGCTGACCGCCGTCGCCGAGCACGGGACCGGCCGGGCGCTGCTCGACCTGACCGCCGAGGATCAGGCAGGCCCGACGGTGGCCGCCGTACGGGACGCGGGGGCGGAGAGCCGCGCCTACTACTGCGGCGAGTTCACCGCGATGTTCGCGGTGCGCCGGTACGACCCGGCCGCCGAGATCGCGCTGACCTGGAAGACCTCGGTGCTCCCGCCCGCGGAGCTGCTCACCGCCGTCCAGCCGCGCTGGATCAACCTCCAGTTCGGCCTCGTCAGTCCGCCGCTGGTCCGCTGGGCGCGCGAACGCGATCTGCTGGTGGCGGCCTGGACCGCCGACATGCGGCGCACGATGGCGCGGCTGCTCGGCATGGGCGTCGACTCGGTCACCACGAACCGCCTCGACGTCCTGCGCGAACTCCTCGACGACCGCTGAACGACCGGTGAGCTCCGGGCGCCCGCAGCTCACAGACCCACGATCTGGTTCCACCGCTGCTCGAACTCCGGGCGCTCCTGCGGTGTGATGTCGCGGGCCACCGCGAGCCGCTTGCGCATCGCGTCGTCCGGGAAGATCAGCGGGTCCCCGGCCAGCGCTGCGGTGCCCTCGTCCTTGGACGAGGCGAGCACATCGCGGGCGGCCGGCACCGGGCAGACGTAGTTGACGTAGGCCGCGAGTTCGGCGGCGACCTCGGGGTCGTAGTAGTAGTCGACCATCGCCTCGGCGTTGCTCTTGTGCGCGGCCCGGTTCGGGATCATCAGGCTCTCCGCCCACAGTTCGGCGCCCTCCTCGGGCACGACGAACTTGATGTGCGGGTTGTCCGACTGCAGCTGGACGACATCGCCGGAATACGCCTGGCAGGCCAGGACGTCGCCCGACGACAGGTCCTTGGTGTAGTCGTTCCCGGTGAAGCGCCGGATCTGCTTGCTGCGCACCAGGGTTTCCACCTGGTCCGTCATCCGGTGGAAATCGTCCGCCGTCCAGTTCCGGATGTCGACGCCCTGCCCCTGCATGAGCAGCGCGAACGCCTCGTCCATCCCGGACAGCAGCGTCACCTTGCCCTTGAGGTCAGGAGCCCACAGGTCCGAGACGTGCTTGATCTCGCGGCCCAGCGCCTTGCTGTTGTAAGCGATGCCGGTGATCCCGGACTGCCACGGCACGGCGAATCTGCGGCCGCGGTCGAAGGCGGGGTCGCGCAGCAGCGGGTCGAGGTATTTGGTGACGTTCGGCTGCCGGGCGCGGTCCATCTCCTGCACCCAGCCGAGCCGTACATAGCGCGCCGACATCCAGTCGCTGACGACGATCAGGTCGCGGCCGATGTCCTGATGGTTCATCAGGGCGGGGCTGACCTTCCCGAAGAACTCGTCGTTGTCGTTGATCTCCTCGGTGTACTTGACCTTGATCCCGCTGCGCTCGCTGAAGGCGTCGAGCGTCGGCCGCTTCTTCGCGATCTTCGCGTCGATATCGATGTACAGCGGCCAGTTCGCGAAGTTCAGCGTCTTGTCCTGCGCTGAGCGGTCGCGTGCCGCCCGGTCCGCCGCGTTGATGTGCGCCGGGGGTACACCGCATGCCGAGGCGGCGGCCAGCAGCCCTGCCAGCCCGAGTCCGCGCAGCACCGTACGACGGGAGAGATCACTCATGCGGGCCACCCTCCCGGTCGGACGATGCCCGGGGCAACCGGCGATCCGTCAGCCGTACCCCCCAACTGCCTGACACTGTGTCTCGCCGCCGCGCCGTACGGGCCGGGACGCACGACGGCCCCGGACGCGTCCTCCGCGTCCGGGGCCGTCGTGCCGCAGGGCGGGGTCAGCCGTCCAGGGACGTCATGACGTGCTTGATGCGGGTGTAGTCCTCGAAGCCGTACGCGGAGAGGTCCTTGCCGTAGCCGGACTTCTTGAAGCCGCCGTGCGGCATCTCGGCGACCAGCGGGATGTGGGTGTTGATCCACACACAGCCGAAGTCGAGCCGCTTGGACATCCGCATCGCGCGGCCGTGGTCCTTGGTCCACACCGAGGAGGCGAGGGCGAAGTCGACGCCGTTGGCGTACTCGACGGCCTGGTCCTCGTCCGTGAACGGCTGGATGGTGATGACCGGTCCGAAGACCTCGTTCTGGATGATCTCGTCGTCCTGCTTGAGGCCGGAGACGACGGTCGCGGCGTAGAAGTAGCCCTTCTCGCCGACACGGTGGCCGCCCGCCTCGACCTTGGCGTGCGCGGGGAGCCGCTCGATGAAGCCGCTGACCTGGGCGAGCTGGTTGGCGTTGTTCAGCGGGCCGTAGAGCACGTCCTCGTCGTCCGCGGCGCCGGTCTTGGTGTCGGCGGCGGCCTTGGCGAGCGCAGTGGTGAACTCGTCGTGGATCGACTCGTGGACGAGTACGCGGGTGGCGGCCGTACAGTCCTGGCCGGCGTTGAAGAATCCCGCGACCGCGATGTCCTCGGCGGCCTTGGCGATGTCCGCGTCGCCGAACACGACGACGGGGGCCTTGCCGCCGAGCTCCAGGTGGACGCGCTTGACGTCCTTGGCGGCGCTCTCGGCGACCTGCATGCCGGCGCAGACGGAACCGGTGATGGAGGCCATCGCCGGGACCTTGTGCTCGACCATGGCGCGGCCGGTCTCGCGGTCGCCGCAGACGACGTTGAAGACGCCCTTGGGCAGCACCTCACCGAGGATCTCGGCGAGCAGCACCGTGGAGGCGGGGGTGGTGTCCGACGGCTTGAGGACGACGGTGTTGCCCGCGGCGATCGCCGGGGCGAACTTCCAGACGGCCATCATCATCGGGTAGTTCCACGGCGCGACCTGGGCGCAGACACCGATCGGCTCGCGCCGGACGATGGAGGTCATGCCCTCCATGTACTCGCCGGCGGAGCGGCCTTCGAGCATCCGGGCCGCACCCGCGAAGAAGCGGATCTGGTCGACCATCGGCGGCAGTTCCTCGCTGGCCGTGAGCCCGAGCGGCTTGCCGGTGTTCGCGCTCTCGACGGCGACCAGCTCGTCCGCCCGTGCCTCGATCGCGTCGGCGACCTTCAGCAGCGCCTTCTGGCGTGCGGACGGCGTGGCGTCGCGCCAGGCCGGGAACGCTGCCTCCGCGGCGGCCATCGCGGCGTCGACGTCGGCGGCGGCGGAGAGCGGCGCGGTGGCGTAGACCTCACCGGTGGCCGGGTCGACCACATCCGTGGTCCTCCCGTCAGCGGCGTCGCGGAACTCTCCATTGATGTAGTTGCGCAGACGCTTGAGCTCGCTCACTGCACCTCTCCTGTCCTTTGTCCGATGGGTGAGACGCTTCCAGAGTAATCGCAGCCTAGTCGCACCACGGCCGTGTTCGACATACCTGGATCCTCAAAACAATGGAATCAGTGAGATTCTTGCCCTAGAACTACGGATTTAATCGTTCAGGGGTTGCGGGACCGTCGACCTCTACTGCACAGTGGGGCCCGTGGCCACTCGTAGTACAGATCCGAAGAGCACCACCGGCTCCGGAGCTCTCGACTCCGTCTCCAAGGCGATCATCGAGCAGCTCCAGGAGGACGGGCGCAGGCCCTATGCCGCTATCGGCAAGGCCGTCGGCCTGTCGGAGGCGGCAGTACGGCAGCGCGTCCAGAAGCTGCTCGATCAGGGCGTCATGCAGATCGTCGCCGTGACCGACCCGCTCACCGTCGGTTTCCGGCGGCAGGCGATGGTCGGCATCAATGTCGAAGGTGACATAGAGCCGGTCGCCGACGCCCTCGCCGAGATGGGCGAGGTCGAGTACGTCGTCATCACGGCGGGGTCCTTCGATCTGCTGATCGAAATCGTCTGCGAGGACGACGACCACCTGCTGGAAATGATCAACAAGCGGATCCGCGCGCTGCCCGGCGTGCGGACCACCGAGAGTTTCGTTTACCTGAAGCTCCGGAAGCAGACCTACACCTGGGGAACCAGATAGCCATGAGCGCGGACCTCTCGAAGACCGCGTACGACCACCTGTGGATGCACTTCACCCGCATGTCGTCGTACGAGAACGCCCCTGTGCCGACCATCGTGCGCGGCGAGGGCACGTACATCTACGACGACAAGGGCAAGAAGTACCTCGACGGCCTCTCCGGCCTGTTCGTGGTCAACGCCGGTCACGGCCGCCACGAGCTCGCCGAGACCGCGTACAAGCAGGCGCAGGAACTGGCCTTCTTCCCCATTTGGTCGTACGCCCACCCCAAGGCTGTGGAACTGGCCGAGCGGCTGGCGAACTACGCCCCCGGCGACCTGAACAAGGTCTTCTTCACCACCGGTGGCGGTGAAGCGGTCGAGACCGCCTGGAAGCTGGCCAAGCAGTACTTCAAGCTCACGGGTGAGCCGACCAAGTACAAGGTCATCTCCCGTGCGGTCGCCTACCACGGCACCCCGGCGGGCGCCCTGTCGATCACCGGCCTGCCGGCGCTCAAGGCGCCGTTCGAGCCGCTGGTCCCCGGTGCCCACAAGGTGCCGAACACCAACATCTACCGCGCCCCGCTCTTCGGCGACGACCCGGTGGCCTACGGCCGCTGGTGCGCCGACCAGATCGAGCAGGAGATCCTCTTCGAGGGTCCCGAGACCGTCGCGGCCGTGTTCCTGGAGCCGGTGCAGAACGCCGGCGGCTGCTTCCCGCCGCCGCCCGGGTACTTCCAGCGGGTCCGCGAGATCTGCGACCAGTACAACGTGCTGCTCGTCTCCGACGAGGTCATCTGCGCCTTCGGCCGCCTCGGCACCATGTTCGCGTGCGACAAGTTCGACTACGTGCCGGACATGATCACCTGTGCCAAGGGCATGACTTCGGGCTACTCCCCGATCGGCGCCTGCATCATCTCCGACAAGCTCGCCGAGCCGTTCTACAAGGGCGAGAACACCTTCCTGCACGGCTACACGTTCGGCGGCCACCCGGTCTCCGCGGCCGTCGGGATCACGAACCTCGACATCTTCGAGCGCGAGGGCCTCAACCAGCACGTGCTCGACAACGAGGGCGCGTTCTTCTCGACGCTCAAGAAGCTGCACGACCTGCCGATCGTCGGAGACGTCCGCGGCAACGGCTTCTTCTACGGCATCGAGCTGGTCAAGGACAAGGTCACCAAGGAGTCCTTCACGGACGAGGAGACCGAGCGCGTCCTGTACGGCTTCCTCTCCAAGGCGCTCTTCGAGAACGGCCTGTACTGCCGTGCCGATGACCGCGGCGACCCGGTCATCCAGCTCGCGCCGCCGCTGATCTCCACCCAGGAGACCTTCGACGAGATCGAGGGCATCCTGCGGGCGGTCCTCACCGAGGCGTGGACGAAGCTCTAACCGCTACGCGGTGTTTCCGTAGGCCGCAAGCGCCGGCCGGGCTGAATGCAGCCCGGCCGGCGCTTGCGTGCGGCCGTCCGGACGATCCGCCGTCGAGCCTCACCCGCGCGCCGCCGCACCCTCAGTAAGGTGCCAACGCAGTGATCCGGCAGTGACCGGTCTCCCCCGCATTCGTTGACCGGATCAGGGGGAACGACTCGCGGAGGTAATCGGCAATGGTGGCCCCGCCCGACAACGATGTGCTCTGGGCCCGCGCCCTGCGCCACGCCCACCAGGGCTCACCCGCACTGCTCGGCGTCTCGCTGGGCGTACGCGACGGCGAGATCCTCGGTGTGCTGGGGCCCCGTGGCTCGGGCAAGACCACACTTCTGCGCTGCCTGTCAGGACAGCTGCTGCCGGACCAGGGCGAAGTGTGGTTCAACAGCGCGCCCGTGCACACCCTCCCGCTGCTCGCGCGCGAGCGGCTGCGCCGTGACCGCTTCGGATGGATCGGCAGCACCCCGCAGCTGCTGCCCGAACTCACCGCCCGGGAGAACGCCGCCCTCCCTCTCCTGCTCTGCGGCCATCCGCACCGCACCGCCAAGATCACCGCCCAGGAGTGGCTGGACCGCCTCGACGTCGGCTCGGTGGCCCGCAAACGCCCCGCAGAGCTGCTCCAGGCGCAGCGCCAGCGGGTGGCCATCGCCCGCGCCCTGGTCACCCTCCCCGAGGTAATCTTCGCCGACGAGCCCACCGCCCCGCTGCACCGCGCGGACCGCTCCCAGGTGCTTCGTACGCTGGCCAGCGCCGCGCGCTCGCACGGCATCACCGTGGTGCTCGCCACCAGCGATCCCGAGGTGGCCTCGCTCGCCGACCGGGTGATCACCCTGGTCGACGGCCGGCCGGCCGCGGCCATGCCGGCTCAGGACCGGGAGGGCGCCGCGTCGTGCTCAGCCTCCGTGTAGCGCGCGGATCCGCCGTCACGGTCCTGCTCCGCCGACTGCTGGTCGCCGCCGCCTCCGCCGGTACCGGATTTCTGCTGCTGTCCGCCCTCGGCTACGCCATGGGACACCCCGGCCACTCCGCCGCGTCGGCGACCCGTCTCGCGTGGTGCGTGGTCCCGTTCGCCGCCGCCGTCCAGGTCTCGGTGGCGGTCTCCAGGACCGAACCCAGCGGGCGCCTGCACGCGGGACTCGCCGCGGCCGGGCTCGGCCGCACCGGAGTGCCGGTGCTCGGCGCCGCCACCACGGCGCTGTCGTGCGGGCTGGGCAGCGTCATCGCGCTGCTGGTCTTCCTGCGGCTGCGCGGCGGCCTCGCCGGGCTGGACGGAACGGCCTCCGGCGCCCTCGGCCAGGACCGCCCGCTGCCGGTCGCGGGCGTGCTGACGCTCCTCGCCGCCGTGCCGCTGCTGGCCACGGCGGCCAGCGCCGCCAGCCTGTGGCCGCGGCGCACCGCCCCCACGGCGGCCGCCTCCGCCGACGCGGACGACCCCGGCACCCGCTCCGCGGTCACCGCCCCGGCCGGCTTGTCATGGGGCGCCGCCCTCACCGCCATCGGCCTCGTCATCGAGGTGTCCACCGACGACCTGCGCCATTCGACCGCCGCCGACCTGCTGCCGCTGCCCGGCGGCCTCGGCCAGGTCGCTCCCGCGGTCCTGGCCGGCTGGGTACTGACCGCGGCCGGCATGGTCCTCGCCGGCCCCGGACTCGTCCACGCCTGCGGACGCCTGCTGGCCCTCCACCGGCCCGGCGTCCTGCGGCTGCTCGCGGGCCGCGCCCTCCAGGAGGAGTCCCGCAGGACCGGCCGCCCGCTCGCCGTGCTGTGCGCCGTCGCCTCCGGGGCGCTGGCCGCCATCGAGCTCAACGGCACCGGCTCCCGCCCGTTCGGCCCACTCACCGGCTTCGCCGCCGCGCTGATCGCGGTCTGCACCGTCACGGCCGCCGTCACCGCCGTCATCGAGGCCGGGCGCACCCGTGAGCACTCCACCGCCGCCCTCGTCCAGCTCGGCGCGCCCGCCGGCCTGCTGCGTGCGGCCGCCGCCCTGCGGTGCGCGGTCGTGCTCGCGGTCGCCTTCCCGCTGGCCGCCGTCATCGCGCAGCTCGCGGCGTCACCGCTGACCGCGTAGGCGGTGGGAGCGCAGGTCCTCGCCGTCTCCTGCCGCCACTGCCACTAGGGTGCAGCCGTGCTGACCGACTCCACGCCGTACAGCGGCGCCCATGACCGTGAGATCGAAACGCTGGCGGAGTTCGACCGCGTGGCCGCCGCCGGCTCGCTCGCCGGATACCGGCTGCAGGCCGTCGATCTGACGGACCGTACCTCCGTCCTGCTGTCACTGGACCCGGCCGAGGCGGTGTTCCTGGGCTGTCCGATGGAACCGGCGGCCATGGCGCATGTACGGGCGCGCGGGGCGATGGTGTTCCCGCCGGTGCCGTATCTGCCGTTCGATCCCTATCGCGGGGCGCTGTACACCCCGGACGCGCTCTACGAGGGGCTGGAGGCGGGCTACCCGACGACGCCCGACGCCCGCGCCTACGAGTGGTTCCAGCGGACCAGGGCGGACGGCGACATACTCGCGTCGATGCTGCGGAGCATCCATGACGACGCCATTTCGGACGCGCTCGACGAACTACTCACCGGGGCGCGGGTGGTCGGAGTCATGGGCGGCCATGCGATGGAGCGCGGCAAGGACACGTACGCGGGCGCCGCCGTGCTCGGCCGGACGCTGGCCCGCTCCGGGCTGACCGTCGCCACCGGGGGCGGCCCCGGCGCCATGGAGGCGGCGAACCTGGGCGCGTACACGGCCCCGTTCGCGGACGCGATGCTCGGGGAGGCGCTGGAGCTGCTGGCGAAGTCGCCCTCGTTCACGCCGTCGATCGGCGACTGGGCGTCGGCCGCCTTCGCCGTACGGGAGCGCTGGCCGGACGGCGGCGCGTCCGTCGGCATCCCGACCTGGTTCTACGGCCACGAGCCGCCGAACGCCTTCGCCGGTCACATCGCCAAGTACTTCGCGAACGCGGTCCGCGAGGACGGCCTGCTGGCCCGCTGCACGGCCGGCGTGGTGTTCCTGCCGGGCGCGGCCGGCACCGTCCAGGAGATCTTCGACAACGCGACGCCGAACTACTACGAGTCCCGGAGCGGCCCGACGCCCATGGTGCTGGTGGACCGCGAGCACTGGACCCGTGACCTGCCCGCCTGGCCGCTGCTCGAAGCGCTCGCGAAGGACCGGCCCATGGCGGCCCGTATCGCGCTGGTCGACTCCGTCGACGAGGCGCCGGACGCGCTCGCCCGGCTCACCCGGAACGCACCGGTCACACGCTGAGGACCACCACGTCCTGAGCGGTGAAGGCCACACCCACCGACGCGCCGGCCTCCGGCGCGTCCCGCAGCGCGCAGGCCGCCTCCAGCGGCGGGCCGTGCTCCGGGCGCAGCAGCAGGGTGACCAGGTCACCGCGGAAGGTCCTGGCCGTCACCGTGCAGGGCAGGCCGTCGCGGACGGCGGTCAGCCGCACCCCGGCGGGGCGGACCAGCAGCCGGCCCGGCCCCTGGGCCGCGCCCGGCAGCACCGGGACCTTGCCCCAGGGGGTGTCGGCCGCCTCGTCGTGCACGGTCGCCTCGACGACGTTGTCGAACCCCAGGAAGCGGGCCACGAATTCGGAAGCGGGCCGCTGCCACACCTCCAGCGGAGTGCCGGTCTGCGCGATCCGCCCTTCGCGCATGACCACGACCCGGTCGGCGAGCGCGAACGCCTCGCCCTGGTCGTGGGTGACCGCGAGGACCGTCGTGCCGAGCCGCCCGAACAGCTGACGCAGCTCCACGACGAGCCGCTCGCGCAGACCGCGGTCGAGCTGGCCGAGCGGCTCGTCCAGCATCAGCAGTTTCGGCTCCGGGGCCAGCGCGCGGGCCAGCGCCACACGCTGCTGCTCGCCGCCGGACAGCGCGGCGATGGCCCGCCGCTGAGCGCCCGGGAGGCCGACCATGTCCAGCAGCCCGGCGACCGTGCGGTCCGCCTCGGCGCGCCCGACCTTGCGCATCCGCAGCCCGAAGCCGACGTTGCCGCCGACGTCCCGCTGCGGGAACAGCTGGTGGTCCTGGAACATCAGGCCCAGCCCGCGCCGGTGGGTGGGCACGCCCGACTGGTCGCGGCCGTCCAGCAGCACCCGCCCGGCATCCACCGTCTGCAGCCCGGCCACCACGCGCAGCAGGGTGGACTTCCCGCTGCCGCTCGGCCCCAGCACGCACACCGTCTCGTGCTCCGTGACGTCCAGGTCCACGGCGTCCAGCGCCGCGCGGTCGCCGAAGCGGACCGTCACCCCGTCGAGCCGCAGCAACGACGGTCGCAATGTCGAGGGCCGGGGCGAGGGCTGGGGCGAGGACAGCGCTGGAGGCACGGTGGACATCTAGAACTCTCCTGAACGGTCGGTACGCAGGCGCTCCAGTGCCAGCAGCGCGCCCGCGCACACCAGCATCAGGATGGTGCTCAGGGCCATCGCCTGCCCGTAGTTGAGCTCCCCGGCGCGGCCAAGGAGCCGGGCCACCGCCACCGGCAGGGTCGGGTTGTCGGGCCGCGCGATGAAGACGGTCGCGCCGAACTCACCGAGCGAGACGGCGAACGCGAAGCCCGCCGCGATGAGCAGCGCGCGCCGTACCAGCGGCAGGTCCACCTCCCGCCAGGCCCGCCACGGCGAGGCGCCCAGCACCGCTGCCGCCTCCCGCAGCCGGGAGTCCACCGCCCGCAGGACGGGCAGCATCGTGCGCACCACGAACGGCACACCCACCAGCGCCTGCGCCAGCGGCACCAGGAGCCATGTCGACCGCAGGTCGAGCGGGGGTTTGTCGAGGGTGATGAGAAAACCGAAGCCGACCGTCACCGCGGAGATGCCCAGCGGCAGCATCAGCAGCGCGTCGAACCCCCGTACCAGCCCCCCGGTCCGGCGGGTGAGCGCGGCAGCGGCGAGGCCGCCGACCAGCAGAGCGATCGCCGTGGCCGCCAGGGCGTACTGCACGGAGTTCCAGACCGCCTCGACGGGCGCGACGACGAAGGTCCCGCCGGTCTCCGGGACCGAGAGCAGCGCCCGGTAGAAGGTGAGGCCGTAGCCGTCGGGGCCGTCCAGGGAGCGCGCCACGAGGACCCCGAGCGGTACCAGGATCAGGAAGACGATGACGGCCAGCACCGTCCACAGCAGCGTCCATTGGGCCGCGCCGCGCGGCCGCCGCGAGGTGTGCGCGGCATCGACGAGCCTCAGGGTGCTCTCCCGGCGGCGCACGGTCCACGCGTGCAGCGCGAGGATCGTGACGACCGCGGCGAACTGCACCAGGGTGAGCACCGCGGCCGTCGGCAGATCGAGGAACTGCGCGGTCTGCTGGTAGATCTCCACTTCCAGGGTGGAGTACTTCGGCCCGCCGAGGATCTGGATGACGCCGAACGACGTGAACGTGAAGAGGAAGACCATCAGCGCGGCGGCGGCCACGGCGGGACCCAGCGCGGGCAGCGTCACCCGGCGCCAGGCCGCGAAACGGCCGGCGCCGAGTACCCGGGCGGCCTCCTCCTGGCGCGGGTCGAGCTGCGACCAGAGACCGCCCACGGAGCGGACGACGACGCCGAAGTTGAAGAAGACGTGCGCGAGCAGGATCGCCCAGACGGTGGTGTCGAGCCGGACGCCCCACAGGTCGTCGAGCATCCCCCCGCGTCCGAGCAGCGCCAGGAACGCCGAGCCGACCACGACCGTCGGCAGCACGAACGGCACGGCCACCACCGCCCGCAGCAGCCGCTTGCCGGGGAACGCGAAGCGGGCGAAGACATACGCCGCAGGGAGCGCGACCGCCAGCGTGAGCCCGGTCGAGACGACCGCCTGCCAGGCGGTGAACCACAGCACCCGCAGGATCTCCGGGTCGGTCAGCACCTCGCCGATCCGGCCGAACCGCCACCGGCCGCCGGCGCGCAGGCCCCTGGTGACGATGGCGGCCACCGGATAGGCGAAGAAGACCGCGAAGAACGCGGTGGGCACGGCCATCAGGCCGAGCCGCACCGCCGTCGCCTTCGGGATGCGTCGCGGGATCCGGCCCCGGGTCGCTTTCCGCGTCCCCTTCGGAACCCCTTCCGGCGTCCCTACTTCAGGACGAGTGAGGACCATGTCTTGACCCACTGGTCACGGTTCTTGGCGATCCTGTCCGGGGCGAGGGCGGGCGGGGTTTCGATCTTCGCACCGTACTTGGTGAACTCGGCGGGCAGCGCCGCGTCCGTGCGGGCCGGGTTCACGAACATCTGCAGCGGCATGTCCTCCTGGAACCTCTTGCTCAGCAGGAAGTCCAGCAGCGCCTTGCCGCCCTTGTCGTTCGCGCCGCCCTTGAGCAGCCCGGCGAACTCGATCTGCCGGAAGCACGTACCGGCCGCGACACCGGTCGGCCCCTGCGCCGGCTGCGGCTTGACACCCAGCACCTCGGCGGGCGGGCTGGAGGCGTAGGAGACGACGAGCGGCTTGTCGCCCTTGCCCTTGCCGCCGCCGGAGCCGGAGAAGCGGTCGTTGTACGCCTGCTCCCAGCCGTCCACGACCTCGACGCCGTTCTCCTTGAGCTTCTTCCAGTAGCCCTGCCAGCCGTCGTCGCCGTACTTCGCGATCGTGCCCAGCTGGAAGGCCAGGCCGGGTGAGGACGTGGCGGCGTTCTCGGTGACCAGCAGGTTCTTGTACTCCGGCTTGATCAGATCGTCGAAGCTCGCGGGCACGGCCAGCTTGTGCGCGTCGAAGTACTTGCGGTCGTAGTTGACGCAGACGTCGCCGGAGTCGATAGGCGTGACCCGGTGCTTGTCCTTGTCGAGCTGCAGCGCCGCCGGGACCTGGTCCAGGCCCTTGGCCTCGTACGGTGTGAAGAGATCGTTGTCGAGCGCCCTGGACAGCAGCGTGTTGTCGACACCGAAGAAGACATCGCCCTGCGGGTGTCCCTTGGACAGGATCGCCTGGTTCACGGCCGCGCCGGCGTCGCCGCCGCGCAGCACCTTGACCGTGTAGCCGGTCTCCTTGGTGAACTCCTTCAGTACCGGCGCCGAAGCCGCGAAGGAGTCATGGCTGACGAGCGTGACGGTCTTCGACGCCGTCCTGGTGCTGTCGGCGGCCTTGTCAGCGGAACCGCCGCAGGCAGTCAGCGCGGTCGCGCCGAGGGCGGTGGCGACGACCGCTATGGCGGCGCACCGAAGGTTGGTGTTCATGAGCGGGTTGACTCCCTACGCCGGCATTACCCGGATCAGGTCCGAGGGTCTGCGGACGCTCCGGCTTCGCCGGTCGCCGCACTCTCAGCGCTGGTGCGCTCCCCTGTCGGAATGTTCAGTTGTACGAATCTACGAGCGCCACGATAGCAGCGCGCCGGGCCCGTCAGCCCTCGGAGGCCGCCAGCTGCCCGCACGCTCCGTCGATCTCACTGCCACGGGTGTCACGGACGGTCACCGGAACCCCATGGGACTCCAGCATCCGCACGAACGCGCGCTCGTCCTCCGGCCGCGAAGCCGTCCACTTCGACCCGGGGGTGGGATTGAGCGGGATGAGGTTGACGTGCACCCGCTTGCCCTTGAGCAGCCGCCCGAGCAGGTCCGCCCGCCACGCCTGGTCGTTGATGTCCTTGATCAGCGCGTACTCGATGGAGATCCGGCGGCCGGACACCTCCGCGTAGTGCCACGCGGCGTCCAGCACCTCGCGCACCTTCCAGCGGGTGTTGACCGGCACCAGGGTGTCGCGCAGCTCGTCGTCCGGGGCGTGCAGCGACACCGCGAGCCGGCACTTGAAGCCCTCGTCGGCGAAGCGCAGCATCGCCGGGACCAGACCGACCGTCGACACGGTGATACCGCGCTGCGACAGCCCCAGCCCGTCGGGCTCCGGGTCCGTCAGCCGGCGGATCGAGCCGATGACCCGGTTGTAGTTCGCCAGCGGCTCACCCATGCCCATGAACACGATGTTGCTCAGCCGGGCGGGACCGCCGGGGATCTCACCGTCACGCAGCGACTTCATCCCGGCCACGATCTGGTGGACGATCTCGGCCGTCGACAGATTGCGGTCGAGACCCGCCTGCCCCGTCGCGCAGAACGGACAGTTCATACCGCAGCCGGCCTGCGAACTGATGCACATCGTGACCCGGTCCGGGTACCGCATCAGCACGGACTCGACGAGTGTGCCGTCGAACAACCGCCACAGCGTCTTACGGGTGGTGTCGTCGTCGCAGCTGATGTGCCGCACAACCGACATCATCTCCGGCAGCAGTCCGTCCGCGAGCTTGTCGCGCGAACCCGCCGGGATGTCCGTCCAGCTGGACCGGTCATCGTCGTAGCGCGCGAAGTAGTGCTGCGACAGCTGCTTTGCGCGGAACGGCTTCTCGCCCAGCTCGGCGACCGCCTCCCGTCGCTCGGCGGGAGTGAGGTCGGCGAGGTGCCGCGGGGGCTTCTTGGCCCCGCGCGGCACGGCAAAGGTGAGTTCTCCGGGTACAGGCATGGTCCTACCAGTGTCGCAGACGTGCGGAGTCAGCCGGTCCCGACGAAGATCACCAGCAGCAGCCACACCACGGGGGCCGTCGGAAGGAGGGAGTCGAGGCGGTCCATGATGCCGCCGTGGCCGGGCAGCAGGGTGCCCATGTCCTTGATCCCGAGGTCCCGTTTGATCATGGACTCACCGAGGTCGCCGAGGGTCGCGCTGACCGCCGCCACCAGGCCGAGGACCAGGCCCTGCCACCATGTGCCGCCGTCGATCAGGTACTGCATCGACAGGGCGCCCGCCGTCATCGCGAAGGCGATGGCGCCGAAGAGTCCCGCGCGGGTCTTGCCGGGGCTGATGCGGGGAGCGAGCAGCCGGCGGCCGAAGCGCCAGCCGACCGCGTAGGCGCCTGTGTCGCTGATCACGGTGAGAAGCAGGAAGACGAGCACCCGCCAGGGGCCGTCTTCGGCAGCGAGCATCATCGACACGAAGGTGGCGAGGAAGGGCACGTAGAAGGCGGCGAAGACGCCCGCGGTGACATCCCGCAGATAGTTCTCCGGCGGCTCGGTCATCCGCCACACCAGGATGGCGAGCGAGGTGAGCGCCATGGCGACCCACGCGCCCTCGGCGCCGCGCGCGTAGCCCGCGACGACCATGCCGACCCCGCCGACCGCGAGCGGCACGAGCGGGACGTGGATCGCCTTCTTCTCTGCGAGCCGGGAGGTGAGCTCCCACAGGCCGACGACGACGGCGAGCGCCACCACGCCGACGAAGGCGGCCTTGACGATGAACAGCGAGGCGGCGATGACCGCGCCCATGCCGACGCCGACCCCTATCGCGGCCCGCAGGTTACGGCCTGCCGACTTCTTCACGGGCGGGACGGGTTCCGGTGACGGCTCAGGCGGCATACGACGAGTCTGCGCTGCGTCGAGCGCATCCTGCGCGAAACCCGCCGAGCCGTCGCCCGGTCCCCCCGCCGGCGTTTCCCAGTGGCCGGAGCGCGGCGTGGCACCCCAGGAGGAGTCGTTCACTGAGTTTCGCCTCGCGTTGTTGTTCCGGACCAGGCGTCCGGCCTGGTGTTCTGGCGGGGGGTGCGGGGGTCACCCCCCGGGAGAACGCAGGGCCGGACCGCTGTCCGACCCTGGTGGCGCACCGCTGCGTCAGACTTCGAGCAGCTCGGTTTCCTTGTGCTTGAGCAGCTCGTCGATCTGGGCCACGTACTTGCCCGTCGTGTCGTCCAGCTCCTTCTCCGCGCGGTGCACCTCGTCCTCGCCGGACTCCTTGTCCTTGACAAGCTTGTCGAGGGTCTCCTTGGCCTTGCGGCGGATCGCGCGGATCGAGATCTTCGCGTCCTCGGCCTTGGTCCGGGCGACCTTGATGTAGTCCTTGCGGCGCTCCTCGGTCAGCTGCGGGAACACCACCCGGATGATGCGGCCGTCGTTGCTCGGGTTGACGCCGAGGTCGGAGTTGCGGATCGCCTCTTCGATGTTGCGCAGCGCGTTGCTGTCGAAGGGGGACACCACGGCCATCCGGGGCTCCGGCACCGAGAAGGAGGCCAGCTGGTTGATCGGCGTGATGGCGCCGTAGTACTCGGCCACGATCTTGTTGAACATCGCCGGGTGCGCACGGCCGGTACGGATCGCGGCGAAGTCGTCCTTCGCGACGATCACGGCCTTCTCCATCTTCTCCTCGGCCTCGAGAAGGGTCTCTTCAATCACCATGTGCTCCTGGTTTTCAGAAGGCAGAGCCTGGCCCCTGCGCGCGTCTTTCCTGCACGGTGTCCGACCGGCAGCCTGTTGTCCATCCCCGTGGGCGGGCGGTTAGCCCCGCGTGCCCTGGTCGTTGACGAGCGTGCCGATCTTCTCACCCTTTACGGCTCGCGAGATGTTTCCCTCGGCGAGCAGCTCGAAGACGAGGATCGGCAGCTTGTTGTCACGGCACAGGGTGATCGCGGTGGCGTCGGCGACCTTGAGGTCGCGAGAGATGACCTCGCTGTACTCCAGGGCGTCGTACTTGACCGCGTCCGGGTTGTGCTTGGGGTCCGAGTCGTAGACCCCGTCGACCCCGTTCTTGCCCATGAGCAGCGCCTGGGCGTCGATCTCCAGAGCTCGCTGGGCGGCGGTGGTGTCGGTGGAGAAGTACGGCATGCCCATGCCGGCGCCGAAGATCACGACGCGGCCCTTCTCCAGGTGCCGCACGGCGCGCAGCGGGATGTACGGCTCGGCGACCTGGCCCATCGTGATGGCGGTCTGCACCCGGGTCTCGATGCCCTCCTTCTCCAGGAAGTCCTGGAGGGCGAGGCAGTTCATGACGGTGCCGAGCATGCCCATGTAGTCGGAACGGGCCCGGTCCATGCCGCGCTGCTGGAGCTCCGCGCCACGGAAGAAGTTGCCACCGCCGATGACGATGGCGATCTCGTAGCCCTCTCGGACGACGGCGGCGATCTCGCGGGCGATCGCGTGCACGACGTCCGGGTCGACGCCCAGTCCGCCGCCTCCGGCGAATGCCTCGCCGGACAGCTTCAGCAGGTACCGGCTCCGCGGGACCCCGGTACCGGAGGCGGTGCCGGTAGCTGAGTCGCGGGCCTTGTCGGAGGCCTTGTCGGCGCCCTCATCCATGGAGATCTCCTCATGCGCGTACGAAGAAGGCCATTGCCGTGGGTCCACGTGGGTTCCCTTTACGGCAATGGCCTCCTCGTCACAACTGCGGTCGGCCGGCGGGCGGCCGACCGCGTCCGACCCTAGCGGGGTCGTCGGTCATTCGCTGGCTGGCTCAGACGCCGACGCGGAAGCGCGCGAAACGCTTCAGCGTGACACCGGCCTCGTCCAGAACCTTCTGGACGGTCTTCTTGCTGTCCTTCGCGAAGGACTGCTCGAGAACCGAGTTCTCCTTGACGTAGCCCGTCACGCGGCCCTCGACGATGCGGGCGAGAGCAGCCTCGGGCTTGCCCTCCTCGCGCGCGGTGGCCTCGGCGACGCGGCGCTCGTTCTCGAGCACCTCGGCGGGGATGTCCTCGCGGGACAGGAAGAGCGGCGAGAACGCGGCGATGTGCTGCGCGACGTCCTTCGCGACCTGGGCGTTCTCCTTGTCCAACTCGACCAGCACGCCGACCTGCGGGGGCAGGTCCGGGCTGGTGCGGTGCAGGTAGGAGGCGACGTAACCGTCGGTGAACTGCGCGAAGCGGCCCAGGACGATCTTCTCGCCGAGCGTGGCGTTGGCCTCGTCGACGAACGCCTGGACGGTCTGGCCGTCCTTGATCTCGGAGGCGAGCAGCGCCTCGAGGTCAGCGGGCTTCGTGGCGGCGACGTGCGCGGCCAGCGCGTCGGCGACAGGGAGGAACTTCTCACTCTTCGCGACGAAGTCGGTCTCGCAGTTGAGCTCGAGGAGTACACCCTCGGAAGCGTCCCCGGCGATAAGGGAGACGACGGCACCGTTGGAGGCCGAACGGCCCTCGCGCTTGGTGACGCCCTTCTGGCCCTTGACGCGGAGGATCTCGACGGCCCTGTCCAGGTCGCCGTCAGCCTCTACGAGAGCGTTCTTGCAGTCCATCATGCCGGCGGCGGTCAGCTCGCGGAGCTTCTTGACGTCAGCGGCGGTGAAGTTCGCCATGGTCGTTAGGTCTCTTCCCGATGAGAGTCGGTTGATCTACGGGTGAACGGCGGGGACCAGGGCCCCCGCCGTCGTCACACGTACTGGAAGGCGGAGCCTCAGGCCTTGTCGGCCTCGACGTCGGCGGCCGGGGCCTCGACGGTCTCGGCGGCAGCCTCGGTGACCTCGGCGGCCGGAGCCTCGGCGTCGGCGACGGCCTCGACGACGGTCTCGGCCGCGGCGTCGGCGACGGCCTCGGTCTCAGCACCGGACTCGACCGGAGCCTCGGTCTCGTCCTTGGCCTTCTCGCCCTCGAGGAGCTCGCGCTCCCACTCGGCGAGCGGCTCGGCGGCGCCTTCGGCCTTCTTGTCACCGGTGGCGGCACCGGAGCGGGCGATGAGGCCCTCGGCGACGGCGTCGGCGATCACACGGGTGAGCAGCGTGACGGAGCGGATCGCGTCGTCGTTGCCCGGGATCTTGTAGTCGACCTCGTCGGGGTCGCAGTTGGTGTCGAGGATCGCGACGACCGGGATGCGCAGCTTGCGCGCCTCACCGACGGCGATGTGCTCCTTCTTGGTGTCCACGATCCAGACGGCGCTGGGCACCTTCTGCATCTCGCGGATACCGCCGAGGGTCTTCTCGAGCTTGTCCTTCTCGCGGGAGAGGACCAGGAGCTCCTTCTTGGTGAGGCCGGAGGCGGCCACATCCGTGAAGTCGATCTCCTCGAGCTCCTTCAGGCGCTGCAGGCGCTTGTAGACGGTCGAGAAGTTCGTGAGCATGCCGCCGAGCCAACGCTGGTTGACGTAGGGCATGCCGACGCGCGAGGCCTGCTCGGCGATGGCTTCCTGCGCCTGCTTCTTGGTACCGATGAACATGATCGAACCGCCGTGGGCGACGGTCTCGCGGACGAACTCGTAGGCGCGGTCGATGTACGACAGCGACTGGAGCAGGTCGATGATGTAGATGCCGTTGCGCTCCGTGAAGATGAATCGCTTCATCTTCGGGTTCCAACGACGGGTCTGGTGACCGAAGTGGACGCCGCTTTCCAGCAGCTCCCGCATCGTGACGACGGCCATGGCCGCGCTCCTTGAGGTGCTCGGTTATCGCGACGGCCGGACGGCCGTCGCGCCTGACGCCCCGACGCGCCGTGCCACGAGGGACCGAGGGGCGCGGCCACCCTTCACGAGGAAGTCGGTGGCGGGGCGTGCGAAGTCGACCCGGTGACCCGGATCGCCAGAGAAAGTGTACGTGACCGGCGGAGTGCGGAACGACAGCATCTTCGGCCACCGCGTTATCCACAGGCCGTCCTCATGATCGTCTTTTGCGTGCGGAATGCGGGACCGTCGGGGCATGACCTTCCCCTTGTGGTTCTCGCTCATCGCGGCCCTGGTGTTCGCCGCGCCCCTGCCCGTCGCGGGCCCCGGCGGATCCGTCGGGGACCCCGGACCCGGCGCCCGGAGCTGGCCCGTGGCCGGCGGGGGAACACGCGGGCGGCCGGTGGTGGAGCGCGGCTTTGAGCCATCCGCTTCGCCGTGGGGCGCTGGGCACCGCGGGGTGGATCTCCGGGCAGGACCGGGCGCCGCGGTGCGGTCGGCCACGCCCGGGAGGGTGTCGTGCGCCGGACCGGTGGCCGGCGTCGGGGTGGTCTCGGTGCTGCTGCCGGGCGGGCTGCGCACCACCTACGAACCGGTACGGGCCCTGGTCTCGGTGGGCGACTCGGTGATCGCGGGCCAGGTGGTGGGGCTGCTGGAGCGCGGGCCCTGGCACTGCCCCGCGGGGTGTCTGCACTGGGGGCTGCTGCGCGGCGACGTCTACCTCGACCCGCTGTCCCTGCTGCCCGGATGGATGAGCCGCTGCGGCCCGTCCCGGCTGCTGCCGGTCTTCGGCGTCCCGCTCCCCGCGGCCCGGTCTGTTCTCGCGGCCCGGTCTGTCCTCGCAGCCCGTACTGCCCTCGCGGTGAGCCTGTCCGCGCGGTGAGCCCCAGCTCTGCGGTGGGCGCTATCCCTGCGGTGCGCCCGGGCCTCTTACTCCGCGCAGTGACATGGCCACCGCGGCTTCGACGATCTGCTCCGGCACCTCGGCTGCGCCCAGCTCGATACGGCGTACCGCGGCGTCCACGACGCCCTGCAGCAGCATCGCCGTCAGCCGGGGCTGCTCGTGTCCGAGGCCGCCCAGCGCCTCGACCACCATCGCCACCAGGCCGCCGTGCGCTGCGCGGATCTTCTCTCGGGCCCCGGCGTCCAGCTCGCCCGCCGAGATGGCCACCACGGCCCGGTGCCGACGGTCACCCACCAGCGTGAGCTGGCTGCGCACATACGCCTCGATCTTGGCTTCACCGCTGTCGGCGGCCTCCATCGCCGCCTCGACCTCGGCCGCCCACACCGGGAAGTCGACGGAGCAGAGTTCCTCGACGACGGCCGCCCGGGACCGGAAGTACTCATACACCGACGACCGGGCGAGGCCGGTGCGCTCAGCCAGCGCGGGGAAGGTCAGCGCCTCCGTACCCCCCTCGGTCAGGAGGGAGCGGGCGGCGTCCAGCAGGGCGTCGCGCTGCATCGTCCGGTGCTCGGCCACCGAGGCCGCTCGAATCCTGGGCACCCGACCACTCTAGGCCCTGGCTGTTCGGGATCGCCCGGTCACGGCTCAAGCCGTGCTGAACGTCAGCGGCCGGCGTCCGCCAGTTTCGCGCGCAGCTGGAGCACCGATTTGGTGTGGATCTGGCTGACCCGGCTCTCGGTGACGCCGAGCACGTGTCCGATCTCGGCGAGCGTCAGCCCTTCGTAGTAGTAGAGCGTCACGACCGTCTTCTCGCGCTCGGGGAGCGTGTTCACCGCGCGGGCCAGCAGCCGGCGCAGTTCGCGGTCCTCCGCCACCTCCACCGGGTTGTCGGCGCCGGTGTCCTCCAGGGTGTCGACCAGGCTGAGCCGGTCCCCGCTGTCGCCTCCGACATGCAGCAGCTCCTCCAGCGCCACCACGTTCGCCAGCGACAGGGCGCTGAACACTCCGTGCAGCTCCTCCAGGCCGACCCCCATCTCGGCGGCGACCTCGGATTCGCTGGGCGTGCGCCGCAGCGACGCCTCGAGGGTGGCGTAGGCCCGCTCCACCGCCCGTGCCTTCTGCCGCACGGAGCGCGGGATCCAGTCCAGTGCCCGGAGCTCGTCGATCATGGCGCCGCGGATGCGCGTGATCGCATACGTCTCGAACTTGATCGCCCGTTCCGGGTCGAACTTCTCGATGGCGTCGATGAGCCCGAAGACCCCCGAGGACACGAAGTCCGCCTGCTCGACGTTGGCCGGCAGGCCGACGCTGACCCGCCCCGCCACGTACTTCACCAGGGGTGAGTAGTGCAGGATGAGCTGCTCCCGTAGCTTCGCGTCCGCCGTGGACTTATAGGTCCGCCACAGCGCGTCGAGCGAGGTGGGGGCGGCGGGGCGGGGGGCACTGCGCGCGGCGGTCGCCGCCGTCGACCGGTCAGGCCCGGGGGTGTACTGGGGCATGCGTCGTCTTGTGCCGTTCTGCCGTGACGTGGGCGGAAAGTGGAGTCCATGCGAGCGTAGCGTGACGATAGTGTCGCTTATTGCTACGACTTCCGTATGAGGCATGCGCAGATACGTTCCGCTGCGGGGGTCGGGGTTCCGACCCCGCTACGGGTCCTCCGCGCGTGATTGTTGAGCAATCATGCGTTCTCAGCGCCGCCTCCAAACCTCGTCACCCGATTGCCCCAGGTCAACTACGTTCCCCCGACGTACTCCGTGTTGACGGGGTCACCCGGCCCGGGGAACCGCCCCGTCCCGGGTGGATCGCGTCAACTTCCATCGCTCTCCGTCCCGTTCCACGAAGCCCAGCGCCTGCAATTCGTAGAGGCGTCCGAGCGTGTCGTCCTTTCCGGTGCCGGACGCGGCGGCGATCTGCTCGACGCCGATGCCGCCTTGGCCGGGCAGCGCCTCCAGCACCCGCGTGGCCCCGGGCTCCAGGAGATCCCTGGCCAGCACCGGGCCGCGCCGCTCGGGCGCCAGGTCCCCGCCGATCCGGCCGACCATCTCGACAACCTCCGCCGCATCGGTGACGAGCACCGCCTCATTTCGCAGCAGTTCATGTACCCCGGCCGACAGACCCGAGGTGCACGGGCCTGGCACTCCCATCGTCAGCCGGCCCAGTTCCTGAGCGCACCGCGCGGTGATCAGCGAGCCGCTGCGGTGCTGGGCCTCGACCACGACCGTGCCGCGGGTGAGCGCGGCGATGACGCGGTTGCGGAGCACGAACCTTCTCTGCACCAATCAAGTTGATCCTGGGACCCGACGACAACCACCTCGCCGAGGTTGCATCCAGAGGGGGTTGACCAAGCCCTACCCCCTAGGTAGAGTTTCTATCAGCTAGGTAGAGTCTCTAGGGCCATCGAGGGCGCCACCCCTCGGTTCGGCCGGCTCTACCACCACCGGATCGATCTGGGGATTCGCATGGACAACATCCGCCTCACGCCCGCAACGGCGAAAGTTCTCAAGGAGTTGCTCGATGACATTCAGACCCGGCACTACGGCCGGGAAATCATGCAAGCCACTGGGCTAAAGAGCGGGTCGCTGTACCCGATCTTGGCCCGTCTGGAGCGCCAAGGCGTGATCAAGAGCGAGAAGGAGGAAATCGACGCCTCCGAGATGGGTCGTCCGGCTCGCCGCTACTACAAGGTCACCGGCGAAGGCGCGCGGGCCGCTCGCCTGGCGCTTGCCGAACTCCACGAAATCACGAGGGTCACGGAAAAGGGACCGGGCCTTCGGCCGGGTCTGACGACATAGGGTGGGAATGAATGACCGCACTTCTGGCGGACGGTGCTGACGGGGGCAAGGGCCTCCTGCACGGCCTCGCCGCGTTCACGTTCGCCGACTGGATGTTGGCGCTCGCCGCGGCGGTCCTCGCTGCTGTGCTGCTGGAGGTGGTAGCTCTCGTCCGGCGAGCTGTCACCAAGCGTCTCCCGTTCCTCCTCCTTCGCTGCACCGTCATCATGGTGCCGTTCAAGGACTGGAAATTCTTGTATCACGAGGTCTGGGAGCCGGACCTGCACGACCTTCTGACAACGAAGAGCGACGAACCGCATCCCGGCGAGAACATCCGTCGGTATGCACGCGCACTCGCATTTTCCTTCGGCCTGGTGGCCGGCGGTGCAATTCGTACTCAACGTCAGCGGAGCACGGCTCATTCACGCCAGTCCCATCCCTTGTTTCAAATGGCTCTTTATGAGGTCATCAACACGCTCGCCAGCGTGGGGTTGGTTCTTCTCAGCGCAGACCAGTTGTGGTTGACCGTCGTCCTGGCCGCAAGTACCAGCGTGCAGTGCTGGATTGTCTGGACGTACATCCGAAGGATGCGAGCCCGAAGGTCTCAGTGATGTGTGTGGGGCCTAGGAGATAGCTGGGCCCCACACTCGTACCGATTCACGGGGTCGACAGACGCGCACTGTCAGGGGAATCACCTCTCCGGCAGTGCGCGTTTCTGGTTGTCGGCTCAGTTGATCACTGGGTCTCCTCGTGGCGAGGTGCGGGCAGGCCGAGGTCGATGGAGGGCCGCTGGAGGAGCCGCGCGGCTTCGTCTTGCTTGGAACGGAGGAACGTCAAGGTCACGTCGATGCCCTCCACTTCGCCGAGCCACTGTTCCTCCTCCGCCCGCTTCCGACGCATGAGGAGGTCTTTCTCGATCTCTGCGAGTCGGGGCAGCAACTTGGGGTTGACCTGGAGCATCGGGCAGCGGATGCAGGCGTGCTCGTGGGTGCAGGGGGTGCCGTAGGGGCGAGCACAGTTGCCGAGCTCGACCTTGCGCTTGTCGAAGTGCTCCTCGAAGTCGGCCCATTCTTCCGGACTGACCTCGACGTACTCCTCCGCGGGCCGCAAGCTCCGGCGGTGAGTGAGGAACGTCTGGTAGTGGGCGACCACGTCCTCGGCGAAGACCGCGACGTAGCCCTGCAGGGTCTGCAGGCTCACGTGGCCGAGCAAGGCCGCGCCGATGTGGATGGGGAGGCCGCCGTTGATGACGTCCGTTGCGAACAGGCGGCTTGTGTCCGCAGAGGCCGTGTGCGGATGACCCTGTGTAGCGATTGAGCAGGCGTGCCGATGTGGATTCTTTCGTGACGCAGTCCGTCGGCTGTGTTGCATTCCACGTCCATGATTGCGATGCA